>CAZWAF010000030.1:0-33668 GCA_964631795.1 uncultured Flavobacterium sp. | reverse complement strand
GTTCTTCGATTGAACTTTAGTGCTAAAAATCCCCGCCTTCGGCAATACCCAAAACGTTAGCGGGAATACCAAAGAACTGCAAAGTAGAAAATTACCCTTCAAAAACTTTGCTAAAGTTATCTAATTGGCTAACTTTGCCTAATGAATCAGAAATTTATAAGAGAAGTTGTTTATTACGAAGACTATTATCTTGATTTTTTTAATGCTCAAAAAGAAGACGTTAAGAAAAAATTCAACTGGACTTTACAGTTAATTTCAACTCAACAAAGAATCCCCGAAAAGTTTTTCAAACATTTGACTGGTTCAGACGGAATATATGAAGTTCGTGTTGAAGTTGGTTCTGATATTTTTAGAGTTTTTAGTTTTTTCGACAAAGGAAAAATTGTTGTTTTAGTAAATGGATTTCAGAAGAAAACACAAAAAACTCCGAAATCAGAAATCAAAATGGCTGAAAAGCTAAAAGCAGAATATTTAGAAGATAAATATAAAAAGTAACGATTATGAAAACTGAAAATAAAAAAATTACATCATTTGCTGAACATTTAGATGCTCAATACGGAAAAACAGGAACAGAAACTCGTGAAAAATACGAGGAAGAATACGAGATTTTTGAACTTGGTGTTATGTTGCAAGAAATGCGAAAAGAACGTGGAATGACACAAGAACAATTAGCATTGAAATGTGGGACCACAAAATCGTATATCTCAAAAATTGAAAATAACACTAGCGATATAAGACTTTCAACATTAATGAGAATAATTAGACTCGGTTTAGGTGGACATCTAAAGTTAAGTTTAACCGAATAGAGGTACTACCCGCCAACACACGCTACAAGCAATTTGGGCATTTGGCTTAATGGAAAAATGTTATAAAGATGAGACTTTACAGGTTTCTAAAGAAGATTTTCCAAGGCCAAAAGATTTGAAAATAAAAGTCGATTGTTATGGAGGTCTTCGTAAAAAAGTGGTTAAAGATACCACTGCTGTGGAACAAAGCACAGAAGAGTTCGATCTATAAAACTCCTAATATCATTAAATATATTAATCCCGTTTACCATTTGGTGGACGGGATTTTTTTATATTTGGGGAAAACAAAAAAATAAACTTTCGTAAATACAACCGAATTAAATGGATAGACGAAGGTTTATTTCGGGTATAAATAAAGAAATCTCGGAATAACTTTTTGTTTCAAAAATGATTCAAAATACTTTAGTTTTCGTCAATTTCATAGGGTAAGGTGGGTAAGCAAAAAACGTCAAAACTTTTCCCATTTTTTTTCAAAATTAAAATTCGGGAAACATAAGCCTAAACTAGCGTAAATCAGTACACGTCTTGTTTCGGTTTGCGTTGGTTTCTTCGGATAAATCCGAAAGTTTTAAATCCGAAAAAAATAAAAATCTTTTATTCAAAATTTGCTTACCCATCTAAAAAACCAACGAGGGCAATTTTTACACTCGAAAACAAAACGAGAGTAATTTTTTCATATTTTTACACTCGATTCAAAAACAGAGGTAAATTTTACTCTCGTTCGAAAACAGCAAAATGAACAATAAAACAATATACAACCCGGAAGTACCCTATAATGATTTACCTATATTACCGCCACAAGCGGAAATAGAAAACACAATAATTCTCAAAAAAACCATTGCGGCCAGTAGAGCATTATCAGAGTTAAAAGGAGCAATTACGAACTTACCAAATCAAACACTTTTCATTGACACCATCAATTTACAGGAAGCGCAGGCGAGTTCGGCCATTGAAAATATCATTACCACGCAAGACGAACTATTCAAAGCTTCAATTTCAGAACGTAAAAATGAAAATCCTGCTACCAAAGAAGTAATGCATTACAAAGATGCTTTGTGGTTTGGAGTTACCGAAATTGAAAAAAGACCTATATTGACTACCAATCTTTTCATAGCCCTAATGCAATTGATAAAAGAAAATCAGTCAGGAATTCGCAATGCTCCCGGAACTCAATTAAAAAATCCAGCCACAGGTGTGGTGGTTTACACGCCACCCGAAGGAGAGCAGGTAATCCGTGAAAAATTAAAAAATCTCGAAGATTTCATACATGCCGAAGATAATATCGATCCATTGGTAAAAATGGCAATCATCCATTATCAGTTTGAAGCCATTCACCCATTTTTCGATGGTAATGGTCGTACAGGCAGGATTATTTTATTGCTTTACCTAAAAATGACAGACTTGCTCGATTTACCGGCTCTGTATCTAAGTGATTACATTATTCAGCACAAAGACAAGTACTACACTAATTTGAGAAAAGTGACTGAAGAGGGCAGTTGGGAAGAATGGATTCTTTATATGCTGGATATGGTAGAGCAAACGGCTTTAAAAGGCAGAAAACAAATTGCTGATATTGAAAGTCTAATGAATCAAATGGGAGAAGAAATAAAGCAAAAACTTCCCAAAGTCCATTCAAAAGACCTGATGGAAGAATTGTTCAGATTGCCTTATACAAAAAGGCACCAACTCGAAAAAGCAGGTTTAGGTAATCTAAAAACGGTCGGTAATTACCTAAAAGAACTCGAAACCGAAGGCTTCTTAAAAAGCGAACAGGTAGGTAAAGAAAAACTATACCTTAATTTTAAATTATTAGAAATATTAAAACGTAAATAGAAAAACTAACATAAATTCAACCACAGCCGTCCGAAAGTTTTTTAAAACCGGCAAAAAAACTCTATAAACCTCCCTGTTTACAATTATTTGTATTTTTAGAACGCCTAAATAATGCCATATTTGAAAACTTGTAAGATTTTTTTCAAAATAAAGCATTCTCAGGCACTTTTTATAGGCAAGTTTCAGACGACTGTGATTTAGATTAAAGCCCTTTTATTGTTTTTTGATAATTGGTTATGGCTAAAGTCAAATATAAATGTTGAGATTTTGAAGATGAATTAAACCAATTTCAAATTGACACATTTTCAAATCATTTTCCCTAAATTTACCGCACTCAAAATAAAAATGAATCACTATAAATATGATTAATAAAAAAGTAAACAACGTTCAGGAAGCGCTTCAGGGAATTGAAGACGGAATGACCATTATGTTAGGAGGTTTCGGACTTTCCGGAATCCCTGAAAACAGTATCGCCGAATTGGTAAAAAAAGGAACTACCGATTTAACTTGTATTTCCAATAATGCCGGAGTTGATGATTTCGGATTGGGATTATTGTTGCAAAAACGCCAGATCAAAAAAATGATTTCTTCCTATGTGGGAGAAAATGCTGAATTTGAACGCCAAATGTTGTCGGGAGAATTGGATGTAGAATTAACTCCACAAGGAACTTTGGCCGAAAAATGTCGTGCTGCACAAGCGGGAATTCCTGCTTTCTTTACGCCTGCGGGTTACGGAACCGAAGTAGCCGAAGGAAAAGAATCCAGAGAATTCAACGGAAAAATGCACATTATGGAATTGGCTTATCATGCAGATTTCTCTATCGTAAAAGCATGGAAAGGTGACGAAGCCGGAAATTTAATTTTCAAAGGAACGGCAAGAAACTTCAATGCTTGTATGGCCGGAGCCGGAAAAATCACTATCGCCGAGGTAGAGGAATTATTGCCTGCGGGTTCATTAGACCCAAATCAAATCCATATTCCGGGAATCATGGTGCAACGCATTTTTCAGGGAGAGAAGTTTGAGAAGAGAATTGAGCAACGTACAACCCGTAAAAGAAGTTAATCATGGCATTAGGTAAAGAAGAAATCGCAAAAAGAATCGCGAAAGAAGTAAAAGACCGTTATTACGTAAACCTTGGAATCGGAATTCCAACTTTAGTAGCTAATTATGTTCGTCATGATATTTCAGTAGAATTTCAGTCGGAAAACGGAGTTTTAGGCATGGGGCCTTTCCCTTTTGAAGGAGAGGAAGATGCCGATATCATCAATGCCGGAAAACAAACCATCACGACTTTGCCGGGAGCTAGTTTCTTTGACTCGGCTTTCAGTTTCGGGATGATTCGTGCGCAAAAAGTGGATTTGACCATTTTGGGAGCCATGGAAGTTTCTGAAAATGGTGACATCGCCAACTGGAAAATTCCGGGAAAAATGGTAAAAGGAATGGGTGGTGCGATGGATTTGGTGGCTTCTGCCGAAAATATTATCGTTGCCATGATGCACGTAAACAAAGCCGGGGAAAGCAAAATCCTGAAAAGATGTACTTTGCCATTGACAGGAGTTGGTTGTGTGAAGAAAGTGGTAACCGAATTGGCCGTTTTGGAAGTGACTCCGAAAGGTTTCAAATTACTGGAAAGAGCGCCGGGCGTTTCTGTTGAAGAGATCATCAAAGCTACCGAAGCCGATTTAATCATTGAAGGGGAAATCCCTGAAATGGTAATTGACTAATTTAAAATTGTAAAACCATAATTTCAGCCACAAATTCATGAACAAAATTCGTGTATTCGTGGCTAACTTTTTAATATGAACTATCCCAAAGTAATCCTTAAACCCGGAAAAGAAAAATCCATTGAACGCCGTCATCCTTGGGTGTTTAGCGGTGCAGTATATGGCGTGAGCCGTGAAATTGAAGACGGAGAAATGGTCGATGTAGTCGATTCCAAAAACAAACATTTAGGAACCGGTTATTTCAGTGACAAAGGAAGTATCGTGGTGCGTTTGTTGGCTTTCGAAAATGAAACATTTGACGAATCATTTTGGGTAAACAAGTTGCTTTCGGCCTGGGAAGTACGTATGCAGTTATTTTCCATTGAAGAAACCAACGCCTTTCGTGTGATTCATGGCGAAGGCGACGGAATTCCGGGACTGATTATCGATTACTACGACAAAAACTGGGTTTTGCAGGCACATTCTACCGGAATTTATTTGCAGATGGATAAAATCGCTGAGGCTATTAAGAAAAGTTTTTCAAATCATTGCGAAACGATTTATTGCAAAAGCAGTGGCACTTTGCCCCATACCGGAACCGATTATTTCCTTTTTGGAGACAAGCCGGAAACGGTTGCCAAAGAAAACAATATTCTTTTCTCGGTAAACTGGGTGGAAGGACAAAAAACAGGATTTTTCCTTGACCAGCGCGACAACCGTAAACTTTTGGCTCATTATGCCAAGGACAGAAAAGTACTGAACACCTTTTGTTACACCGGCGGTTTTTCGATTTATGCCATGAGCTCGGGAGCCGAATTAGTGACTTCGGTGGATATTTCTCAAAAAGCAGTCGATTTGGCTGCCAAAAACATGGAACTCAATTTCCCGGATTCCAATCACAATCCGGTAGCATCGGACGTGTTTGAGTTCATGAAAGAACACAATAAACAATACGATTTGATTGTTCTGGATCCTCCGGCTTTCGCCAAAAGCATCAAGAGCAAACATACCGCTACTCAGGCTTACAAACGCCTGAATATTGCCGGATTAAAAGCATTGGCTCCAAAAGGAATCCTGTTTACTTTTTCGTGTTCTCAGGTAATTGACGACCTATTGTTTTACAATACAATTGCTGCTGCAGCTATCGAAACGGGAAGAAATATCAGGGTTTTACACAAATTAGGTCAAGGACCGGATCATCCTACAAATATTTACCATCCCGAAGGCCATTACCTTAAAGGATTGGTGTTGTATGTGGAATAGAACTATACTATTTATCGATGGAATTTTTTTAAAAAGCCGTTTCATAACTATAAAATTTGAAACGGCTTTTACTTTTTGTTGAGTGTAATTTCAGCTACTTTTTATTTGAAAGGAATTCCAAAATAACCGGTGAAGCGTGTGTAAATGTCGGCGGTTGATCTGTAATGCTGACTGCTCTTTTTTTATTGAGTTTATACACCAAATCAAATTCGGTGGTAAACAAAAGTGCCGACAAAAACGGGTTGTTGATATGTTCAACCAACCTCCCGAAAGCGCCGTCAATGGTATGAATTTCGAACAATTCTTCTTCCTGATACCGGAATTTAAGTTCCAATTTCAAAATACCTTCCTCCATTACCGGGCGAACATAAATGTTCTTCAAATCGGTATTGCCAATAGTCTTGGCCAAAGTCAATTTGGCAAAGGTTCCGTTGGCCAGACTGTCCTTGACTTTTGAATAAAATGGATTGAATGTTTCAGTAAAAGGCATACTATTTTACAAATGATTTATAAACACAAATTCCACTAATTTTCACAAATAGATTAGTGAGAATTGGTGAAATTCGTGTTAACTTTTTTTAATTACAAATTCTGAAAGAAATCGTTCCCTTTATCATCGGTAATGATGAACGCAGGAAAATCTTTGATGGTAATTTTACGCACCGCTTCCATTCCTAATTCTTCAAAATCCACCACTTCTACCGAAAGAATGTTTTCTTTGGCTAAAATAGCCGCTGGACCTCCGATAGAACCTAAATAAAATCCGCCATATTTACCGCAGGCATCCGTAACGGCTTGCGAACGGTTTCCTTTGGCCAACATGATCATGCTACCACCCGCAGCCTGGAATTCGTCAACGTAAACATCCATACGCCCGGCAGTTGTCGGCCCGAAACTTCCCGAAGGCATTCCCTGAGGTGTTTTGGCAGGGCCTGCGTAATAAATCGGATGGTTTTTAAAGTATTCCGGCATTGGTTTTCCGGCATCCAGTAATTCTTTGATTTTAGCGTGCGCAATGTCACGGGCCACAATCAAAGTTCCGTTTAATTTTAGACGAGTTTTGATTGGGTATTTCGAAAGTTCGGCCAATACTTCTTTCATTGGTCGGTTCAAATCAATTTCAACCGGTTCCTCCAAATGCGGTGCCGTTTCAGGTAAAAATTGTTTCGGATTAGTTTCCAATTGCTCCACGAAAATACCGTCTTTGGTAATTTTTCCTTTAATGTTTCTGTCGGCAGAACAGGAAACTCCCATTCCCACCGGACAAGAAGCAGCATGGCGTGGCAAACGGATTACACGAACGTCATGTGTTAAATATTTTCCGCCAAATTGGGCTCCTATGTGGCTTTCCTGGCAAATTTGCTGTACTCGTTTTTCCCATTCCAAATCACGGAAAGCCTGGCCAGCCATATTTCCGGAAGTTGGAAGATTGTCAAAATATCCGGCAGATGCTTTTTTCACGGCTGCCAAATTTGCTTCGGCAGAAGTACCGCCGATTACAATAGCCAAATGGTAAGGAGGGCAGGCCGAAGTTCCCAAATCCATGATTCTCTCACGGATGAATTCATCCAAAGATTTCTCGTTTAGTAGCGATTTGGTTTTTTGGTAAAGAAACGTTTTGTTGGCAGAACCACCACCTTTGGCCAAAAACAAGAACTCATAAGAAGCTCCTTTTTTGGAATAAATGTCAATTTGTGCCGGAAGGTTAGACCCTGAGTTTTTCTCTTCAAACATCGAAATCGGAACGATTTGCGAGTAACGCAGGTTTCTTTTTTGGTACGTATTGAAAATCCCTTTTGACAACCATTCGCCGTCATCGGCTCCGGTGTACACGTTTTCCCCTTTTTTTGCCATTACAATTGCTGTTCCGGTATCCTGGCAAGAAGGCAATTCGCCTTCAACAGCCACAACAGCGTTTTGCAATAAATTGTAAGCTACAAAGCGGTCGTTGTCGGTAGCTTCAGGGTCTTCAATGATGTTTTTTAGTTTTTGCAAATGAGAAGAACGCAACATGAACGACACATCGCTCATGGCAGTTTCGGCTAATAATTCCAATCCTTTCGGGTCAACAGTCAATATTTCGCGGTCGCCCAGTTTCTCCACTTTTACGTAATCGGAAGTGATTTTTTTGTATTGCGTATCGTCTTTTATAATCGGATACGGATCTTGGTATATAAAGTCCATTTTTGAATGATTTTTAAGGAGTGTAAAGGTAAGGAATATGAGGTAAATTACTATTTACTTTGATTAGACCTATTAAGAGATTCTTTTTTACTTCTGTAAACTTTTCCCTTTGGGGTTTTATAAATTTTATTCCATTTATTATTTTGAAATTTAAAATAGATTGAATCTGAATATTCTACTATTCCCAAATCTTCATTATCATCTTCCGGAGAAAATGAAACTGTTCGGCAATAAAAACTTTCTGGTATTCCTGAAACTACTTCTGTCCAAGTTCCCCAACCACTATCGACCATAGATTCCCACTGATATAATAACTCTGAATTTTCTTCATCAATGTAAAAGAGAAAATCATCTTGTGTGTATCCACATGCGGCATAACCAAAAGAAATTGTTCTTAACGGATTTGTAATTGTATCAAGTTGATAACTCCCGTACCATCCTGAATCTTTAACCACTCCTTTTATTTGAAGTGGATAAGAATATATTTTTTTATTGTTCTTTATAAAATCAACAATAAATTTCGCATTACAAATACTGTCTTTGAAATATTTCTTTTCAATTAAATGTACCAAAGCAAAATCTTTAAATTTAACTTTCTTATCAAAAGAAAAAAAGATGGTATCAACCGAAATGGCAGCATTTTTAGTCAATCTTGAATTAGATTTTGAATCACTATTTAATGCTAAAGTTTTATCGGTTTCTTTTTTACAACTTAAGAATAGTAGAAAAGTAAAAACAAGAATTATATATTTCATAAATTTCGTTTTTTATTATAATTTGAAGTCGCAAATTGCGACTTCAAATTATAATTTCTAAAAGGTTTTTAAAACCTTGCAGGATTAAAAAAACCAGCTCGCCACAAAGATTGCTGCAATCACGCAGATTAAATCTACCAAAAGCATGGTGCCCAAAGTGTAGCGGGTATTTTTCACATTGATAGAACCAAAGTAAACCGCAATCACATAAAAAGTGGTTTCGGCACTGCATTGGAAAATACAGCTCAATCGTCCGGTGAAAGAGTCGGGGCCAAACATTTTCATGGAATCAATCATAAACCCTCTGGAACCTCCCGAACTGAAAGGACGTAACATGGCAACCGGTAAGGAATCGGTAATTTCTTTGCTCACGCCGATATTTGAGAAAGCAAATGAAATTCCGTTGCTGATGATTTCAAACAAACCGCTGTTTCGGAAAAAGGAAATCGCTACCAACATTCCCATTACGTAAGGAAAAATTTTAACACCGGTCTGCAATCCGTTTCGGGCTCCTTCCACAAAAGTGTCAAAAATGGTTGTAGCACTTTCGGTGAATTTCGACTCATTTATCCAAGAGAAAATAAGCGTAAAAGCAATAATGGCAACGAGCATTAGTCCCGAAAGATTACCGGTAAAGAAATTCTTTTCGATCAAATTCAGCCCATTGATGTAAAACAATAATCCGGCAATGGCTCCAATTACGGTCATCAAAGCAACCAGAAGTCCGGCACTTTTGAAATTCACTTTTTGGCGGATGCCGACAATCAAAAATGCAGCAATCGTTCCGATAAACGAAGTGATAATACAAGGCAACATCACATCAGCCGGATTGGCTGCGTTTTCGGCAGCACGATAACCGATGATTGAAGTTGGGATTAATGTAAGTCCGGCCGCGTGAAGGCACATAAACATGATTTGGGCATCGCTTGCTCTGTCTTTTTCGGGATTGATTTCCTGTAAACTTTGCATGGCTTTCAATCCGAAAGGGGTGGCAGCCGAATCCAACCCGAGGAAATTGGCAGCAAAATTCAGGGTCATGTACGAAATCGATTCGTGGTTTTTTGGTACGCTTGGAAACACTTTGGCAAACATCGGACTCAGTCTTTTGGCGAGTTTTTCTGCCGCTCCTGAGATAATCAAAAGTTCCATGATTCCGCAGAAGAATGCTAAATAAGCAATCAACGGAATGATTAAATCCAGTAAACTGTTTTTACAAGTGGGTAAAAGTCCGTCCGATTTTTGAACGCCACTGTAAACTTTTATAGTTTTATTTTTATAAACATAGGTAGTGTCTGGATTCGACTCCACTTTGTTGATAACAATCGTTTTTTCGGGAGCTTTTTCAATACTATCTTTGATAAAAGCCGGAACCTGATCGATGTATTTTTCGGTCAGTAAAATAGGATCGTCTTTTTTGCCATTCAAAATAAAATCGATTGTATAATTGTTGCCCGAAAACAAACCGAATACCACAAAGACAATAGAAGAAATAAAAATAGTGAGCCAAAATCTGCTTAAAACCATGAGATTTATTTTTTGGGTAAATGTAATTATTTGAGGATTATTTTCACGAAGGTTTTTTGAAAAGAAAATAAAATACAAATTCCACGAATTGACATAAATTAGTTAGTGCCAATTCGTGGAATTTGTGTTGAATAATTAAACATGAATAATCTCCTCCTCAATCAATAAATCTTCTCTACGTAATCGAAGGAAAATCTGCGCCACGGCAATGGTGTCTTTTTCGCAATAAGTCACAATGCGGTCGATGTCTTTTTCCACATAAAAAACGTGTCCCACCTGACTGCCGTCTATGTCGCCTTTGGGAGAAGGGATTCCCAGAACTTTGCACATTAGTTTTAATGAAGTGAAATGTTTGTAATCGCCAAATTTCCATAATTCTAAAGTGTCGAGATGCGGAATTTCCCATGGTTTTTTACCGAATAGATTCAGCTTGTTGGGAATGGCAATCCGGTTGATAATCATTCGTCGGGCAATAAACGGAATGTCAAATTCCTTGGCATTATGTCCGCATAAAAGATGTTGTGGTCCATTGAAATGATTGTCCAATAAATTAGAAAAATCCTTTAATATTTTCTTTTCTTCCCCAAAAAAAGAAGTTACCCTGAAGTTTCGAATATCACTTTTATTAATAAAATATCCGACTGAAATGCAGATAATTTTCCCGAATTCGGCCCAGATTCCGGCTCTTTCGTAAAAGTCTTCAGGAGTATATTCGTCTTTGCGCTGGTATTGTGTTTTTTGTTCCCAGAGTTCTTTCATTTCGGGATCCAAAGATTCAAAATGTTCTTCCTGAGGAACGGTTTCTATGTCAAGGAAAAGGATGTTATTGAGGTTTATTTTTTCGATCATTGATTTGCTGTTTATTCGGTTTGAACGAATTTACGGAATTTGGTTTATTTCTATATAAAAATATCATCGTTATGATTCCCCTCCTCTGGAGGGGTGGCTGAAAGCCGGGGTGGTTCAGAACTGCTTTTGGAAACAGAAACTTCTTTAATACCAAATTCTTCAATAATAAACCTCTCCAATTCTCTCATAACATTTTCCAGATCATGAAGGATTCTGAAATTTGCCGTTTTAAAAATTTTTAATCCAAGTGATCGAAAATAGTTTTCCCGTCTTTCATCGTATTCCTCTTTGTCATTGTGACTTTCTCCGTCAATTTCGACAATCATTCCCAATGCTTTTATATAAAAGTCAACAATGTAATTCCCAATGATTCGTTGGCGGTCAAAATCAATGTTCCAAAAAGTGTGATTTCGCACCTGTTTCCAAAAGACAACTTCGGGGAAGTTTCCTGCTTTACGGAGGGATTTTGCCCGGGACACCAACTTGGGATTATAAGGTAAATTCTCAATGAAATTTCTTCGGATGGGGATATCGTGGATGTGAGTTAGGATTGGTTGGGTCATGGGGCAAAGTTTATTTTGTTTTTACAAGAGGCTGAGTAACCACCCCGCCCTTCGGGCACCCCTCCAGAGGAGGGGAATTTTAATGGATAACAACAGTTTTAGTATTTACAAATTCCAAAATCCCTTCTTTGGCGAGTTCCCGGCCATAACCTGATTTCTTAATTCCGCCGAAAGGCAATCGTGGATCGGATTTAACAAGATCATTGATAAAAACGGCTCCTTCATTAAATTCATGAATTCGCGTTTTTATTTGTGAAATGTCTGTTGTGAAAATTGAAACTCCCAATCCAAAATCGGATTGATTGCTCAATGCAATGGCTTCATCCAATGTTGAAAACGAAAGCAAAGCCACGACGGGGCCAAAAGTTTCTTCTTTGAAAACCGGCATTTCGGGAGTAATTTGGGCAAGAATAGTAGGTTCATAAAAAGCCCCGTTTCGTTTTCCGCCCAAAATGATTTGAGCTCCCATTTCAACCGATTTTTGAACTTGCCGTTCCAATTCTTCGGCTAAATCTATTCTTGCCAGCGATCCGATTTGTGTTTCCGGATTCATAGGATCTCCGGTTTTAAGTTGGGAGATTGCAGTTTTGAATCTTTCCAAAAACTGGTCATAAATATTTTCATGGACTAAAAACCTTTTGGCTGCAATGCAACTCTGCCCGGCATTCTGCATACGGGCATTGACAGCTATAGAAACCGTTTTATCCAAATCGGCATCTTCACATACGATAAAGGCATTGCTTCCGCCTAATTCCAACAACGATTTTTTCAGATATTTACCAGCCTGCGCAGCTACGACACTTCCTGCTTGTTCGCTTCCTGTAAGTGAAACCGCTTTTATAATAGGATTAGCGATGACTTCCGCTACTTTATCACTTGGTATATGCAAATTTTGATAAATGCCTGTCGGAAAACCACTTTCGAGAAACAAACTTTCTATGGCTTCCGCTGATTGAGGAACGTTGCTTGCATGTTTTACCACTACTGTATTTCCGGCCATAATCGCCGGAACGGCAAAGCGGAATACCTGCCAAAAAGGAAAATTCCACGGCATCACACCCAATAAAACGCCAAGAGGTTCATAACAAACAAAACTTTCCTGAGCATCGGTTTTTATATGTTTTGATTGTAAAAAGCTTTCGGAATTTTGTGCATAATATTCGCAAAGTAATCCGCATTTGTCAATTTCTGCAAGTGATTGGGTTATAGGTTTGCCCATTTCCTGAGTAATTAATGTGGCATATCGAATTCTGTGTTCCGCTAAAACATCTTTTAATTTTAGCAGAAGTTCAGTACGTTCTTTAAATGTTGTGGTTTTCCAATATTGAAATGCCTGTTGGGCATGAGTGAGTTTGGTTTGCATAATTTATAACTTTGGAGAGTAAAGTTATGTTTTTTATGCCAAAGGGAATCTTGCTATCTAAAATAATCGTTGCTGATTGGTAGGATTTTCATGCTCCAACAGCCATTGTTTTCGCCATAATCCGCCGGCATAACCCGTAAGCGAACCATCGGTTCCGATTACCCGATGACAGGGAACCACAATCCAAAGCGGATTTTTTCCATTAGCGGAGGCTACTGCCCGAATGGCTTTGACATCGCCCAGTTTTTGGGATAATTCTAAATATGAAATCGTTTTTCCGAATGGTATATTCAGTAATTCCTGCCATACCTTTTTTTGGAATTCGGTTCCTTTTGGGTTTAATTCGAAATTGAAGGAAGTTCTTTTGCCTTCAAAATATTCTTGAAGTTGGGAAACAGCTTCCTTTAGAAATACAGGAATCTCATCAGACACAATGCCTTCATCGGAAATTGAAATTTCAGCGATTCCGTTTTCCTCGCCTGTTATTTTGGCGATTCCTAAAGGTGTTTTGAAGTAATAGCTTTTCATTGTTCAAAGATATTAATCATTGTTGTTTACTTATCATTTAGCTCAATTTAACTTTATTTAAGAACGATTTAATATTTCTAAAAACAGAATAACTAAATTGTTTTTATTTTTAATATAATAAAATATTACATATATTTAACAATATATTAACCATAATTAACTATTTATGAAAAAAGAATTAAGAAAAATGGGGAGGGGTAATTATCCTTTCATCCACTTTATTGACAACAAGTTGTGGAGCTATAATTGGAGGTTCAAATTATTATGCACATGTGTCGGTTGAAAATAAACCGAATGCGAAAATTTATCACGAAAATCAGTTAAAAGGAACCGGTACAGCCGTGATTAAATTAAAAAGGAAGGATGCTAATAAATTATCTTTTACGGTAAAAGATGAAGGAGGGCAAGAACAAATCTTTAAATATCAATCAAGAACGTTTAGGGGATGGGCGTTTACTGGAACTGTTTTAACATTTACAGGGTTAATTAGTGGGATTCCAATACCTTGGGGTGTAGGAGTTGATTTGGCAGCAGGTACACTTTGGAAACCGAATGTAAATGAAAAAGGAATTGTCAAAAAAAATTATAAGAATTATGAGTATCATTTAGATTTCTCAAATCTTACCAAGATTATTGAAACTCCAAATGAAATTACTGCTAATGATGATTTAGTTTATACCAAAGGTGGTTTAGTTCATATTGGAAAAATTATTGAGCTAGAACCTAATGATTATGTGAAAATTCAAAAGAAGGATAAAAGTATTTTAACTTTAAAATATGATGATATCGAGAAAATAACCAAGAGTCAAGTTCGATAAAATGTGAAAAGGCTGAATCTTTTTGACTCAGCCTTTTTTGTGTCTTTTGTAGTTCAATTATTTACAAAATCAATTTAACGACATCCTTAGCAAAATAGCTTGCAATCATGTCGGCGCCGGCGCGTTTCATGGCCGTTACCTGTTCCATCATCACGGCATCGTGGTCGATCCAGCCTTTCTCGGCAGCGGCTTTTATCATGGCATATTCGCCCGAAACCTGATATACGGCGACAGGAACTTCGCTCATGTTTTTCACTTCGCGAACGATATCCAGATAAGCGATACCCGGTTTTACCATTACAATGTCGGCACCTTCTTCAATATCCATACGTGTTTCGCGGATGGCTTCGGTGCGGTTGTGGTAATCCATCTGGTATGTCTTCTTGTCTTTTGGAATGTTTTGCACATCAACAGGTGCACTGTCCAGAGCATCGCGGAATGGACCGTAATGAGCCGAAGCATATTTGGCACTGTAACTCATGATTCCGGTGTTGATGAAACCGTTGTCCTCAAGCGCCTCGCGGATTTCCAGTATCCGGCCGTCCATCATGTCGCTTGGCGCAACAATATCGGCTCCGGCCTGGGCATGTGCAACGCTCATTTCTGCCAAAAATGCCGAAGTCGGGTCGTTCACAATTTGTCCGTTTTCGATGATGCCGTCGTGTCCGTAAATGGAATAGGGATCCAAAGCCACATCGGTCATGACAATCATGTCCGGACAGGCATTCTTCACGGTTTTGATGGCGCGCTGCATGAGTCCGTTTGGATTCAGAGCTTCTTTTCCGGCATTGTCTTTCAAATTATCTGGAACTTTCACGAATAACAAAACCGATTTCAGTCCCAGAGACCAAAGTTCTTTGACTTCTTTTTCAAGGTTGTCCAAACTCAATCGGAAGTAATTCTGCATCGATTGAATTTCTTCTCTCACATTCGAACCTTCAACAACGAATAAAGGAACGATGAAGTCGTTTGGAGATATAATGGTTTCTCGAACCAAACTTCTGATTGATTCGTTGGTTCTTAAACGGCGGTTTCTTCTAAGTGGAAACATTTGATTTTTGATTTAAGATTAACGATTGATGATTTTTGATTTAGATCTGAAATCATCAATCTTCATTCACTATTCTGCAATCCAATTTTTCGGATTCTCTAATACTTTCAATAACTTTTCTTCTTCGCTTCCTGCTTCCGGATGATGGTCGTAAACCCATTGCACGTGTGGCGGTAAACTCATTAAAATACTTTCAATTCGACCGTTGGTTTTGAGTCCGAATAAAGTGCCTTTGTCGTGAACCAAATTGAATTCCACATAACGACCGCGACGGATTTCCTGCCAGGTTCTCTGTGCTTCGGTATATGGAAGGTTTTTTCTTTTCTCCACAATCGGAATATAAGCTTCAAGGAAACTATTTCCGATTTCGGTCACGAAGTTGTACCAGTCTTCCATTGACATTTGCTCCGTTGCTTTGCAATAATCGAAAAATAATCCGCCTATTCCGCGGGCTTCGTTGCGGTGTGCGTTCCAGAAATAATCGTCGCACTGCTTTTTAAATTTAGGATAAAACTCTGTCCCGACGCTTCGGGAATGTTTGTCACAGGCAGTTTTGCAAGTTTGATGAAAATGAACAGCATCTTCTTCAAACAGATAATAAGGAGTCAAATCCTGTCCGCCGCCAAACCATGAATTGATTACGTCTCCATTGTCGTCATACATTTCGAAATAACGCCAGTTGGCATGAACCGTTGGCACCATCGGGCTTTTAGGATGGATTACCAAACTCAGTCCGCAGGCAAAGAAATCGGCTTCGCCCACACCGAACAATTTTTGCATGCTGTCCGGCAATTTGCCATGAACAGCCGAAATGTTTACACCGCCTTTTTCGAAAACTTGGCCGTTTTCAATTACGCGTGTTCTTCCTCCTCCGCCTTCAGGGCGTTCCCAAATGTCTTCACGGAATTTGGCTTGACCGTCTACTTCTTCCAAACCTTTGCAGATTTGGTTTTGGAGGGTTTGGATGTATTGGTAGATTTTGTTTTTCATTTTTGTTTAACTATTAGGATTCTAGAATTTGTGTATTTATTCAATTCTAGTCGAGCCTCTAATTACTAAATACCCCAAAAGTCCATCGTCAAATCTTTTGTCTTTTACAATTAAAAGAGTTCCATCTTTTGTTAAGGTGTCTAGTATATTTGAAATCGAATTATTTTCAGTTCTCATACGCAAACTCTTATCAGGATTATTACTCACAAAATAAAATTTATAATATGAATAAGTCCCATCTTCTTTGTAAAATTCTATATAATATGATTTAAAAAAATTATCATATATAATTTTGACATCTCTTCCAAATGGTTTTTCATTGACAACTTCATTTTTTGAATTTATGAATCCCAATCCCATATATTCTGATTTATATGAAATCTCGTGTTTTTTTTCTTGTGCTAATGAAGCTAAAGAAAAAAAACAAATGGAAAGAATTAGAAATATTTTTTTCATAACTATTGATTTATTGAGTTGGATACTTTAATTGTTCGGATGACTGTGTTTGTAAAATGTTCAGCATATTGTTTTGCCCTCTTGAAGGCAAAAATTGTTAGGGCAAAATAAATAACACTTAAAGTCCAACTTTGATTTAAAGCTGAAATAATCGCCGATATAAAGAATACTAAATTTAATGAATTGAAGAGTTCATTTAAAACATACCAATATTCGGAAGAATCATAAGATTTTTCAATTTTCAATTTGGCACACTCTGTCCAAAATTCATCAACTGTAGTGAAATATTTGGCTGAATTTTCCGATTTGGTATGTGATATTATGGCATACACCACTCTTTGCCTATATAGAATTTGTTGGAGTTTTATTAGAATGAAATATTTACATTTAGAGATAGGTTTCTTAAAATAATTTTTATCCAACCAAATATAAATTTTAAGCAGGTTGTAGCTTATAAAACCTATAACATGCCCAATTAGATAAATTATAGGAATTGCAAAAATGAAAACTAAAAATGAAAAGTTATTAATAAGCTCATATTTACTGAACCAATGCGTTGACCATTCTAATAAATCTTTGAAAAAGATTATTCCTATACAATTTAACATAGTTATTCCTGTCAAAATATATACGAAAAAATCTCGCAATGTGAAATTTGTTGTCATGTTTTTTGTTTAAAATATCAACTGGGATTTTATTATACCAATAACTTTTATTAGGAATAATATTAACTACAACGTAAACTGTGAAATACTATTTATACTCTTTCACCGCTTCAATAAACGCTTTCGCATGATCTACCGGAATGTTTGGTAAAATTCCGTGACCAAGGTTTACGATATAATTGTCTTTTCCGAATTCATCTATCATTTCGTGAACCATTTTTTTGATGGTTGGAATTGGCGACAATAATCTTGAAGGATCGAAGTTTCCTTGTAGAGTGATTTTTCCGCCAGTTAGGTAACGGGCATTTTTAGGAGAACAAGTCC
This sequence comes from uncultured Flavobacterium sp., assembly GCA_964631795.1. Taxonomy (GTDB): domain Bacteria; phylum Bacteroidota; class Bacteroidia; order Flavobacteriales; family Flavobacteriaceae; genus Flavobacterium. The sequence goes on along the minus strand of CAZWAF010000030.1, from coordinate 15,992 downwards.
AGTCAACACCAAGAGCTGACGCTTTTGAATTGGCCATGTCATTTAATGCAAACCAACATCCTTTTCCGAAAACGATAACCTTTGTGTCTTCTGAAAGTGCCTCCACGATTTGGTTGATGTATTTCCAGGAGAATTCCTGATAATCTACAGGAGAAAGCATTCCTCCCCAAGAATCGAAAATCTGGATGGCATTACAACCTGCTTTTACTTTTTCTTTCAAGTATAAAATGGTTGTATCAGTGATTTTTTGCAATAATGTATGAGCAGCAACCGGGTTTGAGAAACAGAATCCTTTGGCAGTATCAAAACTTTTAGACCCTTTTCCTTCCACAGCATAGCAGAAGATTGTCCAAGGAGAACCTGCGAAACCAATCAAAGGTACTTCGTCGTTCAGCATTTCTTTGGTCAATTTGATGGCATCAAATACATAACCCAAAGTTTCATGTACATCCGGAACAAAAACCTGATTTACCTGTTCCATTGTGCGGATAGGATTCGGGATGATCGGCCCTAAATTGTCTTTCAACTCTACGTGAATTCCCATCGCCCTTGGCACAACCAAGATGTCAGAAAACAAAATTGCAGCATCAGGTTTTACGATTCTGATTGGCTGAACAGTTATTTCTGCTGCCAATTCAGGAGTTTCGCAACGGGTGAAAAAGTCATATTTGTCACGCAATGCGCGGAATTCCGGTAAATATCTTCCTGCCTGACGCATCATCCAAACCGGTGGACGTTCTACAGTTTCGTTGTTTAAGGCTCTTAAAAATAGGTCGTTTTTGATCATTGTTATTTTGTTTTTAACCTCACCCCGACCCTCTCCACACGAGCGACAGCGAACTGGCGAAGCAAAGGAGAGGGAGACGAAGCGTGAATAGATTGCTTTTTATCTGTAATGTTCTATAACTTCTGCAATTACATTTTCAACCGTGGGTTTTTCTGCAATTACGATATTCTTTATTTTTTTATCCCGAAGCTTCGGGACTAATGCTTCTGCCGTAGTTTCTCCTATGCAGAAACAAATTTCGTCTTTTATTACATTCAATTTCAAATAACTTTCCACCGCTGATGGGCTGAAAAAAAGGATTGCTTCCGGTTTTGTGTTGACTTTTTGTGGAGTCAAAGCAGTTTCATACACTTCAATTTCGTTGAAAACGATATTGTTTTCTTTTAACGTATTTGGCAACACATCCCTACGCATGTTTCCGCTGAAGAAAGTGTATTTTTCTTTTGGATAAATTAAAGAGATGATTTCAGCTAAATCAGAAGCATAGCCGGTATGGGCAATTACCTTAAAGCCGTTTTCTTCCAAAAGGGCTTTGGTTTTAAGGCCTACGCAAAACACGTTTTTCTCTCGAAGTTTCGGGATTAAAGCTTCGCATTTTGGATGATTTAAAATACTTTGAACGGCATTCTGACTTGTGAAAATCAGAGTCTCACCCCGACCCTCTCCAGAGGAGAGGGGGTTGGGAATGGAAAAATCTTTGTATCGTATTTCGATGAAATCTTCATCTGTGACTGAAAAATTGGCATCCAACAACAATTGCTTTTGATTGGGCAAAAGTTTTTTGGTGGATAATATGCTGATTTTTTTAGTCATCGTATTAAATTAATAACCCTTTCAGGGTTCAATCCCGAATTGTCGGGATTGATGGGTTTGTGTTACTTTTTTAATTGGGTCTTAATTTTCTTCATCAGTTCAGTTCCGCCATTATTCAGAATTTCCTGAGCAGAGTTGAAACCTAGTTTCTTCCATTCTGAAATATCAACGGTTTTATCAATCTCCATTTTTTCTTTTCCATCGACTGATAAAAGAACACCTTTAAAATGAATGGTGTCATCAGTTTCGTTGTATTTAGCTAAAGCTCCGATTGGAGCTGTACAACCACCTTCCAAAGTTCTCAGGAATTGTCTTTCGATGTAAGTACAAATTTCTGTTTCGATATCGTTGAGTTGGGCAACTGCATCAAGGGTGAAATCGTCATTGGCCATAGCCACAACTACCATTGCACCTTGTGCGGGAGCCGGAATCATCCAATCCAAATCGATGAAAGTTTTCGGCTTTAGGTTGATTCTTTCTAAGCCTGCTGCTGCAAAAACAGCTCCGCTCCAATCGCTTTCTGCCAATTTTCTCATGCGGGAATTCACATTTCCACGTAAATCAACTGTTTTGTGATTGGGATATTTGTTCAGCCATTGAGCTTGACGGCGAAGACTTCCGGTTGCAATTGTGGTTTCGGTTCCGAAGTTTTGGGATAAAAAATCCGTATTGCCTTTGTGAACCAGAATATCCAAAATATTGGCTCTTTCCAAAACTGCCGCCTGTACAATTCCTTGAGGCAAAGCCGTAGGAACATCTTTCATAGAATGAACAGCAATATCTACCTGACCGTTAATCATGGCTATGTCAAGAGTTTTGGTAAAAATCCCTGTAATTCCTAATTCGTAGAGAGGTTTGTCGAGGATAATATCACCTTCTGATTTTACGGCAACAATTTCAGTTTTATAACCTAAATCGTTTAGTTTCTTTTGGACTGTGTGTGCCTGCCAAAGAGCAAGTTCGCTGTCACGGGTTCCTATTCGTATCAGCCCCCCAGCCCCCGAAGGGGGAGTTGTAGGAGTGTTATTTGATATGTTCTTTTTTTCCATTTAAAAATTGTAAAAATTCATTTGCGGATTTATTTCCACAATATATAGGAATTCCCCCTTTGGGGGTTAAGGGGCTAGTTGGAATATTTTCTCAATCCATTCAATGCTTTCATCCACCGTAGTGTTATCGTCTTTCAGATGATTGGCAAAATGATTGGTGATTTTTTGGATGATTCTTGCACTAATGAGTTCGGCCTGCTCTTCATCAAAATTAGCTAGTTTTTTACGTTGAAAGTGTAATTCACCGTCTTTGATAGATTCTAATTTGGCTTTCAGGGCGTGAATCGTTGGAGCAAATTTTCTTTGTTTGGTCCATTCGAAAAATTCTTCTTTGATTTCTTCTATGATTTCTTCGGCAGCTGGAATTTGCAATTTTCTGTTTTCAAGGGTCTCATCGGTGATTTGTGCCAGATGATCCATGTGAACTAATGTCACACCTTCTAAATCCTGAACATTTTCATGTACGTTTTTAGGGATTGACAAATCTAGAATCAACATTGGTTTTTTGATGTTAAGGATGTCCTTGTCGATAGTAGGGTTTTGCGCTCCGGTTGCCACAACTACCACATCAGCTTTTTGCAATTCAAGTTGTAAATCGGCATAATCTTTAACAATTACGTTAAGTTTTTTTGCTAATTTCTCGGCCTTGTCTTTAGTTCTGTTGATTAAGGTAATATGCTCGTGTTTGGTATGTTTTACCAAATTTTCGCAGGTATTTCTTCCGATTTTTCCTGTTCCGAAAAGTAAAATATTTTTATTGGCAATATCTTCTACATTTTTGAAAATATATTGTACCGAAGCAAAAGAAACTGAAGTAGCTCCCGAAGAAATTGCCGTATCATTTTTAATTTTTTTGCTGGCCTGGATAACTGAATTGATCAATCTTTCCATGTAATTGTTGATCAAATTCAATTCTTTACTTTGGATGAAGGCATTTTTTAGTTGGCCAATAATTTCAAAATCGCCTAAAATCTGGCTGTCAAGACCGGTTCCTACGCGAAACATGTGAGAAACGGCTTCTTTGGTTTTATAAATGTAGGCTACTTTTTGAAAATCTTCAACGGTACCCTGACTGTTTTCGCAAAGCAATTTAATCAATTGAAACGGATGTTGTGCAAAGCCGTAAATCTCAGTTCTGTTGCAGGTTGAGGTAACAACCAAGGCTTCTATTCCTTCGGTTTTAGCCTGTTGTAATAAATTTTCCTTTGCATTTGCGTCTAAACTGAATTTACCTCTCATTGTGGCATCGGCTTTTTTGTAACTCAAGCCAATTGCGTAGAAAGTGTTATGTTTTACGATGTTTCCGTTTTTCATATTTTACTCTTTTTTCCTAAAAGTTTTACAAAACTATCATTATGCAGTTTGTAAAAATAACGCTGTAGGGACTTTTTATGTCGGTATGAGATATTTTTATCTTAAATAGTCTTTTTAGCGTTATTTATTTTAAATTTGCAGTGAAATTAAGTGGTTTAAAGCTTTTTATATAGATTGATTCTAAATAAAAACAAGCGTTTGGTTTCAAAATCATGTACGAAAAAACATCGCTATGAGTTCTCAGGAAGAAATAAAAATTGAAGATGATTTTATTTTGCTTCGTTTTCAAAACGATGCAAATGAAAATTATCAGGTAAAAAGATATATAGATCAAGGACTTATACAATTTCATTTTGGAATCAAAGGCAAGGCAAAATTTGTTTTCAATGAAGGAAGTTATGCTTTGGAACTTAAAGAAGAAAAGTCTCTTTTGTTCTATAATCCGCAAAAAGAATTGCCTTTAAATTTAGAATTGGCTCCAAATTCATGGGTAATTTCCATGATTATTTCTATTCAAAAATTTCATAGTTTGTTTTCAGACGAGGCGGGGTATATTCCGTTTTTGAGTGAGGAAAACAGGGATAAAAAATATTACGGAGAAGAGAATAACAGTCCTTCGATGGCGATTGTTTTGAGTCAATTGTTTCATTATAATCTAAATCCTTCCATCAAAAATCTATATTATAAAGGTAAAGGATATGAATTGTTGAGTTTGTATTTCAATCGTTCGGAAGACCCGAATGCCGAGCAATGTCCGTTTTTGATAGATGAGGAAAATGTATTGAAAATCAGAAAAGCAAAAGAAATTGTTTTGGCAAATATTGCCGAACCGCCCGGATTACAAGAACTTGCCGATCAGGTAGGTTTGAATTTGAAAAAACTGAAAATGGGTTTTAAGCAAATTTATGGCGATACTGTTTACGGATTTTTGATCGATTACAAAATGGAAATGGCTCGAAAGCTTTTGGACAGCGGTTCTTACAACGTGAATGAAGTTGGACTGAAAATAGGGTACAGCACCGGAAGCCATTTTATTGCGGCTTTTAAGAAAAAATTTGGAACAACGCCTAAGAAATATTTGATGTCAATCAATTCGAATATTTAATTTGACGAATTAAAAATATTATCAGAGAACTCTATCAGGGTTTTAAACCCTGATAGAGTTAATTAGAAAAAATAAAATATATATAATGAAAGGAGTATTACTAATAAATTTAGGTTCACCGGAAAGTCCAACAACAAAAGATGTAAAGCCTTATTTGGATGAGTTTCTGATGGATAAATATGTAATAGATGTTCCGTTTTTACTACGAGCATTATTGGTTCGAGGAATTATTTTAAGAAACAGACCCGAAAAATCGGCAGAGGCTTATAAAAAAATCTGGTGGGAAGAAGGTTCTCCTCTTGTTGTTTTGTCTAAAAGAATGTTTGATAAGGTAAAAAAACGTACCCAGATTCCGGTTTCTTTAGCCATGCGTTACGGAAATCCAAGTATTCTTTCGGGTTTGCAGGAATTGCAGGATAAAGGAGTTGATGAGGTTTTGATTTTTCCTTTATATCCGCATCACGCAATGTCTTCTACGGTCACTGTTTTGGAAAAAGCAGAGGAAATCAGGAAAAAATATTTTCCGCAAATGAAGTTTACTTCTGTTCCGGCATTTTACAATAAGCCTGATTATATTCAGAATTTGGCTGATGTGATGAAGAAAAATTTAGATACTTTTGAATACGATCATCTTTTGTTTTCTTATCACGGATTGCCGGAGCGTCATATTCGCAAAACCGATGTAACAAAATCGCATTGTAAAATTGATGGTTCTTGTTGTAATACTCCATCACCGGCTCACGAATTTTGCTACCGTCACCAATGTTATGAAACGACCAAATTGGTTGTAGAAAAACTGGGTATTCCGGAAGGGAAATACAGCGTTACTTTCCAGTCAAGATTGGCCGGAGACAAATGGCTGGAACCTTATACCGATGTTGAAGTCAACAAAATGCCCGAAAAAGGAATTAAGAATCTGGCCGTGGTTACGCCTGCATTTGTCTCAGATTGTTTAGAAACTTTGGAAGAAATTGCCATGGAAGCCAATCATCAGTTCAAAGAACACGGAGGAAAAGAATTCCTGGCGATTCCTTGTTTGAATGACGATGACAACTGGTGTGATACAGTTGGAAATTGGATAAATGATTGGGCAAAATAAGAAATAGAATGGTTTAGATGGAAATTACTTCGGAAGAATTAGGTACACAGGACATCAAAAAATTGCTTGTAAAACAAGCGGTTCCTTCTTCTATTGGCATATTGTTTATGACAGTCAATATGTTGATTGATACTATTTTTGTTGGTCAATGGATAGGTCCGTTGGCAATTGCAGCTATTTCGGTCGTGTTGCCCATAACATTCTTAATTTCCTCTTTGGGAATGGCAATTGGAGTAGGAGGTGGTTCTGTGGTTTCAAGAGCTTTGGGAGCTGAAGCAAAAGAAAAAGCTTTATCTACTTTTGGAAATCAAATTTTGATGACATTCATTTTGTCATTTACTTTTATGATTTTGGGTATTTTTTTCAGTGAAGAAGTTTTACTTCTTTTTGGTGCCAAAGGAGCTATCATGAAGCCGGCTAAAGATTTTTTCCGTCCCATTATTTTTTCTGTTCCTTTTTTGGCGCTTTGTATGATGGGGAATAATATTGTCAGAGCCGAAGGCAAAGTTAAGTTTGCCATGTTTGCTCTGATTATTCCTGCATTTGTCAATATAATACTGGACGTGGTTTTCATAAAATTTATGAATTTAGGAATCTATGGTTCGGGTTTGGCAACATCTATTTCTTATATGAGTTGCTTTTTCTTTGTTCTTTGGTTCTTTGTTTTTAAAAGTGAATTACGACTTAAATTACGACATTTTAAACCCGAGACTTCACTTGTAAAAGAGATTTCATCACTCAGTTTTGTCACGCTTGCCCGTCAGGGAATTATTAGTGTACTGGCAATTATACTCAATCATACTTTGTATTCATACGGAGGAGAACATTCGGTAACGGTTTACGGAATCATAAGTCGATTATTAATGTTTGCTTTGTTTCCTGTATTAGGAATCACATCCGGATTTTTGCCTATTGCGGGTTACAATTATGGAGCAAAAAATCATCATCGGGTCAAAGAATCGATTGAGGTAGCTATGAAATATGCTGCTTTTTTTGCCATATTGATTTATGCGGTGATTTTGATTTTTGCCAAACCAATAGTGGCTATTTTTTCAGACGATGCAAAAGTTTTACTTGAAACACCTTCGGCATTGCGATGGGTTTTTGCCGCTTCGCCAATAATTGCAATTCAGCTTATAGGAGCTGCCTATTTTCAGGCTGCCGGAAAAGTAATTCCGGCTTTGATGCTTACGCTTTCAAAACAAGGTTTTTTCTTGATACCGTTAGTGCTAACATTGCCTCATTTTTTTGGAATTTTTGGCGTTTGGGTAGCTTTCCCAATTGCAGATGTTTTGTCAACTCTACTGACAGGTTATTTTTTGAGGAAAGAAATTAATACAAATTTGAATTAAAATATGGATTATAACTATTTAAAATCACTGCATCTTATATTTGTAATAACCTGGTTTTCGGGTTTGTTTTATATTGTCCGCCTATTTGTTTACCAAATTGAAGCAAAAGACAAACCTTCGCCGGAAAAAGAAATTTTGTTAAAGCAATACAAGTTAATGACTTATCGTTTGTGGTATATTATTACCTGGCCAAGTGCAGTTTTGGCGAGTTTCTTTGCTTTCTGGATGTTGTTTTTTACCGAAATGGGACAAACTTGGTTGCAAATGCCGTGGATGCACGTGAAACTTTGCTTTGTATTTGCTTTGTATTTGTATCATTTAAAATGTCAGCAGATTTACAGTCAATTACAAAGAGACGAATTCAAATATTCATCTAACTTTATGCGATTGTGGAATGAAGTGGCAACAATAATCCTTTTTGCAGTTGTGTTTTTGGTTGTTCTCAAAAGTGCCATTAACTGGATTTACGGAGTTTTGGGAATTATTTTGTTTTCGGTTACTATAATGCTGGGATTTAAATTCTATAAAAAAATACGTCAAAGAAACCAATCATAGAAATATGTTGACATTAATTAGCATAAAACGAATTTCACTGCGTACAAGAATTTTCTTGTCGATGATTTTGTTGACTCTGATTGCGTCGATTTTGATGGCTTCCATTTCGATTTATCAGTTCAAAAAGGAAGCAATGCTCTACCATCAGGAGCGTTTAGAAAGAAAGGAAAAAGCGATAAAAGAACATATAAATTATGTGCTTTCTACTACAACTTATCCGCTTACCACAAGGAATTTGTCATTGATTTTTAAAGATAAAATTCATGAACTGGCCGATATTCACAGTTTGCAGATTAATATTTACAGCCTTAATGGTAAATTGCTTAAATCGTCTAAATCGTCTTTTTCTATTGATGTTCCGGAACAACCTATTCCGGATGATATTTTGAAACATATTCAATCTTCGATGGACAAAAGGTATGTTGATATTAAAATTATCAACGATAAAAAATATCGTTCTTCCTTTAGCCAAATAAAAGATTTGAAGTTCAAACCGCTGGGAATTTTGAGTTTGCCTTACATTGAAGATGATGGTTTTTATGATAGGGAGTTGAGAGGTTTTCTTATCCGATTGGCGCAGGTTTATGCTTTTATGCTCTTCATTGCGCTTGCATTAGCCTATTTTCTTTCGAGTTATATTACTTCGTCTTTGAAAACTATTTCTGATAAATTAAAAACTACCCGATTGAATCAAAAGAACGAAAAGCTCGAATATGACGATGCTAACCGGGAAATCAGTTTGTTGATTCGGGCTTATAATGCAATGGTCGATAAGTTGGAAGAAAGTGCCACGAAATTAGCACAAAGCGAGAGAGAACAGGCTTGGCGAGATATGGCAAAACAAGTGGCTCACGAAATCAAAAATCCGCTTACGCCTATGCGATTGACGGTTCAGAGTTTTCAGAGAAAATTTGACCCAAACAGTCCGGATATTTATCAAAAACTGAATGATTATTCAGAAACACTTATTCAGCAAATAGACACTATGAGTTCGGTTGCTTCGGCATTTTCTAATTTTGCTTCTATGCCGGCGCAGCAAAACGAAACTTTGAATGTGGTCAATGTAGTAGAATTGGCTTTGGAAATTTTTAATGAAGATTATATCGAATTTCATTCGGAAGAAGACGAAATTATAACGAAAATGGATCGGGCTCAGTTAATTCGGATTATTACTAATTTGGTCAAAAATGCGATTCAGGCAATTCCGGATAATCAAATTCAGAAAAAAGTTTCAGTATTTGTAAAAAGAGCCGAAGATCATGTTTTGATTGAAGTGGAAGATAATGGTATAGGAATTGCAGAGGAGAGCAAATCTCATATTTTTGAACCTAAATTTACAACCAAGACAAGCGGAATGGGATTAGGGCTTGGAATTATTAAAAATATTATAGAAAATTACAAAGGAACTATTACTTTTGAATCAGAAATTGGAAAGGGAGCCATTTTTGTTGTTTCTCTGCCTTTAATTAAAATTGAAAAATGATGAATTACGAAAACATATTAGTTACTGAAGCTAACGGAATTGCGACAATCTGCATTAACAGACCAACAAAGTTGAATGCTCTTAATAAGCAAACTATTAAAGAATTGAATAGTGCTTTTAAAACAGTCGATGAAAACATAAACATTCGTGTTATTGTTGTGACCGGCTATGGAGAAAAGGCTTTTGTGGCAGGTGCTGATATTGCTGAATTTGCTAATTTTTCTGTGGAAGAAGGAGTACAGTTGGCGGCTCAAGGTCACGAAGTATTGTTCAATTTCGTTGAAAATTTGAATACACCTGTTATTGCAGCAGTAAACGGATTTGCGCTTGGAGGCGGATTAGAGTTGGCAATGGCTTGTCATTTCAGAGTAGCTTCAGAGAATGCTAAAATGGGATTGCCGGAAACATCGCTTGGAGTTATTCCGGGATATGGAGGAACGCAACGTTTGCCTCAATTGGTTGGTAAAGGACGTGCCATGGAAATGATTATGACTGCCGGAATGATTAATGCTGCTGAAGCAAGAGAGTATGGATTGGTAAATCATGTAGTTCCTCAGGCTGAGTTGTTGGATTTTTGCTATGGAATTGCTTCAAAAATTATGAGAAATTCTCCTGCTGCCATCGGTCAGGCTATTAAGGCAATCAATGCTAATTACAAAGACAGTGTAGATGGTTTTAGTACAGAAATCAAAGCTTTTGGAAAATGTTTTGGAACCGAAGATTTTAAAGAAGGAACAACAGCCTTTCTTGAAAAGCGAAAAGCAGAGTTTGTAGGGAAATAAAAATCAAAAATGCTGTCTGAAAAGACGGTATTTGGTTTTGGTAGAAATAAAAGAGCAGTCTAATTAGACTGCTTTTTTGTGCAAAATTTTTAAAGATTTCCATCCCACTCAGCATAAAACTGAGAAAGGAAATTTTCCATGAAACGGTGTCGGTTTTGAGCCAGTTTTTTGCCGGTTTCAGTATTCATTTTGTCTTTTAGAAGCAGCAATTTTTCATAAAAGTGATTCAGCGTAGGAGCTTCACTATTTTTATATTCTTCTTTGGACATTCTTAAATTAGGACTGATTTCCGGATTGTATAATGCTCTGTTTTTGAATCCGCCGTAATTGAAAGTCCGGGCAATGCCAATGGCTCCCAAAGCATCCAAACGATCGGCATCCTGAACAATATCGAGTTCTTTTGAATGGTATTGTTGTTCAAAATTCCCTCCTTTGAAAGAAATATTTTCAATGATTGCAATTACTTTATCAATAAGACTATCATCAACTTCAAGCGATTTCAGAAATTCCCGAGCTGTTTTTGATCCGATGGTTTCATCTCCATTGTGAAATTTACTGTCGGCCACATCGTGAAGAAGTGCGGCTAACTTAACAACCTGTAAATCGCAGTTTTCATCCTGTGCAATCAATAATGCATTTTTATAGACACGTTCGGTGTGAAACCAGTCGTGACCACCTTCGGCATCTTTGAGTTGCTCTTTTACAAAAGCAATTGTTTTCAGGATTAATTGAGTATCGTTCATGTGTTTAAAAAAAAGTGTTGGATTTTAAAATTAAAAACCCAACACCTAAAATTATAATTGATTCAAAAAAAAAATTAAACAGTAGCAGGTTCTACCCATTTGAAAATAAATGGTTCTTCGGGAATGACAATTCTTTCAGAAATTTTTGCCATTCTGGAAGGTAATTTCATCAGATAATCTCTGGCTTTTTCGGCCTCATCTGTCAAACCTGAGATTTTGTCAATCTCCCAAATATTGATTAATTTCTGCAAGATATCTACATAATCATTGGCTGTGTAAACCCCGATTCTTTGAGCCGAATCAGAGAAATTCTCGAAAGCCGAACCAACAGCTTGCCCTGATTCTCTAAGGAAATGAGCCGGCATAGTGATTTTTAGTTTCATCATATAATGAAAAGCCATCATCATTTCGCTTGGATCTACTTTGAAAATCTCGTTCACAAATTGACTGTAGGCATGGTGGTGACGCATTTCGTCTCCGGCAATCATCTTACACATTTTAGATAATTTCTTTTCTCCGTAGTTCTTTGCCAACTGAGAAACTCTGTTGTGTGAAATATAAGTTGCCAATTCCTGAAAACTGGTATAAACGAAGTTTTTATAAGGATCTCTTCCGGTTCCAATGTCAAATCCGTCTGTGATAAGGTGTTGTGTAGTAACTTCAACCTCACGCATATTTACACGACCTGACAGGTAAAGATATTTGTTCAAAAGATCTCCGTGACGATTTTCTTCACCGGTCCATTGACGTACCCATTTTGACCAACCATTTGGCTCTAAACTGTCAACACCTTCTACTTCCATCAACCAGGATTCATAAGTAGGCAAAGCTTCTTCGGTAATGGTATCACCAACCATGGCAACCCAAAAATCATAAGGCAAATCTTTGGCAATTTCTCTTAGCTCTTTTACTTCTTCAAGAAAATTGTCGCTCTCTGAGTTTGGTAAAAAATCGGATGGTTGCCAGATTTTCTCAACCGGAATAAGATATTGTTCTACGAAAGAATCAATTTTCTTTTCAAGAAAATTCATTACTTCAAGACGGGTATTTGTTAAAGCCATAATGTGTGTATTTAATTTTTAATTGCCTGAACAATTGCTTGTTCGGTCTTTTGTGTCAATTCATCAAAACTGTAATCTTTTACAGCCATTGGTTTGTGAATTGTGAAAGAGATTGGATTGCCCAATCCGTAAGGGAAAGTTCCGAATTTCAGGAATTTCCAGGAATTGTTAATTGTAATAGGAACTACATAAGCCGAAGGTGCATATTTGCACAAAACTTTCAATCCGCTTTGCGAAAAAGGTTTTGGATTTCCGTTTCTGCTTCGTGTTCCTTCCGGAAAAATTACTGCCGAACGATTGTTTTCTTCAATGTATTCGGATAATTTTTTAATTGCCGGAATGGCTTGTTTTGGATCTTCACGATCAATTAAAGCCGAACCTCCATATTTTAAATTGAAAGAAACACTCGGAAAATTTTTTGCTAATTCTTTTTTGGCAACAAATTTAGGATGCCAGGCATTCAAAAACCAAAGAATTCCAACAATATCAAAGAAACTCTGATGATTTGACACAATGATAAGTGGTACTCCTTTTGGTACAAGTTCTAAGTTTTTTACTTTAAAGGTATTTCCTAATAAAACAGGAATGGTAATTAAGAAAAAATTAAGTGCATCAACACTTTTTTTATGAGCTTGATATCCAAAAACATTAAGACAGAACCATTGAATTGGCTGAAAAATAATCAGAGCCGATACAAACAGAATCATGCTGACAAATGAAATGGGATACGAAATTATTTTTTCCATTGTATTAATAATTCGGGTAGATGTGCTAAATAATCTGCAAAAATAGAAAATTATATCTTTAGTTCAGAATTTTTAAGTCTAATGGGGAAACATAATAGTTTGTTTCAAAGAAAATAATCCGATAGATAGATTCTGTTTCTTATTTATTTAAAAGATTTAAATCATCAAAATAAGGATAATCAAATGGTTTTAGGAGCTTTTGTTTTTGTTTAAAACTCTTCTGGCAATCTATTTTTTAGTTCGAAAAATAAAGTATTTTTACTGAAATTTTATTCTAAGACAACATGGCTGCAAAAGATACAATGGAAAAAGGAGCTTCGGAAAAAGAGGCAAAATTAAAAGCATTACAATTAACGCTTGACAAACTTGACAAAACTTACGGAAAGGGAACCGTAATGAAAATGGGAGATAAAGCCATTGAAGAAGTAGAAACTATTTCTTCGGGATCTTTAGGGCTTGATCTGGCCTTGGGAGTAAATGGTTATCCAAAAGGAAGAATTATAGAAATATACGGGCCTGAATCTTCGGGTAAAACAACCTTAACATTACACGCAATTGCAGAGGCTCAAAAAGCGGGAGGAATTGCAGCTTTTATCGATGCCGAACACGCTTTTGACAGAAATTATGCTGAAAAATTAGGTGTAGATATTGAGAATCTTATCATTTCTCAGCCGGATAATGGAGAGCAAGCTTTAGAAATTGCCGAAAATTTAATTCGTTCCGGTGCAATTGATATTGTAGTAATTGATTCGGTTGCTGCTTTGACTCCAAAAAGTGAGATTGAAGGAGAAATGGGAGATTCTAAAATGGGACTTCACGCTCGTTTGATGTCTCAGGCTTTGAGAAAATTGACAGGAACTATCAGTAAAACAAATTGTACGGTATTTTTTATCAACCAGTTGAGAGAGAAAATAGGTATAATGTTCGGGAGTCCTGAAACTACTACCGGAGGTAATGCACTTAAATTCTATGCTTCGGTACGTTTGGATATTCGTCGTTCTACAGCGATTAAAGACGGTGAAAATGTAATAGGAAACCGTACTAAAGTAAAAGTGGTAAAAAACAAAGTAGCTCCGCCTTTCAGAACTGCCGAATTTGATATTATGTATGGAGAAGGAGTTTCTAAAACAGGAGAAATACTTGATTTAGCAGTAGAATTTGAAATTATTAAGAAATCGGGTTCTTGGTTCAGTTACGGAGAAACCAAATTAGGGCAAGGTCGTGATGCTGTAAAATCTTTAATTAAAGACAATCCTGAATTGGCCGAAGAATTGGAAATTAAAATAAAAGAAAAAATCAAAGAAAGCGCTAACGCATAAATAATAAACCGGCTACTTGAAAAAGTAGCCGGTTTTATTTTAGAATTATTCAGAAATAAAATAATTTCTTGAAACCGACTATCCCCGAGGCAGAGCCATCGGGGTATTTCGCCGGTTTCATTTTGACCTGAAGGTCAAAAACCGAAATTCTTTTATTTTGCCTCACCCGGATTTACTCCGTAAATCCGACCTCTCCCAAGGAGAGGTGGAAGCGGAAACCCCGAGGCATCCCGAGTGTTCGGGATCGAGGAATTATTTAGATTAAATATCCCACCGTGCGGAAATATCAACATAAAGAAAGATAGTGTGGAATTCCTTTCTTAAACAGTTCGGCAAGAAATTATGCAGGTTTAGGGGATGACTTAGAGGATTATTCGGGAAAAATGCCAATCTTTATGGGCACGGAATCCCAAAATTTCGGGACCGCGCAATCGGAAATCGGATCAGACAATTTAAAATTTGGTGCAGACTAAAAATCCTATATTTATAATTTTAATCCAATAATTCAAACTTAGAATCAATAAAAATCTATGAAAAAAATAATTTTGATTATCGCCCTTTTTGTATCGACAACATCCATATTTGCTCAAGACGAATCATTGGTTATGAAAAAAAACGAACCCTTTAAGAATATTTCGGTTAATTATAGTTATTCAGATATAAATTCTGTTGGGGTAAGTTACGAGATAGGCACTATAGGTCAGAAATCATCGTTTATTATTAATGCCGGTTATACGTTTATAAGTTTCGATAATAATGGCATAAATCATACTGGCGAAGGACGTAGTTTTGATTTAGGTATGAGATTCTACCTGAGTAAAAATTCAATATATGACAAACTTTATATTGAAAGTCTATTATGGTCATATACTCGGTTAAAATTTTCGGATGCAAATTATTCAGGTGTTTATGAGTATATATCTCCTTTCAATCCAAATATTGGTTACAAATTTAAATTAGGTAAGAAATTCACAATTGATCCTTCTGTAGGTTGTACTTGGAAAATAGAAATCATGTCCAGAGGAGATGTAGATAACCGATCGTTTAATAATTTCGTTGGTAAGGCGGGAATTAAAGTGGGGTATCAATTCTAATGGATTCTGGAGCATAAAGTCATTGTTGTAATTATACCCGACAATAAGGATATGTAAGCAAAAAGACTGCGCATATACGAGCGGTCGGATTATTGGGAAGAATTTAAAACTAAATGCAAGGAAAAACATCCAGAACAAAGTACTCAAATAGATGACCTTTTAGGTAATTGGCAATAATTTAAAAATAAAAGAACATGAAAAAACAGTAATTATTATTGTAAGTATCTTTTGTTTTACAGGATGTTTCGAACAAGGTTCTTGTAGAACAGAAAGTCAAACATTCATAAATAAATCAGAAAAAGATATTGAAATATTTGCCTATAAATCATATTTAAAACCTCCTGAATCTTCAAATAAAATTAGTTTAAAAAATCAAGAAAAAATTCATGGTGAAAATTTTGAATGTCCTCCCGGAACAGCATATTTTCCATTTGTTTTTTTAGTTAAAGGTGATTCAATAGTCATTGATTATGGAGATAAAATAAAATCATATAGTTTAGATCTTCTAAAGATGGAAGGAATCCCTATTACTTAGACGAACAAAATAAATCCAATGATTTTATTTACACTCTAACTCCTAAAGATTATGAAAACGCTACTCCAAAGCAGTAAATAAAAGCAAAACCCAGATGGCTCGGAACTTATAGTTCAATTGAAATGAATTCAAAAAGAATAAATACAGTTTATGGA
>CAZWAF010000029.1:26668-33910 GCA_964631795.1 uncultured Flavobacterium sp. | reverse complement strand
AAAAGCCACTCATTTCTGAAAGGCTTTCCTTAGTAGCGGGAACTGGACTCGAACCAGTGACCTTCGGGTTATGAGCCCGACGAGCTACCTACTGCTCTATCCCGCGTTGTTTCGAGTGCAAATATACAACGAATATTAATATGTGGAACAAAAAAATTAAAAAAATGTTTTATTTTATCTATTCGCTTGATATGACTACCTTTGCAGGAAATTAAAAAGCAGTAAATGTCACATAAAGCAGGTTTTGTAAACATCATAGGGAATCCAAATGTTGGTAAATCAACATTAATGAATGCCTTTGTTGGCGAAAGATTGTCAATTATCACTTCAAAAGCACAAACTACCCGTCACAGAATTTTAGGTATTGTAAACGGAGAAGACTTTCAGTTAATCTTGTCCGATACGCCCGGAATCATTAAACCGGCCTATGAAATGCAGGAATCCATGATGGGCTTTGTGAAATCGGCTTTTGAAGATGCCGATATTCTTATATACATGGTTGAGATAGGAGAGAAGGAGTTGAAAGACGAAGCTTTCTTCAATAAAATCAGACATGCCAAAATTCCGGTTTTGTTGCTGTTGAATAAAATTGACAATTCTAATCAGGAACAATTGGAAGAACAAGTGGCGTTTTGGACAGAGAAAGTTCCGAATGCTGAAATTTTCCCGATTTCGGCTTTGAAGAATTTCAACGTGCCGGAAGTTTTCGGTCGAATTATAGATTTGTTGCCTGAATCTCCGGCTTATTATCCAAAAGATACGTTGACAGATAAACCGGAACGTTTCTTTGTAAACGAAACAATTCGTGAGAAAATCCTTTTGAATTACAGTAAGGAAATTCCTTATGCGGTTGAGGTGGTTACAGAAGAATTTTTTGAAGATGACAATATCATCAGAATTCGTTCGGTAATTATGGTCGAGCGCGAAACACAAAAAGGAATCATTATTGGTCACAAAGGTGCTGCTTTGAAAAAAGTGGGAATGGAGTCTCGTGCCGATTTGGAGAAATTCTTTGGTAAACAGATTCACATCGAATTGTATGTGAAAGTGAACAAAAACTGGAGAAGTAACGCTAATATGCTTAAGCGTTTTGGATATAATCAATAGGTTTTTTGATGGTTCGATTATTCGAACGATTGAACAATCGAATAATCCCCTTTTATAAGTACATTTGCAAAATATTTTGAAATTAGATTATGAGTAATAACATTGTAGCCATCGTAGGAAGGCCAAACGTTGGGAAATCGACACTTTTCAACCGATTAATTCAAAGAAGAGAAGCTATTGTAGATTCTGTGTCGGGTGTTACCCGTGACAGAAATTACGGAAAAAGCGAATGGAACGGAAAAGAATTTTCTGTAATTGATACCGGTGGATATGTTCGTGGATCGGACGACGTTTTTGAAGGCGAAATCCGTAAACAGGTAGAGTTGGCTATAGATGAAGCCGATGTTATCATTTTTGTGGTTGATGTTGAGGAAGGAATTACTCCGATGGACGAAACGGTTGCGAAATTGTTAAGAAAGGTAACCAAGCCGGTTTTATTGGCTGTAAATAAAGTAGATAATGCAATGCGTGAGAAAGACGCAGTTGAATTCTATAACTTAGGTTTGGGTGAATACTTCACTTTTGCCAGTATTTCAGGAAGCGGAACGGGAGATTTATTGGATGCGTTGATCGATGCATTTCCTGAAAAACCGGAACCTGTAAAAGAAGAAACTGAATTGCCTCGTTTTGCTGTAGTAGGTCGTCCTAATGCAGGAAAATCAAGTTTTATAAACGCTTTGATTGGTGAAGATAGATTTATGGTAACCGATATTGCCGGTACTACACGTGATGCTATCGATACTAAATTCAACCGTTTTGGGTTTGATTTCAACCTGGTAGATACTGCCGGAATCCGTCGTAAAGCTAAGGTTAAAGAAGATTTGGAGTTTTACTCTGTAATGCGTTCTGTTCGTGCCATCGAGCATGCCGATGTTTGTATCTTGGTTATTGATGCCACTCGTGGATTTGAAGGACAAGACCAAGCAATCTTTTGGTTGGCCGAGAAAAACCGAAAAGGGGTTATTATCCTGGTAAACAAATGGGATTTGGTTGAAAAAGATACCATGTCAACCAGAGATTACGAAGCGAAAATCAAACAAGAGTTGATGCCTTTTACCGATGTGCCTATTCTTTTCGTTTCTGCTTTGACAAAACAACGTTTATTGAAAGCATTGGAATCTACAGTTCAGGTTTTTGAAAACAGAAAACAGCATATACCTACATCTAAATTCAACGATTATATGTTGAAAGTGATTGAAGGTTACCCGCCACCGGCATTGAAAGGGAAGTATGTGAAAATTAAATATTGCATGCAGTTGCCAACACCTACGCCACAGTTCGTATTTTTTGCCAACTTACCACAATATGTAAAAGAACCTTACAAGCGTTTCCTTGAAAACAAGATCCGTGAAAACTGGGATTTTTCAGGAGTTCCGATTGATATTTACATCAGAGAGAAATAATAAACAAAAAAGGCTGTTCATTCGAACAGCCTTTTTTGTTTATTGAATTGAAGTGATATTTTACTACAAAGGATTAGCAGTAACTTTGAATTTGATTTTTACATCAACATTGATAGCATCTATCATTTCTTTAGCAGCTTTTCCTTCAAAGAATAAAGTGAATTGGTCTCCTTTTACATATTTTGCCAAACCTTCTTTTGAAGTAGTTAAATCTAAAGTTGTGTCTGTTGAATTAATATCTGATTTAGAAACTAATAATATTTTGTCATCAGAAGTTTCAGAAGATGCAATGTAAACGTTTACCGATTTCAAAAAATCGAAAGTTTTGTCAGCATCAGTGATTGTTAATGTCAGTTGATCTAATTTTATCTCTTTTATTAAATCTGCTGTAGTTTTGTACTCTTCAAATTTTTGAGCGGCATTTGTTTCGATAGTTTCTACAATTATTATGTCTTCGTCTTCAGTAGTAGCGGCTGGTACAAGTATAGAAAAGGTTTGTTCAAGGCTAAAATTAAGCAATTCGTCAAGTGCTTCACAAGATGTAAATGCTACAGATGCCAGCGCAATAAGGGATAAAATTTTTGTTTTCATAATGAATTTTGTTATAATTAGAAGTAAATATATTAAAAAATGGTTTAGGGCAAATTTATTTTTTTTGAAAAGTAAATGTTTTTTGGTTCTTAGATGATTTACCAACTTCCGCCGGAGCCTCCGCCGGAGAATCCTCCTCCGCCAAAACCTCCACCGAAACCACCTCCGCCACCAAAACTTCCACCGGAAGAACCGCTTCCAAAACCGCCACTGTTTCTTCCCAGGCTACTTAGTACAAGTATGTCAAAAAGATCAGGACCTCCACCTTGATTTCCATTTTTTCCTCCGTTGTTTTTATTTTTTGAAACCAAAATCAAAATGATTAAGATAAATATAACTACAAAGATTATTGGAAAGTCATCTTCTTTTTCGTCTGGTTTCCTTTCGCCTTTGTATTTTCCTTTGAAAACATCAATAATAGCATCGGTGCCTTTGTCTAGTCCTTTGTAGAAATTACCGGTCTTAAATTCAGGAATGATTATGTTTCTGGTAATTTCACCACCAATTCCGGCAGTAAGACGGTCTTCAAGTCCGTAACCCGCCGAAATCCATATTTTACGTTCTTTCTTTGCCAGTAAAATCAATACACCATTGTCGTCTTTTTTGGTTCCTCCAATTCCCCATTTATGACCCCATTTTGGAGTTAAGATTCCAATATCTTCGCCTTTTAAGCTTTCAATTGTAATTACAACAATTTGTGTAGTTGTAGAATCGGAATATTTGATAAGTTTTTCTTCCAAAGCTGCTTTTTCATTTGCCTTTAGAATATTGGCATAATCATAAACGCTGGTTTGAAATTTGGGTATTTCCGGAATTGTAAATTGGGCAAAAACCGAATTTATACAAATTAGAAATGTAATAATACAGATTGCTTTTAATTTTAGGCTATTGCCTTTTGCTTCCGAATTTTCGGGATGGCTAATGGCTTTTTTCATCCTTTAGAGATTTCGTTTGATAATTCGTTCATGTCGCAATCGTCACAAGGAAAATAAGTGCTCAGTTTTTCTCCGGCTCTCAATATTCCGTCAATTAATCCTTGTTTGAAATTGCCGTTTTTAAAATGATTGCGCATAATATCTCTGGTACAATCCCAAAAATCGGGTTCAACCACTTCGTTGATTCCTTTGTCTCCGCAAATAGCAAACTTGTGATCTTGTATGGCTATATAAATCAAAACACCATTTTTTAGTTGTGTTTTATCCATTTCCAATTGATGAAAAACTTCTGTCGCACGTTCAAAAGCATCAATAGAAGTTGTACTTTCAATATGTACCCTAATTTCGCCGGAAGTTCTTTTTTCGGCCAAGGCAATTGCGTTGACAACTTCCTGTTCGTCTTCCTTGGTTAAAAAATCGTTTACTGTTGACATTATTTTAAATTTAATGATTGAAAAAAAACGAATCAACAAGACATTTTGTTTCGCTGATTCGTTTTTCTGGGAATTTCTCTGATTAGCATTGACTGGTTTTTGATTGTTTTTAGGCTAATCACTAGTCACTATTTACTAATCACTTAATTATTGCCTAAAACTTAACTTCAACCGGTTTTTCAGCTCCTGTTACTGCCTGGAAATATGCCTTTTCCTGGAAACCAAACATATTTGCAAAAAGACTGTTTGGGAAAGTTTTAATGTGAGTGTTGTAAGGCATTACAGCTTCGTTGAAACGGGTTCTGGCTGTAAGAATTTGGTTTTCTGTACTGGCCAATTCGTCTTGCAATTTCAGAAAATTAGCATTTGCTTTCAATTCAGGATATCTTTCTACAGATACTAATAATCTTGAAAGCGAACTGCTCACTCCGCTTTGTGCTTGGTTGAATTGAGCCAATTGTTCGGCAGAAATGTTTGTTGGATCAATTGTAATTGCTGTTGCTTTGGCACGAGCTTCAATAACGGCAGTCAAAGTGCTTTTTTCAAAATCGGCTGCTCCTTTTACGGTGTTTACCAGATTTCCGATAAGGTCATTTCTTCTTTGATAAGATGTTTGCACATCTCCCCAAGATTGTTCAACGGTTTGGCTCAATGTTACTGCGGTGTTGTTGATTCCTTTTACCCAATTGTAAATTCCAAAAATTACAACTACTGCAATTATCCAAGGTAAATACTTCTTAATGTTCATTTTGTTTGATTTTAAAGTTTAATAATTGTTTATCGTTAATAGTTGTAGGTTCTAGGTTGATTGTGTTGGCAGAAGCAGTGCTCAACCTACAACTTAGAACCCAAAACTCATAATTCATTCTTAATATTTAATAATTGAACTTTGATATTTTCAAGTTTGTTGATTATTTCAAATTTGTCCAAAGTCTTTTTCTGTCCTTCTTTTAGATGAATTTTGGCACCTTCAAGCGTAAAACCTCTTTCTTTTACCAAATGATAAATCAGTTGAAGATTTTTAACGTCTTCGGGAGTAAACATTCGATTACCTTTTGCATTTTTCTTAGGTTTCAGAATATCAAACTCCTTGTCCCAGAATCGGATGAGCGAAGCATTCACGTCAAATGCTTTGGCAAGTTCGCCAATGCTGTAGTATCTTTTGTTCGGATCTAATTCTATGTGCATTCGTCTTTTTTTGAGCTCGGTAAATATAAGATTTATTGATATCCAAAAATAGTTAGAACAATTGAAATTAAGAAATATTTGAATTCGGGGCTTTTTTAAGATGCTAAGTGTTTGCAAAAAGCAGGTTAGTAACCAAAGATTAATGTTAATTGATCTTGTAAGGATTTCTTGTTCAACTCGCCGCTCGCTTTCCATTTACCAATTATAAATCCGTTTTTGTCAATTAGAACTTTATGAGGTATTCCATACACAAAATAGTCTTTGTTTACCGGACTATTATTTTGGATTGTAGAGAAGTGTTTCCATTTTTCGATATTTTCTTTCAGGATTGCATTTTTCCATTTTGAAATATCCTCATCAATTGAAATGCTGATTATTTCGAAACCCTGCCCGTTGTATTTTTCGTGTAAGTTTTTTAGATAAGGTAATTCTCCTCTGCAAGGTCCGCACCAGCTAGCCCAAAAATCAATAAGTACATATTTATGACCTTTGAAATCAGATAAAGATATTTCTTGATTAAAAATATCTTTACCGCTAAATGCCGGAGCCAAACTTCCTACCATGCTTTTCTTAAAGTATTTCAATTGCTCAGCCATCAACTTTCCGCTTTCACTTTCCTGAACTTCTTTGGAAGCATTGTCGTAAATGAATTTAAAATCTTCATAGAAGTCTTTTCCGGGTTGTCTTGAAACTTGAGGTCGTACCGCTTGCAAAGCAACTAATGATGAGAGATGCTTCTTTGCAAAAGCGATGTCTGTTCTCAGTTTTTCAATATCATTTTTGTCTGAAATATTCCATAAAGTATCTACGCGAAGAAGTAGTCTTTCTTTTTTTATCGGGTCAACAATAGTTTGTATTTGTTCATTGCAATTCCTTATTAAAATTGCAATCGAATCTGTAACACGATTGAATGGAATGTGTAATCGGTTTAATTCTTTTTTGATTTCAATTTCAGTGTTTTGTGCATTACAAAAAACAGTAAATAATAATAGGAGTGTCAGAATGATTTTCTTCATTTTTAGTCGGTTTATTATGATTTTGTGATTAGGGTAGCACAAAACTAGAATTTATTCGTGTATATCGGTAGAACTTATAATGTTTTTCGGAGAAACGCAGCGCTTATTCTTAACTACATCAAAGAAGTTAATTAGCAAATTAGCAGTGATTTTAAGAAATTATGGATTTAATATGAGCGCCAAAATATTATTTCGTTGCATCTGTAAAAAGTTCTATTTTTGCTTTCCCGAAGCTTCGGGATATAAAGAAGTCAATTCGGTTAATCGTTTAATTGTTCTGTCGGAGAAACAATTAAACAATTAACCATATAAACGAATAAACCTAAAAAATGAAATCACAAGATATCCGCAAATCGTTTCTCCAATTTTTTGAAAGCAAAGGACATTTAATCGTGCCTTCGGCGCCTATCGTACTTAAAGACGACCCGACCTTGATGTTTAACAACTCGGGAATGGCGCAGTTTAAGGAATATTTCTTGGGTAATGCCATTCCAAAAAGCAAGAGAATTGCCGATACTCAAAAATGTCTTCGAGTTTCAGGAAAGCACAACGACTTGGAAGATGTAGG
>CAZWAF010000029.1:0-26658 GCA_964631795.1 uncultured Flavobacterium sp. | reverse complement strand
TGTAGGTTTTGATACTTATCATCATACTATGTTCGAAATGTTGGGGAACTGGAGTTTTGGCGATTATTTCAAAAAAGAGGCCATAGCTTGGGGATGGGAATATTTGACAGAAGTTTTAAAACTGGATAAAGACCGTTTGTACGTTTCTGTTTTTGAAGGAAACCCATCGGAAAACGTGCCTTTCGATCAGGAAGCTTGGGATATTTGGAAGCAATACGTTTCTGAGGACCGCATCATCAAAGGAAACAAGAAAGACAATTTCTGGGAAATGGGCGACCAGGGGCCTTGTGGGCCTTGTTCTGAAATCCACGTCGATTTGCGTTCGGATGAAGAGCGTGCCAAAGTTTCGGGACGCGATTTGGTAAATGCAGATCATCCGCAGGTGGTGGAAATCTGGAACAACGTGTTCATGGAATTTAATCGCAAAGCCGATGGTTCTTTGGATAAATTGCCTTCTAAACACGTAGATACCGGAATGGGATTCGAGCGCCTGTGCATGGCATTACAAGGAAAAACATCTAACTACGATACCGATGTTTTTACTCCGCTAATTGAAAAGGTAGAAGGAATTACAGGATTGAAATATACTTCGAATGAAGTTAAAGATATAAGCGAAGAGCAGAACAAAATCAATATCGCTATTCGTGTGATTGTCGATCATGTTCGTGCGGTGGCTTTCGCCATTGCCGATGGTCAGTTGCCTTCGAACACCGGAGCAGGTTATGTTATTAGAAGAATTCTTCGTCGCGCCATCCGTTACGGATTCACATTTTTGGGAACCAAAGAACCTTTCATCTACAAATTGGTTGAGGTATTGGCAGGCCAAATGGGCGAATTCTTCCCGGAAATAAAATCGCAACAAGGTTTGGTTACCAATGTAATCAAGGAAGAAGAAGCTTCTTTCTTAAGAACATTAGATCAAGGTTTACAGTTGTTGGAAAACGTAATGGCTGAAACCCAAGGCAAGGTGGTTTCAGGTGAAAAAGCTTTCGAATTGTACGATACTTTCGGATTCCCAATCGACTTAACCGCTTTGATTTTGCGCGAAAGAGGTTATGATTTGGATGAAGCCGGTTTCGAGAAAGCAATGAAGGAGCAAAAAGATCGTTCCCGTTCGGCTTCCCAAGTTACGACAGAAGACTGGATAGTATTGGTTGACGGAAATGTGGAAACTTTCGTAGGATATGATCAAACTGAAAACGAAGTAAGAATTACCCGTTACAGAAAGATAGATTCTAAGAAGGACGGGAAAATATATCAGATAGTATTAGACAACACGCCTTTCTATCCGGAAGGAGGAGGTCAGGTTGGGGATAAAGGAACTTTGATTTCTGCCTCCGAAGCATCGGGGGAGACCATCGAAATCATCGACACCAAGAAAGAAAATAATCTGATCCTGCATTTTGCAAAGAGTTTACCTGAAAACATAAACGGTACATTCCAGGCAAAAGTAAATACGGATTTGAGAGACCTTTGCGCAAGCAATCACTCGGCAACTCACTTATTACACCAGGCCTTGCGTGCCGTTTTGGGAACTCACGTGGAGCAAAAAGGATCTTTGGTGGCGCCAAACTATTTGCGTTTCGACTTCTCGCACTTCTCAAAAGTGAGCGAGGAAGAATTGCAAAAAGTAGAGGATTTCGTAAATGAGAGAATCCAAGAGCATTTGCCATTGATAGAAAGAAGAAGCATCCCGTTTGCGCAAGCGATTGAAGAAGGTGCCATGGCATTGTTCGGGGAAAAATACGGCGACAACGTCCGTGCGATCAAATTCGGAGAAAGCATGGAGCTTTGCGGGGGAATCCACGTGAAGAATACTGCCGAAATCTGGCATTTCAAAATCACAAGTGAAGGCGCCGTTGCGGCCGGAATCCGTCGTATTGAAGCTATCACGAATGATGCGGTAAAGCAATTCTTCGCTTCTCAGGAAAACACTTTGAAAGAAATCAAAGAAACGTTGAAAAATCCTCAGGATATCATCAAATCGGTGGTTTCGTTGCAGGATGAAAATGTCAAGCTGAAAAAACAATTGGAAGTTCTTTTGAAAGAAAAAGCTAAAAACCTGAAAGGGGAGTTGGCTTCGGAAATACAAGAAATCAACGGAGTGAAATTCCTTGCCAAACAAGTCGATTTGAATCCCGAAGGAGCTAAAGATTTGGCTTACGAATTAGGACAAAACCAAACTAACCTTTTCTTGGTTTTGGCTACAGCCGAAGAAGGAAAGCCGATGCTTACCTGCTATATTTCTAAAGAATTGGTAGCCGAAAAAAGTATGAACGCCGGACAGGTGGTTCGCGAACTAGGGAAACACATACAAGGCGGGGGAGGCGGTCAGCCGTTCTTCGCTACCGCAGGCGGTAAAAACGTTGATGGAATCGCGACTGCTTTGGAAAAAGCGGTGGCGTTTGTGGAGTAAAAATAATTTGATTCAAAATCATGAGAGTAGAGCGTTTTGAAGATAGAGATTATAAAATTTTAAATAATGGTTATGCTTGGATAGGACAACCATTGGGCTTAAAATCAATGTTTATTCATTCTATACTTTTTGTATTAGCTATTGCTTTTGTTGTGTTTTTAGTACCATCAAGAAGATCTCCTCACAAAACATTTTATTCTCAGTATGGTTTAGAAAGTACTCTTGTTTTTAGTGTTTTATTGTTTTTGTTTATGATTGGATTGATGATATATCTATACTGGAATAAAAATATTGATTATCAAAATGGAACCAAGTATGTTTTTAATTCAAGAATTGAAAGTGTAGAAAAAAAGCAAAAAAATATTTATACTATTGTCAATACTAACAATAGAGAGTATTTAGGGCAATTGAAATTTAACACGAAATTAATTCCTTTGCCAATGGATTTAGACAAGGAGTATGCTTTTGAAGTAGCGCCGGAAAGTGGAATAGTGTTGGCATGTACCATTGAAAATTAAAAGTAATTTTTAAATTAAACTTTTTAAGATATTGAAGAAACCCTTTCAGAGTTTAAAACTCTGAAAGGGTTTTGCTTTTGCTTTTGTGTTCAGGTTTTGCTTTTGTATTCATTTAAATTTCTCCCGATAATAATCCACCTTGAAATCATAAACCGGTCTTGGCGAGTTGGCGTATTTGGCTTTGTTTTCCAAATACTGTTTTGTTTTTGAAAGGCCGATGTTCGAAGCCCCGGATGGGGAGAGCAGCGAAGTGAGTTTAACCTGTCGACCGAAAATAGTCTCATCGAGAATGGATTCCCTTTGTTTTCTCATGTCTCGTGTGATTTTAAGTCCTAAAATATCCTGATAAAAAAGCTTGAAAGCACCGTTTTTTCCGAAACCGCTGGTGAAAAAAATTTCGGTAATCTCGGAGTTTCTAATTTGATCTATCATTCCTCTGTTGAGCTCAATCGGAATCAAATCGCTGTCAAAGGGAGTCGGCTTTTTTCTTTCGCATATTCTGATGGTGTCACATAATGAAATCTTTTTGTTTTTCAGAAATTGTAAAACCGCTTCTAAAGTTATTGGCTTTTGCAGTTCCTGAGGAAAGGCATCGCTAAAAATATTCCAGAGACTTGACACGCTTCCGTAAAAGAATGGAATTAAAAAACTTTCGTGTTCATGAGGATGAATGGTTCCTACGATTAATTTTTTGCTGTCCTTCGAAATAGGATATTTGTCTAAATATTGATGTGAGGTTCTCAATTTTGAATTGATAGTTAAGGTTTGGATAAGATATTAAAAATTTAGAATTCATTACCACCCACCGCCAAGTGCCCTGTAAAGATTGATAGTTGCATGGTGTTGCAGTTTTTTTGCATTAATCAATTCTATTTTTGATTGTAAAGCGGTACGTTGTGCCGTGAGTACTTCCAGATAAGTTGCCCGGCCTGATTTGAACAAATCGTTTGCAATTTCGGTAGAAAGATTATAGGTGTTTACTTCCTGATTTTTCAGTTGATATAGTTGCTCCAAATTATTAATATTCGATAGTTCATTGGAAACTTCGATGTAGCTATTCAAAATGGTTTTTTGATAATTCAATAATGATTCCGTTTGGTTGGCTTTGGCAGTTTGAAAATGAGCTTTAATTGCCGAGCGATTTAACAAAGGCATGGCCAAACCTCCCAAAATATTGTAAGCAAAAGATTCAGGAGATTGAAACCAAAGAGCTGTTTGAAATGCCTGAAAACCTGCCGTTGCATTAATGGTAAAAGAAGGATAGAATGCTGCTTTGGCCGATTTTAGATCGCATTGGGAAGAAACTAGTTCCATTTCAGCTTTTCGAATATCCGGGCGGTTTTGTAATAGTTGCGACGGGATTCCGGCGTGAATAAGATCGGTAATCGATTTGTTGAATTGTGTTTTGTCTCGTTGAATTGCTTTAGGAAATTGTCCTGTCAGATAATTCAGTTTGTTTTCATTTATTGTAATTTTCTGTAGAATTTCGTATTCTAAAGATTTTGAATTTAAAACCTGACCTTCAAATTGTTTTACCGCCAGTTCGTTCAAAATCCCGGCTTCTTTCTTGATTTTAATGATTTCTAATGATTCCTGTTGCAGTTTGATGGTTTCTTTTACAATTTCAATTTCCCTATCTAATGCCAATAACTCAAAATAGGTAGTGGCTACTTCGGAAACCAGAGCAGTCTGAATTGCGTTTTTGCCCTCAATACTGTTGCTGTATCTGGCCAAAGCGGCTTTTTTCTTGTTACGCATTTTACCCCAAATATCTATTTCCCAACTGGCATTGAATCCGACTAAAAAATCGGGTAAATGTTCCGGAACAATTTCTCCCGGTCTGATTTCGGTACTCGCATTTCCGGCTCCGTCCATAGTGTATTGTCCGAATTTTCTTTGAGAAATTGCCGCCCCAATACTTAAATTAGGAATTGAAGCTCCTTTACTTAGCCGAATTCCACTACTTACGGCTTCTATTTTTTGCATGGCAATCAACAGATCGTAATTGTTTGTTAGTGTTATTTCGATAAGGTTTTTTAGATTAGGATCTTTATAGAATACATCCCATTTTATTGTAGCCATATTTACAGTGTCTTTTTCTGTAGAAAAAGATTCCGGAATAGGTTTACTGTATTTGAGAGCGGTTTCTTTGTCGGGAGTTGTTTTATCAGTCGATTTACATCCCAAAACGAATAAAACGATGGCCGTCAATATTGTAACTATTTTAATTCTTAATGTAGTCATGTCTTAATCAATTTCTTTTGATAAAAGATTTTCTTCTTCACCATCAATCAGTTTTCGTTTTTCGGCAATAGAGGCAAAAATGTAGTATAAGCCGGGAATAATGAAAACTCCGAAAATGGTTCCGAACAACATTCCGCCTGCTGCGGCCGTACCTATGGTTCTGTTTCCGATGGCTCCGGCTCCGGAAGCAAACATCAAGGGTAATAATCCTGCGATAAAAGCAAAAGAAGTCATTAAAATAGGACGTAATCTTGCGGCTCCTCCTTCTATGGCAGCTTGCAGAGGGGTGTAACCATCTTTATGTTTCAGTATTGCAAATTCGACGATTAATACCGCATTTTTGCCTAATAAACCAATGAGCATTACCAAGGCAATTTGTGAGTAAATATTGTTTTCTAAACCTAAAACGCTTAATAATATAAAGGCTCCAAATATTCCAATTGGTAATGAGAGAATCACAGGAAACGGTAAAAGAAAACTTTCATATTGTGCAGATAAAAGAAAATAAACAAACAAGAGGCAAATTATAAAGATATAAACAGCTTCGTTTCCGGAATTGGCCTGATCTCTTGATGATCCTGCCCAATCAAATCCGTAACCTTTAGGGAGTTTTTCGGCAGCAATTGCTTTTACTGCATCAATTGCCTGGCCACTGCTGAAACCTTCCTGAGGTTCGCCATTGAGCATGGCCGATGGGTACATATTGTAGCGTGTTACCTGTTCCGGTCCATATACTTTTTCTATGGTTAGAAATGATGACATGGCAACCATTTCTCCTTGGGAATTTTTGGTATAAAGTTTTAAAATATCTTCGGGTTTGGTGCGATATTCGGGTGAAGATTGGATCATCACTTTATACATTTGATTGAATCTAATGAAATTAGTAGCATAATCACTTCCTAAAAAAGTCTGAAGTGTACTGAGAATTTCTTTTATATTGACTCCTTTTTGAACCGCTTTTGTATTATCTATATTGGCCAAATATTGAGGGAAACTGGCATCAAAAGATGAAAAAGTATTTTTGATTGCTTCGTTTTTGTTGAGTTCTGAGGCAAAGTTTTTGGCGACTTCTTCGAGTTTTTTCAAATCACCTTTTCCTGTTTTGTCTAAAATTCGAAGCTCAAAACCACTTGAATTTCCATAACCGGGAACGGGAGGAGGAGTGAAGAATTCAACTTTTGCATCTTTAATATGATTGGTTTTTTCTTTGAGTTGGGCAATTATTTCCTGATCGGTCATTTTTCTCTCATTCCATTTTTTCAAACCGATAAGGTTCATTCCATAAGAAGCGCCGGTTCCGTCAGTAATAAAATTGTATCCGGCCAAGGTAGAAACCGAAGCTACGTTTGGGTTTTTCATGGCTGTTTTCTGAATTGCATCGACTACAGCTTCCGAACGTTCTAAAGTAGCTCCCGACGGAGTGGTAATACTTGCATAGATAGTTCCCTGGTCTTCATTTGGAATAAAACCTGTTGGCAGTAATTTCCCTAATCCGATTGTCATAATACAAAAAATCAGCAGAGCGGCAAAGGTTATTGTTCTGCGGTTAACAATTAGTCCCAATGTTTTTTTATAAAAGTCAGATATTTTATCATATTGATTATTGAAAGTATTGATAAAACGATTAAGGATATTGTCTTTTTTAGTTTGTCCATGAGTATTTTTAAGAATCATTGCACAGAGAGCCGGAGTGAGAGTCAAAGCACTAATTCCGGACAACACAATCGAAATGGCCATAGTAATTGAGAATTCTTTGTACAAAACTCCCGTTGGCCCCGGAAGAAATGCTACCGGAATGAATACTGCTGCCATAACCAAAGTGATGGCAATTATGGCTCCGCCAATTTCGTGCATGGCACTTTCGGTAGCAGCTTTCGGATCCAGATTTTCTTCTTCCATTTTGGCATGAACAGCTTCTACAACCACAATGGCATTATCGACCACAATACCAATTGCTAATACCAATGCAAATAAAGTGATGAGGTTTATGGAAAATCCAAATAATTGCATAAAAAAGAAAGTTCCTATAAGTGATATTGGTACAGCAATAGCCGGAATGAGGGTAGAACGCAAATCGCCTAAGAATATAAAAATGACCAATGCTACCAGTAGAAATGCTTCGATAAGCGTGTGTAAAACGCTTTCAATAGAAGCGTCCAGAAAGTTAGAAACATCATAGCTATAGGTAAATGAAATTCCGGAGGGAAAAGAAGTTTTTAATTCTTCCATCTTGTTTTTGATGTTTTGTATAACTTCGCTCGCATTACTTCCCGGACGTTGTTTCATGATAATTGCTGCCGAAGGTTTTCCGTTTTCTTTAGAAAGAACATCGTAGTCAAGTGAACCAAATTCAATTTCGGCTATTTCTTTCAGTCTCAGGATTTGTCCTTCGTAATCACTTTTGATAATTACATTTTCATATTGCTCTTTAGTAGTATATTTTCCGGAATATTTGACTACATATTGTAGCGATTGAGCAATTTTTCCTGAACTTTCTCCAACTTTTCCCGGAGCTGCTTCAATGTTTTGTTCTTTTAAACTTTGGGCTACATCTTCGGTAGAAATCTTAAAAGAAGCCATTTTTACCGGATTAAGCCATACCCGCATAGCATATTCTCGTTGACCCATAATATCGGCATAACCAACGCCATCAATACGTTTGAGTTCGGGAAGAATATTAATGTCGGCAAAATTATAAAGGAATTTTTCGTCTAAATTTTTGTCAGAACCCAAAACATTGAGGTACAAAAGCATACTGTTCTGAACTTTTTCAACAATTACTCCCGATTTGATTACTTCTTCGGGTAATTCATCTAATACCGAAGCGACTCTGTTTTGAACATTAACAGCAGCAATATCCGGGTTGGTACCGGCTTTAAAAATAATCTGAATAACACTGGTTCCGTCGTTTCCGGAAACCGATGACATATATGCCATTCCCGGAACTCCGTTTACGGCACGCTCCAGTGTGGTTACTACCGCTTTTACGCAGGCCTCGGCATTGGCTCCAATATATTTTGTTGTTACATTTACTTCTGGTGGTGCAATTTCAGGAAATTGAGTTATGGGCAATTGTACTAATGACAATATGCCCAGAAGAACAATCATCAGCGAAATAACAATCGAGAGTACCGGTCTATGTATGAATTTGCTAAACATGTGTTGGTTTTGTTTAAATAAAAGGATGATTATTTTAACTGTTTGAGCAATTTTTTCATCGGAATGAAATCAGGAATGATTTTGTCTCCGTCTTTGACGTTCTGAATTCCTTCATAAATAATTTTATCGGTCACTTTTAGTCCCGAAGCGACTACATACAAATGCGGGATTCGTTGTTTTATGAAGATATTTCTGGATTTTATAGTGTTGTTTTTGTCTATTACATTAACATAAACGTTGTCTTGAATTTCAAAAGTGGCTTTTTGAGGGATAATCATCGCATGGTGTAAATCATTTGTGATTTGGATTTTTCCGCTCGAACCATGTTTGAGTAATAATTCGGGATTTGGAAACTTGACCCGAAAAGCAATATTTCCGGTATTTTGGTCAAATTCACCTTCTACCGTTTCTATAGTTCCGGTATATTTATGAGGTTCGTTATTGGCCAATAATAAGGTAATTCCTTCTTTCTTTTCCTTTTTTTCCTTGCTGACAAATTGAAGGTATTCTTTTTCAGAAACATTGAAATAGGCATACATAAAACGGTTATCTGAAATTGAGGTAAGCAAAGTGCCTTCATTGACCAAACTTCCGGCTTTGAAAGGAATTCTGTTGATGGTTCCGTCAAAAGGTGCTTTAATTTGTGTCATAGCCAAACGGATAACGGCATTGTCTTCATCAGCAATATTTTCTTCAATTTTAGCCAATGCTGCTACATAATTGGCCTGAGCTTTCTCTAATTCTGTTTTTGAAACAATGTTTTTATTGTACAAAAGCTTAACATTTTGTAGTTCTAATTCGGCATTTTTGGCTTCAGCCAAAGCACTTTTTGCCATTGCTTTGGCTTTAAGAAGTTCTTTTTGATAAATCTGATTGTTAATACCAAAAAGTAATTGACCTTCCTTTACCGTTTTTCCTTCGTCAACGTATATTTTTTCTATGTAACCATTGATCTTGGTTCTTATTTCTACGTTTTTGATTGATTGGATTTCAGCAGGATATTCGCTGATATAGGTCGTGTCAACCACAATAGGGCTGGTTGCGGGGTATTTTTCTAAGATTGTATTTTCATTCTTTTTGGAATTGCAAGATGAAAATGTAGCCAAAAGAATCAGACTGAAAAGTAAATATATTTTATTCATCTTTTAGTTTTTGTTTAATCAATAAAAATAGAGACGCAACAAATTTATAATATTATGATTGTTGTTGTAGTAAATTTAATTAAAATTAACAGGAATATCAGTTTGTTTTGTTTGTAATTTGATAGATAATAGCATTTTGAGTTTCATAATTATCTTGAATTGATATTTGAAATAAATATTAATGGTAGTAGAAATATTTATTTAACAAAAAAGCTAAATTCGTAACAAAGAAATCAATATGCAGTTCAGTACAAAAATTCCAATTCCAATATCCGATTTTCCGATAGATTATAATTCTAAAATAATTTCTTTAGGTTCGTGTTTTGCAGAAAATATTGGTGAGAAGTTTGAATATTTTCAATTTCAAAATACAGTCAATCCTTTCGGGATTATCTTTAATCCGGTTTCTCTCGAAAAGTTGATTTATAGAAGTATTCAAAAAGATTATTTTTCCGAAAAAGATATTTTCTTTCACAATGATTTGTGGCATTGTTTTGAAGTACATTCCGAATTGAGCCATCCGGATAAAATGATGTTTCTGGAAAATTTAAACCGAATTATAGAATTGACGAATCAACAAATTTCTGAATCCACTCATATCATCATTACATTAGGAACTGCCTGGATTTACAGGAATTTTGAAAGTAAAGAAGTCGTGGCCAATTGTCATAAAATTCCTCAGAAACAGTTTGTAAAAGAATTACTTTCAGTTGAAGAGATTCAGCGAAGTCTGGAAAATATAATTGATTTGGTTTCGAATAAAAATCCGGATGTAAAGTTTATTTTTACAATATCTCCTGTTCGGCACATCAAAGACGGTTTTGTCGAAAATCAAAGAAGTAAAGCGCATTTAATTACTGCAATACACGAAACCATAAACAATAAGCCACAAACCATCAATTATTTTCCCGGTTACGAAATCATGATGGATGAACTGCGTGATTATCGTTTTTATGCAGAAGATATGTTGCACCCAAGTCAGGTAGCAATAGATTATATTTGGGAAAGATTTAAAGAAACAACAATTTTGGAATCGGCTAACAAAACTATTGAAGAAGTAAATGTGGTTCAAAAAGGTCTGGCACATCGGCCTTTTAATCCCAATTCAGAAAGTCATTTGAAGTTTTTATCTCATTTGGCAGAAAAGAAAAAAAGACTTATTTCTCAGTTCCCGTTTATGAATTTTTAGATTTATGAAGTTTTAGACTTATAAAAAAATCCCAAAACTTTTTAAGGTCTTGGGATTTTTTTATTGGTTTCAAAAATAGTTTAAAACTATGCACTTTTAGTACATCAACTTTAGTTTCTAAAAATTTTAAGCCACGGATTGAAATGATTAAACGGATTAATTTGTGCAAATTTACTTCGTCAGTTCGCTTCGCTCGTGTGTGCAAATTGGTGGAATTCGTGTTTAAATTTAATCTGCATTAAATACTTCGGGATAGACTTTGCCAGCCTCCTCCGTTCATTACTTCAATACCGTTTCTTTTTAATATTGAAGTGGCTTGTGAACTTCGCATTCCTGACAAACAGCAGGTAATAACCGGTTTATTCATTTTTTTGATTTCCTCAATTTTACTTTCTATTATGTTTAAAGGAATGTTTTTTGAATTTTTGATATGCCCTGAAGTAAATTCTCCCGGACTTCTTACATCTATGATTACCGCACCTTTTTCTATGAATTCTTTAATTTTTTCTGTTTTATTCCCAAATCCCAATATGTCTAATAGTCCCATTTTTTTTCTTTTATTAAGGCAAATTATTTTTCGTAAGAATGTTATTCAACGGCTTCGTTGCTCAAAATTAAATCCATTCCATTTGAAATTAAATGTGCAATTTCCGGACGGGTTAGTTTCAGTTTTTCGAGATAAACACTTACTTTATGAAGTAAATCCTGATTGTTGAATTCAGCAGCCAGTTCTGCAATTTCCACGCAAAGCAACCAGTCTTTTGGGTGATGAGCCGTAACAGCACCAAATGCTTCTTTTAATGTAATTTCAGAATGTTTGTTTTCTCTGAGTTTTCTAACGTTTCGGTACAAACTTTCTAATTCTTCTCTTTCGGCTGATTTTTTTTGTTTGATGGTTTTTGAACTCGGAACGTGAGTAATCAGGTCAAAACTGTTTACATCGGCCGGTCCTGAAAAAGCCGAAACAATGTCTTTTCCGACAGCCATATCATAAATTCCCCATTCTGGTCTGAATAAAATGTCATTTCCGTGTGTTACTGTGCAGTTTTTGAATTTTATAAGAAGAATTTTTCCCTGTATATTTCGGGTTCCTGTAATAATTTCTCCGCTTACTTTAATGTCACCTTCAAATTCGAGTGTGATTCGTTCTCCTTCATAAATATCGTAGGCTCTCAGGTCTCTCGGACTCATATCTTCAATAGAAAGATTAATTCCTTTTAATTTCCCGATAGGAGAACCAAAACCTTCCGCATGATATTCGGTTCCGTGACCTACCAATTCTTTTTCTCTATAAGACAAAGCTGTTTTTCCGGTAGTTTGAATATAAACCGGATTTCCTTCGTTTTCAATAACATTACTGAAAACTCCCGAAATTTGTAAACCTGTAGTTAGTTCAATAGTTCCCAGTGCTTTGGAATCAATAAGTTTTTGAACACCAGATAAACCACCGGTTCTAAGAGCCATTTTATTCGCAAATTCTTCCAAAACCAAACTTAAATAAGCAAAATCAGGCGTTACGTAAAGTTGAGGTTGAGGTTTGGTGATGTCAAAACTTTGATCGGCTGCTTCAATAGAATAGTCGATTTTTTTAACATTATCAGTCATGCACCAAGTACTTTCGCCTATAGATGAAAGCAATCCTGCGCCATATATTTTAGGATTTTCGGTAGTGCCAATCAGTCCATATTCAACTGTCCACCAGTGCAGATTTCTGATTCGGGACATTTCCGATGGCTTACCCATGTTGTTTTGAAGAAAATCTACTTGTTCTTCGGCTTTTTTGATTTCATCAGCAGGAGTGTCTTCTGCTTCTTTTAAAATAGAAAGCAGACGGATGGCCTCATAAAGTTCGTAATCTTTAGACGATGAAATGGCTTTACAGCCAATTTCTCCAAAACGGCGTAAATATTCGGCATATTCCGGATTAGCGATTATTGGAGCGTGTCCTGCTCCTTCGTGAATAATGTCCGGAGCCGGAGTGTATTCAATATGTTCAAGTTGTCTGATGTCGGAAGCAATTACAAGTACGTTGTATGCCTGAAATTCCATGAAAGCATTCGGGGGAATAAAACCATCAACCGCTACAGCGGCCCAACCAATTTCTTTCAAAATTCGGTTCATTCCATATAGATTTGGAATTGAATCAATAGACAGGCCTGTTTTTTTCAAACCTTCAATGTAAGAACTGTGTGCTACTTTACTCAGGTAATCCACATTTTTTCTCATTACATAACGCCACACCGCTTGGTTAATAGGCGTGTAGTCGTTATAGTTTTGAGGTTTGATAAATTGTTTTAAATGTTTTGGTAATCGTTCAATGAGCGGGTTAGTTTCAATCGAATTTTCCATAGAATTTAGTTTTTTCAGAATCGTAAATTTATGAAAAATAGTCGTTTGTTATTTTTTGTTTTTATAATATTTTTATAATTTTTAATAAAAAACCCACAACAAAGGAGTTGTGGGCTGTAGGGGTAAAAGGTTTTCTTTTAGATTAAAGGTTTTTGTCCCGAACTTCTGAAATATTCAATTTTATAGTTGAACATTTCAGCCATTTTTCCGGCACGCCATTTGGCTTCATCGGCTATTGGTCCTTTGAAAAGACTGTCGGTAGTTTCTGTAAAAATCGACATCCATCTGTCGAAATGTTCTTTAGAAATAGGCATTTTTGCATGAGGAGGGAATGGGCTTCCGGAGTAAGTATGTACTTCCAGCAAAACAGTTTGCCAAAAACGATACATTTTTTCTAAATGTTCCGGCCATCTATCCTGAATGATGTTGTCAAAAATATGACCCAACAATTCATCTTTTTTTATATTGTCATAAAAAGTGTTTACTAACACTTTAATGTCTTCTATGTTGCTAATGTCTTTTAATACAGTCATGATTTTTTAAAATTTTTAAATCGGACACAAAGGTATGATTTTAAATTTTTAAAAATATCTTAAATTATTTTTGCTTT
Organism: uncultured Flavobacterium sp.; assembly: GCA_964631795.1. Lineage (GTDB taxonomy): Bacteria > Bacteroidota > Bacteroidia > Flavobacteriales > Flavobacteriaceae > Flavobacterium. The sequence continues at coordinate 13,031 of CAZWAF010000029.1, read as the reverse complement.
ACCGGTGGGTATTGAACTAGTATTTTTGAGACAAATTCATAAATTAACTCGTCTTTGTTCGGGCTGTATTGTTCTAAATAACCGGTTCCCTGACCTTGCCAAATGAGTGCTTTTTTGTTAGCATCTATAAAGTCAATGTAGAGTTGACCTTCGGTTGAAGAACTTACATGTGCCGGGCCTCCCCAGCCATAGCCCCAACCCCAGCCGTAACCATAATATTGGCTTACATTTACAATTTCTCTTTCTTTCGTGAAAAAGTTGACCAATAAATCGGGATTTTCAGCTTTAGTAATTCCTTTTTTGTTCAATTCGGTTTCGATAGCTTTCATTATTCTTTTTTTGTCAAATTCGGAAATCGGAACTTTTTCAATGCCATTGACATGAAATGCAAAAGTCTTGTATTGGCTGAAATCTACAGTCGAATCATAATCGGAAGCTACCCGAATAGAACTGCATGAGTAGAGAAAATTTAATAAAATCAGCGACAGAATAATTCGTATTGTTTTCATGATTTTTGATTTAATGCACAAATAATTGTTTGTTAAAATTACCGAAAATATTGGTTGTTACGCTGTTTTTTAAGAATAAAAAAACACAGATGTCAGAAATACAATTGATTTCCGAAATCTGTGTTTCGATATTTAGGATTGTTCTTTTTAGAAATTCAAAACAGAATCATCAACCATATTAGGAAGTGTTACTTTCAGCAAAGGCTGAGTTTCCATTGCTCTTTTTATAGCGAAAACGGCACCTTCATTTCTTGCCCAGCTTCTTCTTGAGATTCCGTTGTTAACGTCCCAGAAGAGCATGTTTTGCAAACGTCTCGAAGCATCGTCTGAACCGTCAAGTACCATTCCGAAACCTCCGTTTACAACTTCTCCCCAACCTACACCGCCACCATTGTGGATAGAAACCCAGGTAGCTCCGCGGAAGCTGTCGCCAATAACGTTTTGAATGGCCATATCGGCAGTGAAACGAGAACCGTCATAAATGTTTGAAGTTTCTCTGTATGGAGAATCTGTTCCGGAAACGTCGTGGTGGTCGCGACCTAAAACAACAAATCCGATTTCGCCTTTGGCAATAGCCTGATTGAAAGCTTCGGCAATTTTAATACGGCCTTCGGCATCGGCATATAAGATACGTGCCTGAGATCCTACAACCAGTTTATTTTCCTGAGCTCCTTTTATCCATTGGATATTATCGGCCATTTGCTGTTGGATTTCAGCAGGAGAATTCTTCATCATTTCTTCCAGAACATCGCAGGCAATTTTGTCTGTTTTTGCCAAATCTCCCGGATTTCCTGAAGCGCAAACCCAACGGAAAGGTCCAAAACCGTAATCGAAGCACATAGGTCCCATGATGTCCTGAACGTAACTTGGGTATCTGAAGTCAATTCCGTTTGGCGCCATAACGTCGGCTCCTGCACGGGATGCCTCAAGTAAGAAAGCATTTCCGTAATCGAAGAAATAAGTTCCTTTTGCTGTGTGTTTGTTGATTGCATCGGCATGACGGCGCAATGTTACCTGCACTTCTTCTTTGAATTTTTCTGGATTGTTGGCCATCATTTCGTTGGCTTCTTCAAAAGAAATTCCAACCGGATAATAACCACCAGCCCATGGATTGTGAAGAGAAGTCTGATCGGAACCTAAATCGATATGAAGGTTTTCGCTGTCGAAACGTTCCCAAACATCAACCACGTTTCCAAGGTATGCGATAGAAACTACTTCTTTAGCTTCCAAAGCTTTTCTTACTCTAGGAACAAGTTCTTCTATGTTTTCGATTATTTCGTGAATCCATCCCTGTTCGTGACGGATTTTGGTGATTTTTGGATTTACTTCGGCACAAACCGTAATGCAACCTGCAATGGTTCCGGCTTTTGGCTGAGCTCCTGACATTCCGCCCAATCCAGAAGTCACGAACAAACCTCCTGTAGGTGATTTTTTTATTTTTCTGAAACCGTTCAAAACCGTGATAGTTGTTCCGTGAACGATTCCCTGCGGGCCTATGTACATATAACTTCCGGCAGTCATTTGTCCGTATTGAGAAACTCCCAAAGCATTGAATTTCTCCCAATCGTCCGGTTTAGAATAATTAGGAATCATCATTCCGTTGGTTACAACTACTCTCGGAGCATCTTTATGAGAAGGGAACAATCCCATAGGGTGACCGGAATACACAGCTAAGGTTTGCTCCTCGGTCATTTCCGATAAATATTTCATGGTCAAAAGGTACTGTGCCCAGTTTTGGAACACGGCACCGTTACCGCCATAAGTAATCAATTCGTGCGGGTGCTGCGCCACGGCATAATCCAGATTGTTCTGAATCATCAGCATGATAGCCTTTGCTTGCTCACATTTTCCAGGATATTCTTCGATTGGTCTTGCATACATTCTATAGTCAGGACGCAGGCGATACATATAAATACGGCCGTAAGTATTTAATTCTGCTAGGAATTCAACTGCCAATTCAGCGTGATCTTTAGGGTCAAAATAACGCAAAGCATTGCGAAGAGCCAGTTTTTTCTCTTCGTCAGAAAGAATTTCTTTTCTCTTTGGCGCGTGGTTTATTGTAGGATCGTAAGGCTTAGGCTGCGGTAAAACCGACGGAATTCCCTGCTGTATTTGTTCTTTGAAAAGCCCCCTAGCCCCCGAAGGGGGAACAGAGCCAGTATTTAAGTTAGAATCTGTATTCATAATTGTGTTTTTATCAGATAAATTTATTCGTAATTCTTTCTTTTTCCCCCTTTGGGGGTTAGGGGGCCTCCATAAGGGCAATGACGGCATCCGCTTTTACAGCAATAGCCACGTTTGAGGTGGTATTTTTCTGTAAAGCATTTGTAGCCTTCGGGAGTGTAATAAAAATCTTCGCCTTCAACAGGCTTTTCATTCTTTTCAATCATGGGTGCAAATTTATAAACTTTATCAGGAATGAAGAGTGTTGTTTATAATATTTTCTAAATGAGAAAAGAAGAATATTGTAATTTTTGGATATATAAAAAAACCTTGAATTTGTGGTTCAAGGTTTTTGTAGGATGGATTATGATATTACCAACTGCCCAACAATGGGGCTCTTTTCCATGTGTTTGGAGCGACGCAAATATAAATATAGTCTGATGTAATTCTAATTTCTCCTAACGTTCCGGAAGCTGATGCGCTTGCCGGAGCTGTATTTAAAGCGGAAATTTTGAACTGAGTTGCTGTAACGGAACCGCTGACCTGAATGGCGCCAACGGCCTCGTTATCGAAGAATTCAGGTGGAGCTTCTGTTACGATTTTTCCCCACCCTCCACCAGTCCCTCCATGCCATAAATAAAGGCCAGGTGGTATGGATCCTCCCTCATGATGAACAATGGTTCCTCTGGGTAATTGTCCTTCTGGGTCTTGTGGGTTTACTATAGGATCGTGGCTGTCAAGAGATTCGAGTGTTACTCTAGGCGGCAAAAAACCACCGGTACTTGATTTAATCTCAAATGCTCCTTCTGGTGTTGTTGTACCAATTCCTACCTGTGCAGCTGCGTTTGCGGAGCTCATTATTGCTGAAATCCAGAATATTGCGATTGTAATTTTTTTCATGGGTATTTAGTGTTTAAAAAAATAAACTTCAAATCAAAGCATCAAAAATAAAGTATTTTTTAATGCTTTGATAATTTTAGTAGCCGAAAATGATTTTGTAAGTTGTTTTATTTAAAACTAAATTTGTTTGCTGTTTAAAATAGCTATCTTAGTGGCTTTTAAATAAAGGAAAATATCGTAGAATATTCGGTTAATATAAATTGTTTTGGTATGAAAATATTTGTGAGATCAATGGTTATAGCGGCTGTTTTTTTATTTCAGCTCAATGTAAATGCTCAAAATTTAGTTATTGCGCCAGATACTTTTGTATATGTAGACGATGACGTCATTTTTGTTGATCAGGAGGTAGTATTGAGTGCTCCTACCAGTTTTTTGTATCTAAGAAATGGGGCACAGTTGGTTCAGGGAGATCATTCGGCCTGTTTAAACAGTGGTACGGGAACTTTGTCCGTATATCAGGAAGGAACGGTCGATAATTATGAATTTAATTATTGGTGTTCGCCTGTGGGTACTACAGCTTCTACAGCGGTCAATAATCCTTTTGGGATCACTCTTTTAGGGCGTCCGGTTACTGTTACAGCAACCAGTCCTGCAATTATTTTACCAAATAATCAGTATGACGGAGTATCCAATCCTTTGTCAATTGCTCCTTATTGGATTAATACTTTTAAGACGTCAGGATCTTATAATCAATGGAATCCTGTAGGCTCGGATTCTGAAATAGAACCGGGATATGGTTTTACGATGAAAGGTGTTACGGGAACTGATACTACTGTTGCAGACCCGGCCGATGGAGTGCAAAACAATCCGGGTGGAGCGCAACGTTATGATTTTAGAGGAAAACCGAATGATGGAGATATTCCTGTTGCTGTTCAACCGGGGGTATTTACCCTTGTAGGAAATCCTTATCCGTCGGCGGTAAGAATCTCTCCGGCAACTGCTGCTAATTCTCCTGTAGAGGATGATGATGAGCTTGCTTTTTTAACAGATGGAGACAATATGTATAATGACGGTAATGCTTACTATTGGGAACAGGATAAAACGGTCAATTCTCATTATTTGTTAGATTATGTAGGAGGGTATGGTGTATATACGGCAACCGGATTATATTTGCCGGCTCCTTTTTATTCTTATGATGCTTTTGGTAATCTTATTGGAAGTTCGTTTTCAAGTTGGGGGCCATCAAGAAACAGAAAGTATGCGCCTATAGGGCAGGGTTTTATGATAAGAGGGAGGGATAATGGAAGTGGATTTGACTATATGAGAAACCGCTACAGGGCTTATGTAAAAGAATCTACAGTGTCAAATCCAACAGATTCTGAATTTGCAAGAGGAGGTGCGTCTTCTAATAAGAAAGAAAATAATTTTGCGATTCCTCATATTCGTTTTAATACCATTCTTGATAATGGGCCGGTAAGTCAAATGATTTTATCATTTTCGCCAAAGGCTACCGATGGTATTGATAAAGGAATGGATGCGAAAAAAACAGGGAATTATCCTGCAAATATCAATTTTTTTGTGGCAGGAACAGGTTGTGTGATTAATGCGGTTCCGTTTGATATTGACGGGAAATTTCCGTTGATTTTTGAAAATAAATCGCAGGCTAATTATAAAATCGGGGTAAATGAAATTGCGAATTTGGATGCTGTTAGCAATGTATATTTACATGATAAAAAAACCGATCAATACCACGATATAAAAAACGATTTTTATGAATTGATTTTGCCAAAAGGAACTAATTATTCTCAATTTGAAATTACCTTTAAGAATAATGCTCTTGGCGTAGATGAAATGACAATTCAAAGTTTTGTGGTGTATCAAAATGAATTGGCCAAAAAACTGATGATAAATAATCCTGAAAGAGAAGAAATTGCTGTGTGCGAATTGTATGATGTAGCCGGGAAATTGATTTTCAGGGAAAATAAAATTGGAAATGTAGATTCGTATGCTATTTCAACTGCCGATTTGGTTCAGGGAGTTTATATTCTTAGATTGACTTCTGAAAACAAGAAAACATTTAGCCAAAAAGTTATTGTGAGAAATTAACAGGGATTACGGATTTTGTATAATTTCTTTCAACCCTTTCAGGGTTTTTAACTCTGAAAGGGTTAGAGAACGCTATTTATAGTGCTTTTTTTATTCAATTTCCAAAAGTAGTTTGTTGTCAAAAAACAATCAAATGTTATATTTGTCACAAATATATAATCGCCTTGAGAGAAAGCCTGATTCAAAAAATAAAACTTCCCATTTCAAATCTTTCTTTGTATATCAAGAGAGAAGATTTGATTCATCCGGTTGTTTCGGGCAATAAATATCGGAAACTAAAATACAATCTGATTCAGGCAAAGAAAGAAAAAGCAACTACTTTACTTAGTTTTGGAGGAGCTTATTCTAATCATATTGCTGCTCTGGCTTTTGCCGGAAAAGAAAACGGATTCGGGACAATTGGGGTAATTCGCGGCGAAGAATTAAGAAATCAAATAGATGAAAATCCTACTTTGTCTTTTGCCAAAAGTTGTGGAATGGTGTTTGAGTTTATTTCCCGTGAAGATTATCGAATGAAGAAAGAAAATCTTTTTCTGGAGTCTTTAAAACAGAAATACGGCGATTTTTATTTGGTTCCCGAAGGAGGAACAAATGAATTTGCCATAAAAGGCTGCGAGGAGATTCTGAATGAAAAGGATGCTGAATTTGATTTTATTTGTTGCGGAATTGGAACCGGCGGAACCATTTCGGGGATTATAAACAGTGCATTACCACATCAAAAAGTGTTGGGGTTTCCGGCAGTAAAAGGTGATTTTATACGGGAGGATATTCGTAATTTTGTAGTATCTCATAATTGGGATTTGATTACGGACTATCATTTTGGAGGATTTGGTAAAGTAAATGCCGATTTGATTGCGTTTATTAATCAATTTTATAAAGAAAACCAGATTCCGTTAGATCCTGTTTATACAGGAAAAATGGCTTACGGAATAATGGATTTGATAAAGAAAAATTATTTTCCTGAAAATTCAAAAATATTGATGATCCATACAGGTGGGCTTCAGGGAATAGAAGGAATGAATAAAGTATTAACAAAAAAACAGTTACCATTAATCGATGTTAAAATTTAAACAAATATTTGTTGTTTGCCTGACGGTTGCATTTGTAGGATGTCATTCGACTAAACCTGTGGTGAGAACTTCAAAAGATACTTCAAAAGTAAAACATAAACCGGCGACACCTGTTGTAAGCAATAATAGTCCGAAAGAAGAAATTGTCTCTTCATCAAAAACGGTGGTTGCTACTGTAACTATCAAAGATTATGTGTTGCAATACAAAGATATTGCGATGAATAATATGAAAGAATACGGAATTCCGGCAAGTATTATTCTGGCTCAGGGAATTTTAGAATCGGGTGCCGGAAAAGGAAAGTTAGCTTTGACCGCCAATAATCATTTTGGTATTAAATGTCATAAAGAGTGGACCGGTGAGAGTGTTAACCACGATGACGATGCCGCTCAGGAGTGTTTCAGAAAATATAAAGACCCGTCTGAATCTTATAGAGACCATGCGTTGTTTTTGACAAGCAGGCCCCGATATTCTAATTTGTTTCAGTTGCCAAAAGATGATTATAAATCCTGGGCAACTATGTTGAAACAAGCCGGATATGCAACTGATCCTAAATATCCTCAAAAATTGATTTCTTATGTAGAAAAGTATGAATTGCAGCAATATGATGCAATGGTTTTGGGAACGAAATATGAACCGGTAAAAAAGGAAATCGCATCAAATCCGGTTCAGCAAACCAAGGAATCAGGTTTGTATGAAGTTCAAAAAGGAGATACTTTGTATTCAATTTCTAAAAAATTCAATCTTTCTGTCGAAGATTTAAAAGCAAAAAATAATTTTACCGATAATACACTTTCGATTGGACAGAAATTGAAAATTTAACTTGAAAATTTAAGTGATTAATAAATAGTGACTAGTAATTAGCCTGAAAATAATTTAAAGTTGATTAACACAAATTAGGGAAGTCCGAAGTCAAAAATCCTAAATCCAAATATGATATACCAAAGAAGTAGTCAGCTTTTTGTAGAAGCTGAAAAAGTAATTCCGGGGGGAGTAAACTCACCGGTAAGAGCCTTTAAGGCTGTGGGAGGAACTCCAATTTTTGCAAAATCGGCAAAAGGTGCTTATTTGTATGATGAAGACGGAAACCGTTTAATAGACTATATTAATTCCTGGGGACCAATGATTTTAGGTCATGCTTATGAGCCTGTTGTAAAAGCGGTAACAGAAAAAGCACAAATGGGTACTTCTTTTGGGATGCCTACGGCTATCGAAACTGAAATTGCGGCTTTGGCTGTTTCTATGGTTCCAAATGTAGATAAAATAAGATTTGTAAACTCGGGTACCGAAGCCTGTATGAGTGCAGTGAGATTGGCTCGCGGTTATACCAAAAGAGATAAAATTATCAAGTTTTCGGGTTGTTATCACGGACATTCTGATTCTTTCCTGATTCAGGCGGGAAGCGGAGTGGCTTCTTTCGGAATTCCGGGTAGTCCCGGAGTAACTTCGGGAACGGCAAAAGATACTCTTTTGGCAAAATACAATGATATAGAGAATGTAAAAGCTTTGCTTGAGGCAAATAAAAATGAAGTGGCAGCAATTATTATTGAACCTGTTGCCGGAAATATGGGATGTATTCCGCCCAAAAAAGGTTTTTTGGAAGCACTTCGCCAGCTTTGTACAGAAAACGGAACTTTGCTGATTTTTGATGAAGTTATGACCGGATTCCGATTGGCAAAAGGAGGAGCTCAGGAATTGTTGAATATCAATGCTGATATAGTTTGTTTCGGAAAAGTGATAGGAGGAGGATTACCTGTTGGAGCTTTTGCAGCTCGAAATGAAATCATGAATTATTTGGCACCACTTGGTCCGGTTTATCAGGCAGGGACTTTATCAGGAAATCCGTTGGCAATGGCTGCCGGTTTAGCGATGTTGCAATCATTGAATACAGATGGATCGATTTTTAAACGTCTGGAAGAAAAGACTGCTTATCTTGAAGCCGGAATTGACAGGGTTTTGAAAGCGAATAATATCGTTTTTACCATCAATAGGGTGGGATCGATGATTTCGGTTCATTTTGATGAAAATCCGGTTTATGACTTTGATAGTGCTAAAAACGGAGATAATGAAACTTTTAAAAAGTTCTTTCACGGATTGGTAAAAGAAGGCGTTTATATTGCGCCATCGGCTTATGAAACCTGGTTTATAACCGATGCGCTGACTTATGAAGATTTAGATTTTACAATAAATGCAATTGCTAAAGTTGCTCAAACTTTGTAAATAAAACTCAGGTTGCTAAAAAAGTCCGGAATTCCGGACCTTTTTTTATGGGTTTAAAGAGCCGGTAACGATGTCTTGTATTTCGTTTTCAGTTTTTTAAAATTTTCAGCCATAGATTACACAGATTACACAGATTACACAGATTCATAGAGATTAATCAGTGTTAATCTTGATCCTGAAATTTCGGGATGTGTAAAAAAAAATTCCAATTAAACTTAAGGACTTGAAGTCCATGGTTTAGTTCATACAATTGAAAAGATTTTGAATGTGTTTTATTGGAAATTTCTTAATAAATATTTATGATAAATTGTGATATAACGATGTATTTGGTAATAAGCAGGTTTTGTGTTTGTTAATATATTGATTTTTAATAAATTAGAGTTAATTTTTATAAAAGACTTCACTTTAATGTATTAACTATTAAAATTTAAATAAAATGAAAAAAGATCAAAAAGTAAAAGCCTACACAGTAGTTGCTTTGTTGTTTTTTGGACTGTTTGTTTTTATTGCATCTTGCTCAAAAGATGATGATTCAAATAATAATTCAAGTCCTGCTTACACTTGTAAAACTTGCACCGATACTCCAGATGCCCTGCCGGCAAATGATGCAAGTGGAAAGGGTGTTTATAAAGGGGTTATAGTGGGTTCTAGTGGAATACTTTCTGTAAATATTCAGAATGGTAGCAATACTATTACTGCAACTATGGTTTTGGATGGGGTTTCTGTATTGTTGACTTCAAGTGTGAATTATGTTGACGGAGAACCTTATATTGCTCCATTTACAGGAACTTATAATGGTAGTCCTGTTACGATTAATTTTTCTGTAGGATTAGACGGTTCTGCGCCAACTGTTACATCGGCAGATATACCAGGACATCCAAATGCGGTTTTTGTCTTAGCAAAAGAAAAATCCACTTCATTGATTGAAGCTTTTGAAGGAAAGTATAAAATAAATGGAGTAGATATGGGAACTTTCAATATTATTTTATCTAGTGCTCTGGGTAAATTTGGAGGAATTGCCAAAGAAACTGCTACAGGTGAAATTGATGAAATTGACGGTAATTACTCTTCAACGGGGCAATTGACAGATCCTGATGGGCGTGTTTTAGGAACTATTGTAGGAGATGAGTTAAAAGGGGTGTTTACAGACAATAATAAACAAGTAATTACCATATCAGGAAAACGAACTCTTTAGGATATGATTTTAACCCGTTGGGTGTGATTAGTTGCGAAGATTCGTATAATTACACCCAATGGGGTAACTTTAATTTATATAAAAAAAGGAACTCGATTGAGTTCCTTTTTTTATATAAATTAAATGATTAGAAATTAGCTTACTAATTCCACAATTTTCGCTTCATCAATCAAAGCTACTTTTGTTAATCCGTGTTTTGACAAACCTTTCATAGCAGCATCCCATTTTTTACCGCTCAAAGCTGCTTTGTTTTTCAAAGCTCCCAATTCCATTTTATTGTCATTTACTTTCAAAAGATCAATTACTAATTTTTCTTCTTCGGTCAATTCAATATGAACCTGTTTTTTTTCCGGTCTCATTTGTGGGAAGAATAATACTTCCTGAATAGAAGAGTTATTGGTTAAGAACATCATTAAACGATCCATTCCAATTCCTAAACCGGATGTAGGAGGCATTCCGTATTCAAGAGCTCTCAGGAAATCTTCATCAATAATTCCGGTTGCTTCATCATCTCCTTTTTCAGACAAACGCATTTGATCTTCAAAACGTTCTCTTTGGTCAATCGGGTCATTCAATTCTGAATATGCATTTGCAACTTCTTTTCCGCAAACCATTAACTCAAAACGTTCTGTCAATTCCGGATTGTCACGGTGTTGTTTGCAAAGCGGAGACATTTCTTTTGGATAATCGGTAATGAATGTAGGCTGAATAAAGTTTCCTTCGCATTTTGCTCCAAAAATTTCGTCAATCAGTTTTCCTTTACCCATGGTTTCATCTACCTCAATTCCCATTGATTTTGCAGCAGCAGCCAACTCGGCTTCCGATTTTCCTGAAATATCAAAACCGGTAAATTGTTTGATAGCATCGGTCATTGTTACTCTTGCGTAAGGAGCTTTGAAGTTTACAGTATGTTCTCCAAAAGTCACTTCACTGGTTCCGTTTACAGAAACAGCACAATGTTCCAATAAATTTTCGGTGAATTTCATCATCCAGTTGTAGTCTTTGTAGGCTACATATATTTCCATTGCGGTAAATTCAGGATTGTGAGTTCTGTCCATTCCCTCATTTCTGAAGTTTTTAGAGAATTCATACACCCCTTCAAATCCACCAACAATAAGTCTTTTTAGGTATAATTCATTGGCAATTCTCATGTATAATGGAATATCCAAAGAGTTATGGTGCGTTGTAAAAGGTCTTGCGGCAGCTCCGCCCGGAATTGGTTGCAAAACCGGAGTTTCTACTTCCAAATATCCTTTGTCGTTGAAGAACGAACGCATGGCGTTGAACAGTTTTGTTCTTTTGATAAAGGTGTCTTTTACATGGTCGTTTACTGTTAAATCTACATAACGACGACGGTATCTTTGTTCGGCATCGGCAAAAGCATCGTGTACTTTTCCGTCAGCATCAATTTTTACTACAGGCAACGGACGTAAAGCTTTTGCCAAAAATGTCAATCCGTAAACGTGAACAGAAATTTCACCTACTTGTGTTTTGAAAACAGTACCACGAATTCCGATGAAATCTCCAATGTCAAGCAGTTTTTTGAAAACCACATTGTACATTGTTTTTTCTTCATCATTCGAAATATCGTCTCTCGAAATATACACCTGAATACGTCCCTGGCTGTCTTTTAATTCGGCGAATGATGCTTTTCCCATGATGCGTTTTCCCATCATACGACCGGCTAAAACCACTTCTTTTCCTTCATATTTCTCGAAGTTCTCTAAAATGTCTTTAGAATAAGCGGTAGTTACAAATTCCTCGGCAGGAAAAGGTTCAATGCCCAGGTTGCGCAATTCGGTTAGTGCTTCTCTACGAAGTATTTCTTGTTCGGATAATGCCATTATATTCTGATTTTAAGGGTGCAAAGATACTTTATAAGTCGCAAAGTTGCAATGTTAAAAAAACAGAAAGTTTTTTGTTGAAATTGTTTCTTGAATGTGATTTATTTCTGTAGAGATTTACCGTAATTAAGCATACACTATTCATACACTATCTATGGCTTTTATATGGCTTAAATATGGTTTTGAAATTTCAGGAATATTTCCATTAAATGAGTGTCTTTACTTTGTAACTTTGCGATTCAAATTGAGAAAATGAATAAGAAAATCATCTTTCAGGAATTAGGAAACAGAGATTATAAGTCAACTTGGGAATATCAGGAGGAATTGTTTAAGGAGATTGTGGATTTGAAAATTCAGAATCGCAGGGAAAATACCGAACTGGAAACACCCAATTATTTTTTGTATGTTGAACATCCGCATGTTTATACTTTGGGTAAAAGCGGAGATTTGTCGAATTTGCTTTTGTCAGAAAAACAGTTGGAAGCCAAAGGAGCGACTTTTTATAAGATAAACAGAGGAGGAGATATAACTTATCACGGACCCGGTCAAATTGTAGGTTATCCTATTCTGGATTTGGAAAACTTTTTTACCGATATTCATAAATATCTGCGTTTTTTGGAGGAAGCAATTATTCTGACTTTGAAAGAATACGGGCTTGAATGCGGAAGAAGTGAAGGAGAAACCGGAGTGTGGTTGGGAGTAGGAACTCCGTTTGCCCGAAAAATCTGTGCCATGGGGGTTCGTGCTTCCCGATGGGTAACCATGCACGGTTTTGCATTGAATGTAAATGCCGATTTGGGTTATTTTGATAATATTATTCCTTGTGGCATTCGCGGAAAAGCGGTGACTTCTTTAAATGTGGAATTAGGTGTTGAAAAAGTGAATGAAGAGGAAGTGAAAGCGAAAATCCTGAAACATTTTGTTGATTTGTTTGAGTGTGAGTTGCTGTAAGTTATGAGTTGTTGTAGGTTGTAAGTTGAAAATCAGAATCTACAACTAAGAGCCTGTTTAAATTTTACAAATTAAGAATAGCTTGTGCTTTTTTATTATTTATGCGAATCAAGGGTTAGGTTTTTTATGTCGCCC
>CAZWAF010000028.1:0-34651 GCA_964631795.1 uncultured Flavobacterium sp. | reverse complement strand
CTCTTGGGACGATATTTTCACAAAAGAGTTCTCGATATGATTTTCTGAAAAAGCTATCGCATTTTCTGATAGCCTACTCGAACTGACGACGAAGATGCACCGTCACTTATATTACTTTTTGTAAAAAAATAAACTCGAATGACGTTCCTATGATTGCGCTCAATGCATTATTTTAATCCTTTCTCTATTAAAATAATTTTAGCATATCTCGAAAAAACACCATAAGCATTGATGCTTGCTAGTGCCAAACCGGGAATGCCGTCCATAAATCCTCTTTTTAAAAAATAAGAAGAGAAAAAGCGGTAAAATGGTTTGAAGAATAAATGAAAATAGGTTGTTTTTTTTCCTTTTTTGAAAGAAGTATTTGCCTGAAACCAGGCATAAGAATCTTTCTTTTGCAGCAAATGAAAAAGTCCTTTGTAGGTGTAATGAATCATGAAGTTTTTCAAAGTTCCAACACTTCCTTTAAATAATAACTTTTCGTGAACATCGCCCGAAAAAGAAATAGAATCGTTTTTTACCAAACGAACCACTTTATCTACTTTATGATACAAAAAGCGATTCATGTAAAAATGTGGAAATTGCAATTTATATCCTTGATGTTCTCCGTTTTGAATAACAGACAAGATTTCAAATTTCAATTTTTGGGAAACGCGCTCATCGGCATCAATAAATAATATCCAATCTCCGGTAGCATGCGAAATAGCGTGATTTTTTTGACTTGAAAAATTGTCAAACTTTCGTTCTAAAACTTTGCAACCCAGTGAGATGGCTTTCTCTTTGGTTCCGTCAGTGCTAAAGGAATCAATAACAATGATTTCATCGGCAAATTCAACTGATTTTACAGCGTCTTCTATATAAGATACTTCGTTATAACAAGGGATAATTACAGAGAGTTTGGTCATTATTCTTTTTTGAGAAAAACAAATCTAAAAAAAAATAAATTATCTTTGCCGCATTATGCAAAAGAATATTTCCGTTGTAATTAGTACCTATAATTCTGTCGAATGGCTTAAAAAAGTTATTTGGGGATATAACACTCAAACCTATCGTAATTTTGAAATGGTTATTGCCGATGACGGCTCGCGTCAGGACACTTTCGATTTAATCGATGAGATGAAAAAGGAGGTTTTTTATCCTATAATTCATGTTTGGCACGAAGATAACGGTTTTCAGAAATCACAAATTTTAAACAAAGCTATTTTAGCTTGTACCACTGATTATATTATGATGTCGGACGGAGATTGTATTCCGCGTCCGGATTTTGTAGAACAACATATAAAATTCAGGGAGGAAGGTTATTTTCTTTCGGGCGGTTATCATAAATTACCAATGGAATTGTCCAAAAGTATTACGAAAGAAGATATTTACTCAGGAAAGTGTTTTGATGTTTCCTGGTTAAAGAAAAACGGAATGAAGTCTTCTTTCAGAAATAATAAAATAAATGCAACAGGTTTGAAAAGTTCGATTTTGAACGTTTTGACTCCAACTACTCCAAGTTGGAACGGGCATAATGCTTCGGGTTGGAAAAAGGATATTCTTGCTATAAATGGTTTTGACGAGCGTATGCAATATGGAGGACAAGATCGGGAATTGGGAGAACGATTGGTGAATTATGGGGTAAAACCGAAACAAATTCGATATAGCACGGTTTGTTTGCATTTAGATCATCCTCGGGGTTATGCTACACCGGAATCGATTAATAAAAATAGAAGTATTCGAAACGAAACGAAAACTCAAAATAAAAAATGGACCGATTTTGGAATCGTGAAATAAAAAAAAGCAACTGTAAAAGTTGCTTTTTTTTGTTATAAATGCGGATCAAGCGTTAGAAATTGTAATTAGTAAGGATTTGAGTTTAAAATTTTAAACACGAATTATCACAAATTAAACTGTGTGAATTCGTATTTATAGCAATCTTGAAACATCGGGAGCAATAGCTTTTTCCTTTTTCTGTATTTTACAAGGAACACAAGACTTTGCGGCCTTTTCGTTTTTTTTATAAAAGAAATCATTGCGTACTTTGCGGTAAAATTCTAAGGTCGATTTTGAGACAAATTCTGTTTTAAAAAGGAATCCAATTCAGGAATAATCATTTCCGGAGTTAGTTGTTTGTATAATTCATCCGGATTTTTCTCTATTTTTTTGCGTTCTTCAAATGTAAAACTGTCAAATAAATTGGGTTTCATTTCGAGTAAATGTACAGAATGATGAAATTTTCCGTCTTCAAAACTGGCCCAATGATCTTTGTTTACATAAGGAGAAAATATAGTAAAGGTAGGCTTGTTCAGAGCCTTGGCAATGTGAACCGATCCTCCTTCATTTGAAACCAAAACATCGCATTGATTCATTAGTTTAATAAAATCCCGGATACTTTTGGCATAAATATCTAAAATGATGTTTGATTTGTTTTTACACAATTGATAAATTTTTTGTGCTTCCTCCATTTGATTTGGAGCATAGTTAAAAAGAATATTCACATCATAATTTGAAGCAATAAAATCAACCATTTCGGCTACATATTCATAAGGCATTGATTTTTGTGGGGTACTTCCTAAAACGCCAAGAACTATTACTTTTTTATCAGAATATTTACCTAACCAATCTTCTTTTTTCTCTTCTTCGCTCAAAAATATTTTGGGTTCATAAACAATAGGTTCAAAATTACCTGCCTGACTTAACAAGTGTATTCGGTCTTCAATGGCTTTGCCGCAAATTTTGGTTTTTTCTTTAGAAATAGTGACAGGATGAGTGTAATAGCCCCAATTTCCCAGTTTTTTTCGGCTTTTATGACCAATGGTTTGTTTGGCTCCCGAAAACTTACAAATCAATCGGCTTTGTGTTTTTGAATACGGATCAAAAATGATGTCGTATTTTTCTTTTCTAATCTGACGAATTAGTTTAACTAAAACAGGAAGTTTTTTTAATTCCTTGTCATTAACAGAAATGATTTTGTCAATATTGGGATTGTTTAGAATAACACCATGAGTGAAATCATAGGCCATAAAATGCACTTCACTGTTTGGGTATTTGGCTTTGAAATTATTAGCAATTACCGAACTGATGAGAACATCACCAATGCGTTTATTTTGTATAATTAATATTTTCATATATCTTTTTGAGGTTCTTTGTGCGAAATTTTATAGCTCAATTTTGAAATGATGTACTCTGTTTCTTTAAAGGCAAATGCCTGAGTTAAGATAGCCACGAATTCCCGAATTTTCATGCTAAATATATTTCTTTGATGATGTTTCTCGAATTAGAATCCACCTTTGGTGGATTTTGGTGAAATTTCAGAACTCCTGTTCAAGAAAATTGTTACTAAATGTTCAATTCGTGCATTTGTGGCAAAAAAGATAAAACTCATACGTTTGTCCTGTCTGTTTTTCTAACTAATTTTGGCGCAAAGTACTATTTTTTATACTTTTAAACCAAAATAATCAAACTCGACGTGCAAATTACCATTCATTCCCGCTACAAAAATCAGGAAAAGGCTATACTTCAACTTACTACCCATTTTTTTGATGAAGGAGATTTGATTGTAAAAGGTTCCCGTAATGTCATAAAGTCGAATCGATTAGGAGCAGAAAAAGTAAATATTAAATTTTTTCAAAAGCCAGGCTTGTTTAAATCGATTATTTATTCTTTTTTCAGAAGTACTAAAGCCAAAAGATCTTTTGATTATGCTAATTATTTATTGGAACATTCTATTCCAACTCCTTTTCCTGTTGCTTATGTAGAAAATAGAAGTCGTTTCGGTTTTTTGAGAGAGAGTTTTTATATTTCTCAACAAATAGATTATGATTTTACGATTAGAGAATTGATTCATGATCCATTATTTTTTGAAAGAAATATCATTTTAGAACAATTCACTGAATTTACTTTCAAAATGCACGAAGCCAAAGTCAATTTTCTCGACCATTCGCCCGGAAATACTTTGATAGTAAATAAAGGAAATAGTAAATATGATTTTTATTTGATCGATTTGAATAGAATGAAATTTGAAAATATGTCTGTCGAGCAACGGATGGATAATTTTAAGAAAATGTGGCTGTCTAAAACGATGGTAAAAATAGTAGCGAAAGCGTATGCTCAATTAAGTAATCAGCCGGAAGAAAAATTGCATGCTATTCTCTTAGATAAAACAATTCAGTTTAAAAGAAAAATTACCAAAAAGAAATACCTGAAAAGAAAAATAGGCAGGAAATAGAGGGGATTCTTAAAGTTTTGATAAAAAAGAAATTCCAAATCCCAATTTGAAATGGAATTTGGAATTTTATTTTTTGGGAATTTTAAACAGCTACATCATATTCGCGTAAAGCGTCGTTTAATGAAGTCTTTAAATCGGTAGAAGGTTTACGTTTTCCGATGATTAAAGCACAAGGAACCTGAAACTCACCGGCAGCAAATTTCTTAGTATAACTTCCCGGAATTACTACCGAACGAGCCGGAACAATTCCTTTGTACTCTACAGGTTCACTTCCTGTAACATCGATAATTTTTGTAGAAGCTGTCAAACATACGTTAGCACCAAGAACTGCTTCTTTCTCAACACGAACACCTTCAACCACGATACAACGAGAACCGATGAAAGCACCGTCTTCGATGATAACCGGAGCAGCTTGTAGTGGTTCTAATACACCACCGATTCCAACACCTCCACTCAAGTGAACGTTTTTACCAATTTGTGCACAACTTCCTACAGTTGCCCAAGTGTCAACCATAGTTCCTTCGTCAACATAAGCACCAATGTTTACATAACTTGGCATTAAGATTACACCACTAGAGATGTAAGCTCCGTAACGAGCCACAGCATTAGGAACTACGCGGATTCCTTTTTCAGCATAACCTCTTTTCAATAACATTTTGTCGTGGTATTCGAAGATTCCGGCTTCTAAAGTTTCCATTTTTTGAATAGGGAAATACATTACTACTGCTTTCTTTACCCATTCGTTTACCTGCCATCCTTCCGAAACTGGCTCAGCAACTCTTAATTTTCCAGAGTCAAGTAATTCGATAACTTCTCTGATCACTTTTTGTGTGCTTTCTTCCTGCAACATAGCGCGGTTTTCCCATGCTTGTTCTATAATTGTCTGTAAATTGTTCATGATAAATAAAAATTTTGACAAAGATAGGTTTTTTATGAAAAGTGAAAAGAGAAAATGTGAGAAGTGAGGTGGATAGGCAATAGTTCAAGGAGTGATTAGTAACTAGTGATTAGCCCAAAGTTTGTGAATTCGTGACTTTTTTTTACTCATGTGTTTGATCTGGAGAAAATGTATGGTCTAAAAGCTAAATACTTTGTGACTTTGAAACTCTGTTACTTTGAAACAGAAACTTAGTATCTTTGCCGCTTTGTAACTAACTACTTTTAAAATGCCCAGAATACTCGCAATAGATTACGGACAAAAGCGCACAGGTATTGCTGTGACTGATGAAATGAAAATCATCGCTTCAGGATTAACGACTGTTCCGTCGGAAACGACAATCGATTTTTTGAAAGATTATTTCGCAAAAGAAAAAGTAGAAAAGGTTTTGATAGGAGAACCTAAGCAAATGAATAATGAACCTTCTCAGAGTACTGAAATAATTGAGAAATTTGTGGCCGTTTTTAAAAATACTTTTCCCGATATGCCTTTAGAGAGAGTAGATGAACGATTTACTTCAAAAATGGCTTTTCAATCTATGATTGACAGCGGAATGAAAAAGAAACAACGTCAAAATAAAGCTTTAATTGACGAAATAGCAGCGACAATTATGTTGCAGGATTATCTTAATAGATAACCAATTGCGTGTAATTAGTTGCCGAAGATAAATTCTCGTCAGTTCGAGTAAATTTTCAGAAAAAGCGGACAGCATTTTCTGAAAATTGTATCGAGAACAAGAGAATTTATCTTTTAAAACGGCTCTAGATACTCCCGAATATTCGGGATTTTTTTTGTTTCACTGCACAAAAAAATACTCGAACTGACGATTCGTATAATTACACCCAACTGGTTAATCTAAATAATTCCTCGATCCCGAACACTCCTATCGTATGGACACAAATCCCGAAGTGTCGAAACTGGTTAAATTTAGCCACAGATTAATGGATTTTCACTGATTAATCGTGGCTTAATGATGATTATTCTCCACAGTCCGAAGCATCAGGACTGCCGAATCTGCGTAATCAGCGGGAGAATTTTGCCCGCAGATTTGGCAGATTTAAATTAACCTGATACTTGTGTCCACACGATAGGAACACTCGGGATGCCTCGGGGTTTCCGCTTCCACCTCTCCTTGGGAGAGGTCGGATTTACGGAGTAAATCCGGGTGAGGCAAAATAAAAGAATTTCGGTTTTTGACCTTCAGGTCAAAATGAAACCGGCGAAATACCCCGATGGCTCTGCCTCGGGGATAGTCGGTTTCAAGAAATTATTTTATTAGATAATTAAGAAATATCAACATCAATAGGCAAGAAAATTCAAACTTTCCAACTTAGAATCTTACATTATTTTTTACGTGTTTGTTTTGGATTAGCGTTTAAAAAAGGGATCAGGTTTTTACAGGTTGTAGATTTTTATCTAATCTTAAGATATTTACGAATGAAAAGTGCTCTAAAATTGTATATTTGCGGACTTTTATAAATGTTTATAAAATATAAAATAGCGTAGTTTTGAATAATAATAGTAAGACAAAAAGAGAAATAATCGCCAATTTTTTTTCAAAGATTGAAGATTTGGGATATCTGCCAAGGTGGATTGTTTTTTGTATTGACGTTTTTATTGTAGTTATGGCCGATTTGGTAAAATATGTGTTGGTTTCCAATTTGGCATCAGCGGCATACGTCTCTATAGATGTTTTCCAATCACATTTACTGTTGGTTTTTGTAAATATCTTGTTCTTTCTCTATTTTAAAACATTTAGCGGAATTATCAGGCATTCTACATTCAATGATGGTATTAAATTGTTGTTTTCAACCGGCTGTTCGTTTTTGGCTTTGGTGGTAATAGATTTCTTGTCAACTTCTTTGATGGGACGTGACCTGTTTTTGATTCCCGGCTTATTGATTGCACATTTATTAGCTTTTTTGACACTGTTTCAGTTTAGAATATTTGTAAAATTTGTTTTCGAGAAATATTCTTCATTCAAAGAAAAAGGGGTGTTGCAAAAAGTACTTATTTATGGTTCTGACGCCAATGCGTTTTCGGTAGCCAATGCACTAAAAATGGATTTGACTTCCCGTTTCAAAATTTTAGGTTTTGTGGATACAAACAAGCAAAATACTTCTAAACAAATTATGGGAATGCCAATTGTTTATTTAGGAAAAAGTTTGCCGGTAGTATTGCGTTCTATGTCGGCCGACGGAATAATCTTTGCCGATAGAGGATTGACAAATGAAGATCGTTTGAAATTGGTTGACGAATGTTTAGAATTCAATTACAAAGTATATACAATTCCTCCAATTTTAGATTGGGAAGACCAGCAATCAATTTCTAAAAATGTAAAAAACATTCAGATTGAAGATTTATTGGAACGAAAACCAATAAATTTAGATAAAGCATCGGTTTCAAATCAATTAAGAGGTAAGACAGTTCTTATTAGCGGAGCTGCCGGTTCTATTGGTAGTGAAATTGCCCGTCAGGTTTTGAAATTCGATCCAAAACGATTGATAATATTAGATCAGGCCGAAACTCCTTTACATCAGCTTTGTTTAGAATTTGAAGGTTTAGAGTCTAAATCGGAAACTCACGCCGTGATAGCTGATATTCGAAACCGATTGGCTATGAGAAAAGTTTTTGATAAATATCGTCCGGAAGTGGTGTATCATGCTGCGGCATATAAACACGTTCCTTTGATGGAAGAAAATCCTTCGCAGGCTATTTTGACCAATGTAGAAGGAACCAAGAATTTAGCCGATTTGGCCTGTGAATTCGAAGTAGGGAATTTTGTGATGGTTTCTACCGATAAAGCTGTGAATCCGAGCAATGTAATGGGAGCCAGTAAGCGAATTGCAGAGAAATATGTTCAGTCTCTTCAGTTAAAAATGGATTTGTTAGGAGGAGAGCGTGTAACCAGATTTATTACCACCCGTTTCGGAAATGTATTGGGTTCTAATGGTTCAGTAGTTCCGTTGTTTACTAAGCAAATAGAAGAAGGAGGTCCCCTGACGATTACACATCCGGAAATTATTCGTTTTTTCATGACCATACCGGAGGCTTGTCAGCTTGTTTTAGAAGCGGGAGCAATGGGTAACGGAGGTGAAATTTATATTTTTGATATGGGTAAACCGGTAAAAATTATCGATTTGGCTCGTAAGATGATTAAATTGGCCGGATTTGTACCGGATAAAGATATTCAGATTAAGATTGTAGGTTTGCGTCCGGGAGAAAAATTGTATGAAGAATTACTGAACGATACTGCTAAAACATTGCCAACACATCACGAAAAAATCATGATTGCGCAAGAACATCAGGATGAATATTTAGAATTGCATGCTTCGATTGACAAACTTATTGATGAAGCAAATTCTCAGGATAAGCAAATGATTGTGGGTACAATGAAAAGAATTGTTCCTGAATTTGTAAGTAAAAATTCTGTTTTTGAGGTTTTGGATAAATAGTGAAAAGAGAATAGTCATTAGGTAAAAGTAAAATCCCGACTACTACAGATGTAATCGGGATTTTTGCTTTTATGATGATTAGTAGCGAACCAGACTGTATTTGGTCTTTAAAGACGGGATTAATAACGAATAGTGATGAAAAAGATTAACAGATAATGATTTGGATATTTATTTCAAACGAGTACTTTTGTTGCTCGTTATAAAATAGACAATGTTAGAAACCCTTATTACTTCCAAAACCCGCATACGCCTGTTGGTGAAATTTTTCATCAATGTGGGCAATAATGGTTATTTGCGTGGGTTGGCAGAGGAGTTTAACGAATCTACCAATGCTATCCGTAAGGAACTGAATAATCTTACTGATGCCGGTTATCTTCAGAAAGAAACTATGCAGAACAAGATTTCGTATAAAGCCAATACGCGACATCCTTTGTTTGCTACTCTTCAAAAACTGATTCATCAACATTTGGGTTTGGATGCCATAGTAGCGATGATTTTGGAACGTATGGGAGATGTGCAAAAAGTGGTAATTATAGGCGATTATGCAAACGGTATAGACAATGGTACTATAGAAGTAGTGGTTGCAGGTGCTGATTTGAATGTTGATTATATTGATCAATTAGCAGGAAAGATTGAAGGAGAGATAGGTAAAAGGGTAATGTTTTATGTAAAGGAATTTTATCAAGGAGAAGGTGTTGTGGTGTATGAGGAGGAGTGTTTTGTGAAAAGTGAGAGTAATAGCTAATGTGAATTATCTCATGAAACAATTAAGGAATTTAAAATAAAAGCAGATGCGGTATTTAGATCCAAAAAATGATTTGACATTCAAAAAAGTATTCGGAGAGCATCCTCATTTATTGAAGAGTTTTCTGAATTCGGTTTTACCGTTGGGTGATTTGATAGATACGTTGGAGTATCTTCCGGCCGAATTGGTTCCTGAAATACCGGTTTTTAAAAATTCGATTGTCGATGTACGTTGTGTGGATGTAAAGGGCAGGCAATTTATAGTAGAAATGCAGATGTTGTGGACCGATAGTTTCAAAAACCGTGTGGTTTTTAATGCATCTAAAGCATTTGTAAAACAAATAGAGAGGGGAGAGGAATACAAAGGTTTACAGCCCGTTTACTCGCTGAGTATCGTAAATGAAATTTTTGAACCTCAGGTTTCCGAATATATGCATCATTACAAAATTGTGCATTCGCAATACAGTCACAAAGTCATTCACGGTTTAGAATTTATTTTTATAGAACTGCCGAAATTTAAAGCCAAGAAACTGACGGATAAGAAATTGAATGTACTTTGGCTACGTTATTTGTCAGAAATAAACGATAGTCAGGAAGAACTTTCTCCTGATTTTATGGAGGTTTCGGAATTGAGGGAGGCGACAGAACTTTTGAAAGAGAGTTCCTTTTCAAAAGCTCAACTCGAAACCTACGATAAGTATTGGGATTCTATCAGTACAGAAAAGACATTGATGGCAGATGCTTTTGATGAAGGGAAAACGGAAGGCAAAATAGAAATGGCACGTTCTCTTAAAAAAATGGATATTGATATTGAAGCTATTGTCAAGGCTTCCGGATTATCAAGGGATGAAATAGAGAAATTATAATAGAATCGATAAATTGAAAAGTCGAAGAAACGAAAATAGATATATTGAAAAATATGAAAATAGGAATAACATTCAGTGCATTTGATTTATTGCACGCCGGACATATTAAAATGTTGGAGGATGCCAAACGCCAGTGCGATTATTTAATTGTAGGTTTGCAAACCGACCCGACATTGGATCGTCCTGAGAAAAATCGTCCTACCCAAACAGTGGTAGAACGCTACATTCAACTCAAAGGCTGTAAGTTTGTAGACGAAATTGTACCCTATGCTACCGAACAGGATTTAGAGGATGTTTTGCGTTCTTTTAAAATTGATGTTCGTATTCTTGGTGAAGAATACCGGGACAAAAACTTCACAGGCCGTGCTTATTGTGAAGAAAAGGGAATTGAACTGTATTATAACAAAAGAGATCACCGTTTTTCGAGCAGTGGTTTGAGAAAAGTAGTGGCGGAGAAGGAAATGCAGAAAGTTATTTAGAAATCATGCAGAAAATTTTAATTACCGGAGGAGCCGGATTTATAGGATCGAATCTTTGTGAGTATTTTTTGTCTAAAGGACATGAAGTGACCTGTTTGGATAATTTTGCTACAGGACATCGTTATAATATAGAACACTTATTTCAAAATCCTAATTTTACCCTGATTGAGGGTGATATTCGCAATTTGGAGGATTGTCACAAAGCCACTGCCGGCAAAGATGCTGTATTGCATCAGGCAGCGTTGGGTTCTGTTCCCCGTTCTATAAACGACCCTATTACCAGTAATGATGTTAATGTATCCGGTTTTCTGAATATGCTTGTTGCTTCAAGAGATGCAGGAGTAAAGCGCTTTGTGTATGCTGCCAGTTCTTCGACTTATGGGGATTCTGAGTCTTTGCCAAAAGTAGAAGAGGTGATTGGTAAACCATTATCGCCTTATGCAATTACCAAATATGTAAATGAATTGTACGCTACTATTTTCAGTTCCACTTATGGACTTGAAACCATAGGTTTGCGTTATTTTAACGTGTTCGGACGCAAACAAGATCCAAACGGCGCTTATGCGGCGGTAATTCCTTTGTTTGTAAAACAATTCATGAAGCATGAAAGTCCGGTAATTAACGGAACAGGAGACTTTTCCCGCGACTTTACTTATATCGACAATGTAATCCAGATGAACGAATTGGCGATGTCGACCGAAAATCCGGAGGCGATTAATACTGTTTACAACACGGCAGTAGGAGACAGGACTACTTTGAATCAGTTGGTCGGTTATTTAAAAGAATTTTTAGCAGAAAAAGATCCAGCTATAGCTGAGGTAGAAGTAGTGTATGGTCCAAACCGCAAAGGAGATATCCCTCATTCTTTGGCTTCTGTCGATAAAGCCAGAAAGTTATTAGGATATGAACCGACTCACAATATTAAAGAAGGATTGAGGGAAGCGGTACAGTGGTATTGGGAGAATTTGAAGTAGGAGTGATTAGCCAAAAGGCATAGTTCAAGGAGTGAGTTACAAAATCGAGTTGGCAAATCGACCAGTAGAAGAGAACAGATGAAAACTGATGAAATTGTAATATATCAGGACGAAGCGTTGTCGAGCCGCATTGAGGTAAGAATAGAAGACGAAACCGTTTGGCTTACCCAAATGCAAATGTCTGATTTGTTTAAAGCGACTAAGCAAAATATAAGCTTGCATATTAATAATGTTTTTAAGGAAGGCGAATTACAGCGCGAGTCAGTTGTCAAGGAATACTTGACAACTGCCGCAGACGGTAAAAAATATAAGACAAAAACGTATAACCTCGATGTGATCATTTCAGTGGGGTACAGGGTCAAATCACAAAGGGGGACACAATTCCGTATTTGGGCCAATAAAATATTGAAAGAGTATCTCCTTAAGGGATATGCTGTCAATCATCGATTGGATGTGTTGGAGAAAAAGGTGAATTCTATTGAAATGAAGAACAGTGAATTCGAATTGATCCTAAATACTGGTCTGGATCCCAATCAGGGGGTTTTTTTTGACGGACAAATATTTGATGCACATTCGTTTGTTTCAAAAATTATTAAGTCAGCAAAGAAATCGATTGTACTGTTGGACAATTATATAGACGAATCGGTGCTTATGCTACTGTCAAAACGAAACAAAGGAGTAGAGACCAGGGTTTATACCAAAAGTGTTTCGGGACAATTGAAATTAGATTTGGACAAGTTTCATGGGCAATATGAGCGGATTGAAATAAAAGTATTTTCCAAATCGCATGACCGGTTCATGATAATCGATCAAACAGAAGTCTATCATATAGGGGCGTCACTGAAAGATTTGGGGAAAAAATGGTTTGCTTTCTCAAAAATGAACATAGTTGCTGAAGATTTGTTGAGTAAGTTGGATTAGTTTTAGGAGTGAATAGTGATTAGCCATAAGCCAAAAGGCAATAGTGAGTTATAAAGTCGTAATGTTTTACGAACAACGAATAACGAACAACGACCAACGAAAAACGAACAACGAAAAACGAACAACGAAAAACGAACAACGAAAAACGAACAACGACCAACGAACAACGAACAACGAACAACGAACAACGAATAACGATAATGAAAATAGCAGTAATAGGATTAGGATATGTAGGATTGCCATTGGCAAGACTGTTTGCTACCAAATATCAGGTAGTGGGATTTGATATTAACCAAAAAAGAATCGAAGAACTGCGCTCCGGTACCGACAGTACTTTGGAAGTGGCAGACGAAGTATTGCAAGAGGTATTAGTTTCAGGCTTTTCTGTTGCAAATAAATATGTCACCCCGAGCGCAGTCGAGGGGACAATCGAGTGCTTAGTAGAAGATCAGGATAATGGACTTTTTGTTTCTTCTGATTTGAATGACATTGCCGACTGTAATTATTATATAGTTACCGTGCCTACTCCGGTGGATAAACACAACCGTCCTGATTTAACTCCGCTTTACAAATCGAGTGAAACGGTAGCTAAGGTTTTGAAAAAAGGAGATATCGTGATTTACGAATCTACCGTTTATCCAGGCGTTACCGAGGAAGAGTGCGTACCGGTTTTGGAGCGCGTTTCAGGGTTGAAATTCAATGTTGATTTTTTTGCAGGTTATTCTCCTGAAAGAATCAATCCGGGAGACAAGGAGCATACTGTAGAAAAAATACTGAAAGTAACCGCAGGTTCTACTCCCGAAATCGGACAAAAAGTAAACGAATTATACAAAAGCGTTATTACAGCGGGAACTCATTTAGCTCCAACAATCAAAGTTGCCGAAGCTGCAAAAGTGATTGAAAACTCTCAAAGGGATATTAATATTGCTTTTGTTAACGAATTAGCCAAAATATTCAATCTAATGGATATTGATACCCATGCGGTATTGGAAGCAGCAGGTACCAAATGGAACTTCTTGCCTTTCAAACCAGGATTAGTAGGAGGACACTGTATAGGTGTTGATCCTTATTACTTGGCACAAAAAGCACAAGAGCATGGTTATCATCCAGAAATTATTTTAGCAGGTCGTCGTTTGAACGATTCGATGGGACAATATGTTGCTTCGCAAGTGGTAAAAACCATGATTAAAAAAGATATCAAAGTAAATGGTGCTAAAGTATTGAACTTAGGGATTACATTCAAAGAGAACTGTCCAGATGTACGCAATACAAAAGCTGTTGATGTTATACAAGCTTTACAAGACTATTCATTACAGGTAGATACATTTGATCCTTGGGCAAATCCTGCAGAGGTAAATCATGAATACGGTATGAATATCGTGAATGAAATTCCAAATGAAAAATATGATGCCATTATTTTAACTGTTGCACATAAAGAGTTTGCAGGAATAGATTTGAATAATTATCTTAAAGATAATGGTGTAATCTATGATGTGAAAGGGATTTTGGAAGTGTGTGATAATAGATTGTAAGAAGTAAAAGGTCTGAGTTATTAGGTCTTAGTTTATATATGTCAGAATCTAAACGAATAGTTAAAAATACAATGTTTCTTTATATAAGAATGTTTCTTATTATGGGAATAACATTGTATACATCACGTATTGTACTACGTGAATTAGGAGTGTCAGATTACGGAGTCTATAATTTAGTGGCTGGTTTTGTTACGATGTTAGGCTTCTTCAACGCTGCTATGTCAACAGCGACACAACGTTATTTGTCATTTGATATTGGTAAAGGAAACATCCAGCAATTATCTAAAACCTTTAGTGTAACTTTAACTATACATATTGCAATAGCAGTACTGGCATTGTTTTTTGCTGAAACAATTGGTTTATGGTATATAAATAATAAAATGATATTTCCTCATGAACGATTATTTGCTGTTAATGTGGTTTATCAATTCTCTATATTAACATTCTTATTAAACATTATTCAAGTGCCATATAATGCTTTGATTATTGCAAGAGAGCGTATGAATATGTATGCTTATGTTAGTATTTTAGAAGCTGTTTTAAAATTATCCATAGTTTTTTTCTTAGTTTATTTTGGATCCGATAAATTAATTACGTATTCTGTTTTAACATTTTGTGTGGCATTTATAATTAGATTAATTTATCAAATATATTGCCGTCATCAGTTTAAGGAAAGTAAATATAAATTCCAATACGATAAACAGTATTTTAAAGAGTTAATTAGCTATTCAGGATGGAATCTTTTTGGAAATATTGCTTCAGTTGCGAAAGGTCAAGGAGTAAACATTGTTCTAAATATCTTTTTTGGTACAGTTGTGAATGCAGCTTACGGAATAACAAATCAGGTATTTACAGCAGTTAATTTATTTGTTTCAAATTTTCAGTTAGCATTAAACCCTCAAATTATTAAAAACTATTCACAAGGAAATTTTAAACAGTCACATTATCTGATTTCACAAGGAACGAAATTTTCTTTTTTCTTAATGTTGATAATTGTAACACCAATTTTATTAAACACGGATTATATATTGAATTTTTGGTTAAAAACTCCTCCGGAACATACAACAATATTTGTTCAATTATGTTTAATAAATATTTTAATAGATTGTTTATCAGGTTCTTTAATGACGGGAGCGCAAGCAACAGGCAAAATAAAGTGGTATCAAATAATTGTGGGCACATTAGTGTTTTTAAATTTACCGATTAGTTATTTTGTACTTAAGTTAGGGGCTAAACCATATAGCGTTTATTATGTTAGTATCTTTATTTCAATAATTTCTTTACAATTTCGCTTATATTTTCTAAAGAAAACAATGAATTTTGATGTAAAAACATACTATTGGACAGTTCTATTGAAGGTGATAGTATTGAGTTGTTTAGCACTCATAATGGTATACTGCATAAAAACTTATTTTAGATATGAAGTAAGCTTTTTAGTGTTTATTGTTGAATCGATCAGTATTGTACTTCTTTTAATTTTCCTCATTATATTATTAGGAACAACAAAGAAAGAAAGAGATCTTATCATACAATTAGTTAGAAAAAAAATAATTAAATGAGTTGTAAAATAGAAGATATAGTAAGAAATGAATTATGTGTAGGTTGTGGATTGTGTGTCACGGAATCTCTATCTTCAAAAATGAATTGGAATGAAGAAGGCTTTTTAGTTCCTGTTTTAGATAATTCATTTAATGAAAATGCAATTAAATTGTGTCCATTTAATCCATGTCCAGAAGATGAAGTTAAAGACGAAGATGTATTAGCAAATGTAGTATTTCCAAATGCAAAACAGAATGATTTTAAAATAGGTCGTTTTGAGAATACATATGTTGGATATGCAAACCAATTTAGAGAGACATCTTCATCAGGAGGTATTGCCACGTATATTTTTCAACAATTATTAGAAAAAAAAATTGTAGATCATTTGTTTATTGTTAAAGAGATCAATGGAACTTATACGTATCAATGGTTTGATAATATTGAGAAAATAAAAGAAATATCTAAAACACGCTATATTCCTGTTACAATGGAGAATCTATTTAAGGAGATAGATTCAAAAGAAGGAAAAGTAGCTGTTTCAGGAGTGGCTTGTTTTGTAAAGGCTATTCGTTTAAAACAGCATTATTCTCCACAATACAAAGAAAAAATTCCATTTGTGATTGGAATTATTTGTGGAGGGCTGAAAAGCCGATTTTTCACTGAATATTTGGCACAGACGTCAGGAATAAAAGGAAAATATGAAAAGCAAGAATATCGTATAAAAGATAAAAAATCTTTAGCATCAGATTATTCATTTGGAGCATTTGATGATAAACTTACATTTCATCAGATGAAAATGTCAAAAGTGGGAGACATGTGGGGAACAGGTTTATTTAAGTCCAATGCGTGTGATTTTTGTGATGATGTTACAACAGAACTTGCAGACATTTCATTAGGAGATGCTTGGCTACCAGAATATCGAAATGAAGGATTAGGAAATAGTGTTATTGTTACAAGATCTAAATTAGCTGACCGTTTGATAGAAAAAGGAATAGAAAAAAATGAATTATCTGTTATAAGTATATCAAAGGACAAAATAATTCAATCCCAAAGAGCTAGTTTTTCTCATAGACAAGATTCTCTGTATTTTAGGAAAAAGTATAGTCATTTTAAGATTGAGAAGAGAAAGAGATTCAAAAAACAATTGTCAATACCTTATAAAGTAGTGCAACTTGTTAGGAGAAAGACGAGAGCAGAGAGTATAAATATTTGGAGAAAATATAATAATGACCAAATATTTAGAAAGAAAATGAAAGTATACCTTAAATTGTTAAGAATAGTTACAAAAATAAATCATAAGCTTAGATAAAATGGATAAAAAGAAAAAAATTGGATTGATTACATTGCCTTTGTTAGATAATTATGGAGGTATAATTCAAATCTCAGCTTTATATCATTTTTTAGATAGTAAAGGGTTTGAGCCATATTTAATCGACAAGAAATATAATTTATCTGCTCAAAAAGTCTTGTTAAAAAAAATTTTATCAAATAATCCATTCTATAAGATATATGATGTTAAAAACTATACACATCGACGCAAACATTTAATTTATCTAAAAAAGTTCATTCATAGGATATTTGTTAATAAAACAAAAGAAGTATTTGATATTAATCAATTAAAAAATGCGACCAAAGATTTTGAGACGATAATTGTTGGAAGCGATCAGGTGTGGAGATATGAATACATCAAAAGAGACTTGGAAGTTTATTTTCTGAATTTTACTGAAAAGAATCAGAAAAGAATATCCTATGCAGCATCATTTGGTGTTGATAGCTGGGTAGGAGATGAAGAATCACAAAGAAAAGTGAAGGCATCTTTGAAGAATTTCGATTCCATTTCAGTAAGAGAAGATTCGGGGGTAACAATCTGTCACGATATATTTGAGGTTGATGCAGTACATGTACTAGACCCTACTTTATTGGTAGATGTATCATTTTATAATAAGATTATTGATTTCGAAAAACACGATAAAAAAATTGAAATTTTTAATTATGTATTAGATCAAACATCTTCGAAAAAAGAATTAATTGAAAAAATAAGTGAAAACCTAAATAAAAAGATAGTTGTAATAGATTTACAAGAAAATATAAAATCAGGTATTCCAAAAACATCTATTTCTGAATGGCTATATCATTTTAAAAGTGCAGATTATGTCATTACGGATTCATTTCATGGAACTGTATTTTCTATTATTTATAATAAGCAGTTTATAGCTATTGCTAATAAAGGAAGGGGAGTAACGAGGTTTATTTCATTGTTGAAACAATTGGGGTTGGAAAGCCGGTTAATTTTTGAAGATGATTTTCAAGATATAGACCAAGTGATATCACAGAAAATTGATTATAGTGTTGTCAATTCAAAACTGAAGGATTTAAAGAAAAAGTCTTCAGATTTTTTATTAAATAGTATTTAAATGAAGGTTTCAGTAATTATAGCATTATACAACACCGAAAAGTACATCGAAAAATGTATTACCTCTGTTCTTGAGTCACCCTTGAATAGAAATGATTATGAAATAATAGTTATTAACGATGGCTCTACAGACAATAGTCAAGAAATAGTTGAAAGCCTACAAAATGAATATTCCAACATTCTTTTAATAAATAAAGAAAACGGAGGACAGAGTACTGCGCGTAATTTGGGATTTGACATAGCCAAAGGAGAATATATATATTGTTTAGATTCAGATGATTTTATTAATGGAGTCACATTTAAGGAAGCTTTAGATTATGCAATAGCAAATAATCTCGATATGTTGCCTATTCATTATACCACATTAAATGAGAATTATGAGTTAGTTGATCAAAAACCGGATAATTACGAAATTATTTCAGAACCAATAACAGGAGGTAATTTTATGAATAAGTTTGTAGTTTCTGGGACAATGTGGCGGTATTTTTACAAGACTTCTATAATTAGAGAGCATAAATTAAGTTTATTGGAGGGAGTGTATCACGAAGATGAAGAATTTGTAGCGAGATTTTTTAGTTATGCAAAAAAAATTGCTTACAAAGGACATAATGTTTATAATTATATAAAGAGACAGAACTCAACCGTAAATAATAAGAATATAGCACATAGGTTAAAATTAATTGATGACCTTATAACCGTGGTAAATAGTCTAAACACCCACAGTAAAAGGTTTGAAACAAATAGTTTAGAGTATATTGGTATAGTAAAGAAAAAAGAACAATTGCTCGTATCAATTTTTTTTAGAATGAAATCGGATAAATTAAGTCGGAACCAAGTCGAAAGTAAAATTAAGATATTAAAAGAAGCAAAACTCTTTCCTTTAGAATTGAACTATCAATTTTTAAAATTTAAGATTGCAGCTTTTTTGTTTAATAAAAAAGTATTTCGTAATTTATACTTTAATAAATGACAGAATTATTATACATAAAAGAATATTACTTCTATTTACTGATATTTTTATTTGTAACTATTACTTTTTCTGTTTTTACTTACACAAAGAGCAGTAAAACAATTGTTAAAATAATTAATTTTATAACAATTTCATTTGGGCTCTACACAGTATTTTATATAGGAAACAGAGATTATGATATAGGTATTGATACGAAAAATTATAGATATGCATTTAATATAATTAAAGACCAGGAGAGTTTCTCTATAAGGAAAGATCCGCTCTACGATTTTATATCTTATCTCTTTGGTAAAATACTTGATTTTCAATCTTTACTTATTTTCTGTGCTTTTCTATATGTATTTGGGGCTCTAATTGGATTAAAAAAATTTTTTAAAGAAAATTATTTTCTTCCCTTTCTTTTATTTCTTATTACTCCTTATTTCTTTCAGTTTGGTATTAATGTTATGAGAAGTGGGGTTGCCGCATCCGTTTTTTTAGTTGCAATAGGATATTACTATACAAATGATAAAAAATGGAAAACAATAGTAGCGTTCATTTTCAGTATATGCTTCCATATTTCAATGTTGATACCGTTACTCATTTTTTTCATTGTAAGATATATCAAAAAGACTAAATACATATTTATAGCTTGGTTAGCAAGTATTGTTCTTGGAATATTAAAAATAAACATTTTAATAGGTTTAGTTAGTTTTTTAGGTGACTTTACAACACGTTTAGGTCACTACGCAGAAAATGAAGGAGAACAAAGTTCATGGGGGAATTTTTTAATATTTGGAGCTTTTCCGGTTTTATTTGCAGTATATAATATTTTCGTATTAAAATATAAACATAATTTTTATAAATGGCTGACGAATGCTTATATGCTAATTCACATTCCATATATTATTTTAATTAATACCGAGTTTGCCTTGCGTTTAGGTTATTTGGCAGAATTTATGATGCCTATTTTACTACTATTCCCAATGTTAATAGAACCAAAAATTAAAATTAAATATATGCGTTTTAAACTAAGTTTAATTATATTACTTATATTCTTAATAAAGGCATATAAAATATTAATAATTTAATAATTTAATCATGATAACCGTATTTACACCTACTTATAACAGAGCAAAAACATTACCAAAACTGTACGAATCTTTATTAAAACAACAGAACAAAAATTTCGAATGGGTAATTGTAGACGATGGAAGTTATGATAATACAGAAGAAATAGTAGAAAAATGGATAAATGATAATCAAATAAAAATAATTTATCATAAAAAACAAAATGGAGGAAAACATCGAGCTATAAATAAAGGAATTGAATTAGCAAATGGGAAGTTGTTTTTTATAGTGGATAGTGATGATTATTTGCCAAGAACCAGTCTGGAAATCATTTTTGGCAAATCTGAGAAATTAAATGGAAATATTGTAGGGCTAGCGGGGAGAAGACAATATCCTAATGGGGAAATTATTGGCGATAGTTTTCCACAAAAAGAATTTGTTTCCGACCATATTGAGAAAACATATGTTAAGGGGATAAATGGAGATTTAGCAGAAGTCGTAAAAACAGATGTTCTTAAAAGGTTTTGTTTTCCTGATTTCAAAGATGAAAAGTTTTGTGCGGAGGGCCTTTTATGGAATAGATTGTCAAAAGAATTTAAAATTTTGTTTTTTGAGAAGCCAATTTATATTTGTGAATATTTGGAGGGCGGACTTTCAGAAAACAGTATTCGTAATCGTAGAAAAAGTCCAACTTATGCTATGCAATTGTATAGCGAATTGTCACAAGATAATAGATTAGCGTTAAAAATGAAAATACGTACCTATATTAACTTTTGGCGTTTTTCATTTTTTAGTCCTTTGTCTATTATGGAAAAGTGGAAAATGATTAATAATAGTATGTTAGGGCTGGTTTGTTTTCCTTTTGGTTGGGCGTTGAAAATAAAGGATGGTAGAAATGATATTGTGAAAATAAATAATTAATGGGACAACCGATAAGAATATTACATGTAGTAACGATCATGAATTTGCAGGGTTATCACTTACACAGCAAGAAGAAAAGATAGAAAAAGGTTTTGCAATTTTAAAGGATAAAAATTTAGATGTTACCTATTTTTTTGCGCCTAGTCATACCTTCGATGAAAACACATTAAATGCTTTATATAATAAAACATCTATTAGAAAGATTAGTGATACGATAGGGCGCTATCCGTATAAAAAGAATGGTTTTGTATTTTATCCTCAACAGTTTGGTTATTTTAGAGAAATAAATATATCTGGGTATTGGACGTTTTGCTTCCATCCGAATACCATGAATAGTGATGATTTTGTTGTTGTGGATTCGTTTATCGAGAGAAACAAAAATAAATTTATATCATTTGATGAAATAGAAACGGAAAGGCTTCCTACAAAAAAAATGTTGGATAAAGCATTGAGTTTTTTCTATTTTATAAGAAGAAAAATCAAATAATAATTAAATGAATCTTAGTTTATGGTTATTGAATATAAATGGCATACATATTTATAACTTAAAAACTTTTAATTGTCGTAACAATTTTAATTAATGAGAGTATTACAAGTCATTACAAGTTTGTTAACAGGAGGAGCCGAAAAATTAATAGCGGATAGTATTCCTCTTTATCAGACAAATGGTTTAGAAGTAGATCTGTTGCTTTTAAATGGGATTGAAACTCCTTTGCTAAAAAAGTTAGAGAAGGAAACAAAAGGAACGGTTTATAGATTAAGCCAAGGGAGTGTGTACAGTCCATTACATATATTTAGAATAATATCTTATTTTAAAAAATATGATATTATACATGTTCATTTATTTCCTACTTTGTATTGGGTAGCTATTGCTAAAATCATTAGTTTTTCTAAAGTTAAAATCATTTATACCGAACATAGTACCCATAACAAAAGAAGAGAAAAATGGTTTTTTAAACTTCTAGATAAATTAATTTACAAAGAATATGATAAAATCATAACCATAGCTGATGAAGTTGATTCAAATTTGAAAGCACATTTAGGATTTCTTTCTTCTAAATTTAAATTAATAAATAATGGTGTCGAAACTAAATTGTACTTCGATGCATCTCCCTATTCAAGGAGAGACTTCTTTACAGAAGAAGATAAAATTATTATTCAAGTTTCAAGTTTTAGATCCGCCAAAGATCAGATGACAGTTATTAAATCTCTTAAGTATTTGCCTGAAAACACAAAACTCTTGCTGGTTGGAGAAGGAGTTCTACTTGAAGAGTGTGTGAATTTAGTAAAAGAATTACAATTAGAAAAAAGAGTACTTTTTCTAGGTGTTAGAATGGATGTACCGAGATTACTTAAAACAGCAGATATTGTTGTTATGTCTTCCGTTTATGAGGGCTTATCTTTAGCTAGTATTGAAGGAATGGCTTCCGGAAGACCATTTGTCGCATCAAATGTTCCGGGATTAAGAGAAGTTGTGAAAGGAGCCGGTGTCTTATTTGAAAAAGGAAATGATAAGCATTTGGCAGAACAACTTTTGAAACTTTTGTCGGATTCTGATTATTATAATGAAGTAGTTGAAAAATGTTTAGAACGAGCAAAAAATTATGATATTGAAAAAATGACTGATTCGTATATTCGAGTATATAAAGAGGTAATGTTTAAGTTTTAATATTAGATTAATAAAAAAAATATATTCGTATTACTACGGTCCTATTTCTTTAAAGTACAACATCGTTTTATGTTTCAAAATGGTTTTGATGTTATTGGTATTTCCAGTAAAGGGGAAATAGGATGGGTTTAGAATAAAGTGTAGCGACATAAAACAGCAGTGTTTAAGAAAATCTACTATAATTAGGTGTGTACTAATTTTTTTATTTGTACTATGAACAGTATCAAACTATTTGAGAGTAAACAAATACGTTCCGTTTGGGACGAGGTTGCACAGAAATGGTATTTTTCTGTTCAGGATATGGTTGAGGTTTTAACCGAAAGTGCCGATGTGAAACAATATATTAAAAGAATGCTGAGTCGTGATGTTCAATTAAAAAGCAACTGGGGTACAATTTGTACCCCAGTTGAAATGATAGCGGCAGACGGTAAAAAACGAAAAATTCAAGCCTCAGATACCAAAGGGCTTTTGCGGATTATCCAATCCATCCCTTCGCCCAGAGCAGAGCCTTTTAAACTTTGGCTGGCACAGGTGGGCTCAGACCGATTGGAAGAAATAGAAAATCCCGAATTGGCAACTCAACGTACCAGAGAGCTATACAAACTCAAAGGGTATCCTGATGACTGGATAGAAAAACGGATGCGAAGTATTGCTATTCGTGAAGAATTGACAGACGAATGGAAAAACAGAGGTGTAAAAGAACAAATAGAATATGCTATTCTAACCGCTGAAATATCTAAGGCAACTTTCGGGCTCATTCCGTCAGAATATAAGAAAATGAAGGGATTGAAAAGTCAGAACCTACGTGATCATATGACCGATTTGGAATTGATTTTTTCAATGTTGGGCGAGGCATCTACAACAGCTATAGTAAAAACACAAAACCCAGAAGGTTTTGAGGAAAATAAAGAAGCGGCTAAACAAGGTGGAACAGTTGCCGGAAATGCGAGAAAAGAATTAGAAAGCAAAACGGGTCAAAAAGTGGTATCTGCCCAAAATTATCTACCCGAAAAGAAGAACAAAAAACAAGTCGGTAAAAAAGACGACAATACAATAGATGAATAATAGAAAACTCCTGCGCATTACCACCGTTCCCATTTCTTTAAAAACACTTTTAAAAGGGCAGCATCACTTTATGAAACAGAAAGGTTTTGAGGTTGTTGGGGTTTCCAGTAAAGGTAAAGAATTACAAGATGTTCATATCGATGAAGATATTCCTGTGGTAGCATTGGAAATGACACGTACCATATCTCCGCTTAAAGATTTAATTTCACTTTGGCAGTTTTACAAATTGTGCAAAAAAGAAAAACCTTTAATTGTGCATTCTCATACACCTAAAGCTGGAATTGTGGGAATGTTTGGAGCCAAATTAGCGGGTGTTCCTCATAGGTTGCATACGGTAGCAGGTTTGCCTTTGATGGAAGCAACCGGTACCAAACGTAAAGTTTTGGATGTTGTTGAAAAATTAACGTATGCCTGTGCAACGAAGGTCTATCCTAATTCCAAAGGCTTGTATGATTTTATATTAGAAAATAAGTACACATCTTCGGGTAAATTAAAAGTCATTGCCAATGGAAGTTCTAACGGGATTGATACGCAGTTTTTTTCAAAAGAGCAAATGTCTTCTCATAAGCAAGAAGCCTTGAAAAAAGACTTAGGTATTAACGAAAGTGATTTTGTCTTTGTTTTCGTCGGTCGTTTGGTTGGAGATAAAGGGATTAACGAATTAGTTAGCGCTTTTAAGTCTATTTCTTCAGATTATACAAATTTGAAATTACTTTTGGTCGGGCCTTTGGAATCAGACCTAGATCCCTTGGAAACCCAAACATTACAGGAAATAGAAAGGAATGGAAATATCATTGCGACAGGTTTCCAGAAAGACGTTCGTCCATATTTTGCCATTAGTGATGCTTTAGTTTTTCCAAGTTATCGAGAAGGTTTTCCTAATGTGGTAATACAGGCCGGAGCCATGGATTTACCTGCAATTGTAACAGATATTAACGGCTGCAATGAGATTATTATTGAAGGACAAAATGGGACGGTTATTCCAGTTAAAAGCGTTGAAGCCTTAAAAACGGCTATGGTAAAAATGGTGAAGAATAATGTTTTTTATAAACAGTTGCAATCGAACACGAGAGATATGATTAAGAATCGTTATGAACAGCAAGTGGTTTGGAAAGCGTTGTTAGAAGAATATCAGAGATTAGAAAAAAATGTATAAAAGCTACTTCAAAAGACTTTTTGATTTTACGATTGCTTTATTGGGCTTTATTTTAATATCGCCTATTTTTCTATTGGTAACATTTGGTTTGTATATCGCGAATCAAGGCAAACCATTTTTCTTTCAAATCCGTCCGGGTAAAAACGAACGCCTTTTTAAAATCATCAAGTTCAAGACCATGAACGATAAGAAGGATAAAGAAGGTAATTTGTTGCCGGACGCACAGCGACTGACCCAAATAGGCCGTTTTGTAAGTAAAACTTCTTTGGATGAAATACCGCAATTACTCAATTGCCATAATATTTATGATGATGAACAAAAACGCAGGCATGAAGTCCGTCCAGACAGGCTACCATGGAAGTATTTATGGGAATAAGGAGACTGAAATCAGGGGGTAGTGGCTAATTTTTAAATTACCCCTTTTCAAATTGCCCAAATCACATATCAAAAAAAGTATGCCTATTTTTGTATTAAATTCAAAAAATGAACAAATCCGAATTTATAAATAAACTCACAGAACTCGAATGGGAAGATTTTGAGGTAAAGGAAGCCAAGGCAGAAGTACCAAAATCGTCTTGGGAAACTGTTAGCGCTTTTGCCAATTCTTCGGGAGGTTGGCTCGTTTTTGGGGTCAGACAAACAGGGAAGATATTTGAAATACAAGGTGTTGCAAATCCGGAGAAAATCGAACAGGATTTTTTGAATACTATCAGAAGCGATAAATTCAATACTAATGTAGGATCCAAAGCTACGAGGTATTTGTTCGATAACAAGACAATTCTTGCTTTTTATATTCCGGCTTCAAGCAAAAAACCGGTTTATTTTAATACACAAGCCAACACCTATATCCGTAGAGGCAGTGCTGACAATAAAGCGACCAAAGAAGAAATTGATGCCATGTATCGAGATCAATCCTTTGGTACCAAATCTTCTGAAATTGCTGAAGGAACAAATCGTAACAGCTTGAATGATATTTCTTTGTTGCGTTACCGCGATTATATGGCACGATTCAACCCCAATGTAAGTTATAACCGTTTTGGAGAAGAAGAGTTTTTGCAAAAACTGCGGATTATTGAGGACGGAAGATGTACTTATGGAGGTTTGTTGTTTTTAGGCAAACGAGATGTTATCGAAAAATATTTCCCCGACTTTCGAATTGATTTATTGGAAATACCGGGTCATTCCTACTCTGATGCGAAGTCGCGTTACACTTTCCGCTTGGATGAACAGGAAAATTTATGGGAATACTATTTTGAATGTTTTGCAAGGTTGAAACAAAAAGTGGATGTTACTTTCAAGCTTTCCGCCGAAGGCTTTGGCGAAGAACTTTCTACAGGCCTGACAGCCATGAGAGAGGCATTGGTTAATATGCTGATGCATGCTGATTATTTTTCACCGGCTCATTCCCGAATTCGGATTTTCACAGATAGTATTGAATTCTTCAATCCGGGAGGTTTGCCAAAATCGATTGCGGAATTGAAAGAAAAAGACTTGTCGATTCCCCGAAATCCAATTATCTCAAAACTTTTCAGAATGGTGAAATTGGCCGAAAATGCCGGTTTTGGGTTTGATAAAATAGAATCCAATTGGTTTGTGTACAATAAAACATTACCGGAGTATAAATTGGAATTCGATTCGATGTCAGCTCGTTTTACGTTAATTCCAAATGATAATAAGCAAGTTACCGAGCAAGTTACCGAGCAAGTTACCGAGCAAGTTACCGAGCAAGTTAAAGCACTTATCCAAGTATTGGAAAGTGAAATGGATAGGCAAGAAATACAGGATAAATTAGGTCTTTCTCATAGAGAAAATTTTAGATCTAACTACCTTAAACCGGCACTTGACCTAGGTTTGGCAGAAATGACTATCCCCGATAAACCTAACAGCAGGTTACAACGTTACCGACTGACCGATAAAGGGAAAAAACGATTATTACAATTGAAGGAACAAATGAACAATAGAAAGTAATTATATGTATAAAAACTACTTCAAAAGACTTTTCGATTTCACGGCCTCTCTTTTGGGGCTTATTTTGTTTTCGCCAATTTTTGCGATAGTAACCATAGGCCTCTATTTTGCCAACCGGGGCAAACCTTTTTTCTTTCAGAAACGACCGGGAAAAGATGAGAGAATATTTAGTATTGTCAAGTTCAAAACGATGAACGACAAAAAAGATGCAGAAGGGAATTTGTTGCCTGATGCAGAACGACTAACTAAAATAGGGGACTTTGTCCGCAAAACTTCATTGGATGAGATTCCGCAATTGCTGAATGTACTTAAAGGGGATATGAGTTTAATAGGGCCAAGGCCTTTATTGCCACAATATTTGCCTTTGTATAACGAAAATCAAAAACGCAGACACGAAGTTCGTCCGGGCATCACCGGTTGGGCACAGGTAAACGGGCGTAATGCCATCAGTTGGAAACAGAAATTTGAGTATGATGTGTGGTATGTAGATAATATTAACTTGTTTATAGATATTAAAATACTGTTTTTAACGATGAAGAAAGTTTTCGTACGAGAAGGAATCAGTCAGGAAGGGCAGGCCACGATGGAAGTATTTAAGGGGAATTACGGAGGGTTAGAGGAGATGTATGGAAATGAATGATAACGGTCGTTTTTCTGTTGCCTCGAGCCCTTCCCCCTCGACAAAAGCTCAGGGCAGGCTAAAGTCGAGATGCATTGCCGGGTCTCGACTCCGCTCGACCTGACAATAGAAACATCTATATTTTTTTAAGATTAAATGTCGTAATATCATCAAAATTTTGATTGTCAAAAAAATGAAAAAAGACTGCAAAATGCAGTCGGACCAAAGAGTTGGGAATAATGCCTAATTTTTGAAAAATGAAACACAAGGAAGCGTTACAGGTATTTGAAGAAAAAAAAGTTCGTACTGTTTGGGACAATGAGCAGGAGAAATGGTATTTTTCGATTGTTGATGTTGTTGCGGTTTTGACTGAGAGTGAGAACCCTAACAATTATTGGAAAGTCCTAAAAAATCGTATGAAAAAAGAGGGTAGTCAGTTGGTTACAAATTGTAACCAACTGAAAATGCAATCGGCCGACGGCAAATTCTATAAAACAGATGTCGCAGACACCGAGCAGCTTTTCAGGTTGATACAGTCAATTCCATCGCCAAAAGCGGAACCTTTTAAACTGTGGCTGGCAGAGATTGCCTCTGAGCGATTAGACGAGATGCAAGACCATAAACTTTCCATTGACAGGGCATTAGGACGGTGTCTGTAATAGGGATATTCTGAAGGGAACGACGGAATTTTATAAAAAACAAATAAAATGTATATATTCGGAGCCAGCGGACATGGCAAGGTAATCAAGTCTATTTTGGATTCTATGAAAGTCAATTTAACCGCTTTTATAGACGATAATCCTAAAGGAAACGAATTTATGGGATTGCCCATATACACCTCAGATAGTCTTAATGATATTTCGACTCAATCAGTTATTATCGCGATAGGGGATAATACTATTAGGAAAAATATAGCAGAACGATTATCTGTTCATTTTATAAAAGCTATTCACGCAAGAGCTTGGGTAGATTCTTCAGTGAAAATAGGAAATGGCACTACGATAATGGCGCATGCGGTTGTAAATCCGGATACACAAATTGGCAAGCATGCCATCATTAATTCTGGAGCGGTGGTAGAACACGATTGTATTTTGGAAGATTATGTACATATTTCGCCTAACGCAACGCTTACAGGAGGTGTTTTTGTGGGAGAAGGATCTCATATAGGAGCCGGAGCGGTTGTGCTTCCCGGCGTAAGGATTGGAAAATGGTGTATTGTAGGTGCGGGAGCCGTTGTATTGAAAGATTTACCGGATCATGTGACTGCTGTGGGGAATCCTGCGCGAATTATAAAGGTTCGCTCAGTAGATTATAATGTAGACAATCAAATAATCGAATAAATTAAACTGTGACATCCAAAAGACTTTTTGATTTAACCTTCGCACTGCTTGGGCTTTTGGGCTTAAGCAGTTTGTTAATTTTAGTATATATCATAGCCAGTTGGGACAGCCGTTCGAACGGTCTTTTTTTCAGCAGCGCATTGGTCAGTATGGACGTCCTTTCACTATTTATAAATTCAAAACACTTCATCAACAGGCAAGACATATCAGTGGTGCATTTGTATTTCTGTTTGAGAGCGCAAAGTAAGGAGACTTTTTCTGGCGGGATAGTTTTATTTATGATATTGAAGTAAGGCAAGGTCTTTGTGATTTGGGAGTTTAAGTGATATCGAAGTGTAGGGGAAATGCTGTCAGGAGGGATTTTTTTTTAAACTTTAAAGCAGTATTTTTGTTGACTAATTAAAACAAAATGAATGATGAAATACAATATATCATTTCGGGAGAGAACAGCGTTAGGCATGGCGCTGCTATCAGAGCAATCATCAGTTACCTTAGAGGAGGCCAAGAAACAAGTGAAGTGGATAAAGGAGAAAAGCAGCTCAAAAAACAAGAAGAAAAGAAACTGAGAGAATATATAACAAAACAAGGATTATGGGTTTGCGATATAGATCTTGATAATTATATTTCGGAAGGGGCAGAGCAGAAAGTTTATCTTAAAGACGGTAAAAATGTGTTAAAGCTAAATGATGCCATCTATTACAGTTCATGGACTGATTATATGATTAATCTGCTATTGAATAATTATTTCTTTCCTGATACTGCTTATGACTTACTCGGTTTTTTTGAAAGCAATCATGTTCTATATGCTTTAGTTGAGCAGCCTTTTGTAAAAGCAACAGAGAAAACAGATTTGGCGCATGTAAAAGAGTTTATGTTGGCCAACGGTTTTGAGAACATTAGGAATAACGATTACTATAATCCTCAACTTGGGATTATTCTGGAAGATCTACATGACGAAAACGTGCTTACCAGAAATGAGCTTCTCTATTTTATAGATACTGTTTTTTACCTAAAGTATTAGAATTAATGCCATTTATGTAGTGATTCAGTATGCCTAAAATTGAATGCTTAAAAAATAAACCAGTTGAATACCAAAAGACTTTTCGATTTCATATTTGCGCTGCTTGGGCTTTTGGGCTTAAGCAGTTTATTAGTTTTAGTATATATCATAGCCAGTTGGGACACCCGTTCTAACGGGCTTTTTTTTCAACTGCGCATCGGTCAGTACGGCCGTCCTTTCACCATTTTTAAATTCAAAACCCTTCATCAGCAAACAAGGCATATCAGTTGTATCGGTCGTTTTTTGCGAAATTCCAAACTGGATGAACTCCCGCAGTTATGGAATGTGCTTATTGGTGATATGAGTCTGATTGGTTCTCGACCTTTATTGCCTGAATATCTGCCTTTGTATAGTGAGGTGCAAAAGCGCCGACATGAAGTGCGTCCAGGCATCACCGGTTGGGCACAGGTAAACGGGCGTAATGCCATCAGTTGGAAATAGAAATTTGAGTATGATGTGTGGTATGTAGATAATATTAACTTGTTTATAGATATTAAAATACTGTTTTTAACGATGAAGAAAGTTTTCGTACGAGAAGGAATCAGTCAGGAAGGGCAGGCCACGATGGAAGTATTTAAGGGGAATTACGGAGGGTTAGAGGAGATGTATGGAAATGAATGATAACGGTCGTTTTTCTGTTGCCTCGAGCCCTTCCCCCTCGACAAAAGCTCAGGGCAGGCTAAAGTCGAGATGCATTGCCGGGTCTCGACTCCGCTCGACCTGACAATAGAAACATCTATATTTTTTTAAGATTAAATGTCGTAATATCATCAAAATTTTGATTGTCAAAAAAATGAAAAAAGACTGCAAAATGCAGTCGGACCAAAGAGTTGGGAATAATGCCTAATTTTTGAAAAATGAAACACAAGGAAGCGTTACAGGTATTTGAAGAAAAAAAAGTTCGTACTGTTTGGGACAATGAGCAGGAGAAATGGTATTTTTCGATTGTTGATGTTGTTGCGGTTTTGACTGAGAGTGAGAACCCTAACAATTATTGGAAAGTCCTAAAAAATCGTATGAAAAAAGAGGGTAGTCAGTTGGTTACAAATTGTAACCAACTGAAAATGCAATCGGCCGACGGCAAATTCTATAAAACAGATGTCGCAGACACCGAGCAGCTTTTCAGGTTGATACAGTCAATTCCATCGCCAAAAGCGGAACCTTTTAAACTGTGGCTGGCAGAGATTGCCTCTGAACGATTAGACGAGATGCAGGATCCGGAACTTTCTATAGACAGGGCTTTGGAGCGGTATCTGCAATTGGGATATTCTGAAAATTGGATTAATCAGCGTTTAAAGAGCATCGAAATCCGCAAAGAACTGACCGATGAATGGAAGAAAAGAGGACTGAAAGAGGGTATGCAGTTTGCTACGTTGACGGACATCATCACTAAAGCCTGGTCGGATAAAACTACCAAGGAGTATAAGATTCTTAAAGGTTTGAAGAAAGAAAATCTTCGTGATAATATGACTAACACGGAGCTTATTTTGAATATGCTTGCTGAGGCTTCTATCAAAGAATTTCGCAGGCTGTCAATCCCGAAACATTTGAAGAAAGCAAGAAAGTAGCCGAACAAGGAGGGAATGTCGCCAAAGTGGCTCTGAAGGAATTGGAAGCCAAAACAGGTAAAAAAGTGGTTTCTGAATTGAATGCGAAAACTTTAGGTCAAAAGAAATTAGAATAGTTTGTCAAAGGATTTGGAACGGTGGAATTTTATAAAAAGAATTAAGTAAGATGTATATATTCGG
This sequence comes from uncultured Flavobacterium sp., assembly GCA_964631795.1. Lineage (GTDB taxonomy): Bacteria > Bacteroidota > Bacteroidia > Flavobacteriales > Flavobacteriaceae > Flavobacterium. Next base: position 3,015 of record CAZWAF010000028.1, on the reverse strand, counting down.
AGCTAGCGGACACGGCAAGGTAATCAAGTCTATTTTGGATTCTGTGAAAGTTAATTTAACAGCTTTTGTAGATGATAATCCGAAAGGAAATGAATTTATGGGATTGCCTGTTTATACCACAGCCACAGTTCCTGTTAATGATATTTCGACTCAGCCATTTGTTATTGCTGTAGGAGATAATGGTATTCGGAAAAAAATAGCAGAACGTTTATCTGTTCATTTTATTAAGGTGATTCATTCTCGCGCATGGACTGATCCGGATGTGAAAATAGGAGAAGGAACGGTGATTATGGCTAATGCTGTGATAAATGCCGATACTCAAATCGGTCGACATGTAATTGTTAATTCAGGTGTAGTTGTTGAGCATGACTGTGTTTTGGAAGATTATGTACATATTTCGCCTAACGCAACACTTGCGGGAGGTGTTTTTGTGGGAGAAGGTTCACATATAGGAGCCGGAGCGGTTGTTCTCAAAGATTTGCCGGATTATGTAACTGCTGTGGGGAATCCTGCACGAATTATAAAGGTTCACTCAGCGGAATAAGAGTTGTTAATCATTAAAGAGAGAATCTTCAAATTTTTTAAATTCTCTCATTTTCAAATTGATGATACACGAATATAAACAAAAATACATCAATTTTGTTTACTACAGTAAATAAAATTGATGTATTTTTGTTTACTAAAGAATGCAATAATGGAGCTGCTATTTGAAAAATACCAACAAAAATTACAATATACCCCAACGCATTTTGTCCGCTCGGCAATGCAGGAAATCAACTGGGATGCCAGATTGGTTGGCATAAAAGGAGCTAGGGGAATTGGAAAAACAACGCTATTGCTGCAATATATCAAGTTGCATCTTTCGGGTTCGTTGGAACAAACACTATATGTGAGTTTGGATTCTCTATGGTTCAATACGCATACTGTGGTCGATCTGGCGGCTGATTTTGTAAGGCATGGAGGCAAATATCTTTTTTTGGACGAAGTACATAAATATGCGGGTTGGGCTCAGGAACTCAAAAATATTTATGACGATTTTCCCCAATTGAAAGTAGTTTTTACCGGATCTTCTCTGCTGGAGATATTGAATGCCAGAGCTGATTTGAGTCGTCGAGCTGTGGTCTATTCTATGCAGGGATTTTCTTTTCGGGAATTTTTGGCTATAGAAACCCAAACGGTTTTTAAGCCAGTTTCTCTGGAACAGATTCTGTCTAATCACTTACAGGAAGCAACCACTGTCAATCAGCAAATAAAGCCATTTCAATATTTCGACAAATATCTTAAACAAGGCTATTATCCTTTTTATCAGGAGCAGCCTGAGTTGTACTTTCTTCGTTTGGGCGAAGTAGTCAATATGATTTTGGAAATTGAATTGCCTTTGTTGCGGGGTGTAGAGTTGGCTTATATTGCTAAGGTAAAGCAATTGTTGGTAGTGATTGCCGAATCGGTGCCCTTTGTGCCCAACGTAAGCAGGTTAAGCGAAAAAATAGGGATTAATAGGGCTACTTTATTGTCGTATTTGCATTACTTGGACGAAATAGGGTTGACCCATAATTTATTTAAAGAAGCCAATGGTATTAGCAGACTGCAAAAACCTAACAAAATATTCCTGGAAAATTCCAATTTGATTTATGCTCTTGCTCCTCAAAATGCGAATATTGGTAATGTGAGAGAGACTTTTTTTGCTAATCAGTTGGCACACCAACATCAAATTACATATACAGATAAAGGAGATTTTTTGGTTGATAACGATTTTGTGTTCGAAATCGGAGGTAAAAACAAAAATGGAAAGCAAATTAAGGAGGTTGAAAATGCCTTTATTGCAGCAGATGAGATTGAATATGGATTTAAAAATAAGATTCCTTTGTGGCTTTTCGGTTTCCTGTATTAAGATTATTCATCAGAGTAAAAGTCAGTTGCTTGAAGATAAGACGTCAGATGTGAAAAGTGAGGGGCTTAATTGCAAATTATGTTGAGGAGAAGTGTTTTTCTAATCAATGAACAAGAACCCATCGGTTCACCTAAATCTTTAAATTTCCAAATTGACTTCCAAAAGACTTTTCGATTTTATATTTGCACTGCTTGGGCTTTTGGGTTTAAGTAGTTTGTTACTTTTGGTATATGGTAAGGAGATGTTATCAGAGCAGTCATCAGTTGCCTTAGAGACCAAGAAACACGTGAGATGGATAAAGGAGAAGAGTAGTTCAAAAAGATAATTCGCACTCTCATAGTGCATTTTTTATGTTATTTTGCACTACAATAGTGCAAAATGATGTATATTTGAGCAAATAAAACAAGAATGGACAGTTTATTTGAGTACTCCAATCGATTGATTTCCGAAGTAAATACGACATTTATTCGTTATGCTTATCACCAGATTAATTGGCAAAACAGACTGCTTGGACTCATCGGCCCTCGTGGTGTGGGGAAAACTACTTTGGTTTTGCAATACATTAAAAGCAATCTCGATGTTAGAAAAACACTATATGTTACAGCCGAAGATTTTTATTTTGCCAAAAACCGTTTAGTTGATTTGGCGGATTCTTTCGTAAAATCGGGAGGTAAATATTTGTTTATAGACGAAATACACAAGTATCCCGATTGGTCTAAAGAGTTGAAATTAATTTACGATTATCATAAAGATTTGAAAGTCGTTTTTACCGGTTCTTCAGTTCTTGATATTAAAAAAGGCAGTTCTGATTTAAGTCGTAGAGCTGTTGTTTATTCTATGCAGGGCTTATCTTTTCGCGAATATTTAGTGTTGTTTCATCAGATAGAAGTTCCGAAATTCAGTTTGGAAGAAATCCTGAATCATCAGGTCGATGTGCCTCAAATGTCGCATCCTCTTCCTTTGTTTGCGGACTATTTGAAAAGGGGATATTATCCTTTTGCCACAGAAAATAATTTTGATTTGAGATTACAACAGGTAATCAATCAAACATTGGAAACCGATATTCCTACCTATGCCGAAATGAACGTATCAACAGGCAGAAAGCTGAAACAGTTATTGGCAAT
>CAZWAF010000027.1:0-36091 GCA_964631795.1 uncultured Flavobacterium sp. | reverse complement strand
CCGTTGGTTTGTTTCCAAATTTCAGGACCTGTAGAGTTGTAATGCGCATCGATATTCAGTTGGTTGAAATATTGATTGATATATACAGAACCTTTGGTTTCTTCGTGCAAACGTTTGGCAACATTGTAATAAGAACGCTCATCATCGGCAGAAACGTGTGCCGGACAAACATATACTTTGGCTCCCAGACTGCGAAGCATATCGATTTTATCCTTAGAAGATTTAGAACTTACCGCCAGGATACAGTTATATCCTTTGATAATACTTACCATTGCCAAACTAAATCCGGTGTTTCCCGAAGTAGTTTCGATAATGGTGTCTCCCGGAGAAAGAATTCCTCTTTTTTCGGCTTCTTCAATAATATATAAAGCAATTCTGTCTTTAGTAGAATGTCCGGGATTGAAGGCTTCCACCTTTGCAAAAAAGTTACCTTTTAAGTTGTGGGTCACTTTTTTAATTTTAATAAGAGGCGTGTTTCCTATTAATTCAAGGACATTATCGTAAGCTTGTATATCTTCTTTCATAAAATGTAGATAGTAGCTAATCTAAGGCAATTTAGCGGTGTTAAATTGAACTTAAAACCTTGCAAATCTAATAAAAAAAACTTAAACTATTTCCTTGTTTTTTCCAAATCTAGTAAAAAACAGAATTCTTTGGCCAATTCTTTTAGTGCTTCAAATCTTCCCGAAGCTCCGCCGTGCCCGGCATCCATGTTAGTATCTAAGAATAATAAATTGTTATCGGTTTTAACAGTTCGGAGTTTGGCAACCCATTTGGCTGGTTCCCAATATTGTACCTGCGAATCGTGTAAGCCTGTAGAAATATACATATTTGGATATTTTTGAGCTTTTACATTATCATAAGGCGAATAAGAGAGCATATATTCATAATATTTTTTCTCGTTCGGATTTCCCCATTCGTCATATTCTCCTGTGGTCAAAGGAATAGTATCATCGAGCATGGTAGTGACCACATCGACAAAAGCTACCTGAGCAATGATTCCGTTGTACAATTCGGGAGCCATATTGGCAACTGCACCCATGAGCAAACCACCGGCAGAACCGCCTTCGGCATATAAATGTTCAGGAGAAGTATATTTCTGTTCGATTACAAATTTGGAACAGTCAATAAAATCGGTAAAAGTATTTTTCTTCTTGAGTAATTTTCCGGTTTCATACCATTGTCTTCCCAAATCTTCACCACCTCTGATGTGGGCTATGGCAAAAATAAAACCACGGTCAAGCAAGCTCAATCGGGTAGAAGAGAAGGTAGCGTCCATAGAATGGCCATAAGAACCGTAAGCATATTGCAAAAGCGGGTTTGAACCATCTTTTTTAATGTTTTTGCCATACACCATCGAAATCGGAATTTTAGTTCCATCGGTTGCTGTGGCCCAAATGCGTTCTTCTGTATAATTGTTTTTGTCGAATTTTCCGCCTAAAACTTCTTGCTCTTTCTTTATTTCTTTGGTTTTGGTTCTCATATTGAAATCAATAACCGACGAAGGAGTAATCATAGATTGATAACTGTAACGAAGAGTTTCGGTATCAAAATCGATATTTGTTGTGGTATAAGCCGTATAGGTTTCGCTTTCAAAAGGAAGGTAATAAGCTTCTTCACCATTTGAAGGAATAATTTTTATTTTGTTCAAACCGTTGTTTCGTTCTGAAACTACCAGATAGTCTTTGAAAATATCAATATCTTCAAGTAAAGTATCTTCACGGTGCGGAATAACATCGACCCAATTTTCGACAGAAGTTGCCGTTTCCGGTGTTTTCATCAATTTGAAATTGGTTGCTTTGTCTTTATTGGTCAGAATATAGAAATTGTCTTCATAATGATTAATGCCGTATTCAACCCCTCTTTTTCTTTTTTGGAAAATTCGGAACTCGCCGTCAGGATTATCGGCTTCCAGAATTCGGTATTCAGAAGTTAAGGTGCTTTCGGATACAATAGACAAGTATTTTCTTGATTTTGATTTACTGATTTCAATATAGAAAGTTTCGTCTTTTTCAAAATAAATCAAAGTATCATTTTTGGTATCTGCTCCCAATTTATGTTTAAAAATCTTGTCGGCACGCAAGGTTTGAGCGTCTTGTTTACTGTAAAAAAGAGTGTGGTTGTCGGCTGCCCAAACGCAAGATCCGGTCACGTTTTCTATTTTGTCAGAAAGGATTTCTCCGGTTTCCAGATTTTTGATTTGAATAGTGTAAATTCTTCTTCCCACAATGTCAACCGAGAAAGTAGCCATTTTATTATCAGGGCTGATGCTCATTCCGCCCAAATGGAAATAAGGTTTGTCTTTTGCCATTTCGTTGCAATCGAACAAAATTTCTTCAGTAGCCGTAAGACTGCCTTTTTTTCTGGAAAAAATAGGATAGTTTTTGTCTTTTTCGGTGCGGGTTATATAGTAATAACCATTGTATAAATAAGGAACCGATTCGTCGTCTTCTTTGATTCGGGCTTTCATTTCTTCAAACAATTCCTTTTGAAAATCTTTGGTATGAGCCGTCATCTTGTTGTAATAGTCGTTTTCCTGATTCAGATAATCAATCACTTCAGGATTTTCGCGGTCGTTCAGCCAATAATAATTATCAATTCTCTGGTGTCCGTGAATTTCTAAAGTTTTCGGAATTATTTTGGCTACCGGCGGTTGTATATTTTCTGTCATGTTTTGAACTTTCAGTTTTTGTTGTAAATGATTACAAAAATAGCATAAACAGTATAACGAATGAATTTGTTTTTGTGAATTTGTTAATAGTTTATCAGCATTGATTTTGATATTTTTGCCGGGTAATTTTTAAAACCAAACAAAAATGGACTTAATGGGAATGATGGGAAAACTTAGAGATACCCAACAAAAAATAGAAGAAACTAAAAAAAGATTGGATACTGTTTTAATTGACGAACAAAGCACTGACGGTTTATTGAAAGTAACCCTTACGGCAAACAGAACAATCAAATCGATTTCTATAGACGACAGTTTGCTTGAAGATAAAGAACAACTGGAAGATTATTTGATTTTGGTAATGAACAAAGCTATTGAAAAGGCAACCAATGTAAACGCAGCCGAACTGGATGCTGTTGCCAGAATGGATATGCCTAACATTCCGGGAATGGATAAATTATTCAAATAAAAAACTAAAAACCCGTTCAAATCCAAATATTTGGAACTGAACGGGTTTAAAATTTAAAGGGAATTGTTCTTAATACTTATCTGCTGTTTAAGTTTTTCTTATTTCCTTAAAATCTTTTCCATTGTTTTTCCTTTTGCCAATTCATCAATCAGCTTGTCTAAATAACGGATTTGTTGCATGAGTTTGTCTTCAATTTCTTCCACACGATAACCGCAAATTACACCGGTAATTTTTGAAACATTTGGATTGATTTGTGGTGCCTGAGTAAAGAAAGTCTCAAAATTGGTTTTATTGTCAAGGTGTTGTTGCAATGTTGGCTCATCATATCCTGTCAACCAAAATATAATTTGATCTACTTCTGCCTTTGTACGTCCTTTTTTCTCCGCTTTTTGAATATAATGCGGATAGACACTTGCAAAAGACATTTTGTAAACTCTGGTGTTATTACTATTCATTTTATTGTCAATGTTTATTTGATTTCAAAAATAGTTTAAAACTATGCACTTTCAGTGCATCAACTTTAGTTTTTAAAAATTTTAAGCCACGGATTTAAAAGATTAAACGGATTAATCTGTGGAAATATTGATCCCGAAATTTCGGGATGTGGCAAAAAAAAACATTGTTGGAAGCAATGATTTAGAATCTTGTACTTGAAATTTTGTACATACTTTTTGTACAAAATAATTTATTATGATAGTTGCTAATATTTCTGATTTTCGTAAAGACATGAAATCTTATTTCGATCAAGTAGCAAAAAGTTTCGAAACTCTTATTATAAATAGGGGTAAAGATTCAGGTATTGTTGTAATGTCTCTTGAAGAATATAAGTCTTTAATTGCAACAAATTATGAATTGTCTTCCAGAATAAATGAAAAACGTCTTGATTCGGCAATTGAAAAATTTAAAAAAGGTAATTCATTTTCTAAAGATTTAATCGAAGACTAGAATGAAATATGTATTCGTTGATGAATCTTGGGAAGATTATCTTTATTGGCAGAAGATTGACAAGAAGAAAATAAAGAAGATTAATGATCTGCTTAAAGATATTTACAGAACTCCATTTGAAGGAATTGGAAAACCCGAACCTTTAAAGCATAAATATGCTGGATTTTGGTCTCGAAGAATTGACGATGAGCATAGACTTATTTATAGATTTCAAGATGACGAAATTCAAGTTTTAAAATGTAGGCATTATTACGATTAGTCTATTACTACCGCAACAGAATTTGAAGAAAGTAATCTGTGGATAATCTAAATTATGCAGTTCTGATTACAATTCGTTCCAGAATTTCCAAAACATAATTGTGCATTACCGCCTTGTAATCAAGATGTGTTACCATACGCAATTTGCCTTTTCCCATAGAACTGATATGAATGTTTTTTTCTTTTAGTTTTTCAATAAATAAGTTTTCATTCAGACCTTCTTTCAGGGAAAAAATAATGATGTTGGTTTCAACCGGTTCTACTTTTTCAACCCAATTGAGGTTTTGCAAACAAGCTGCCAATTCCTGAGCTCTGCGGTGGTCTTCTGTCAGTCGCTGAATATTGTTTTCCAGAGCATACATACCGGCTGCGGCCAAATATCCTGCCTGACGCATTCCTCCACCCAGTATTTTTCGGATTCTGATAGCTTTATTAATGGTCTCTTTGTTAGAGATTAGTAAAGAACCCACAGGAGCTCCCAAACCTTTTGAAAGACAAACCGAAATGGTATCAAAGATTTTTCCGTATTCTCTGGGATCTTCTCTTTTGGCAACCAAAGCATTCCAGATGCGGGCACCGTCCAGGTGGAATTTTAAATTATTGGCATCGCAAACCTGTTTGATTTTCTTAAATTCTTCAAAATCATAACAAGCGCCACCTCCTTTATTTGTAGTATTTTCTACACAAACCAAACGAGTAAGCGGACTGTGAAAATTATCAGGATCATTGATAGCTCCGGCTACTTGTTCGGCAGTAATCATACCTCGGTTTCCGTCCAGAAGACAACAGGAAACTCCGCTGTTAAAAGAAACGCCACCACCTTCATAATTATAAATATGTGCCCATTTATCGGCAATCAATTGATCTCCTGGTTGAGTGTGCAGTTTTATGGCAGTTTGGTTTGCCATAGTTCCCGATGGAAAAAAAAGGGCAGCTTCCATTCCAAAAAGAGCGGCTATTTTTCTTTCCAAAGTGTTTACCGATGGGTCTTGTTTATACACATCGTCTCCCACTTCTGCGTGAAACATATAGCGCAACATATCCTGAGTTGGCTTGGTTACGGTATCACTGATTAAATTTATTTCCATATTCTCAAAAGGATAGCTTATTTTTGCGGCTACAAAATTAAACTATTTATGACAAATACCGAACAAATAAAAGGTATTGTGGAGCGCCTTGGTGCGTTGAGGAGGTATCTTTGACGTCGATAAGAAATTAATCGAAATTACCAACGAGGAAGAGAAAACTCTGGCTCCCGATTTTTGGAACAATGCCAAAGAAGCCGAACTGTATCTTAAAAACCTCAGTTCTAAGAAGAAATGGGTTGAAGATTATGAAAAAGCCAATCAGTTAAGTGAAGAATTACAACTGGCTTATGATTTTTACAAAGAAGGAGAATTTTCGGAAGAAGAACTGGATGAACTTTATGAGCAAACCAATTCTCATATAGAAAAAATTGAGTTCAGGAACATGCTTTCGGATGAAGGAGACAGTCTGAGTGCTGTTTTGCAAATTACGGCCGGAGCCGGCGGAACCGAAAGTTGCGATTGGGCTTCCATGCTGATGCGTATGTACATGATGTGGGGTGAAAAGCAAGGCTATAAAATTCGGGAACTAAATTATCAGGAAGGAGATGTAGCCGGAATAAAAACCGTCACTATTGAGTTTGAAGGCGAATATGCTTTTGGCTATTTGAAAGGAGAAAACGGAGTTCACCGTTTGGTGCGTATTTCTCCATTTGACAGCAACGGTAAGCGACACACTTCTTTTGCTTCGGTTTATGTGTATCCGATGGTTGATGATACTATTGAAATAGACATCAATCCGGCTGATATTGAAATTACTACTTCCCGTTCCAGCGGGGCAGGAGGGCAGAACGTAAATAAGGTAGAAACCAAAGTACAATTGTTTCACAAACCTACCGGAATACAAATTCAATGTTCGGAAACACGTTCGCAACAAGACAACAGACAACGTGCCATGCAAATGCTTCGATCTCAATTGTATGAAATCGAATTGAAAAAGCAACAAGCTCAACGTGCCGATATTGAAGCCGGAAAGATGAAAATTGAATGGGGATCGCAAATCAGAAATTATGTGATGCATCCGTATAAATTGGTCAAAGACGTTCGTTCGGGTTACGAAACCAGTAATGTGGAAGGAGTAATGAATGGAGAAATTGACGAATTTGTAAAAGCCTATTTAATGATGATGGGGCAGAAAGAGGAGGAATAGTAACTAGTGATTAGCCAAAGTACACTTGTCCCAAAAATGAGAACTCCTTTTATCAAAGTTAGATCTTTGATAAAAGGAGTTGCTTTTTTTCTAAAGCTTACAATCTAAAAAAGCTTACAGTTTTTAAGATAATCCATAGCATAACGGCCTTCATTAAACAATAAATCTAAAACGCTCAGATTGTTCAAAAAACCTTCTTTTTCCTGAAAAACCTGAGGATAAGGTTCAAAATTAGATTTATCTTTCTTACCATCGGCAAGATGTCTGAAATCAGTCAGTCCGTTTGCATCCCTGAAAAATTCTTCTGTTTTATTGTAAGACAAATCCATTCGCAGACATTTGGCAACCATTTCAATGGTTTCAAAATTCAGATCCATCAAAAAGGTGTGTTTCTTTTCAAAAATTCCTACGATCTCGTCTTCAAAATATTCAAAAAAAGGCGAACTTCTGTAAGCTGCTTCGAGAGATTTGAAGTGTTGTTTCTGCCAGTCAAAAGCCGTTTCGAGCTTTATATCTTTGGTTTTTTGATGCGTTTCTTTACTGTGTTTTACAGGAATATTCAACAATTGAACCCCGTTTGGACTGTAAATATACATTCGGTTTCTGTTGGTTTGTTTCTGGAAATTGTCTTCCATTTCAAACGTAATAGTTTCCGACTGTGCCATAGCCGCAAAATGACTTATCGATGGGAAGTAGGTAGGTTGAATTAGGATGTTCATGTTCTGTTTGATTGTTAGATCTTTCGATTGTTGTATTTTTAGACTAGACGTACAGTCTAAAAATCCAACAATCGAAAGATCGAATTATCCTTTTTTTCGTTTAATAAAGAACGAAATTCCAAAATAAGCTGCTAATCCGATAAGGAAGAACTTAAAATAAGAATAAGGTTCTCCTTCACCGCTTACAAACGTAAACATTCTTTCCCAACGGATTTTCTTACCTATGTTTGCCCAAGTTTCGTTTTGGTCAATACTCATCCAGATGAAAACCGGTTTGCCTACAATATGATCGGCAGGAACAAATCCCCAGTAACGGCTGTCTTCAGAGCGGTGACGGTTGTCTCCCATCATCCAGTAATAATCCTGTTTGAAAGTGTAAGAAGTAGCTACTTTTCCGTTTATTCTTATTTCGTTTCCGTTTACTTTCAACTCATTTTTCTCATATGTTTCAATGATTCTTTTGTAAAGAGGTAAAGTTTGAGCATTCAACTCAACTGCTTTTCCTTCTTGCGGGATAGTTATCGGACCGAAATTATCATCTGTCCATTTGCCGTCGTGAGGAAAAATGGAGGTTCCTTCAGGTTTTCTGTTAATTACTCTAACTACAGAGTCAAGATCTTTATTTTGACGTAATTCTTCGGCTTTTGCCAAAGTAAGATTTACTCCTCCGGCTATTGCGGGATAAATTTCCTGAGCATAAAGTCCGGTGTTTTGAATAATTTGTTGAGGAATTCCTTTGAATTCAGTCATAACTGTAAAAGAACCATCCGGATTTTGTTGCGGATTAAACACGTAAGGTTGTACTGCAATAAGTTGTTCCTGACTTGTAGGTTTGATGCTATAAGTTCTAAAGAATTCAGTAGAACCGGCATTCATCAAAACTTCACTTGAAACGCCTTTTTTGGCAGCATAAATTGTGTGATTGTATTGTGGTTTGGCTCTTTCAGGAAGTTCCAGTTTTTTACCGTCAATATATACAAATCCGTCTTTGATAGAGAAAACATCACCAGGAGTTCCCACGCATCTTTTAACGTAATTCGATCTTTTGTCGATTGGCTTTGTTACACCTTTAAGACCAGGTGCTTCATGGAAATATCGTACTGTATCGGCCGGCCAGTTAAAAACCACTATGTCATTTTTTTGAATTTTTTCATATCCCGGAAAACGGAAATAAGGAATTTGAGGGAAATTCAAATATGATTTTTTCTTGAATAAAGGCATAGAGTCGTGAACCATTGGCAAAGCCACGGCAGTCATAGGAACTCTTGGACCATAATTTACTTTACTCACAAAAAGAAAATCACCTATTAATAATGATTTTTCTAAAGACGATGTCGGAATTGTAAATGGTTGCATCACATAAGTATGAACCAAGGTAGCTACTACTATTGCAAAAAGCAGCGAACTGATAGTGTCTCCGGCTTTTGTGGTTGAAACCAAGCTGCGATTTTCTACATATTTAACATCTGCTGTATAATTGATATAATAAGTGTAAAAACCGAAAGTAGCCAATGCTAAAATAGTATCTGTAGTTGAGTTCTTCCCGAAACTTCTCAAAGTTTCTACCCAAATTACAGGAAACATAACCAGATTGATTACCGGAATGAATAGTAAAATTGTCCACCAGGTTGGTCGGTTGATGATTTTCATCAAAATGATGGCATTGTAAACCGGAATAGCGGCTTCCCAACTTTTTCTTCCTGCCTTAGTATAAAGTTTCCAGGTTCCTGCAAAGTGAACCAGTTGAACTATTAAAAAGAAAATAAACCATTGTAATAGAGTCATAATGTGTTGATTTGGTTATTTGTTTAACTGTTGATTTGGTTATTTGTTTAACTGTTGATTTGTTTAATCGGGAGTAGATTACGATTAAACAAATCAACAGATAGACAATTAAACCAGACTTAGAACGTCTTTCATAGTATAAATTCCGGTTTTCCCGGCTAACCATTCGGCAGCGATAACAGAACCAAGAGCAAAACCTTCGCGGTTGTGTGCTGTATGTTTTATTTCGATAGTGTCTATTTCTGAAGAATAGAAAATAGAATGCGTTCCCGGAACTTCAGGAATTCGCAAGGCTTCGATTTTGATTTCGTCTGCTTTTGGAGTTTCCATCGTCCAATTAGAATAATTTGAATTTTCGATAATTCCCTGTGCCAAAGAGATTGCCGTTCCGCTTGGCGCATCCAGTTTTTGAGTATGGTGAATTTCTTCCATACTCACTTTGTATTGGTCAAAACGAGACATAATGCGAGCCAAATGAGCGTTCAATTCAAAGAAAATATTTACGCCCAAACTGAAATTAGAACCATAAATAAAAGCTCCTTTTTTCTCGTTGCAAAGGTTTACCATATCATTATAATTTTCCAACCAGCCAGTAGTTCCCGAAACTACCGGAATGCCTGCGTTAAGACAAGCAGAAATGTTTTCTACGGCTGCATCAGGAATACTGAAATCAATAGCAACATCGGCAGTATCAAGACCTTCAAAAGTTGAAGAACTTGTTTTCTTCAAAACAATTTCGTGTCCTCTTTCCAAAGCAATTCTCTCAATTACTTTACCCATTTTTCCGTATCCTAAAAGTGCTATTTTCATAAGTATATATTTTTTAGTTTTTTAAAAATTATAGTTGAGTGTAAAACCTACGTTTTGTCTGTAGTTTGTAGGGTTTTGATGTAAATCTGGTTTAATAGAAAGACGGTTATCCACGTTGAATTGCATTAAATGCGCATCAACATTGGCATCAACAATGTTTAAAATATACATTCCGAAAGCCAAAACCAAAGAGAGGTTTTTGTTTCGTTGCATTGTTTTTTGGGCATTTACAAGGGTATTGTTGTTGTATTGTCCCCAAAATTGATCGTTGGTGTAACCTGCCAATCGGCTTTTGTAAGCATCCCGATAATCGTTGTAAAGATTATTGTTGTTTATATAAAAATAAATTCCGGCTCCAATTCCGGCATAAACAACGGGGATTTTCCAGTATTTTTTATTGTAGGCTTGTCCTAAACCAGGCAAGACAGCCGAGTAAAAGGCTGCCTTTGCGGGTCTTAATGGATCTGAATATATGTTTGATTGGGCAACAGTATCGAGTACAATCAGTCCGTTGCTTTTCTTTTCCTGAGCAAACATGAGTTGAATTCCCAAGAAGAAAACAATCAAAAATATGGTAATAAATTTAGGCACTTACCCTTTTATTAGTTTTAAAATTCGGTTGAAATCTTCTTCAGAATGAAAAGGAATCGTGATTTTCCCTTTTCCGTTTTTCTCAACTTTTACATCGACTTTGGTTCCGAAATAGTCAACAAAAGTTTTTGCTTCTTCTTCCTTTACTGCAAAAGAATTGACATTTGCTTTAGCAGCCGTTTTAGGAAGAAAACTTTCGTGGTATTTTTTTACCAAAGCTTCGGTTTCTCTTACAGAAAGGTTTTGACTAACGATTTTTTGGTAAATATCAGTTTGTACATCGTGATTGTCAATATTGATAATTGCACGACCGTGTCCCATGCTGATAAAACCATCACGAATTCCGGTTTGAATGATTGGATCTAATTTCAAAAGGCGCAAATAATTGGCAATTGTAGAACGTTTTTTTCCTACACGGTCACTCATTTGCTCTTGTGTCAATTGAATTTCGTCTATCAAACGTTGGTAAGAAAGAGCAATTTCTATCGGATCTAAGTCATGTCTTTGAATGTTTTCTACCAAAGCCATTGTCAACGATTCGTTATCGTTGGCAATTCTGATATAGGCAGGAATTACTTCAAGTCCGGCAAGTTTGGAAGCTCTTAAACGACGCTCTCCGGAAATCAACTGGTATTTGTTGAAATCCATTTTTCTTACAGTAATTGGCTGAATTACTCCTAATTCTTTGATAGAAGTAGATAATTCCTGTAAAGTTTCTTCGTTGAAATTGCTTCTTGGTTGAAACGGATTGATTTCGATAGCATTAATTTCAAGCTCGATAATATTTCCTACAACTTTATCGGCGTTTTTATCGTTGACCGACTGAATATTGTTTTCAGGGTCTTTCAATAAAGCTGATAATCCTCTTCCTAATGCTTGTTTTTTTATTGCTTGTGCCATAAATCAGTTAACTGTTTTTTTCAATTATTTCGTGTGCCAATGAGATGTAGTTGGTTGCTCCTTTACTGGTTGCATCGTGATTGATGATGCTTTCTCCAAAACTTGGTGCTTCACTTAGTTTTACATTTCGTTGAATGATAGATTTGAATACCATGTCGTTAAAATGCTTTTGAACTTCGTCAACCACTTGGTTTGAAAGGCGTAAACGCGCATCATACATGGTAAGCAACAATCCTTCAATATCTAAATCGGGATTGTGGATTTTTTGTACACTTTTTATAGTATTCAAAAGTTTTCCTAAACCTTCCAATGCAAAATATTCACATTGAATAGGAATAACTACAGAATCGGCAGCGGTTAATGCGTTCAGAGTTAAAAGGCCTAAAGAAGGTGCACAATCAATTAATATATAATCATATTGATCTTTTATAGGTGCTAATGCTTGTTTAAGCATATATTCTCTATTTTCTTTATCGACCAACTCAATTTCAATAGCGACAAGGTCGATATGGGCAGGGATTACAGAAACATTGGTAGCAGTACAAGGGATGATTGCCTCTTCCGGAGTATGGCTGTGTTCCAATATTTGGTAAGTACCAATTTCAATGGTTTCAATATCAATTCCCAAGCCTGAACTGGCATTGGCCTGAGGATCTGCGTCTATAAGTAACACTTTTTTCTCTAAAACGCCTAACGCTGCGGCTAGATTGACAGAAGTAGTTGTTTTTCCAACACCACCTTTTTGGTTCGCAATTGCAATGATTTTACCCATTATATATTTTCAAATTTTTAAGCGGTAAATTTACAATTTATTATGGTTTATGAAAATCTATTTATTAACATTCTCTAAAAGTTCAAAGTCGGGAGAATAAGGGGCTAAAATTCAGTTGGGAGAGGGGAGTTACAAGCTGGAAGAGGTAGAAATTGAGATTAGGTAAGAGAGTAAAAAGAAGGACTTAAAGAGAAAGTAATAAAACTAAAAAGTCAGATAGAGTTACATCTTTCTGACTTTTTTAATAAAAATTGGAGTTCTTCAGTCTTCCAACTCCCAGCTTCCATCTTCAAAACTACTTCTTTCCTTTCGCTTTTATTATCATTTCCAATTGATCCCAAAGTTCTTGAGGAACTGCTTCCAGCATATTGAATTGTCCGGCACCTTGCAACCATTCTCCGCCATCTATGGTGATGACTTCTCCGTTGATATAAGAAGAAAAGTCGGAAACTAAATAAGCTGCCAAATTGGCTAATTCCTGATGATTTCCCACTCGTTTCAGAGGAACTTTTTTGGCTAAATCAAATTTTTCTTTTAAATCACCGGGTAATAATCGGTCCCAGGCTCCTTTGGTAGGAAATGGCCCGGGAGCGATAGCATTGGTTCTGATTCCATATTTGGCCCATTCAACGGCCAGACTTCGTGTCATGGCCAAAACACCTGCTTTGGCTGTAGCCGAAGGAACCACATAGGCCGATCCGGTCCAGGAATAAGTGGTTACTATATTCAGGATATTGGTATTTGTTTGTTTTTGGTCAATCCAATGTTTGCCAAAAGCGAGAGTGCAGTTTTTAGAGCCTTTTAAGACGATGTCGATTATGGTATCGAAGGCATGTGCCGATAGTCGTTCGGTAGGGGAGATGAAGTTTCCGGCTGCATTGTTGAGTAAAACATCAACTCGTCCAAATGTTTTTATTACGGTTTCCAGCATAGTTTCTACCTGTGCATAATCTCTCACATCGCATTGAACAGCCAGACATTTTCCTCCGGTTTCTGTTTGCAGTTCTTTGGCTGTATCTTGGAGTTTTTCCAGATCACGGGAAGTAATTGCAACCTGAGCACCCAGTTCCAGAAAATATTTTGTCATTGCTTTTCCAAGTCCGCTGCCACCTCCCGTAACCACAATTACTTTACTTATAAGAGCATTATCACGAAGCATTTTTGCTGAGAAATCCATAAAATTATTTTTTAGAAAATAAATTTAGATAAAAAAATGGTTTGACGGTTGTTGATTTGTATTTATTCAGAAAATAAATACAAATGCATTGAAAAGAGAGAGCCGCATTTTTGATTTATATGACAGTCCGCAAAATGTACCAAGTATGTTTTTTTGCCACTGATTTGCTTCGCCTATTCGTCTTACAGACTCGGGTCACAGATTCTCACAGATTTCATTCCTATTCTTAAAGAAATCTGTGCCAATATTTTTATCCCGATAGTTATCGGGAGTGGTCAATTTTATCGGTTTGGTATTAGTCACGGATAGTCATATTGATTTAAATCAAAAATGCGGCTCTCTAACAATTGTATAAGTTTTAGACTAATTTAAGAAAATTAGAATCTGTATCGAACGCCTAATGCAACACTTCCGTGGTAACCGTTGTTTTCAGATCCTGCAACGATGATTCCCGGTCTCCAATCTAAAGATATTTGGAATGGAGCCTCTTCAAAATCGTACTCGATACCAATATCTCCAACAACTCCTAAGTTGAATTCGCTGTCGGAATACCCAGGGTAATCCCAAGAATAAGTTCCTAAGCTACCTCCAAAACCTGCATACCAGTTGAAGCCACCTTCTATGTTCCAAACCCATTGGTAAACACCTGTCAATTGAACAGAACTAGATTCATATCCATAATAGTGTTTGTTGTAGTTGTGATTTGCAAAGCCTAAATCTAATTCTAAACGATTGGCTTTTGAAAGCCTTTTTTGGTAAGAAATTTCAGTTCCAAATCCATTAGCAGATCCAAAGCGAAGTCCTAAAGCGTTATCAGATATTGTTGCTGAATTTGACCCTTTTTTTGTACTGGCTTTTTTTTGTGCTTGTGCCGAAAAGGTTAAACCTAAGATGGCTAATGTAACGAGTAATAATTTTTTCATTATTGTTAAATTTTTAGGCAGTAAAAATAGAAAATATGAAAAGAAATATTAACATTTTTTAATCTATTTTAACACTTAATTAATAGTGTTTTTCTTTTAAGAATATTGTAATAGTTGTCGTTGAGTCGTTTAATTTCTTTTTTATTGCTTTGATTTATATTCTGAAAAAACTTTATTTTTTTAACTATTTTTACCGCTTTGAAATTTTAAGTTTGCAATTCTTAAAAATGATGTAAAAACAAGACTTCAAATTATATTCAAAAGCTTTTCTCGTTAATCATGAAATTACCTTTAAAAAACGTTCAAAACAATCGGATTTTTCGATTTATCAGCAATAAATACATATTTGTATTGCTGATTTTTCTTGTTTGGATTTTGTTTTTGGATAATTATTCTTTTTTGGAACATAATGTTTTGAATAATGAAATCGAAGAATTGGAAAATAATAAGGAATATTATCAAAATGAAATCAAGAATGATTTGAAAAATATCAACCATTTGAAAAGTAAAAATCATGTTGAGAAATATGCCCGCGAAAAATATTATATGAAAAAAGACAGCGAGGATATTTATATTATCGAGTTTGAGGGAGATAAGGAAAATGAAATTTTAAATGAATAATATTTCCTTATTTTAAAATAACAACTAATAGATCAATTACAATATTTATAATGAAAGATCAGCTATTTTCTGAATTTAATGGCGTAACCTCCAAACAATGGAAACAACAAATCCAGTTTGAACTCAAAGGAGCCGACTATAACGAAACGCTTGTGTGGAATTCGCCCGAAGACATCAAGGTTAAGCCTTTTTATCACAAAGACGAATTTGCGAAGCCTCTTGAAGCAAATACCCATGCAGCCGAATTTAAAATCTGCCAGAATATTTTCGTTTTTGACATCGCAAAATCAATCGAAAGAGCATTGGACACTATCAATCGCGGAGCAGAGAGCATTCGTTTTACTATCGAAAGCGAATCAATTGACGTAGCGCAATTATTGGAGAAATTACCGCTAAACAATGTTTCTGTTTACTTTAACCTAAATTTCCTTTCTGCCGATTATATCAAAAAAATTGATGCTATTGCAAAAGAAAGAAATGCAATTATTTATTGTTTGATTGACCCAATCGGGCATTTGGCTAAAGAAGGAAATTGGTTTCCTTCTGCCGAAAAAGACAATATTGAAATTCTGAATCAGCTTGCAAAAGAAGCAACGAACATTTCGATCATCAGTATTGACGGAACTTTATACCAGAATGCCGGTGCCAACATGGTTCAGCAAATTGCTTACACTTTGGCACACGCCAATGAATATTTCAATAAAATCAATTCTATCAGTCAACCGATAGTATTTGAGGTTGCCGTGGGAACGAATTACTTTTTTGAAATTGCCAAACTTCGCGCGCTTAGAATACTTTTCAATGCTATCGCAAAAGAGTACGGCATCACTCAGGACTGCCATATCTTGGCCACGCCAACCAAACGCAACAAAACCCTATACGATTACAACGTAAACTTACTGCGCACGACCACTGAATGCATGAGTGCCATTTTGGGCGGTGCCGATGCAGTTTCAAACCTGGCTTACGACGCTTTGTATCACAAAGACAATGAATTTGGTGACAGAATTGCACGCAATCAGCTGTTGGTTCTGAAAAATGAAAGCTACCTTGATAAAGTAAACAATCCTGCTGACGGAAGTTATTACATTGAAAGTCTTACTCAGCAATTGGCCGAAAAAGCGTTGGCTTTATTCAAAGATCTCGAAGAAAACGGCGGATTCCTTAAACAGTTGAACGACGGAACCATTCAAAGAAAAATTCAGGAAAGCGCCCAAAAGGAACAGGATTTGTTCGATTCAGGCAAGGAAGTTTTGTTAGGAACCAACAAATACCCGAATCCGCATGACCACATGAAAGACGATTTGGAATTGTATCCTTTTGTGAAAATCAATCCGAGAAAAACTCTGATTACGCCGATCATCGAAAAACGTTTGGCCGAAAAAATGGAACAGGAACGATTGGAAACGGAAAAACAGGTTCTTAAGCCGTAATTCTTTATAAAATTTACATTATGGATCTCAGACATTCAAAGGAATATGAAATTCCTCAATGGCAAATTGACGAAGTGAGAGAAAGAACAGAAAAATATTTGAAAGATCCTTCTTCGGCTAAAGACATTGATACATTTTTAAAAGAAGACGATTTCGAGTTGACCGATGAAATGGTGACGATTTTAGAAGCACGATTAAATGAGCTGAAGAAAATTATATAACTGCCGAAGAATCTATTGAGCGAATTAGGAAGAAATATGAATTCTGAGAAGATTAAACAATTCAGGTTTTAGTTCATTTCCATCAACAAAATATCCAAAATAACAGTCATTTTAAAAAAAATGAGAAAAGACATTCAACATATAACTCTTGACGGACTTCCGAAAACGGAAAAACAAGCGTCAACAGATCGCTTCCTGACTGCCGAAGGCATAGAAGTGAAACCAACTTATTCTGAAAAGGATATTGAAAATTTAGAGCATCTGGATTTCGGTGCCGGGTTTGCGCCCAACTTGCGCGGACCTTACGCCACTATGTACGTTCGTCGTCCGTGGACCATCCGCCAATATGCCGGATTCTCTACTGCCGAAGAAAGTAACGCTTTTTACAGAAGAAATCTTGCTGCCGGCCAGAAAGGACTTTCGGTGGCTTTTGACCTTGCCACACACCGTGGTTACGACTCGGATCACGAGCGAGTTGTGGGAGACGTCGGAAAAGCCGGCGTTGCCATTGATTCGGTAGAAGATATGAAAATATTGTTCGACCATATTCCTTTGGATCAAATGTCGGTTTCTATGACCATGAACGGAGCGGTTTTGCCTATCATGGCTTTCTATATCGTGGCTGCCGAAGAACAGGGCGTGAAACCGGAATTGCTTTCGGGAACCATCCAAAACGATATCTTGAAAGAGTTCATGGTGCGTAATACTTACATTTACCCACCTACACCTTCAATGAAAATCATCGCCGATATTTTTGAATTTACGAGCAAAAAAATGCCGAAGTTCAACTCTATATCTATCTCGGGCTACCACATGCAGGAAGCCGGAGCCACTGCCGATATTGAGCTGGCTTATACTCTTGCCGACGGTTTGGAATACATCCGGACAGGATTGGCTACCGGAATGAAAATCGACGAGTTTGCTCCGAGGCTTTCCTTCTTTTGGGCTATCGGTATGAATCATTTCATGGAAATCGCAAAAATGCGCGCCGGAAGAATGATTTGGGCCAAATTATTGAAACAATTCAACCCGCAGGACGAAAAATCATTGGCTTTGAGAACCCACTGCCAAACCAGCGGTTGGAGTTTGACCGAGCAGGATCCTTTCAACAACGTAGCACGTACGGCCATCGAAGCTGCGGCCGCCGCTTTTGGAGGGACACAATCGTTGCATACCAACGCCTTAGACGAAGCTATTGCTTTGCCAACAGATTTCTCAGCACGTATTGCGAGAAATACACAGATCTTCCTTCAGGAGGAAACTAAGATCTGTAAAACTGTCGACCCTTGGGCCGGAAGTTATTACGTTGAAAGTCTTACTGACGAAATTGCCCAAAACGCCTGGAAACTGATTGAAGAAGTTGAAGAATTAGGCGGAATGACCAAAGCCATTGAAGCCGGAATTCCGAAATTGAGAATCGAAGAAGCCTCTGCCAGAAAACAGGCTCGTATTGACAGTACTCAGGACATTATTGTTGGAGTCAACAAATACCGTCTCGAAAAAGAAGATCCGCTGCACATTCTTGACGTGGACAACCAAATGGTTCGTAAACAGCAAGTGGAACGTTTGTCTCAAATTAAAACTGACAGAGATTCTGAAAAAGTAAAACAAACTTTAGACAGACTTATTGCTGCTGCAAAATCAGGGCAGGAAAATTTACTTGAAATTGCCGTTGAAGCCGCTCGCTACCGCGCTACTTTAGGCGAAATCAGCGATGCTCTGGAAACGGTTTTCGGAAGGTATAAAGCACAAATTAAATCTTTTAGCGGTGTGTACAGCAAAGAAATTAAAAACGACGAAAGCTTTGAAAAAGCCAAAGCTTTGGCCGATGCCTTCGCCAAACAGGAAGGTCGTCGCCCACGTATTATGATTGCCAAAATGGGTCAGGACGGACACGACCGTGGTGCCAAAGTGGTAGCCACCGGTTATGCCGACGTAGGTTTCGACGTAGATATAGGTCCATTGTTCCAAACTCCGGCCGAAGCTGCAAAACAAGCAGTTGAAAACGACGTTCATATTTTAGGAGTTTCATCATTGGCTGCCGGACACAAAACCTTGGTTCCGCAGGTAATTGAAGAGCTAAAAAAATACGGTCGCGAAGACATTATGGTTATCGTGGGAGGAGTTATCCCCGCTCAGGATTACCAATATCTGTTCGATGCCGGAGCCGTTGCCGTTTTTGGTCCCGGAACCAAAATCAGCGATGCCGCCATTAAGATTCTGGAAATTTTATTGGAAGACTAGAATAAAAATAAAAACACCTGACAGTTTTAAAATTCTGTCAGGTGTTTTTTTATTCTTTTGTTTTTAAAATGTAATTGACTTAATTTTTTAAAGTCTAGAATATCTCATTAATTTAATTTCTGTTTTCTTTTGAAATAAACTCCGGCTCCTAGTAACAATACCATTGCAATAAAACAGAACAACGAAATCATACTTCCTGTTTTTACTACCTGAGGTTCAAATTTGAATTCAATAGTATGTTCTCCGGCAGGAACATTCATAGCTCTTAATACATAATCGGCTCTGAAATGAGTAGATAATTTTCCATCAAGATATACGTTCCAACCTTTTGGGTAATAAATTTCCGAAAAAACAGCCAATCCTTCATGCGGATTGTTGGTAGTATATTTCAGGTAATTCGATTTATGTGTTTTTAAAGTAATGGTTGCTGTATTGTCTTTGGTATAAACCTGATTTTTGATTTCAGGAAATTGAATTTTGTTGATTACTGCTGTATTTTTCAGGTCGGTTCTTTCCAATGCTTTCATTTCATCATCGGCAGAATTGACCATTTGCATATCGATTACAAACCAAGCATTTCCATTTACATGAGGATTTTGGATGGCAAAATCACCCTGATCGTCTGAAACAATCAGATATTTTACATTCAGTGCATCCAAAACAGGTAAACTACTGGTTAAGCTCATGGTTTGAGGATCAACCATTTTGCCTAAATTCTGAAGGTTTTTGTCGATTTGGTAATCAAAAAGTTGGTCGAATCTTCTTGGTCTCACAGCGCTGTAACCTCCAACAGATTGGTGGAAGTAAGAAGTTCTGGCCTGTAAACGTCTCTGAAGTTCATATACTCGGTAGTTTGAAGTATCTTTCTTAATTGCTAAGTCGGTTGGTGTTGGTTGGAAAGGTTCGTTTACTTCGCGTTTACTCACAAATCCTGAATTGTCAACATATTTTTTATCAATCAAAACCAAATCAGAAACCATCAGAATTCCTACCAAAATAACCGCTACGGTTTGAGTCAGTTTTTCTTTGGTAAACATCCATAAAACGGCTGCCACAACAAGAATAAGGAATCCTGAACGAAGCAAATCGGAAACATACATACTTTGACGATCGGCTTTCAGGGCATTGATAAATTCGACACCAAAATTAGGATCTTCGGTTTGTTGTCCGAAAATTTGCATCAGTTGAGAATCGGCACCTCCGGAGAAGTTAAAAAGTCCTTTGAATACTAACAAAATTGCTAACAATCCCAAAGCAACTGCCGATGATTTCCATAACGATTGCCATTGTTGTGCTTTTTCGGATTTAAAGAAACTGTACAATCCCATGATGGCTAAAACAGGTAAACATAATTCCAAAACCACCTGAACCGAAGAAACGGCTCTGAACTTGTCGTACATCGGGACATGATCTATGAAGAAATCGGTCAGGATTGGGAAATTTTTCCCCCAGGAAAGCAATAATGAGAAAATTCCTCCGCCTAAGAAAGCGTATTTTATTTTGCGGTCATCGTTGAACAAAGCCAATACTGCCAAAAAGAAAACCACAGCACCAATATAAGCCGGAGCTGCCACTATTGGCTGATTTCCCCAATAAGTAAGTCCGTAATTTTGTGCGAATGCAGTTGCTTCTTCTTTTGAAGCTCCTTTTTGGGCAATAAATTCATGTACATTTGAACCTTCTCCCAGATTTTCCGAATTAGAACCACCAAATAATCGAGGTGCAATCAGATTGAAACTTTCGGCAATTCCGTAACTATATTCGGTAATGTACTCATATTTCATAGCCGAATCGGTTTCATTTTTAGAACCGTCGGCGTTGTAAGTCAATTCGCTTTTACCGCGAATACTGAAATCGGCATATTCGGCTGTAGCCAAAATTCCGGTAGCATTGGCACCAATTCCCAGAATTCCGGCAATGGCAAAAATACCAATTGTATATCCAAGATTTTTAAAGTCTTTTGCTTTGATAAACTGATAAATGTAGTAAGCGGCAATAGCGAACAACAGAATCAGTAAATAGTAAGTCATTTGAAAGTGGTTGGCATTTATTTCCAATGCTATGGCAAACATGGTTAAAAGTCCGCCAATTATGTATTTTCTCTGGAAAACCAAAAGAACACCGGCAACCACCAACGGCATATAGGCAATAGCATGGGCTTTTGCGTTGTGACCAACTCCCAGAATAATAATGAGATAAGTAGAGAATCCGAAAGCCAAAGCTCCGAAAAAGGCTTTTAAAGGATCGGTTTTTAAAACCAACAAAAGGCTATAAAAGCCAAGGAAATATAAGAAAAGATAATCGGCAGGGCGAGGCAGAAAACGCAATACTTCATCTATCTTTTTGATATAATTATGCGGATAGTTGGCCCCCATTTGGTAAGTAGGCATTCCTCCAAAAGCGGAATTGGTCCAATAAGGTTCTGTTTTTTCGGAAGCACGAAAATCGTTTTGCTCCTTTGCCATTCCGGTATATTGAGTAATATCGGATTGTAAAAGTGCTTTTCCTTGAAGAACCGGGTAAAAATAGATCAGTGAAATTAGAACAAAGCCCAGAATGGCTAGTAAATGAGGATAGAATTTGTTGATAATTTTCATTAATGTAGTTTAAGGTTAAAGTTTTTTCTGTTAAAATCTGAAACAGAAACGAATTCTATTTGGTTTTAACACAAAAAACGCTGACCGCAAACTTAATCAATTTCTTCATAATCTACATACTCTCCAACCTTTTTGGTCTCACGTGGCTTGGAGTTTTTTTTAGGATCGAAAATAATTTCGTCCTGATTGTTATTAGATTGATATTGCTTTTGATTATTGTAGTTGTATTGTTGGCTGAAATTTTCGGAAGCTTTTTCTACTACTTTTTTCACAATGACAGGAAGAAACAAACGTGATAAAAATTTCACAATGTAGTAAATGGCGATGATCCAAAAAATGGTTTCTATTGTTCCTGTAAAAGATGCTGTTTGCATAAATGTTTAGATTTTGGCCAAAATTAACAAATCTGTTTTTTAAAAATAAATTATCTGTCTTAAATAAATGATAAAATATATTACATTTGAAATTGTCTGAAAAATCAATCTAAAAACAAGAAACATACATGAATAGTAGGTTTTTAACGCTTTCAATAGCCTTATTTATTGCCCAAATGGGGCACTCACAATATACAGATATGATCAATTCCAATCGTCCGGGAGAATCGCAATCGGCTTTTTCGGTAGGAAAATCTGTGGTACAACTTGAAACCGGAATTAATGGATTTCAGGAGAAACATGACCTTTTATATACAGAAAGTCAGGGATTTTTTTCGGATGTTAATCTTCGTTGGGGAATGGTATTAGAAGAATTGGAACTGAACGTAAAATTGCAGCATCAAACAGATAACTACACCACTTATCTTGGAACCGAAAGCAGAAATGGAATCAAAAAGGCTTCTGTTGGAATGAAATACCTTATTTACGATCCGTTTAAAGGATATGAAGACAAACCAAATGTTTACAGTTGGAAAGCCAATCATCGGTTTAAATGGAGACAATTGAGACCGGCAGTTTCAATTTATGCCGGTGCCAATTTAGTTCCGGACAATATTTACAATACTCAAAATTTTCCGGCTATAACGCCTAAAATTGCATTAATTACTCAAAACCAATTTGAAGGAGGTTATGTTTTTGTTTTGAATTTAATTTCAGACCATTTCAATACAGATACTCCAAGTTGGACTTATATTGCTACTCTTACCAAAGGATTCAGCGAAAGATGGTCCGGATTTATAGAAAATCAGGGAATTAAAAGTGATTATTATTCGGATGCTATTTTAAGAGGTGGAGCAGCTTATTTAATAAATAGTGATTTGCAGCTTGACGCATCTATTTCGACTAATTTCAAAAGTACACCTTCAATACTTTACGGCGGAATGGGACTTTCATGGCGTTTTGATGGTTACTATAAACCGGTAGAACTTGATAAAGGAAAAGGCAAAGATTCAAAAAAATATAAAACCAAATGATTACCATAAAAGAAGCCAATACCAAAGCATTGCTTTTGGAACACATAAAATTCCCATTTTCATTATACAAAGACAATCCTTACTGGGTGCCACCGATTATAAATGATGAACTCGAATCATTTGATAAAACCAAAAATCCGGTTTTTGAAAGTGCCGAAGCGCATTTTTATTTGGCTTACAAAAATGATGAAATTGTAGGAAGAATTGTAGTTATCATCAATTGGGACGAAGTAAACAATCAACAAAAACGAAAAGTCCGTTTTGGATGGTTTGACGTTATTGACGACATTGAAGTAACAAAAGCCTTATTGGAAAAGGTTTACGAAATTGGCCGAAAAAACGATCTGGAATATGTTGAAGGTCCAATGGGATTCTCAAATCTGGATAAAGTAGGATTGCTCACAGAAGGATTTGAGGAACTGGGAACCATGATTACCTGGTACAATCATCCGTATTATGTGGAGCATTTTGAGAAATTGGGTTATGTAACAGAGAAAGAATATATCGAAAATAAATTTCCTTTTTCGAATTCAAAACCTGAATTGTTTGAGAAAGCGCAGGAGCTTATAAAGAAAAGATACGAATTAAAGGCACTGAATTTCAAATCGACCAAAGAAGTGATGCCTTATGTGGATAAAATGTTTGATTTATTTAATAGTTCTTATGCCAATCTGGCATCTTTTGTAGCTATTTCAGATATTCAGAAAGATTATTTCAAAAAGAAATACATCAATTTCATTAATCCGGAATATATTAAATATGTGGAGGACAAAAACGGAAATCTGGTAGCTTTTGCTATCGTGATGCCTAGTTTTTCCAAGGCTTTGCAAAAGGCAAAAGGTAAATTGTTTCCATTTGGAATATTTCACTTATTAAATGCACGTAGAAACAGCAAAGATGTTGTTTTTTATCTTATCGGAATTCATCCTGAATATCAAAACAAAGGTGTGACTGCGATTATTTTTAAGGAATTTAATGAAACATTCAAGAAAAAAGGAATTATCAACTGTATTAATACACCTCAATTGGTAGAAAACAAAGCAATTCAGTTGGTTTTCAAAAACCTTAATCCGGTTATTCATTGCCGACGTAAAACATTCAGAAAAGAATTATAATAAACAACATAAATAATTTTTAATTATCAATTTAGTAAAATTCTCTGTGAATCTCCTTGAATTCTTTGAGCATCTCTGTGTAAAAGCTGTAACACAGAGATACACTAAGTGATTCAGAGATTCACAGAGAAATTCTATTGATATTTAAGTTGTTTGTTATAAAAGCCTGTTTAAAAATTAAATTCAGAAAACAAAGCCCGGTTTTCAAAAGATACTTCGGTTTTCCAGACATTATAATTTTTCAAAATGTTAATTTTATCTTAAAAATAAGTACTATGTAATACAAGATACCTGTTTTTAACTTTATCTTTGTATAAGATATTAATGTACTAAATACAGTATTTACATTCAGTAGCTTATAA
The DNA here is from genome assembly GCA_964631795.1 of uncultured Flavobacterium sp. Lineage (GTDB taxonomy): Bacteria > Bacteroidota > Bacteroidia > Flavobacteriales > Flavobacteriaceae > Flavobacterium. Next base: position 11,838 of record CAZWAF010000027.1, on the reverse strand, counting down.
ATACTATAAAGAATAAAATTATGAACATCGAAAACACAAAGGCACAGATGCGTAAAGGAGTTTTGGAGTTCTGTATCTTATCAGTATTAAAAGAAAAAGATGCATACACCTCCGAAATTCTGGAAACTTTAAAAAATGCCAAATTACTTGTAGTAGAAGGAACAGTCTATCCTTTATTGACAAGACTGAAAAACGATGGACTGCTCAACTATCGTTGGGAAGAATCAACCTCAGGGCCTCCCAGAAAATATTATGGGTTAACCGAATTAGGAAAAACTTTTTTAACTGAATTAAACAGTACATGGACAGAACTGTCTGATGCTGTAACAATCATTACAACTAACAACTAAAGGTCATGAACAAAACAGTAAATATTAATATAGGTGGGTTGTTTTTTCATATTGATGAAGATGCATACCAAAAGCTTTCTCATTATTTTGAAGCTATAAAAAGATCTCTTTCAAATACTTCCGGTCAGGATGAGATTATGAAAGATATTGAAATGCGTGTTGCTGAACTTTTGATTGAGAAACAAAAAAGCGACAAGCAGGTTGTAAACAATAAAGATGTTGATGAAGTGATTACGGTAATGGGACAACCGGAAGATTACAGAATTGATCAGGAAATTCCTGAAACTCCTTATGGAACTGATTATTCCCCAAAAAGAAAATTATACCGTGATGGAGACCGAGGTTTGATAGGAGGAGTTGCTACCGGTCTGGGTCATTATTTTGGATTGGATGCGGTTATATTCAAAATCATATTTGTGTTTTTAACCGTTTTTGGAGGTTCCGGAATTTTGGTTTATTTAATCTTGTGGATCGCCATTCCAAAAGCAGTTACTACGTCCGAAAAATTAGAAATGACCGGAGAACCGGTTAATATATCGACCATTGAGAAAAAAGTAAAAGAAGAATATGAATATATCTCGAACAAGCTTAAAGATGTCGATTTTGACAAAATCGGAAATCGGGTAAAAACAAGCGGAATCGGAGAAGTCATAATTAAAATATTTACCATTTTCGCCAAATTATTAGGAGCTTTTATTATTCTAATTTCATCGGTTTCAATTTTTGGATTATTGATAGGATTATTCACTTTAGGAACAACATCAATTACCAGTACTCCCAATCTCCGTTACATCAATGCACTAAATTATACTGAAGCCCCTTTATGGCTGGTAGGAATTTTAGTCTTTCTTGCTTTCGGAATTCCACTATTGTTTTTCTTACTGTTGGGATTAAAATTAGTGATAACCAAATTTAGCCCGGTTAATAATATTATTAAGTACAGTTCATTGGCAATATGGATTTTTGCCATAATTGGGTTAATCATTTTTGGAGTCAAACAATCACTAGAAACGGCTTATGACGGAAAAACCATAATTAAAGAAAACATTAAGATAAAATCTTCTGATACTTTGAAAATAAAGTTTATAAATAATGATTTTTTCTCAAAAGAGATTTCCCAACATATCGATTTTGCCTTTACGCAAGACTCGCTGAAAAATGAAGTGATTTATTCCAATAAAATAAGGTTTGAAATTAAAAGCACTGACAAATCACAACCCTATTTACAAATTGAAAGATTGGCCGAAGGAAAATCATTCAAGGAAGCAAATGACAGAGCTGAAAAAATAAGATATTCATATAAGATTATTGATAATCAATTGCTTTTGGATAATTATTTATTGACGGACATCAACAATAAATACCGCAATCAGCAAGTAAAACTATACTTGTACCTACCCGGAGGAACAATCTTTTCTACAGATAAAAGTGTCGATGAATATAATGAGACCGACAGAGAATTCTTTGATTTAGATTTTGAATCCGAAAATCATATCTATAAAATAAAAGACAATCAGGTAAAATGTTTGAATTGTTTGGAAGATGATAATGACACTATTTCTCTGCAATTAAAGGGAAATGAAATCATCAAAACAAAAACTACCAAAAAAGGCAAGCTTATTATTGGTAAAGACGGAATAATTATCGATACAAATTAGTCATATTAATCTTTATAGAATACAAATGATTAAACAATATTTGACAACGATTATTCTGATTTAATATTTTGATTAGTTTATTAATTCAGTTTTTGAGCAAAAGTAAAGTTATAATCTGGGAGTAATTCCGGATGAAATATTTTGATGAAATCTTTTAGAACCAAATCAGGTCGGCTTGGAGCTAATTCATAATAAACAGTTCCGCCTGTGGCTCCCAGTTTTGCTTCAAAAGTATAGACATTCTTCTTTTTAAAAGCATCAAACTGATTGTAATGAGGATTGCTTTTTTGTAGTTCCGAAAGGGTTTTAAAATTACCTGCTGCAATCCAATATTCGGCATTTTTTGCTTTATCGAGGACGGCTTCAAAAGACAGGCTCAAACTTCCGGTTCCTTTTATGTTTTTCCAAAGATAATTTACTTTTGCATCCCTTAAAAACTGAGCTACCCAACTGTCTCCTTTGGCTACAAACCATTGGTTTTGGTACATTGTTCCGTATAAAACGGAAGGTTTCTCTTTTGGTTTTTTGACTAATTCTAAACTTTGTTCATAATCGTTTACAATGTCATCAAATAATTTCTTAGCCTCTTTTTCTTTCCCGAATAATGCGGCATAGAGTTTAATCCATTCGGCTTTTCCAAGCGGGGATTGTTCCATCCAATCGGCTTGAATGAGTATTTTTAATCCGCTTTCTTCCAGATTTTTAATCATCGGATTATTATTGTCAATTCCAAAAGTTACAATTAATTCAGGTGCCAATTCAATGAGTTGTTCTATATTCAAATTCTCATTTTGACCTACATTCTTAATCGCGCCTTTATCGATTAAAGTTCTTGTTTTTTCAGAAGAAATATAATCGGTGTGAGGAAAACCTACAATTTTGTTTTCAACGCCCAACATTTCCAAAAAAGGAATATTGGTAGTAGAAGTCACTACAATTGATTGCAAAGGAACCTGAATGGTGGTAAAGTTTTGCAAACTATCCGGTACAACAGCATTTTTTTCTTTCAATACATAAGTGAAATCTTTGTTGGCATTAGGCCAGGGTTCATTCACTTTTACCACAGAATAGCCATTGTATTTATAAATAGCAAGTCCGCTGGCGTATTTGATTGTGTTTTCAGATGCGGTTATTTTTATCGCATCCGTTTTTTCATTTTTCTTGCAACTGAATAAAGTTAAAAGAAAGAAGACAATAAGTATTTTTAAAAAAGAAGATTTCATTATGTTGTATTTCTCCCGATTGTTCGGGTAGGCAAAGGTATAAGAATTTGAAAAACTGCTTTGTTTTTAGATCTTAAAAAACGAGTAAATACTATCTTTGGCGCATGAATATTATAAAAGTCAAGAATTGCTCCGCTTGTGGAACTGCTTTCAATTGTGGAGATACGCCCGAAGGGAATAAATGTTGGTGCAACGATTTTCCGCCTATTTTTGCTCCGTCAGATATTGTAAATTGTCTTTGTCCGAATTGTTTTAAAAGTGCCTGTTCTGTAAAAATAGATGAATATGTGGCAACGGTTTTGCCCGAATCTGCATTGGAAAACAAAGCAAAAGATCTTCCGAAAACTACAAATCTTATTGAGGGAATTGATTATTATCTCGAAAACGGGAATTATGTTTTTAAAGAATTTTTCCATTTAAAAAGAGGACATTGTTGTAAAAACGGATGCAGACATTGTCCGTATTAAAAATAAAAGAGAAAATATGAATTTTGTAAGTTCCTGGAGTGGCGGAAAAGACAGTTGTTATGCCATGATGAAAGCTGTTGAAAACGGTTTTATCCCAAAAGTTATATTGAATATGATGAATGAAAACGGAAAGATTTCCCGTTCTCATGGCTTGCCTTTGGCAATTTTGAACCAACAGGTTCAGAAAATGGAATTGCCTCTCGAAGCGGTTCCTGCAAGTTGGGGAGATTATGAAGAAAAATTCATAGATATATTAAAAAAACTTAAAGCTGACTTTAATTTGAATGCGGCAGTTTTTGGAGATATTGATTTGCAAGGACACAAAGATTGGGAAGATAAAGTTTGTGAAGAGGCTTCTCTAAAAGCAGTTTTACCACTTTGGCAACAAGATCGTATTACTTTGGTAAACGAAATGATAGAAAGCGGAATAGAAACCATGATTGTTTCCTGCAACTCTCAAATGGGCGAAAGTTATCTCGGGAAAATTTTAACCAAGGAATTGGCTCTTGAATTGGAAGAAAAAGGAATTGATCCTTGTGGCGAGAATGGAGAGTTTCACACAATGGTAATTAATTGTCCTTTGTTTTCAGAAGCTATTGAATTGCCGAAATACAAAACAAAAATCCATAACGATTATTGCTTTATTGTTTGGGAAGTTTAGCAGATAGCAGTTTTCAGCGTTATTTTAACCGCAAGAGTCTCTTTGAATTCTAAATCAATTGTGTTTTTTTAAAATTACCAAAAGCAATATTAAATTTGCATTATCCATAATTACAACGTTATATTTGCCCCGATAAGTTCTTTACTTTATTTCTTCATCAACCGGAAAAGGTTATACTTAACTGTGTATTAATAGGGAATCGTGTGCAAATCACGAACTGTCGCGCAACTGTAAGTAACACACCAAAGGTTTTCATCCACGAGGTCCACTGCCAAAAGCGGGAAGGACGATGAAAATTGTTACAAGTCAGGAGACCTGCCTATTCCGAATTGACAATGCTTTCGCGATTTGAAGCTTTCTGTCAGGTATGATACATTTCAAAATAATTCTTTGGAATAGTCCGTCTTATTCTAACCGGATATGTATCTCCCTTTCACAAAAATTCATTTCCTGCAAAAGCATTGTGAAGTTCTGCAAAAGAGCTTTTAACCCATTGTTATTATATCCTGATAGTGTTATGCTGTAGGATATGATTTTATTAAACAATAATATCAAACATAAATGAGCGATAAGAGCAATGCCGTAATAACTGCTGTAGGAGGTTATGTCCCGGAAACTATATTGGATAATACGGCACTTGAAAAAATGGTAGATACTTCGGCCGAATGGATTGTAACCAGAACCGGCATTAAAGAAAGAAGGATACTTAGCGATGAATTTCTGGCAACTTCCGATATGGCAGCCTTTGCTATTAAAAATCTCCTCGAAAGTTCCGGGATAAATGCCGGTGAAATAGAATGCCTGGTGATGGCAACTTCTACTCCTGATTATCTGTTGGCACCCACGGCAAGCATAGTATGCGAAAAAGCGGGTTTGGCAAACGCATGGGGATTTGACATGAATGCCGCCTGTAGTGGTTTTTTATACGCGCTTTCTATCGGAGCAAGTCTTATTGAAAGTAATAGACATAAAAAGGTAATCGTTGTCGGATCGGATAAAATGAGCTCCATAGTGAATTACAAAGACCGCAATAGCTGTATTCTTTTTGGCGACGGAGCAGGAGCAGTTTTACTCGAACAATCGTTTGAAGACGTGGGGATAAAGGACAATGTGTTTAAAACGGACGGCAGTGGCGTAAAATTCCTTTCGGTACCCGCGGGAGGTTCATTATTTCCGGTTTCTATGGAAACGCTTGAACAAAGCAAACATTTTGTACATCAGGAAGGGAAAACCGTTTTTAAAAATGCCATTGCTAATATGAGCAGCGTTAGCAGGGAAATTATGCAGCGAAATAGTCTTTCTGCAAAAGATGTACAATGGCTCATACCTCATCAGGCGAATCTCCGGATTATACAGGCAGTTAGCAACGAACTCGATTTTCCTATGGAGAAAGTAAAAATAAATATCGACAGATACGCCAATACAACATCGGCTACTATTCCGCTGTGTCTTTGGGATTTTAAAGACGATTTCAAATATGGCGATAAAATACTATTAACAGCTTTTGGCGCCGGATTTACCTGGGGAAGCACATATCTGAAATGGGGCAATTTGAAGAATAACAAATAATTAAAATAAAAATGACAATAGACGAAAAAATAAAACAATCTGAAACACGCATTTTCAAAGCGGTGTTTCCCAGTACTACAAATCATTATGATACTCTTTTTGGTGGTACAGCTATGTTTCTTATGGATGAAGTTGCCTTTATTACCGCAACCCGATTTAGCAGGCAAAAAATGGTAACGGTAAGCAGCGATAAGATAGATTTTAAAAAGCCAATTCCTGCAGGAACTATAGTTGAACTTGTTGGGAATGTTTCCCATATTGGCAATACAAGTTTAAAAGTAAGGGTTGATATTTACATTGAGCAAATGTATTCTCAGCATAGAGAAAAAGCAATTACAGGAGAATTTACATTTGTGGCAATTGATGAAGATAAGAAACCGATAAAAATTCAATAATAATTATCAGATGATTTTAATCCTGCAAGGTCTTTTTTGACCTTGTAGGTATCATTTTTTAATAAAACCTACAAGGTTTAGAAAAACTTTGCAGGAATTAAAACGTAATTGAAAACGTAATTGAATGCAGGTTTATAGTAATTGACTAGCTGAATGAATGTAAAAATGATTTTGTTTTAAAAAACTTCAAAAAACAACATTGAATTTGCATTATTCATAATCATAAGACTATATTTGCAATCGTATTGAGGTTATGTGTTCATCGTAAATGAACCGTATTAAAAGGGAATCAAGTGAATATTTAGGAATTAAGATTTAGGATTTTGAAATCCTAAATCGTAAATCCCAAATCATAAATCTTGGGCTGTACCCGCAACTGTAAGCTATAAAGATTGTTGTTATCTACAAAACCACTGTTCTTTTGGAACGTGTTTTTGATGTTTAGGAAAAAATCCTAAATCTCAAAATCGCAAATCCTAAAATCAAAGAATGGGAAGGTAAACAACAAGACGCAAGCCAGGAGACCTGCCTTTTTACATAACTAATATTAGAACTTTCGGGAAAAAAAGTTCATGAAATTATGTCTGTAAAAAAACTGTTTTTATTCTGTTTTGTTTTAGTGTACCAATTTGCTTTGGCGCAAAACGATACTATTTATAAACTCAAAGAAATTGTACTTTCTGATTTATATCTGAAAACGAATAATCAATCGCAGTCAGTTCAGGTTTTGAATGATTCCGTAATTGCCAAAAACCAATCTTTTCTTTCAGATTTATTAAATTATAACAGTACTATTTATTTTAAACAGCACGGTCGCGGGCAGCTTTCTACGGTTTCTTTCAGAGGAACAACCGCCTCGCAAACAGCCGTTGTCTGGAACGGAATCAATATCAATTCTCAACTTACCGGAAGTACCGATTTTAATACCATAACTTCAAATGATTTTAATTCAATCAGTGTAAAAGCGGGTGGGGGAAGCGTAATTTATGGTAGCGGAGCCATTGGCGGAACAGTTCATCTGAACAATGATTTACTTTTTAAAAGACAGTTCAAAAATATTTTGAGAACAGATTATGGCAGTTTTGATTCTTTTGGAACGAATTACAAAATGATTTTTTCAAATGAAAAATGGAGTACTCAATTTGGGATTTCATACAATGAATCTGCAAATGATTATCCTTATGTAGGTTTGTACAATTGGAAAGGGGAACAGCGTAAAAACTTAAACGGACAATATTATATTGGAAGTTTAAACGCCAATTTGGGTTATAAAATTGATCAGAATAATATCATTAAGTTTTATAGTCAAAGCTCTGTTACAGACAAACATTTTTCCTTGATTTTGGAATCAGACACAAAGACAAAGTATCTCAATAGTTTTAACCGAAATTTATTGGAATATGCCGGAGAGTTTGATAAGTTTTCTGCCAATTTCAAAACAGCTTATATTTTTGAAGAATATCGATATTTTGGAAATATAAACAGTGATTATTACACTTTTGGAAAATCAGAATGTGTTATCACAAGATTCGATTTGGGATACCAGCCTATTAAGACTTTAAAAATAAACGGTGTTTTAGATTACAATCATACCAAAGGTTACGGCAGCAGTTTTGGAAGTAATATCCGGCAAATTGGTTCCGCGGCAATAATAGCAAAATCTCAGTTTAGTAGTAAATGGCAAAATGAGTTCAGTTTTAAAAAAGAAATCACTACTAATTATCAAAGTCCGTTTTTGTTTTCTTTGGGAAGTATTTATGCTTTTGATAAATTGTACAGTTTGAAAGCCAATATTTCGAGAAATTTTAGGATTCCTACTTTCAACGATTTGTATTGGGAGCCGGGAGGAAATACAAATCTGAAACCCGAAAGTTCTTATCAGGCTGAGGTAGGAAATGTTTTTTCATATAAAAGTATAACACTGACTCAAACGTTTTACTATATGAAAATTAAGGATATGATTCAGTGGGTACCGGGATCGAGCAATGCTCCCATTTGGTCACCTCAAAATACCACCAGAGTTCAAAGTTACGGAGCCGAAACTTTATTGAGTTGGGCAAAAAATTTCGGTAAGCATTATTGGAACATTAACGGAACGTATGCTTATACTGTTTCTGAAAATGAAGATACCCAAAAACAACTTTTTTATGTTCCGTATCATAAAATGACAGGTTCAACGGCTTATTCTTACCGCAAGTTTTCTGCGAATTACCAATTGTTGTACAACGGATTTGTTTATACAAGATCAGACAATGATCCGAAAGAAATTATAGAAGCCTATACTGTTTCAAATATTGGGATAGATTATGATTTTGGCTTTTTGGATTCTTTCAAATTAGGTTTTCAGGTGTTGAATTTATTCAATGAAAAATACCAAATGCAGGAAGATCGCCCTATGCCGGGCAGGAATTTTAATATGTATTTAACCATTAAATTTTAATAATATGAAGATTAGTAAATTGTTTTTAGTTGCTTTAGGAAGCATTTCGTTATTAGTTTCTTGTTCTCAAGAAGACAATGCCGTTCCGGTTAATGCCGGAGCTTATGATGCCGGAGTTTTTATTTTGAATGAAGGAGGTTCCGGACAGGGTTCTGTGTCTTTTGTGAGTAATGATTTTGCAAATTTTGTTCAGGATGTTTATGGAACCGTTAATAATTCTGACTTAATGGGGAAATATGCTCAATCTATGTTTTTCCACGGAGATTATGCTTATATTATTATTGGAGGATCGAATGCAATTAATGTAGTGAATAGAGAAACTTTTAAACTAGTCGCTAAAATTGAAACTGGTCTTAAGAATCCAAGATATGGAGTTGCAAAAGACGGAAAAGCATACGTTACCAATGCAAACACGTATAATTATGAAAATCCGACCTTGGGAGATACCGACGATTATGTTGCAGTTATCAATTTAACGACCAATTCGATAGAAACAACTATTTCGCTTAATGCAACGGCAAACAGAATACTGTTGGAAAATGGGAAATTATATATTACAGAACCTTATAGTAATGATAAAGTATTGGTTGTAAATACAGCGACAAATGCATTGGAAACCCCGATAACTGTTGGTGCAGATGCCGATACTATGAAAGTGAACAATGGTATTTTGTATGTGATGAGAAGTCCTTATAGCGGACCGGGTGAAATTGTAAAAGTAAATCTGACTGATTCAAGTATCACTTCGGTTGTTTTTCCGGAATCATTAAGTGGTGCGAAAAATTTAGACATCTTCAATAATAAAATATATTACACGGTTGACACATCGGTTTATGCAATGGATGTAACGGCTACTTCAGCTTCAACAACAGCTATTTTGAATTATACTTCAACATCTGAATATGGAAAAATGTATGGTTTTGCAGTAAACAACAATCATATTTTTATCGCTGACGGAGGAGATTTTACGGCAAACAGTAAAGCTTATGTGTATTCTTTGTCTGGTTCTTTAGAAAAGGAATTGACTGTAGGGGTAGGGCCAAATGGTTTCTATTTTAATAATTAGTGCGAAGTGAATAGCCATTAGTTTCAAAAAGGCAATAGTTACAAGTAAAAATCCCGATTACCATTTTGAGTAGTCGGGATTTTTATTTGATTTAACACTAATTTCCAGTCATGTAGTTATATTAAATAATTTGTGACAATTAAACAGCTTCTTCTTCTTCGACAACTTCTTCAAATTCCATAGAATCTGATGTTTCTCCTATAGTAACAATTTCAGGTTTAGAAGCTTTGACAGCATTGAATTTTTCTAATTTTTCCAAATCTCCTTCTTCACCACTGAAATAAGGAAAAACATCCATAATAGGAGATTCCGAAATAGCCGGAATTGTATAGTCTCCCATAGTGTTTTTCATTACAGTAATTGTATTATCATAAGCTTCCTTTACATCGTTGGCTTGTACTAAAATATACATATTAGTCTTGCGCTCTTTTCCGCTTTCTTCGTCATAAGCTATTAAGGAAATTTTTGATCTAAACCAACGGTCGGAATTTTCAAAAGGATGTATCTCGGCATAATTAGCCACTGATATATTCGTGATTTTAAATTCTTCACTAATATAGGCAGACATCTCCTCATTAATTCGGGTTTCTGCTTCCGTAAAGGATAAAGCATCTACCAAATAAGGTTCCGTTGTAACCTTTTGTACTCCATTTTCATTTGTTTTTCTGTATTTTACTTTGCATTCATACCATTTTGCGCTCATCTCTTTTCTTTTTTAAGGATGCCAAAGGTAAATTTTAAAAGAAAATAAATTCACAATTCATAAAAATAGATATTCACAATTTTGAATTGATTAATAATCTGTTCAATTCTTTAACTTTGAAGAAACGTAATCCTTTTGAATAGTATATTAAGGACGAATTAAAATAAAAAACATGAAGAAAATACTATTTATTGTATTTGTTGCTTTTAGTTTAACAAAAGCTCAAGCTCAGGAAAATATACCAAGTCCATTTACTTTTTCAGGATATATCGATACTTATTACAGTTATGATTTTGGAAATCCGGACAATCATACAAGACCGGATTTTTTCTACAGTTATAACCGGCACAATGAAGTAAACCTGAATTTAGGTCTTATAAAAGTGAATTATGCCAAAGAAAATATTCGGGGAAATTTTGGTTTAATGGCAGGAACTTATCCTCAATATAATCTTGCACATGAACAGGAATTGTTGCAGAATGTGTATGAGGCCAATGTAGGAATGAAAATCTCTAAAAGTAAAAATATTTGGGTCGATATGGGAATTATGTCGTCTCATATTGGTTTTGAAAGCGCTATCGGAAAAGATTGTATGACTTTAACAAGAAGTATTTCGGCCGAGAATACGCCTTATTATGAAACAGGGGTTAAAGTGGGTTATACTTCTCCAACTGAAAAATGGTATTTGGCAGCAATGTATTTAAATGGTTGGCAACGTATTCAGAGAATTGAGGGAAATCAAACTCCGGCTTTTGGTACACAAATTACATTTAAACCATCTTCCAAAACAACTTTGAATTGGAGTACTTATGTTGGAAATGAGCAACCGGACGATAATAGAAAATGGCGTTATTTCAATGATTTTTACGGACAATTTCAATTGACTGAAAAGATAAATTTAATCGCAGGTTTTGATATTGGAGTTCAGCAAAAAGAAAAAGGGAGCAGTAATTATGATGTTTGGTACAACCCGACTGCTATTTTGCAATACAAACCTTCATCTAAAATCCAATTGGCTGCAAGAGGAGAATATTATAATGATAAAAATGTGACATTTATTGTTACAGATACTCCAAACGGTTTTCAAACAGTTGGTTATTCGGCCAATTTCGATTATTTGCCAACTGATAATGTTATGTTCAGAATAGAAGCAAGATCATTAAACAGTAAGGATGCTATTTTTATGAAAAATAACAATCCGACAAATAATAATGTATTTGTGACAACATCAATGGCTATTTCATTTTAGATGATATGACAGTCCGCAAAATGTACCAAGTATGTTTTTTTGCCACTGATTTCACAG
>CAZWAF010000026.1:29204-37059 GCA_964631795.1 uncultured Flavobacterium sp. | reverse complement strand
TCCATTTGTCACTTTTCTATTTGTCGGGTGTTGGGTTTTTAGAGTTGCCACTAACTTGTTTATACCCGAATATTCTCAACCACTTTTGTTCTGTTTTGGTATGTTAGGCGAAAGTTTTTGTTCTTTTTGTTTCGCATAATTATGATCGGGATAAAACAAATTTAATTGTTTTTCTTACATGTCAAAGGGATTGATAATGTTTTTCAGTGAAGTGCTGCTCACATGTGTGTAAATCATTGTGGTTTTAGGGCTGCTATGTCCCAGTAAATCCTGAATGTATCTCAAATCGGTTCCGTTTTCTAATAAATGGGTAGCAAAACTATGACGTAAAGTGTGTAAACTGATTCGTTTGGTAATGCCTGCTTTTGAAGCAACTTGTTGTAGTATGATTTGGGCACTTCTACTTGAATATTGACCACCAAATTGTCCTTCAAACAGATAGTTTTTTGGTTTGTATATGGTATAATATTCTCTGAGTAATGTCAATACTTTATACGATAATAGTGTATATCGGTCTTTTTTCCCTTTTGCGTTTTTAATATGAATCAGCATTCGATGACTGTCAATATCACAGGCTTTAATGTTCAAGGCTTCACTGATTCTAAGTCCTGATGAATATATTAAAGCTAATAAAGTTTTGTGTTTCAAATTAGTTGTGACATCAATAATTCTAAAGACTTCTTCTTTACTTAAAATATTAGGTAAATATTTTGCATTTTTTGGTCGATGTATCAGTTCGGGGTCTATTTTTCGCAATTCAATAGTTTTAAAAAATAATTTAACGGCATTTACAATCTGATTTTGGTAAGAAGCCGATAAATTGTTTTTCAGGATGAATTCGTTATTGTAGATGACAACATCTTCGTTTATTATGTCGGAAATCTTTTTTTCTCTGTAAAATACCAAAAACGATTTCAAAGCATCACTATAGGTAGTAATGGTGTTTTCGCTATAGCGTTTAGAACGCAGCCATTGTTTAAAATGTTCAATGGCTTGTATTCCTTCGGAATTAGGCAGAGTTCCTTTTGACGGAGGTATTTTAAACCTCAGTCTGTTTTCTTCAGTGTTGGGCAAATGCCAGACTTTTAGTGTAGGATTCCATCTGGCATCTTCAAATTGTTTGATTCTCGCTATTAGTCTGGGGTCTTTTTCAAAAGAAACAGCAATGCGATTTTCATTACGATATTTAATCAGTTTTGCTTCCCATTTCATAATGTTTAGAGTTTAGGATTTGGTTGGCCATAAGATTAAAAAATGTACAGAATTAATGTATTTTGAATTCCGGTACATTTTTAATTTAAATTTGATTATTAAATTATACGAATCGTCAGTTCGAGTGTTTTTTGTGCAGTGAAACGAAACAATCCCTAATATTCGGGAATATCGAGAACCATTTTGAAAGATAAATTCTCTTGTTCTCGATACAATTTTCAGAAAATGCTGTTCGCTTTTTCTGAAAATTTACTCGAACTGACGAGAATTTATCTTCGGCAACTAATTACACCCAACGGGTTGATTATTTTATACTTGTATTAATTGGATATCATAAAGTTACTATGAAAAAACATTTTTTTGAAGCTATTTTTCATGTTGGTAAGAAATGAATGTCCCTGATATAACCTGATATAAATTGACCACAAAAGTCAATTTATATCAGGGACGTAGATTAAGTTTGAAAGCGAAAGGTTATTTCAGATTATTTTTTTGAAAAAATTATGCATTTTCAAGTATAAGTTGTTTTACCAGTTTTCTCACGTTTGGTTCGGCTTTTTTTGCCGCTTTCAGCACTTCAATATGATTTACTTCATCAATGTTTTCTTCATCTCCCATATCGGTAATAACCGAAAGTCCAAAAGTTTCTAATTCCATGTGACGGGCTACGATAACTTCGGGAACGGTTGACATTCCGACACAATCGGCACCCAAAATACGAACCATTTTGTATTCGGCCAAAGTTTCAAAAGTAGGGCCTTGCAAAGCCAAATAGACGCCTTCTTTTAAATCAATATCCAATTTTGCAGCGATTTCTTTGGCTTTAGACAGCATATTTTTAGAATAAGGCTCACTCATATTGACAAATCGTGAACCAAAACGTTCTTCGTTTTTTCCTCTCAAAGGATGTTCCGGCATCATATTTATATGATCCTTAATTAACATCACATCTCCGACTTTGAAATTTGGATTTACGCCTCCGGAAGCATTCGATACAATCAATTTCGTAATGCCTAAATATTTCATCACACGAACCGGAAAAGTAACTTCCTGCATTGAATAACCTTCATAATAATGAAAACGTCCCTGCATTACGACTACTTTTTGATCTCCAATGTTTCCAAAAACCAATGCGCCCTGATGACCTTCTACGGTTGAAACCGGAAAATTGGGAATTTCGTTGTAAGGTAGTGTGAATTCTACTTCAATATCTTTGACAAAATTGCCTAAACCCGAACCTAAAATTACTCCATAACTGGGTTTAATATTGGTTTTTGACTGAATGAAACTAACGGTTTGCTGCACTTTTTCCCACATAATCTAAGATTGTTTTATCAAAATTTACTACACTACAAATGATTTTCTTTTAATCACAAATAAAACAATTGTTTTTCAAGATATAACACTTGATGTAGATATTTTTCATCTAATTACAAACTCTCTTAACGAGAACTAATCTTAAAAACAACACAATTAAGTACTTAATTACGTTATTTTGTCATAGTTTTGTACCGTTCATGATTATGAAATAATCATGAACAACAAGTTTATCGAACACCTATAACAAATAAATTTGATCTATATGAAAGTTATAAATTATTCTGATTTACGTATGAACCTAAAAAAATGGTTAGATAGCGTAACTGATGATATGGAAGAAGTTCTTGTAACCAGAAAGAACAACAAAAATCTGGTTGTAATCTCTCAGGATGAATACAATGCATTGACTGAAACTAATTATTTATTATCCGGAAAAAACAGAGAAGTGCTGTTGAAAGCAGTTGAAGATGTAAAAAACAAGGAAACAATACAAAAAAATCTAATTGAAGAATGAAACTCTCTTGGCATGCTCAGGCTTGGGAAGATTATCTTTATTGGCAGAAAACAGACAAATCCAAACTAAAGAGAATAAATGATTTGATAAAAGTCACAATCAGAACACCTTTTGAAGGAATTGGAAATCCGGAACCATTAAAACATGCTCTACAAGGATTTTGGTCAAGAAGAATTGATGGCGAACATCGGTTGGTTTATACATTGCAGGAAAATAATTTAATAATTGTTTCTTGCAGATACCATTATAGTTAATTCTAAAAGATAAGAAGAAATAGATCTCCATGCTATGATCGTCAAAGATCGTAGCTTTTTTATTTTCTATTGTTTACGGAATCTTTCAACAAACCCTAAAATCGCTTTATTGAAATTGTCTTTTCCTGAAAGGAATTCACTTTTTATAGGTAAATAAAATAATTGTTCTGCCGGAATTTGCCCTTTTAACCGGACATAATCTTTTTCGGTAGTAATAATGATTTTGTTTTGAGCCTGATGTTTGATTTCCAAAATATCTTTTTCGTCAAAATGATGATGATCCGGGAAAGTGAGACAAATGTCCTGAGACTGTTTTAAATGATTAAAAAACGGTTCCGGTTTTGCGATTCCGGCCAAGAGAAGTTTGTCTTTTTTTAGAATTTCTTTTACTTCCAGAGAATTCTTTTCCGAATAAATACAATCATCATAAGCAATACAAGAAAAATATAATTGCTGATTGACAGAAAGTTTGAGTTTGGTTTTAATTTTATTTTGTTCTTCATTAGAAAGATTTGGCGGACATTTAGTTACAACAATCACATTGGCACGTTGTGCTCCGTTTTTGTTTTCCCGCAAATTTCCTGTTGGCAGCATAAAATCGTCTGAATATAAATCGCCGTAAGAAGTAAGCAAAATATAAAAACCCGCTTTTACTTTTCTATGCTGAAAAGCATCATCGAGCAAAATAACATTCGGTTTTTCAGCTTGCGAAAGCAATTGTTCAATTCCGTTTTTTCGGTTGGCATCCACAGCCACCTGAATGTTTTTGAATTTCTGAAAAAACTGATACGGTTCGTCTCCCAAAATTTCAGCATTTGAAGTTTCATTTGCCAAAACAAAACCTTCTGATTTTCTTTTGTAGCCACGACTTAAAGTAGCTACTTTGTAATTTGGAGAAAGCAAACGAATTAAATATTCAATCTGAGGTGTTTTTCCGGTTCCTCCCACGCTGAGATTTCCCACAGCAATTATGGGTAAATCAAAACTGTAAGATTTTAGAATGCCTTTGTCAAAAAGAAAATTCCGGATAGCGGTAATGAAACCATACAAAATGGCAAAAGGGAACAGTATTTTTCGCAATAAATTCATTTCACGAAAGTAATTATTCTGTCACTAATTCACGAATTATTTTCTTTGATTAGCAGAAAAACGATTTATCTTTGAGAAAACTTGTTTGAAAAGGATTATTAGTCAATTATTGATGAAATAAATAGAATATGAAAATTAAAGAAATACTTTCGGTACTCGAAGAAATGGCACCTTTGGCTTATGCCGAAGATTTTGACAATGTAGGTTTGCTGGTTGGAGATCAAAATGTTGAAGCAACCGGAGTTTTGGTATGTCACGATGCTTTGGAAAATGTGATTGATGAAGCAATTGCAAAAAACTGCAATTTGGTGGTTTGTTTTCATCCGATTCTGTTTTCGGGTTTAAAGAAAATTACCGGAAAAAATTATGTGGAACGAGCTGTTTTGAAAGCAATTAAAAATGACATTGCGATTTATGCTGTTCACACCGCATTGGATAATCATCAGAATGGAGTAAATAAGATTTTTTGTGATGCTTTAGGACTGGTTAATTCTAAAATTTTGGTTCCAAAACAAAATTTTATCCGAAAACTAATAACTTATACTATTCCTGAAAATGCCGAAAAGCTAAGAAATGCCTTGTTTGATGCCGGTGCCGGGAAAATAGGGAATTATGAAGATTGCAGTTTTAATTCCAAAGGAATCGGAACTTATTTAGGAACTGAAAACAGTAATCCTGTGATTGGTTCCCGATTTGAATTTGTAGAAGGAGAAGAAATTAAAATCGAAGTAACTTTCGAAAAATATCTGGAAAGCAGAATTCTGAAAGCGTTGTTCAAAAATCATGTATATGAGGAAATTGCCTATGAGGTGTATGATTTGCAAAACCAACATCAAAATATAGGTTTGGGAATGATTGCAGAATTTGAAAAACCGATGGAAGAAAAGGATTTTTTGTTGATGGTAAAAGAAAAAATGAAAGCAGAAGGAATTCGACATTCAGCATTTACCGGGAAGAAAATTCAGAAAGTGGCAGTTTTGGGAGGAGCAGGAAGTTTTGCGATTAAAAATGCTATTCGGGCTGGAGCCGATGCTTATTTGACTTCCGATTTGAAATACCATCAGTTTTATGAAGCCGAAAACCGACTTCTTTTGGCAGACATAGGTCATTTTGAGAGTGAGCGTTACACAAAAAACTATATTGTTGATTATCTTATAAAAAAAATGCCTAATTTTGCATTCATTTTATCAGAAGAAAATACAAATCCCGTTAAGTACTTATAAAATATGGCGACTACAAAAGAATTGAGTGTTGAAGACAAGTTAAGAGCAATTTATGATTTACAATTAATTGACTCAAGAGTTGACGAAATCAGAAATGTAAGAGGAGAACTTCCTTTAGAAGTTGAAGATTTAGAAGATGAAGTAGCTGGTTTGAGATCTCGTTCAGAAAAATTAAAATCAGATTTAGACGTTATCGAAGTGCAAATCAAAGAGAAGAAAAACGCTATTGATGAGCACAAAGAAGCTATTAAAAAATACACAAAACAACAAGAAAGCGTTCGTAACAACAGAGAATTCAACTCTTTGACAAAAGAAGTGGAATTTCAGGAATTGGAAATCCAATTGGCTGAAAAGCACATCAAAGAAATGAAAGCTTCTATAGAGTACAAAAAACAAATTTTGACTCAATCGAATGAAAAATTAGCTCAAAAACAATCTCATTTAGATCACAAAAAATCTGAATTGGATGCAATTATGGCTGAGACTTCTAAAGAAGAAACTTTCTTGACAGAAAAATCAGAAGAATTCAGAGCAGGAATAGAGTCTCGTTTATTGGCTGCTTACGACAGAATCAGAAACAGCGTTCGCAACGGACTGGCTGTAGTTTCTATTGAAAGAGGAGCTTCTGCCGGATCTTTCTTTACTATTCCACCTCAGACACAAGTAGAAATTGCTGCCAGAAAGAAAATTATTACTGATGAACACTCAGGAAGAATTTTGGTTGACAGTGTTCTCGCTGAAGAAGAAAGAGAGAAGATGGAAAGCTTATTTTCTAAAATCTAAAAAAACCAAGCCTTCTTAAACGGAGGCTTTTTTTATGAATAAATTAACCTATTTTTTATTTACCAAATCGCTGGGATTGTTCGTCAATTTTTTGTGGTTGTTTTCACCGAAAAGAGCGGTAGATATGGCTTATTTTCTTTTTAGTAAACCTCGTGAAGGCAGGTTTACAAATGAAAATATGCCTAGTGTTTTGAAAAGTACATTAAAGGAGACTTTAGTTCATAAGGATCAAAAATGTCAGACTTATATCTGGAAAGGAAATGATACTGTGGTTTTATTGGTTCATGGTTGGGAAAGTAATGCTTCTCGTTGGGAAAATTTGTTGCCATTTCTAAAAAAATCAGGATCTACCATTATTGCTCTGGACGCACCTGCACACGGACTGTCTGACGGAATCAATTTTAATATTCCCGAATATGCGGAGTTTATACATGTTTTGGCTCAGAAATACAATCCGGAATATCTTATAGGACATTCAATGGGAGGAAAAGCCTGTTTGTATTATCAGGCAACTTATCAGTTTCAATCGGTTAAGAAAATTGTTTCGCTTGGGGCTCCGTGCGATTTCAAAATTATTGTTCAGAATTATATTAATCTTTTGAGCCTTAATTCTAAGGTAGCTGAAGGTTTATATACTTATTATTTAGAGCATTTTAACCTTAAAATAGATGAGTTTTCAAGTACGGTTTATGCTTCTAAAATTATTGTAAAAGGATTGATTGTTCATGATAAAGGAGATACAACCGTTTTGCCCGAAGAAGGGAAAAAGATTGCTCAAGCCTGGAAAGATTCCGTTTTTATTGAAACCAAAGGGCTCGGACACGGACTTCATGGGGTTGAGTTGTATAAAGAAATGACCGAATTTTTATTTAAAGATTCGGAGTCGCAAAAATAATTGCAGAATAAAATTGAAATTGATTTTTATAAAAACATTTTTCAACTGAAAATATGGAAGAAAACCTAAAACGTCTCAATAAATTTATAGCCGAAACTGGATTTTGTTCGCGTCGTGAGGCCGACAAATTCATAGAAGAAGGTCGTGTGACTATCAATGGATCAGTTCCCGAATTGGGTACAAAAGTGAGTATTGACGATGAAGTGCGTATTGACGGAAAGTTAATAGTTGAGAAAAAGGATAAACCTATTTATTTGGCGTTCAATAAACCTGCCGGAATTGAATGTACGACCAATTTGGAGGTTCGCAATAATATTGTGGATTATATCAATTATCCTACCCGGATTTTTCCTATCGGGAGATTGGATAAGGCCAGTGAAGGTTTGATTTTTATGACCAATGACGGAGATATTGTTAATAAAATCCTGAGAGCAAGAAACAATCACGAGAAAGAATATACTGTAACGGTAAATAAGCCGATTACCGAAAGGTTTATTCAAAGAATGGGAAATGGAATTCCGATTTTGGATACCGTTACCCGGGCGACGAATGTGGTTTGCGAAGG
>CAZWAF010000026.1:0-29194 GCA_964631795.1 uncultured Flavobacterium sp. | reverse complement strand
TATTTTGACCCAGGGATTGAATCGCCAAATTCGTAGAATGTGTGAATATTTGGGTTATGATGTTACGGCTCTGAAACGTATTCGCATTATTAATATTTCATTGGATGTTCCTGTTGGACGTTACCGCGAATTGACCGATGCTGAAATTAAAGAACTCAACCGATTGATTGAACCTTCGAGTAAAACAGAAGAAGCAAGTCTTCCGAAACCGGAAACACCAAAAAGACGAACCGATTTTACTCCAAGTTTCAGAAGAAATAGAAAATCTTAGATTTGCATTCAAATAGAAAAAGACCTTTACATTATAAAGCTGTAAAGGTCTTTTTTGTTTTAATGAATATTTCACTTTGTTCGTACTGTATTTATTTTGATGATTTCATGTCTTCTTTTTTTTGAAATTAGTATCGATTAAAAAAAACTTGTCGTACAAAAGTAAAGTGTGCTTGTCATTTAAAATATGTTTTGTATATTTACGTCAATTAAACTTTACAAATAATCAAATACAGTTGACAAATGAAAAACGAAAACAAGAATAAACAAATGAAAAAAGCGACAGGATATTTAGCGCTGTGGACATTATTGTGGGTAGTGTCGTTGGCATTGGCAACCTTTGGACCAAAGTTTCTCTGGAAGGAAAACAACACATGGAGTATTCTTACAATTGTGCTTAATACGGTTTTAGGGACAGGAATGATTTGGGCAAATATCAAATATCAGAGTGTTCTTGATGAACTTCAAAAGAAAATTCAATTGGAAGCCATGGGCATTGCTTTAGGAGTTGGAATTGTGGGTGGGATGAGTTATTCGGTAATGGATATTGCGAATATAATTTCAGGTCACGCAGAAATTGGTATATTGGTAATGTTAATCAGTGTTTCTTACTTGATAGCATTTCTCATTGGACAAAAACGTTACGAATGAAAAATAAATTAAAAGTACTTCGCGCAGAAAGAGATATGACGCAGGCGGATCTTGCCGATTCATTGGCAGTTTCCCGTCAAACGATTAATGCCATAGAGAAGGGAAAGTTTGATCCAAGTTTACCATTAGCATTTAAAATATCGAAATTATTTGGATTACCTATTGAAGAAATATTTGATAGCTCTGAAACGGAATAACTCATTTAGAAACAGAAAAGACCTTTACAAAATAAATTGTAAAGGTCTTTTTTATTGTGATAAATTTGGAAATACTTTTTTAATTGAACCGATTCAGATAAACAATCAAATCAATTATTCGGGAAGAATAACCCACTTCATTGTCGTACCAACCGACCACTTTTACCATTTTGTCAATAACAGAAGTAAGTTGGGCATCGAAAATACAAGAATTTCTGTTGCCTATTATATCTACAGAAACAATTGGGTCTTCTGTATAATCTAAAATTCCTTTCAGGTACGTTTGAGATGCTGTTTTAAAAGCAGCATTGATTTCTTCAATAGTAATGTCTTTTTTTACATTGAAAGTAATATCGGTCAAAGAGCCATCCGGAACCGGAACACGGAAACCGCAACCTCCCATTTTTTTATCCAATTCAGGGAAGATTTTAGACAAAGCCTTGGCAGCTCCTGTAGTTGTAGGTACTATTGAAAGAGCGGCACTTCGGGCACGACGTAAATCTTTGTGAGGCTGGTCATGCAGGCTTTGGTCGGTGGTGTAGGAGTGAACCGTAGTAATGTAGGCTTCCTCAATTCCGCAAAGTTCCTTAATGACTTTAATCATCGGAGCTGCATTGTTTGTTGTGCAACTGGCGTTGGAAATGATAATGTCGTTTCCGTCAAGAATAGATTCGTTTACCCCTAAAACTACTGACTTAATTTTGTCGTCTTCAGCCGGAGCTGAAAGAATCACTTTTTTGGCTCCGGCCAAAATGTGAGCGTTTAATTCTTCAAAAGACTTGTATTTACCGGTTGAATCAATAACAATATCAATGTTGAGTTCTCTCCAATTAAGATTTTTTATTTCTCTTTCGTGAAAAAACAAATAGGGTTTGTTGTCAACTATTATTGCGTTTTCATTGTGAGAAACTTCAAAAGGCAAAACTCTGTGAATACTGTCGTATTTAGTGAGATGTGCCATGGTCTTGTTGTCGGAAATATCGTTGATGGCAACAACTTCAATGCTAGGATGGTTTAGAAGTAATCTGAAAATATTTCTTCCGATTCTTCCAAAACCGTTTATGGCAATTCTTGTTTTCAAGGCTGTTTGGTTTATTTGTTTAACTGTTAAATCGTTTAATTATTTGGTTAATTTACAATTAAACAGTCAAACAATTAAACGATTTTACACTTAGTTTATAAAATATGTTTTTGAGCGTGGTATGATGAACGAACTAAAGCACCACTTTCTACGTGGCGGAAACCAAGTTCTTTGCCGTATTGTTCGTATTTGGCAAATTGTTCGGGAGTGATATACTCTTTTACCGGTAGATGTTTTTTACTTGGTTGTAAATATTGTCCAATAGTAACAATATCAACATTGGCATCGCGTAAATCTCTCATGGTTTGAAATACTTCTTCTTCTTCTTCACCCAAACCAAGCATAATACCTGATTTTGTTCTGTTGATTCCTTTTTCTTTTAAGTATTTCAAAACTGCCAGACTTCGGTCATATTTAGCCTGAATACGAACTTCACGAGTTAATCTACGAACCGTTTCCATATTGTGAGAAACTACTTCGGGATTGGCAGCAACGATGCGGTCTATATCTCTTTCTACTCCTTGAAAATCCGGGATAAGTGTTTCAAGAGTAGTGTTTGGATTCATTCTTCTGATAGCTTTTACGGTTTCGTTCCAAATAATGGAACCGCCATCTTTCAAATCATCACGGTCAACACTGGTAATTACTGCGTGTTTAATGTTCATGATTTTGATAGAACGAGCTACTTTTTCAGGTTCGTCCCAATCTACTGTTTCGGGTCTTCCGGTTTTTACACCACAAAAACCGCAAGAACGGGTACAGATATTTCCTAAAATCATAAAAGTTGCCGTTCCTTCTCCCCAACATTCTCCCATATTAGGGCAACTTCCGGAAGTACAAATGGTGTTCAGGCTGTATTTATCTACTAAGCCCCGGAGTTCGGTATATTTTTTACCAATTGGCAATTTAACTTTCAACCATTTTGGTTTAGCTATGTTTGTTTCGGCTACACCTTGGGTTTCAACCGGCAATTCTTTATCTAAAACAGATTCCATAGTGACAATTTTCAGACTGCAAAGATAAGTAAAGTTGTTTATTTCTTTATTCGTTTCTTTTGAAAGAAATACTTAAAGTATGGTTTTTTAATACTATTTAAATAAAATTTTTCTTACGAGAAATGAATCAAATTTTTATATTTACGGCAAAATATTCTCTTAATTTATTTTAAAAAACCTTAAAAAATGAAAATTTTAAAGAAAATCGCCATTGTCTTGGCTTTATTGATTGCAATTCCTCTTGTAGTTGCTTTGTTTGTGAAGAAAGATTATCACATTACCCGTGAAATTACCATTAATAAACCAAAACATGAAGTTTTTGAATATATCCGATTTTTGAAAAATCAGGATAACTACAGTAAATGGGCAATTATGGATCCTGAAATGAAAAAATCATACAAGGGAACTGATGGAACAGTTGGTTTTGTATCGCTTTGGGAAAGTAAAAATGGTAAAATTGGTGTGGGAGAACAGGAAATAGTTACTATTGTTGAAGACGAAAAACTGGAAACAAAATTACGTTTTAAAGAACCGATTGAGAATGAAGACGATGCTACTATAGTTTTGACAGAAGTTTCGGCCAATGAGACAAAAGTAGCCTGGACTTTTAAAGGAGCTTTTCCTTATCCGATGAATCTTATTGGTTTGTTTATTGATGCAGATAAAGAGTTTGGAGCTGATTTAGAATTTGGATTGAATAAATTGAAAACTATTTTAGAAAATCAATAGACATAGATTTAGAAAAGAAAAACCCTCGTTATTAAATAAATAACGAGGGTTTTTTATGTTTTTCCAATTAAGGATTATTTCATGATAGTTTGTTTTCTGTCCGGACCAACAGAAACAATTTTGATAGGCACTTCCAATTCTTTTTCGATGAATTCGATGTATGCTTTCAATTCAACAGGAAGTTGATCGTAAGAATTCATTCCGGTTAAATCGGCTTTCCAACCTTTCATTTCTTTATAAATAGGAGTGATGTTTTCTTCTTCAATGTTGTACGGAAGATGAGAAATAGTTTCTCCTTTGTAGATATATCCGGTACAAACTTTCAAAGTTTCGAAACCAGATAAAACATCGCCTTTCATCATCATTAATTGAGTAACACCATTTATCTGAACGGCATATTTCAATGCAACTAAATCAAGCCATCCGCAACGTCTTTGTCTTCCGGTTACAGAACCAAATTCGTTACCTACTTTTGCCATAGTAGCACCAGTTTCGTCAAAAAGTTCAGTAGGAAAAGGTCCGCTACCAACACGGGTAGTGTAGGCTTTGAAAATTCCGTACACTTCACCAATTCTGTTTGGAGCAATTCCAAGACCGGTACAAGCACCGGCAGCAGTAGTATTTGATGAGGTTACAAAAGGATAAGTTCCGAAATCTACATCTAATAAAGAACCCTGAGCACCTTCGGCAAGAATGGTTTTTCCTGCTTTTTGAGCTTGGTAAAGATATTCTTCACTATCAATAAAAGTCAGTTTTTTCAATTCTTCAATTGCTTCAAAGAATTCTCTTTCAAGTTCTTCCAAGTTGTATTGAATAGAAACATCATAGAATTTAATCATAGCCTCATGTTTGTCGGCTAAATTTCTGTAACGTTCTTTGAAATCGGCTAATTCAATATCTCCCACACGAATTCCGTTTCTTCCGGTTTTGTCCATATAAGTTGGGCCAATACCTTTAAGAGTAGAACCAATTTTTGCTTTTCCTTTTGAAGCTTCAGAAGCGGCATCCAGCAAACGGTGAGTTGGTAAAATCAAGTGTGCTTTTCTTGAAATGATAAGTCTTTTTTTGATGTTAATTTTGAATTGAGCTAAACCTTCAATTTCTTTTTGGAAAACAACCGGGTCAATAACCACTCCGTTTCCAATGATATTAGTAGAATCGGCGTGAAAAATTCCGGAAGGAATTGTTCTTAAAACGTGTTTGATTCCGTCAAATTCAAGTGTGTGTCCGGCGTTTGGTCCACCCTGAAAACGAGCAATAATATCATATTTTGAAGTAAGTACATCGACAATTTTTCCTTTGCCTTCGTCTCCCCATTGTAATCCTAATAATAAATCTACGGTCATTCTGTTGTATGTTATATTGTTGATTGTCTAAAATATTTACAAAATTCAATTATTCTGTTTTGTCTGAATCCGGCTCGGTTTCGGTTTTTTTCTTTGTGGCATAAAAATACAGCGAATGATTGTGTATTTCTATGTTGAAAATTTCCTCAATTATCTTTTTGATGTTATGAATGCGTGGATCGCAGAACTCAATTACTTCTCCGGTATCGGTCATAATAATATGATCGTGTTGCTTGTCGAAGTACGATTTTTCATAATGTGCCTGATTTTGACCAAATTGGTGTTTTCGAACCAAACCACAATCCAACAAAAGTTCTATGGTATTGTAAAGAGTAGCACGACTCACACGATAGTTTTTGTTTTTCATTTTGAGGTATAGGTTTTCTATATCAAAATGATCGTCGTTGTCATAAATTTCCTGTAGAATAGCATAGCGTTCGGGTGTTTTGCGATGCCCTTTGGTTTCAAGATAAGTTGTAAAAACGTTCTTTACAATTTCTTGATTTTTGCTGTTATCAACGGATGTTTGTGTCATAGCCGGCAAAGATAATCAAATTGTGGTATTGTTGAAAATCAAATTCGATTTTAGGATTTAAGATTTGAATTTTGAAATTTTATTAAGAATAAACTCGGGTTACTTTGTCAATACCTTCAATTTTTTTGATTTTATCGGTTAGTTTTTTCAAAATATCGATGTTATGCACAATAACAACTAACGAACCATGGAAAAGTCCGGCATTGCTGTTAAGGCTAATACTTTGAATATTTACCTGCATTGTACTCGAAATCACTTTTGTAAGTTTGTTGGTCAATCCCAGACTATCCATTCCTGTAATGTCAAGAGTTACTTTGAATTCCTGATTTTGAGAATCAATCCATTTAGCCTGAATAATTCGGTAGGCATAGTTCGATTGCATTGAAATAGCATTCGGACAATCTTTTTTATGGACTTTTATACCTTCATTAATCGTAATGAATCCAAAAACGTCGTCTCCCGGAATAGGATTACAGCAATTAGATAATTTATATTCTAAACTTGTCTGATCGGGACCAAAAACCAATAAATCATATTTGGTTTCTGTTGTTTGCTCGGAATTTTCACTTTTCAGTTTTGGAGCCGATCTCTTAATTTTGGTTTTGAAGAAATTCATAAACGCATTTTGCTTCAGGGTTGCATATTCCCTGAGCTGTGCATTGTCTATAGAACCTATACTGACTCTGTGATATAAATCAAGACTGGTTTTCAGTTTAAAGAAATTAACCAACTCATTGATTGTTTTTTCATTAAGAGATAATTTCAGATGATTCAGTTTTCGGCTTAAAATCTCTTTTCCTTCTTCGGCTTTTTTCTTTACATCTTCATTAAGTACATTTTTAATTTTATTCTTGGCTCTGGAAGTAGTTACATAATTGAGCCATTGAGTTGAAGGTTTTTGATTTAAAGAAGTAATTACTTCTATCTGATCTCCACTTTTGAGTTCGTAATTCAAAGGAACCAATTTTCCGTTCACTCTTGTTCCTCTGGTATGAATTCCGATCGAGGTGTGAATACTAAAGGCAAAATCGAGAGAAGTGGCACCTTTTGGTAATGATTTTATGTCTCCTTTTGGAGTAAAAACAAATATTTCTTTCGAATAAAGATTTAATTTAAAATCTTCTACAAAGTCAACCGCATCGGTATCTTGATTTTCAAGGGCTTCTTTCAACAGATTCAGCCATTTATCAAGTCCGCTTTCTTCGGTTGCTCCCTGTTTGTATTTGTAATGTGCTGCATAACCTTTTTCGGCAATTTCATCCATGCGTTCGCTTCGAACCTGAATTTCTACCCAACGGCCTTTTGGTCCCATAACAGTAATATGAAGTGCTTCATATCCTGTTGATTTTGGAGACGAAATCCAATCCCGGAGTCGGCTTGGGCTCGGACGGTAGTTATCTGTTACAAGTGAATATATTTTCCAGGCAATAAATTTTTCTTCTGCGGGATCTGCTTTATAAACAATTCGAAGAGCAAATTTGTCGTAAACTTCATCATAGCTTACTTTTTGAGTATGCATTTTTCTTCGGATAGAATAAATAGATTTAGGTCTCCCTTTAATGGTGTATTTTATTCCTTCGGCATCCAGTGATTTTTTAAGAATATTTGAAATATCTTCTATATAAGCATCTTGTTCTTCTTTGGTTTCTTTGATTTTACCGGTAATTTCCTTGTAAATTTCCGGTTCTGTATATTTTAAACCTAAATCTTCCAATTTGGTTTTAATGTTATACAATCCCAAACGATGTGCTAATGGAGCATAGATATATAAAGTTTCCGAAGCAAGTTTGGTTTGTTTGTAATCGACCATAGATTCCATAGTTTGCATATTGTGCAAGCGGTCGGCCAGTTTTATCAGAATCACACGAACATCATCGTTCAATGTAAGCAGCATTTTTCTGAAATTCTCGGCTTGAAGAGAAGTATTCAAATCGTTCTGAACTTTGGCAATTTTGGTCAATCCTTCTACTATTTTTGCCAGTTTGGGATTGAACATTTTTTCAAGATCTTTTACCGTAATATCGGTGTCTTCAACTACATCGTGAAGCAATGCTGCTGCAATTCCGGTGGCACCAAGACCTATTTCGGAAGCTACAATTTTAGCGACTGCAATTGGATGAAAAATATAGGCTTCGCCCGATTTCCGGCGTTGATCTTTGTGAGCATCTACAGCAACATCAAAAGCTTTACGGATTAATTTTTTGTCGTCTTCACTCAGGGTTTGATAACTAATGCGAAGTAATTCTTTATATTCCTTGGCAATTGCCTTGTTTTCTTGTTCTATTTCTTGTTCGGTCATTGTAGGGTCTTCTTTGAAATTCTAAAAATAGAATAAAGATTTGGACTATACAAGAGGAGTGAATAGTAATTAGTGCTTAGTCAAAAGGCAATAGAAGTTGCAAAGAGATAAAGTTTTTAAGTTTCAGAAGCGGATTGTTAAGGAAATATTGTTGCTTACAGCCTAAAGCTCACGGCTTATAACTTTAAGAAAATCCTCTCTGTCTTTTGGCTTCAAAAATTAAAATCGCAGCGGCAACCGAAACATTCATAGAATCGATGGCTCCCTGCATGGGAATAATGATGTTTTGGGTGGCAGCATCTCGCCATTCCTGAGTTAGCCCGGCAGCTTCTGTTCCTACAACCAAAGCTGTTGGGCTTGTATAATCTTGGGTGTGATAACTCGTAGAGTTTTGAAGTGTAGCGCAGTAAAAATTAATGTTTCTTTCTTTTAAAAAAGCAATAATTTCAGAAGTTGTTCCCGTGGCAATATTGTTGGTAAAAAGACAACCCACGCTCGAACGCACAATATTTGGGTTGTACAAATCGCCTCTTGGGTTGGCAATAATTACGGCATCGAGATTGGCAGCATCGGCGGTTCTGAGTAAAGCCCCAATGTTTCCAGGTTTTTCGGGAGCTTCCATGATTAAAATCAACGGATTTTCTGAAAGTTTCAAATCAGAAAGATTCAATTGTTTGCTTTTGGCAACTGCAATCACACCTTCGGTAGTGTCCCGATAAGCCAGTTTTTGATAAACGTCTTTGTTTATTTCTATTAAATCAGCCTCTTTCGAAAGTTGTCTTACTTCTCTTTCAGAACAAATTTCAGGAAGAAACAGAATAGTTTCCAGTTTGTAGCCTCCTTTTAAAGCAAGCGAAATTTCACGAAAACCTTCAATTAAGAAAGTACCGGATTGTTTTCTTGCCTTTGATTTTTCCTGAAGAAGAACCAATGATTTTATAAACTGATTTTGTGGACTGCTTATCTGTTTCAATACTTTTAATTGTTAATTTCCAGTTGGCTAAAGTAGCAAGTTTTTTTTTATTCTGAAATTGTATCTTTTGGATGATTGATAAAACTAAGATATGGTTTAAATTCGTGCCAAATTTTCAAAATTTATTGATTCTATGTTCGAGTTTTTAGAAGTTATAGCCGTAGTTGCACTTTCAATGTCGGGAGCTTTGACGGCATTATACAAAAGATTGGATCCTTTTGGCGTTTTTGTAATGGCTATGGCTACCTCATTTGGAGGAGGAACTTTGCGTGATGTAATGATAGGACGAACTCCTGTTTTCTGGATGAAATCAGAGAATTTAATCTATCTCTATGTTGCCATTATAGGATATGTATTGGCTATAGTTTTTAGAAAAAAGCTGGAATATTTCCGGGTTTCCCTCTTTTTGTTCGATACTATTGGCTTGGGAATTTACACCGTAGTAGGTATTGAGAAAGGACTCGGGGTAGGATTAGATCCTATTGTTTGCGTAATTTTAGGAACTATTACAGCTTGTTTTGGAGGAGTAATCCGGGATATTTTGTGTGCCGAAGTTCCTAATTTATTCAGAAAAGAAATATATGCAACGGCTTGTATTGTGGGTGGAATTGTGTTTTTTGTTTTGAGAAATTTCAATTTGAACGAAGATATACTTTATTTGACCACTTCTTTATTCATTATTGTGGTGCGCTTGTTGGCAGTAAAATACAATTGGCACATAGTTCCCGTAAAAATTGAGGATTAATTCCTATCTTTTCCGCATCAATTCAAACAGTCAACAGTGAAGTTTTATAAAGTCAGAACTTATATTTCTACCGATTATACAGAATGGAATGCTTTTATAGGCAAAGCCAAAAATGCTACCTTCCTTTTTCATCGTGATTTTATGGAATATCATAAAGACCGGTTTGATGATTTTTCATTGATGATTTTTGAAAATGAAAAATTAGTAGCTGTTTTGCCTGCGAATAAGAAAGAGAATGAGGTTTTTTCTCATCAAGGACTTACTTACGGAGGTTTGGTTTTTGCCGAAAGTTTTAAAGGTTCAGATTTAAATGAAATTTTAGAAGCTGTTTTCCAATTTTTAAAGGATAATTCAATTTCAAAATTGACTTTAAAACCTATTTTGTCATTTTATACTTCTGCGGATTATATTCAATATGAATCTTTTCTGATTCAGAAAAACGGTCAATTGTTTCGTCGTGATTTGAATTTGGCGATTGATTTTTCGAAACCTTTACAAGTTTCAAAAAGTAAGTTAAAACATTTTCGAAAAACAGTAAAATTAGGGTTGGAATTAAGGCAGGAAACCGTTTTTGATACTTTTTGGAATCAAATTTTGGAACCTCGTTTACAGGAAAAATATCAGGCAAAACCGGTTCATAATCTGAAAGAAATTACAAAATTGCATCACCAATTTCCGGATAAAATTTTACAATACAACGCTTATTTTGAAGGAGAATTACTCGCCGGAGTGACTTTGTTTCATTCCGAAAAAGTAATTAAATCTCAGTATGGAGCAACCAGTGAAAAGGGAGAAAAACTTCGTGCGCTTGACTTTATATTTATTTCATTGATTGAAAAATACAAAGATTCGGTCAATTTTTTCGATATGGGAACGGTTACTGAAATGAACGGAAAATCATATAATAAAGGTTTGTTGCAGCAAAAAGAAGAATTGGGGTGCACTATTTACAATCAAGATTTTTATAGTATCGAATTATGATAAAATTCCTCGATTTAAAAAAAATAAATGCTCCTTATGAAGAAGCTTTTCAGAATAAACTGAAAGATCTTTTGCATAGCGGTTGGTATATTTTGGGAAAAGAAGTTACAACTTTTGAACAGCGTTTTGCTGAATATTGCCAATCAAAATATTGCGTGGGAGTAGGGAATGGGCTAGATGCTCTGACTTTAATTTTTAAAGCATATATAGAATTAGGGATTTTACAAAAAGGAGATGAAGTTATTGTTCCGGCAAATACTTATATCGCCAGTATTTTAGCGATTCTTCATGCCGATTTGGTTCCGGTTTTGGTCGAACCCAAATTAGAAACCTACAATCTGAATCCTGATTTAATTCAGGAAAAAATTACTTCAAAGACAAAGGCCATTTTAGTTGTCCATCTTTATGGTCAATTGGCAGAAATGGATAAAATCAACACAATTGCAAAAGCTACTAATTTGTTGGTTATTGAAGATGCAGCTCAGGCGCACGGCTCAGAAATCGGAAATCGGAAATCGGAAATCGGAAATCCGAAGGCTTTCAGTTTTTATCCCGGAAAAAATTTGGGTGCGTTAGGAGATGGAGGTGCTGTAGTTACCAATGACGAGCTTTTAGCAAAAACGATTCGTCAGCTTCGAAATTATGGTTCTGAGGTGAAATATTATAACAATTATGTTGGATTTAATTCCCGTTTGGATGAATTGCAGGCCGGATTTCTGAATGTGAAATTACCTCATTTGGATGAAGAAAACGCAAAAAGAAGACAGATTGCCAAAAGATATTTGGAAGAAATTAAAAACGATAAAATAAGCTTGGCATTTTGGGATTATTCTAACAATCACGTGTTTCATTTGTTTGTAATCCGAACCGAAAATCGTCCCGAATTACAAGATTATTTGCAGAAAAATGGGATAGAAACCATGATTCATTATCCTGTTCCGCCACACAAACAGAAAGCTTTAAGAGATTTCAATCATTTAAGTTTTCCGGTTACCGAAAAAATCCACAGAGAAATATTGAGTTTGCCTATAAGTCCGGTTATGACTGGGGAAGAAGTGAGTTTTGTTGTTGAAGTTTTAAACAGATATTAAAAAATGGAGTTTAACAATGTCTGAAAATCAATCTTCATACAGGCAAATTATGAAAGCAACTTCTCTTTTTGGAGGAGTTCAGGTTTTCACTATCATGATTTCAATAATCCGTTCAAAAGTTATTTCGGTATTATTGGGTCCTGCCGGAATGGGGATTGTAGGATTGTTGAATTCTTCATTGAGTTTAATAAGTGGTTTTACCAGTTTAGGACTTGAAACAAGTGCCATAAAGAGTATTTCTATAGCAAATAAAGAAGAAAATTTGGTTAAAGTTGCCAAACAAGTAACTATTTTGAATCGATTAATGTGGTTTTCCGGGATTTTAGGAGCTTTGTTAATAATGATTTTGTCTTCTTGGCTTAGTAAACTAACTTTTGATAATTCTGATTATACTTTTGCCTTTATTTGGGTGTCGATTACATTGTTATTTAAGCAGTTGACAAATGGTCAATTGGCCGTTTTACAGGCTTTGCAAAAACTGCAATATTTGGCCAAAGCAAATTTGTATGGAAATTTTTTAGGACTAATTATTACAATTCCCTTGTATTATTATTGGAAAATTGATGCGATTGTTGCAACAATTATTATTTCATCATTAATGGGATTTATATTCTCATGGTATTTTTTTAATAAGATTAAGATAGTTCCAATAAAATTGACAGCTATTCAGACGGTATTGGAAGGGAAAGAAATGTTGAAATTAGGTCTTTCGTTGAGTTTTATAAGTTTATTAAATATTCTGTCTGCTTATGCTTTACAGATAGTTATCAGCAATCATGGAGGCGTTTTAATGGTGGGATTGTTTAATGCAGGTTTTGCCATTATCAATTCTTACGTAGGTTTGATTTTTAATGCCATGAGTACGGATTATTTTCCCAGATTATCTGCTATTAGTGACGATAATAAAAAAGTAAGAATAACAGTAATTCAGCAAGCAATAGTAGCCATTTTGATTATTACACCAATCATAATTCTATTTTTGACATTTACTCCTGTTATAATCCGAATATTATATTCAGATGAATTTTCAGATATTATTCCAATGGTAAGTTTTGGGATTTTGGGAATGTTGTTCAAAGCGGTATCGTGGTCGCTTGGATATATATTAATTGCCAAAGGCGATTCAAGAATGTTTATTAAAACGTCTCTTTTTTTTAATTCAATTTTTTTATTGAATAATATTTTAGGGTATTATTTTTATGGATTGGAAGGTTTGGGAGGTAGTTTTATTTTGAATTATATGATCCATTTTTTTGCATTAAAGATGATAACCAATAAACGTTATGAATTTTATTTTGATAAAGAGTTTTACAGAATCTTTTTATCATGTTTATTTCTGTGTATCATAACATTTTTATTTTCATATATTTCGTTTTTTTATTTGAGATATAGTTTAATGATTTGTACGATTATACTTTCATTAGTTTATACATTGTATCATCTTAATAAAAAGATGGATTTAAAAGAACTTTTTAAAGAAAAAATAAAAAGATAATGATTGAAGTACTTAAGAAATATTACAGAAAATTCAGAGTAGTATATAATAAATTTTGTTTTTTCTATTCTATAAACTGGACTAAAACACTTTATTTCAATTTTAAAAAATTCCCATTTAAAACAGCCAGAAAGCTACCGGTGTTTTTTTACGGAAAAGTTAAATTTAATAGTATTAATGGAAATATAATTATAGATGCTCCGGTAAAAAGAGGAATGGTTGGTTTTGGGCAGCCTTATGAGTGGAATACTGTAGAAAAAGGTACAGCCGAAATAATAATGGATGGTGTATTTAAGGTTAAAGGACATATTCAGTTCGGTAAAGATTATTTCTTAAAAATAGGACCAAAAGGCTATTTAGAAATGGGACATTTAGCATCTCTGGGATCAAACGGAAAAATTATCTGTATGGATAAAATTACAATGGGGAATTATGCCCGTTTAGGTTCTGAATCCCAAATAATAGACACCAATTTTCATCAAATGATTGATACCGTTACAAATGAAAAATATTCAATGACCGCTCCAATAGAGATAGGTTCTTATAATTATATAGGAAACAGAGTATCTATTATGCAAAAAACAAAAACTCCCGATTATTGCAATATAGCTTCGAATAGTTTGTGTAATAAAAACTACACTTCGTTGGGTGAGAATATTTTAATAGGAGGAATTCCTGCAAAGCTCTTGAGAAGTGAAATCTCGAGAGATTGGGAAGGCGAAAAGGAAGATTTAAATAGATGGCTTATTATTTAAGACAATTATAATTTATATTTTTTGGGTTTTAATTGTTTATTTTTAAATCTAATAAAGAGAAGTATGTTTTCATTTTTTTTTAAAAGCTTCTTCAACTCTAAATTGTTTTTCTTCACAAACGACACTTATATCAAGAAATTGGTATTTTACGGATTACTATTTAGGTTTTTGATTGCAGCTGTTTTTTATACACATATTACGATGCTCCCTGATAGCGATGGCTTTTTGGAACTAGCCCAGTATTTACGGCGTTTTGATTTGACAGACTATAATGGTAAACGAAGTTTAGGGTATCCGTTATTGATTTTTCTTGCATTCGGGGAAAGATGGTTGACGGTTATTTATCAGTTTTTTATAGGAGTTGTCACTTTTGTATTGTTGTATAAAACAATTATCAATCTTAAATTTTCGAACAAAAATAGTTTTGTATTAACCATCTTTTTGCAAAGTTTTCTGAATGTTTTTTTCTTTGAAACAAGCATACTTATAGAATCATTATCCTTGTTTTTCATGGTTTTACTGATGTATGAAATTTCAAAAGGCTATTTGTTTAAAAAAAGCTTCAAGGCCGATTTATGGGTGGGTTTTTTGGTAGGATATTTGACATTGATAAAACCGTTTTATGCCTACATTGGTTTTCTTGTTTTTGGTTTATACGTTTTGAATGACTTCAGATGGAGAAAACTCATAAGCAAGAAACTAATATTGCTTATATTTCCTTTGATGGCTTATTTTGGATGGTCTTATGTGAATAAACTCAATACAGGACACTTTGTTTCTACCACTTACTTTGGTTTAAATATTTCTCAGAATTGTGTTTATTTTGCCGAAAAAGGACCTGAAAAATTTGATTGGATAATGAAGCCTTATGCTAAATATAGGGAAGTACACATAAAGGAAAATAGGAATATTCCCTTTAGTATTTGGGATGCTTATGAGAAAGATCTTCAGGATACACATCCTAACTTCCCTGATTTTTCAGCTGAATTAGGGAAATATGCTATTGAAACTATCAAAATGAATCCTGTCGATTATCTCAAACAAGTAATTTTTAGATCTTGGTTCGATTTCTGGAAACCGGCTATTTATTGGGAATACGAAGAATTTAATTTTAAATCTGTTAGAAGAGTGTTTTTGGTAATCTGGTATTTACAATATATTGTAATTGCAATCATGAATTTTATTTTTGTCGGAATCAGTTTTTGGTACGTAAGAAATTTTATTAAAACCAAGAAAGTAAGTTTTGAGTTTTTCGGAGTTGTTTTGGTTTGGGTTTCGTCTATTTTACAGGCAGTAGTCACCTATGGAACAAATGATAAATACAGATTCCCTTTTGAATTTATAATTTTTCTGGTTGTAATTCTCTTTTTCAGAAGGAAGAATTGGTTTCCCAAACGCTTAAATACTTTTTTGCAATAGAAATATAATGGTGTTCTTTTTCGATAAATGTTCCGGCTCTTTTTCCAATGGCAATTATTTCGCTTGGGTTTTCGATTAAAAAAGAGAGTTCATTTACCAGATAATCAACATCAGGAAGCGCATTGATTGCGACTTTTTCGGTCAAATTATACTGCTTTTCAAAATCTTTTTCGGCTCCGGTAAAAACCACTTTTCCTTTTGCCATTGCTTCCAGTGCATTGTAACCTTGGTCAAAACCATAAACCTGATCCAGAAGTATGTGGGTTTTATTGTACAAATTAATATATTCTTTGTAAGGAATATTTTCGGTAATAATAATTTCTACTTTATTCAGATATTTTTCTTTGATGATTTCAAGGGCTTTTTCAAAATAAACAGTTCCTTTTTTGATTTCGCTAAGCCGGTTGATTCCTAAAAAAATAATGATTTTGTCCGAAATTTTAAGTTCTTTCCATTTGATTTGATCAATATTTATAGGATTCGGAATAAAATGCGTTTTGAAATTCATTTTATCCATCGGGATTTTATAATCCAAATCGGAAACAATCAGGTTTTGACAATTTTCCTGAAGCCAATTGAATGTTTTTCGATAATTATTTTGAGTGTATTTCAAAGAATATCTGAATTCTTTTTTGGAAAAACCGCCTTTTAAATAAGGCGTCAGAATAGAATAAGGCAATTCGTTTTTCAGTAAAAAATCAATGATTGGAGTTTCTTCACCGCAAATCAAAAGACTTCGGCTTTTTATGTTTTGAAATACCTTTTTGTATAAAAACCGATTTAAAACAGGAGAAGTTTCAATTGCATTGGAATTAATAAGTTGAACGTGATCGAAGTCTTTTAGTTTTGGCAACAATAAATAAAAACGCAAGCCTCTTTCAAGTTGAGCTAAATCGATTTTTGTAAGTCTAAAGATGAGGTTTTTGAATTTACGATTCATCCAATAATCCAGAAAAAACGAGGGATAAATAGAATAATCGACTTGGTATTTTTTGAAATTATCGCCTGTGCCTACAATTGTTACTTCGTGTCCAAGAACATTCAAACCTTCTTTGAGAGAATTGTGTAACCGACTGTATTCGCCAAGCAATAGAATTTTCATTAACCAAGTAATTATATATATTTGTGTAAATATAAAAACAAATTGGAAAGCACATTCAAAAAGGATGATTTTGAGATTTTAATTTCTACGATGAACAGAAGTTCGTTGGATTTTCTGAATTCCATTTTTCCAATTGAGCATTTTTCCAATTTCAATATTTTAATAGTCAATCAATCGAAAGAAAGTATATTGACTTCCGATTTTCCTTCCGTAAGAGTAATCAACAGTACAGAATTTGGACTTTCTAAAAGCAGGAATTTGGCAATTAATAATGCCAAAGGAAAAATTTGTCTTATAGCCGATGATGATGTGGTTTACAAAGAAGGTTTTGAAAATGAGATTTTAAAGGCTTTTGAGAATCTTCAAAATCCTGCTATTATTACTTTTAATCACCAACGATTTGGAGAGGAATTTCCAAGGCGAAAGATTAGAACGGAATTTCAGCACGATTATAAAAGTATCAGAGAAGTTTGCTCAATTGAAATCGCTTTTAATTTGAGTGAAATAAAGAAAAACCTAGTTTATTTTGACGAAAATTTTGGTTTGGGTTCTTATTTTGAAACAGCCGAAGAACTTTTGTTTTTGAGAGAAGCATTGCATAGAAAGTTGAAAACATATTATAATCCATCAGTTATTGTTTCTCATTCGTTGCATTCTTCGGGAGAAATGGAAATAACCGATGAATTGATTTATGCCCGATCGGCTTTGTTCTGTAAAATTTATGGCGTTTTTGTTCATCTGAAATTACTTAAATATTTGTTTTCTCTTTTCAGAAAAAAACAACTAAAACCCAAAGAAATAGGACAGAAGTGGCGAATAGGTTTGGCAGGAATTAAGAAATATAATGAATTAACTAAGTCATAAAGTAGGAAGCTTTAAATAGATAAAAAAAACATGGAATTTAGAATCATAGAATTACCAAAAATAGAAGACAGAAGAGGAAATCTTTCAGTAATTGAAGGAGCAACAATTCCTTTTGACATAAAGAGAGTTTATTATTTGTATGATGTTCCCAGCGGAAGTACAAGAGGAGGTCATGCTCATATTGAACAATTGGAATTGTTAATTCCGTTGAGCGGTAGTTTTGATGTTATTTTGAATAACGGAATTGATAAAGAAACCGTAACACTCAACAGACCCAATGAAGGTTTGTTGATTCCTACCGGAATTTGGCGTGAATTAGAGAATTTTTCTTCGGGTTCGGTTTGTTTGGTTTTGGCTTCCGATGTTTTTGATGAAGAAGATTATATTCGAAATTTCGACGATTTTATCTTATATAAAAACAGAAGAACCTAAGCCTAATTCGGCAAGAATTCTTTTTATTACGATTAATTGTTTTAAAACAAAAACAGGAAGTTTTAATATTATTCTCTTTTTAAGACTTAAATCGGTTTTATCAATGAGGTTGTAGTATTCTCTGAAAAGTGCTTTATTTCCTGATATTTTAGATTTGATGGCCAGCGTAAACCGGTTCAGGTCGATGAATCTTCTTAAATCAGGATTTCTTTTTTCTTCTTCCAGAAATTTTGTAAAATTCATTCCGTTGCTTACTGTTGCAGAACTCTTTGAAAGACTTTTTGCATCATATACATATCGGGCCAAAATTTTCCATGAAAATAAAACAGGGTAAAACAAACCAACTCGAATCCATAAATCTACATCCTGACCACTTTTGATTTTCAGATCAAAATCACCCATTTTTTCAAATACACTTTTGTGAAAAACAGCACAAGAGGTCCAAAGAACGGATTGTTTTAAACTGGCTTTGAAATAATCGACCACTTCATAATCGTTTGTTTTTTCGATTGAATAATGAGCCGGAATCACTTTTTTGGAAGTTTCGATTTCTATGGCAGCCGAAAAAACTTTTTGTTTCGGAAATTGTTCAATGGCAGTAAACATTTCCTGCAAAAAATGAGGATACCAATAATCGTCGGCATCCAGGAAAGTTATGAAATCAGAATTTGATTTTTGAATTCCCATATTTCTGGCTGAAGAAACTCCTCCGTTTTCTTTTGAAAAATAACTGATTCTCGAATCGTTAAAGCCTTTTACTTTTTCTTCGCTTTTATCTGTAGAACCATCGTTTATGATGATAATTTCAAAATCAGAAAAGGTTTGATTCAAAACACTTTTTATAGTATTTTCAATAAAATGTTCTTTGTTGTACAGCGGAATAATAACGGAAAAAAAGGCCATTTGTTAGTCTTTTAGGATATAATCGAAAATAGAATTCCAATCATTCAGTTGAGAATCTTTTTTGTATGGATAGCTGTTTCCTTGGTATTGAATGGTATTGTTTACATATTCAGTAATTAATTTTGCTAATTCTTCCGGACTATCGGCATCGAAAAAAGAGACTTTGTCATATTTGCCAATTGTTTCTTTTGCATGAGGCAAATTGGCAGCCAAAATAGGTTTTCCAAATGCTTTGGCTTCTGTCAAAGGCAAAGCAGAAGATTCCAGTTTCGA
This sequence comes from uncultured Flavobacterium sp., assembly GCA_964631795.1. Taxonomy (GTDB): domain Bacteria; phylum Bacteroidota; class Bacteroidia; order Flavobacteriales; family Flavobacteriaceae; genus Flavobacterium. Next base: position 10,058 of record CAZWAF010000026.1, on the reverse strand, counting down.
AGGAAAAAGCAGGCAATCCATACTTTTATAGTAGCCAAAAACTTCTTCGAGACTAATTCTTCCTGTATAATTCAATTCAGTGTTATTATAATTGTCAATTATAAAGTCGGCATATTTAGAATCTCCTTTGGCAAGAGTAAGATGTATTTTTATTTTGTTTTTAATCTTTTTGTCAAGAAGTTTTAGTGCTTCACCAATAATTTCAATGTTTTTGTAGCTTCTTGGAATTAAAGGATAAAAAAAGTGAATCTTAGAATTGTCTAAAGTAACTTCTTTTATGTCGGTTTTAGATATAAATTCAGGTTGGCAGACAATTACATTGTTTATTCTGAATAACGATTCAAATTCTTTTTTAATCCAGTTTTGCTGAACAAAAACAGCTGAGTTTTTTCGGATATTAATCCTGAAAAGATACTTATACAATATAGAAAACACACCTATTTTATAGTCGAATTTCCAATCTTTAAATGTTGGTTTGTAAAAAATAGTGGCATGATGGCAATATACAAAACGCTTTTTTGCAACTACATTCGGGCTGACATCATGGAGAGAAAGCCAAACATCGGGCTTTATTCTTTTTGAGAGTTTTTTGAAATAGAAATATTCGTTATAAATTCTGGAGAACCAGGATCGTTTTTCTTTTGAAAAATCTATATATTCAACGTTTGGATAGTTGAATTTTGATTTGTTGCGAACAAGAGCAACGACTTTTAGATCGTTGTTTTCTGAATAGGCAGACAGTTTTTGGAGACAATTGTCAAGGATTGTAAAAATGCCTCCTTCAATCATATTGATGCCCGAAATAACGATGGTTTTTTTCAACTATTTTGAAATATAGTACAGTTAATAAAAGTTAAATCAAGGATATTAAGAAGTTCTTTGCACTACTTCAAAGATGGTTCCATTATCACATTTGAGTGTTTTTGAAGGATATTTCATCAAAAGAGCATAATCGTGAGTAGCCATAAGAACTGTTTTTCCGTTGGCGTTTATTTTTCTAAGAACTTCAATCACTTCCACGCTGGTTTTTGGATCCAGATTTCCTGTTGGTTCATCGGCAAGAATCAGTTCGGGATCGTTAAGAAGAGCGCGTGCAATTGCAATTCGTTGTTGTTCTCCACCCGAAAGTTGGTGAGGCATTTTCTTAGAAAAGTTCTTCATATCTACTTTTTCAAGAACTTCATTGATTTTTTCCTGCATTTCGTTTTTGTTGGTCCAGCCGGTAGCTTTCAAAACAAAAAGCATATTATCGTTAATATTTCTGTCCGGAAGCAGTTTGAAATCCTGAAAAACAATTCCAATTTTTCTTCTCAAGAAAGGAATATCTCTTTCTTTCAGAGTTGCCAAATCAAAATCGACTATACTGCCTTCACCCTCAGTTAGAGGTAAGTCGGCATAAAGTGTTTTTAATAAACTGCTTTTCCCGGAACCTGTTTTCCCGATTATGTAAATAAAATCACCTTCTTTTACCTCCAGATTTATATCTGATAGTACAATGTTTTTTTCCTGATAAATATTTACGTTTCGCAGATACAGTATTGATTTCGACATAATATTGGTTTGTTTACCGCGTAAAAGTAATAAGATTAGAATTGGTATTCAAAATATTTTTAAAGTTGTTGAATCGTCTTGTTTCTTTTTAAAATCCTAAATCTCAAATCCCAAATCTTAAATCTAAAATTGATATATTTGGATTCTTAAACAAAAAAGTATGAATAAATCTTCTTGGTTATGGCTGTCAATGCTCTCTGTTGGGGCAATTTCAACCGTTTCAGCCCAACAATCGGCAATATATACTTACGATTTAAAAGACTACAATCGGGCAATTGAACTTTATAAAAACAAGCAATATCTTTCGGCTAAATTAATTTTTGAAAACGAATTTCAAAATATTACTAATTCAGATACTCAGGCTGAATGTACTTATTACATTGCCACTTGCGCCATTCGTCTCAATCAGTCTGATGCCGGTAAACTGATGGAGGAGTATATTAAAAAATATCCAACAAACACCAAGCAAAATCAGGCTTTTCTCGAAATGGGATATTATAGTTTTTCGCAAGGAATGTATAAAGAGGCTTTGGATTGGTTTGAAAGAACTGATGAAAATCAGTTGAGCGAAGATGAAAATGCGAAATATTGTTTTCAAAAAGGATATTGTCTTTTTGTAGCCAAAAACAGAAAAGAAGCAGTGAAATATTTTAATAAAGTAGCAAATTCGCCGGTTTATGGAGCACAATCTAAATATTATTTAGGTTTTATGGCTTATGAATCTGACGATTACAAAGAAGCTTATAAACAGTTTGAACAGGTTTCGGGAGAAGAAAAATACCGTGAAAAAATGTCTTATTTTCAGGCGGACATGAGTTTTAAATCGGGCAATTTTGAAAAAGCGATTGAATTAGGTCTTTTGGCTTTGCCTAAATCTTCGGCTTCAGAAAAATCAGAACTCAATAAAATCATAGGCGAAAGTTATTTCAATCTGCAACAATATGACAAGGCAATTCCGTATTTGACCGAATATAAAGGTCATGACGGGAAATGGAATAATACCGATTATTATCTTTTAGGATATGCCTATTACAAGCAAAATAATTATGAGAATGCCATTTTGCAATTCAATAAAATTATAGGAGGCAATGATGTTGTTGCTCAAAATGCTTATTATCATTTGGGTGAAAGTTATTTGAAAACCGAAAAAAAACAACAGGCTTTGAATGCTTTTAAAAATGCTTCGGAGATGAGTTATGACTTAAAAATTCAGGAAGATGCCAATTTGAATTACGCAAAATTGAGTTATGAAATAGGAAATCCTTATCAGTCGGTTCCCGATGTTTTGTCGGCTTTCATTGAGAAATATCCGTTGAATCCTAACCGGGATGAGCTTGACGGATTGTTGGTGAGTTCTTTTATTACCTCAAAAAATTACAAAGGAGCTTTAGAATTATTAGAAAAAAACAAAAAAACTCGTAACAATTCGGTTTACCAAAAAGTTACTTTTTATAGAGGTTTAGAACTTTATACCGACGGAAATTATCAGGAAGCTCTGAGTTTGTTCAAAAAATCGATTGAGCAACCAAGAGATCCTTTTTTTACAGCACGGGCTACTTTCTGGAAAGGAGAAGTTGAATATGTTCTGGATAATTTCAGTGAATCTTTATTGAGTTTTAAAGAATTTATTGAAATTGAAGAAGCCAAAAATACTCCCGAATTCAAGAATGTAAATTACAATTTGGCCTATGCTTATTTTAAATTGAAAGAATACGATCAGGCAGCAACCTATTTTCAGAATTTTGTAACAACAACTAAACAAGATAAAATACGTTTGAACGACGCTTATTTGCGTTTGGGTGACGCTTATTTTGTTTCTACCAAATATTGGCCGGCGATGGATGCTTACAATAAAGCTATCGAATTAAAAACGGTCGATGCTGATTATGCTGCTTTTCAAAAAGCAATCAGTTATGGATTTGTAAACAAAAACGATAGAAAAATCGAAGATTTGAATCGTTTTGTCTCTACCTATACAAAATCACAATATTATGATGATGCTTTGTTTGAGTTGGGTAACACCTATTTGGCAGAAAAGAAAAATGATGAAGCCGTCAAGATTTATGATAAAGTCATTACGGTAAACAAAAACGGAACTTATGCCGTGAAATCAATGTTGCGCCAGGGGTTGATTTATTATAATTCGGATAAAAATGAATTGGCTTTGGCCAAATTTAAAAAACTGGCTGCCGATTATCCGAGTTCGCCCGAAGCGGTTGCGGCAGTTGCCACAGCCCGCTTGATTTATGTTGACCAGGGAAATGTTGACGAATATGCCAGTTGGGTAAAAACGCTTCATTTTGTTCAGGTTACCGATGTGGAACTGGACAACGATACTTATGAAGCAGCCGAAAAGCAATATCTTCAAAATAATAAGAAACAGGCAATTTCGGGTTTCAGTGGTTACGCAGCAAAATTCCCAAACGGATTACACGCCTTGAATGCCAATTTCTATTTGGCTCAATTGTATTTTGCTGACGGATTGGAAAATAATGCTGTACCTCATTATGAGTTTGTGATTTCTAAATCCAAAAGTGAATTTACAGAGCAGTCATTGGTTCGATTGGCGCAAATTTATTTGAAAGAACAGAATTCAGAGAAAGTGATTCCGGTTTTGAAACGTTTGGAGACCGAAGCCGATTTTCCGCAGAATGTCACTTTTGCTCAGGCCAATTTGATGAAAACCTATTATGACAAAGAGAATTTTGCCGATGCGGTGGTTTATGCTGAAAAAGTATTGGCAAATCCGAAAATGGATGATAAAGTAAAGAGTGATGCCCAGATTATGATTGCCCGTTCGGCCGTAAAAGTAGGAGATGAGGCAAAAGCAAGAACGGCTTATGCTAAATTGCTTTCAATTGCAAAAGGTGAATTGGCTGCCGAAGCTTTGTATTATGATGCTTATTTTAAAAATAAGGACGGAAAGTTTGAAGCATCTAATAAAGTGGTTCAGAAATTAGCAAAGGATTATTCGGGATATAAATATTTTGGAGCCAAAGGATTGGTGGTAATGGCGAAAAATTTCTATGGATTGAAAGATGCTTTTCAGGCAAATTATATTTTAGAAAATGTGATCAAGAATTTCACCGATTTTCCGGATGTGATAGAGCAAGCCAAAGCTGAACAAGAAGCAATTCAAAGTCAGGAAGCAAAAACGAATTCATCAATAATACCTAATCCGTAGAGAAAAGAGGAGGGGAGTGGGAAGATGGGAGCAGGAAGCAAGCACAACAAGGAAATAAACAACCTACAACAAAATATCATACATGAATAGTAAATATAAAATAGCGACTGTAATATTGCTGGTTGCGAGTCAATATACTTTTGCTCAAAAGAAAGACGAGAATTTGGGAACCGAAGTGGTGAATGTGGTAAAACCGTATTCGCCTTCTATTTCGGATGCTTTCAAGGTAAAGGAAACTCCTGTGCTCGATGACGAACAAAATACTAAAAAGGAAGAAATAAAATACAATATATTTTCGTTTCCGGTGGCTTCTACTTTTGTGCCTTCAAAAGGAAAAGCAGCGGTGGTTGACAAAGAAAAAGGAGAATCACTTTTTAAAAACTATGCTTCGTTTGCTGCGGGGAATTATACCTCATTTGATGCTGCGTTGTTTGTAACCCAAGATATTAATGATACCGATTATATTGTAGGTGACTTTCTACATCAGTCGTCATTGGGGAATATCGCTGATGTTCCTTTGGAGTCAGGTTATTCAGATACTTCTATTGATTTGATTTACGGAAGTAGCAAGGATGATTATACTTGGAATGCCAATTTGGGTTATGACAACAAAATATATAATTGGTATGGATTACCAATGGATTTTGGAACAGCCCTTAATTCAGAGCAAAAGAACACACTTATAAATACAATTGATCCTTTGCATGCTTACAATGATCTTCATTTAGGAGGAAAGATTAAATTCAATGAAGGGATTTTTAATCAAATGAGTTTGAAATACAATTATTTTTCAGATTCGTATGGTTCTAATGAATATCGTTTTTATGTGAAGCCTGATTATAATTTCAGTTTAGCCAATCAAAATGATTTAAGAGTCAATTTTTTGGTGGATTATGTGGGCGGTGATATGGCGAAAAGTTATTTTGATGTAAGTGAAAAGGCTCCCGAATATAATTTTATAAATTTAGGATTCAATCCAAATTATATTATCAATAAAGGCGATTTGTCTCTTAATGCCGGGCTGAATCTGGTTTTTAATTTTGATAATAAAACAGAAAAAAACAAAGTATTTGTTTACCCAAAAGTAATTGCGTCTTACGAATTGGTTGAGGATTTGATGATTGCTTATGGAGGATTTGAAGGAGATTTAAAACAGAATTCATACAGTGAATTTAGCAGAAAAAATCCGTTTTTGTCTCCAACATTAACTATTAGGCCTACAGATAAAATGTATGATTTTTATTTAGGAATGAGAGGAAAGTTGGCCAGTTTTCTTGGTTATGATGTAAAAGGAACTGTTTTGGGTGAGAAAAACAAAGCATTGTTTAAATCGAATGATTATAATAAAAATGCCGGAAATGAGAATTATGAATACGGAAACTCTTTGGGGATTGTCTATGATAAGGTTAGAACGATTGGTTTTTTCGGAGAGTTGAAAGCTGATTTTACCAAAGAAATAGCTTTTGCAGTAAATGGAACTTTCAATAGTTATAAAACCGATCATGAAGCCGAAGCTTGGAATTTACCTTCTTTCAAATTAGAGTCTTATTTGGATGTTGATTTTTTCAAAAAGTGGAATGCAAATATCCGATTGTTTTATGTGGGTTCAAGAAAAGACAGCCAACTAAATACAGATATTGTTTACACTACTGTTCCGGCTGCTACAACATTGGCAGGTTATTTTGATGCAAATGCCAAAATAGGTTATAAATACAATGAGAGAATTACCGGTTTTTTGAAATTCAATAATCTTTTTAATCAGAATTACAACGTTTGGATGAATTTCCCTGTTCAACAATTTCAGGTATTGCTGGGAGCAAATTATAAATTTGATTTTTAATTTTTTTGAAATTCTATGGTAATTGAATAAATCGAAATAAAATGGATAAATTTTCATAGCCCACGGTTTAAACCGTGGGCTATGGCAAAACCGTTTTAACGGTTTTCTTATTTTTGTATCAGAACACAAAAATTAAATCATGCCACATTCATTCAATAAAATATGGATTCATGCTATTTGGGCAACCAAGGAAAGAAATCGGCTCATACATCAAAATATAGAACAAAAGGTGTATCGGTTTATTTCAGAAGAATTGCGTGAGCAAGGTTGTCCGGTAAGGATTATCAACGGAATGCCCGACCACATTCATTGTTTGTTTTTGTTAAGTCCACAAAAATCAATTGCAGAAGTTATTAAGCAAATAAAAGGGAGTAGTTCTCATTTTATAAATCAAAATAATCTAATTCCCGAAAAATTTTCATGGCAAACAGGATATGCCGCATACTCCGTTTCAGAATCAGTTGTTGAAAAGGTTTATCAATACATAAAAAATCAAAAACCGCATCACCAAAAGAAAACATTTCAACAGGAATATGATGAATTTTTGAAGCTCTATGGTTTTCATGAATCAACATAGCCCACGGTTTAAACATAGCCCACGGTTTAAACCGTGGGCTATGAATGCCGGAAATATCATTTACAAAATCGTTTTAACGGTTTAAAAAAATTAAAAAATGACATTCAAACAAAAAATACATTCGCATTATTTGCAGCAAGTTCAGGACAAGATTGATGCTTTTCGGGATATGATTGCTGCGCTGACTGAAGATTCAAAAAATGATGCCAAAGGTTCGGCGGGAGACAAGCACGAAACGGCACTTTCGATGATGCATTTGGAACAGGAAAAATTAAACCACAAACTGAAAGAGTTTTTGGATCAAAAAACAATACTGGATAAAATTGATTCAACGGCTGTTTCTTCAAAAATTGCATTGGGAAGTTTGGTTCGGGCAAATGGAATCTACTTATTTGTGAGTTTAGCTCTGCCTAAAATAAAAATTGAAAATGTGAATATAATTGCGCTTTCTCCCCAATCTCCTTTGGGAGAAAAATTAATGGGGCAGGAGGTAGGCTATACTTTTGAAATTCATTCTACAAATTACACCATTGAATCCATTGATTAGATGAAGATTTCCTTTCAATTTTACGATTTGCCTTTGCAGCATCCGTTTACTATTTCCCGCTACACGGTAAATGTTCAAAAAACAATGATTGTTTGTATTTCAGACGGAATTCACAATGGCTATGGAGAAGCAACTGTAAATCCTTATTATAACAGCACTATTGAGCGATTGGCGGAAAGTCTTAACGGAATTCAGTCTTTGGTAGAAAATGTGAATGATTTACATCCCTCAGATTTCTGGGAAATATTGGCTCCTCATTTACAAAATGATTATTTCTCTCTTTGCGCTATCGATGTTGCTTATTGGGATTTTTATGCCAAAAAGAATAATAAAACAGTAAGAAGTTTTTGGACTACTGAAAACCTAAATTTACCACTTACATCTTACACCATCGGAATTGATTCGGTTGAGGTAATGCAACAAAAAATCATAGAAAAACCGTGGCCTGTTTATAAAATAAAATTGGGTACTGAGAATGATTTGGAAATCATTCGTGAATTGAGAAAAGTGACAAATTCTCTTTTTCGGATTGATGCTAATTGTGCCTGGACAGCCGAACAAACTATTGAATATGCCCGGATTTTGAAAGATTATAATGTTGAATTTATAGAACAACCTCTCAAAGCAAATGATTTGGAAGGTATGCGAAAGTTGAAAAAAGAATCTGTTTTACCCATTATTGCCGATGAAAGTTGCCAAAGAGAGACTGATGTTTTGGCTTGTGCGGAATCGTTTCACGGAATCAATATCAAATTGATGAAATGTGGAGGAATTACACCTGCTTTACGCATGGTTGACCAAGCCAGAAAATTGAATTTGAAAATAATGGCCGGTTGTATGACCGAATCTACTGTTGGGATTTCTGCTTTGGTACAATTGGCTCCGCTTTTGGATTTTATAGATGCCGATGGAGCCTTACTTTTGAAACAGGATATTGCCGGCGGAGTATCTTTTGATAATGGTCAAATTATTTATTCAAGCGAGTCAGGAACGGGTGTAGAATTGTTAACTAATTAGTTTAAAACTGTTAATAACTTAAATTCTTAAAAGAGCGTTTTATAAGGATATTAAGTCTTGTTTATCTATATTTGCGTGTTATACAAAAAAAGTACATTTTAGAATAAAAAAATATGAGCGAAGAAATCAAGAAGAACAATTATTCAGCAGATAGTATTCAGGCGCTGGAAGGGATGGAGCACGTAAGAATGCGTCCTTCCATGTATATTGGAGATGTAGGAGTCAGAGGTTTACATCACTTGGTTTATGAGGTGGTGGATAACTCTATCGATGAGGCAATGGGAGGTCATTGTGATACTATTTCGGTTGCTATCAATGAAGACGGTTCGATTACTGTTGAAGATAATGGTCGTGGTATTCCGGTTGGAATTCATAAAAAAGAAGGAGTTTCTGCACTTGAGGTTGTAATGACTAAAATTGGTGCCGGAGGTAAATTCGATAAAGATTCTTATAAAGTTTCAGGAGGTCTTCACGGAGTTGGGGTTTCTTGTGTAAATGCTTTGTCATCTCATCTTAGAGCAACCGTTCATAGTAGTGACGGAAAAGTATATGAACAAGAATACGAAAGAGGAAAGGCTTTATATCCTGTAAAACAAATTGGTGAAACTACAAAAAGAGGAACTATTGTAACTTTTTATCCTGATCCAACTATTTTTACTCAAACAACAGAGTATTCTTATGATACTTTGTCTTCTCGTATGCGTGAGTTGTCTTTTTTGAACAAAGGCATTAAAATCACTTTTACAGATAAAAGAGAAACAGATAAAGACGGTAATTTCCTTGGAGAAGTTTTTCATTCTACAGAAGGTCTTAAAGAATACATTCGTTATTTAGACGGAAATCGTGAGCCAATCATTGCTCATGTAATTTCGATGGATCACGAAAAAGGAGAAATTCCGGTTGAGGTGGCTTTGATTTATAACACCAGTTATTCTGAGAATATTTTTTCTTATGTAAATAATATCAACACTCACGAAGGAGGAACGCACTTGCAAGGTTTTAGAAGTGGTTTGACAAGAACGCTTAAGAAATATGCCGATGCTTCGGGAATGTTGGATAAACTGAAATTCGAAATTACAGGAGACGATTTCCGTGAGGGATTGACCGCAATTATTTCGGTTAAAGTTTCTGAACCTCAGTTTGAGGGACAAACCAAAACCAAATTAGGAAACAGAGAAGTAGTATCTCCGGTTTCTCAAGCGGTAGGAGAGATGTTGGAAAATTATTTGGAAGAAAATCCAAATGATGCCCGTATCATCATCCAAAAAGTAATTTTGGCAGCTCAGGCACGTCATGCGGCTAAGAAAGCCCGTGAAATGGTACAGCGCAAAACCGTTATGGG
>CAZWAF010000025.1:4725-37196 GCA_964631795.1 uncultured Flavobacterium sp. | reverse complement strand
ATGCGGATGCAGTAGCCCCGCCGAACGCAGGAAGTGAGCGTGTGAAGACGAGGGGAAGGAAGCGAAAAGGCTGCCTGCCCTTTTTCTGGGCTGGCAGCTTTTTTTGGCTGACGACCGAACTGCGGAACGGAGGGGCAGGCAACTAAATCTCATTTACCAACAAAATAGCCTGCCCCGACTGGAGCAGCCGAGCGGAACAAAGCGAACGACCGGAGTGAGACCGCTTGATTGCCTCCTGTTATTTTACGGGACTTTCTTATGGAAATGAATGATTTGAAAAGTTTCAATCAAATTTGCAGGATTGTAACTTTTTAATATTTCAAGTTCAGAGACTTTAGTAGCTGGTTAGATTATGGTTAAAACTTGAAAATCACTCTTCCCATCATAAACTTTTTGTTCTTTTACTTTTTCTTTTACCTTAATTTTAGTCGTGGTTATTTGGGAATAATTCTTAGTAGCAAATAAAACTGCTATTATTAAAAGTATTTTTTTTAAGCTTTTATAAATTTATTGTTTCTTAAATCTTAATTTTCATCGATTTCGAGGAACTGTCCATCCCTCTGATAACTTTTAAATTTGTTTTTAGGACTTACAACTTCTAATACACCCTTTCATCATGAGTCATAAATTTTCGTTTATACCGTTGCTCGAAAACATAAAATTATCCGACCGTCGAATCTACAACTAATATGAGCGGTTGAGGAAGGTCAATTTGTCAATCTCGTCTTAATATTCATTAGTGACCTCACTTCTGAAAATGGAATAAATACTTCTATTGCTCCTCCTGTATAAATGTGTATTGCATCATTATAAGGTTGAAGTACGAATAAAATCCCGTTTCTTAAAACTGCTAAATCTTTTGGAAGTTGAAAGTCTTTAAGATCATCATTACTCAATTTGTATTTTTCTTTAAATTTTGTTTTACAAATACCTTCTATTTTCCCCACATAATTCTTCTTGAAAATATCTTCCAAGTGAATTACTTCATTTGCCTCAATATCATAATTAATAAATGAAACGTTGTAGTCTCCGTGTGCTGCACCACAAGCAGCCTCCCAGTTATCTTGTTGAATAGTAAGGAAATTATTTTCGAAATAAACAATATTAATTCTCGAAGACTCATAACCTCCAACATTTGGTAAACTTGTTTTAACAGACTCTTCATAAGTCTGATTTTCCTTCAGGCTCAAAGCTTCTTTTATGGTAGAATTAATCTTTTTACTAAGCTCATTGTTCTGAGAATTAAAATGAAGCAAATCAATATTGACATAAGCAGTGGTGCTGTCACATGAAGAATCTCCAGTATTTCTTTGTAAAAATTCAGAATAATAATTTACAGGAGTGATAGAAATAGTTTCTCTTGATTCAATCAATTCAATATTCAAAACCTTTTTTGTTTTTGGATCTGAATATTTGATTCTGATTTTGGAATCAGATATAAAATTTCCAGTAAGAACTATTACTCCTTCATCGGATTCAAATTTAAAACTATGATTCGGGAGAAATGTACCAGATAAATTCACAGGCACGTCGGTATTTGAATCATCTACTACACAATTAAGGGACGAATCATCTTCCTTTACGTTTGCATTTCTCGTTAAATAAAGATTGATTATCCGATTGTCTGCTAATTCTCCTGTGAATTTTTTAAAGAATACTTTTGGGATATTCACTCTTGAATCCAATTTCTGATTCTCTTTTGTGAAAGTTTTCTTTTGAGTATCGTTCTTACATCCAATTGGGAAAACGAGAATCGAGAGTAATAAAAATTCTATTCTGAAAGATTTTAATTTGCGTTTAAACATAAAAAAGTATTAAATAATTATGAGTAATGAAAGTGCGTCACTAAACTATTCGGGGTACAATTGTTCATGATCCATGCTGATTTTCAATTTACTTAATTCAAACAACCGTCGAATATCTTCGTTTTTGGCACGTTTCAGGATTTCATTGAACCATTCTTTTAGATTGACAATCTTGACGTAAATATCTTCAAATACAGATTCATCTGAAAAGAAGTTCGAAAACGTAATGAAATACGTATTCGGGCTATTCCTACTGGTCAGATATTCTCTGTTTTTTCTGCCCACAGACAAAAGAATAACGATTGTCAATTGGTCATTCCAAATTTCAATTGATTGGCGATAATTAATTATTTTCAAATTTTGATATTCCTTACGACAGACTAAATAGACCAAAGCTTCTGTGAATTCTGTGTTATTCAGCAACCAAAACAAAGTTTGATGTTCTTTCTTTTCATAAAATAAATCATCCATAACTATACTTTTTATTTTTCAATCACATTGCAATTACTACCACTGAAAGTGAATCCTCAAGAGCAGCATCTTCCTCTACCGATATCGTTATATTGGCATCATTGCCAGAATTTTGTAAAACAGCTTCTTTGATTTTATTCATTTCATCAATTGTGATTTCTCTATTGCCAAAACAGATTTGTAAAAAAACATTCGTAACTCCGTAAATATCTTCCCTGTCGTACAAAGCGTTTTTCAAAGCCTCTTCAATTGCTTTTCTTTCTCTGAATTCACCTTGTGCTTCGCCAAATCCAAAGAAAACAGATTGTACTTGTTTTATTTTCTTCGCAAGAATTTTGTCGATGTCAGAAGAGCCAGTTGGAAGCAACAATTTCATCAATTGCTTAATAGCCTCAACTGCTTTTCCAAAACTTGCTTTAAAACTGAGGTTGCCGTAGAATTTTTGAATTTTATTATTGTCAATAACAAATACAAAATCGCAGTCCTCTCTTAAATTTTTTAAGCTGTTATTTGATATTTTCTTTCGTTCATCTCCTATGAAATCAAAAGGTGTATAAACAACTGCTGCTACATACAATCCTCTTTTTTTGGCAATTTGTGCAATTACTGGGGTGGCTCCGGCTCCAGTTGTGTTCCCTAAATCAGCAATAAGAATTACAGTTTTAGAATCTTCCCCAAATAGTGAATCAAGTTGGTCAGAACTATCGATGGCTGAATTTATAGCTAAATCTAATTCTGAATTTAGAACAGAATACATTCCTATTTCAACTTGACTTTGAATAGATAAATGCTTAACTATCCCACTCCCGAAGAGCATTTTATTCTGGATTGAACTTTTTGCCAAATCCTTTGCATCTATATCGCAAACAATGCAATCTGCATTTTTGTTAGTGAGGAATGGAATTTTTTCTAATACTTGACTTCCGGCCGTGCCAACTCCAATAATTTTGATTTCAGTTGTATTCATTTGTTAGATTATTTATTGTTTTTAAGATTCAAAAACAGCCTCTTTAAATTTCATTTCAGTGCAAATCTAAACTGTGGCAGTGCCATAAGATGGCGGTGAAAAAAGTTTTTAGAATTTAATTGCATTTTTCAGCTTGCGAAAGGGCATAAAAAAACCTTTGACAAGGTTTGAACTTTATCAAAGGTTTAGAGTGCTATAAGTTCTAGGAACTTTATTTTTTTAGGTAAGTAAGTCAGCACTTTCCTTAACAAGAAAACTATTTGTTAGTTCAATTATTTCAGTTTCTAAATCAACACGTTTTATATTAATTATTGATGATTGTTTGACATTATTTTCCCATTTTTCAATTTGCCAACCTTCAGGTTTAATCCTTACTTTTACAGCTTTTGTTCCCTTTTTTATTTCCACAAATCCTCCCTGATTATTTGAATGATATATACTTCCCAATCCTTTATTTGACAGACTATCACTTATTTCATTTAATGCTTTTCTCCTTTCAGAACGAATTTTTCTATTCTCGACTGTTTGGATAAATTCTTCAAAATATTGATAATACCCATTCTTCTCTTGTTTGAATGTAAAATGCTTTGGTAGATTTTTCTTTACATTTTCTACAAAGTGACTCAATATGATTTGCTTAAAATCATTGTTGGTTTCATAGTATTTTTTCGCTGCTCCTTTAGGTACATTTTTTTTAAATGGTGTAAGCACAAAATAGAATTTTTCTTTTCCTAAATATTTCTCCTCAATAAAATCCTTATAATTCTGTAAAGGGTTGTCTAAATCATGATTGATTTTAAATTCAATACAGATTACAAAAGTGTCTGTAACAATTAAAAGATCTATTCTTTTCTCATTTGAAATTTTCGTTTCTTTCTCCTTTGTTGTTGGCACTTCTACAAGTACTTTTACTTTTGATTTTCTATTTAAATTGTTTCCTTCTCCATTTTCTGAAATACTTGTATGTGTCGTTTCAAGAAACGAATCAATAAATAATGTTCCTAAGCCATGTGTCTCTTCTGGTCTGAAAAAGTAAGCTAACAAATTAGCAAATGGAACTTCCTTGTTATGTACTTTCATGATTTCCAATAATGTTTTCTTTGGGTCTTGGAAAATAATATCTTTTGCATCTTTCATTTTGTCTGTTTTTTATTGTTGTTGTCTTGTGAAATTATTCTAAATCTTTTAATACAATTTGGTAATGGTGCACATTATATGTTCTCGGTGCAAGGTAGCTGAATTGGATTTAGATATTTATTGATACGAATGAATAGTATTTGGAATTTGTTGACCATTGGTTATTTATTACTATAAACTTTAACCATTCTGTTAATTCTCTCTTTTAATTCTTCTCTCAATTTGTGGGGTTCTATTACTTCCACCTCTGAACCGTATTTTAATAATTCCATAACTAAATCAGTTGTAGGGTGCACAAACATTTCAAGTAACAATCCATCTTCGGAATCAGAAATGACCTTTTGAGAATGATGCAGAGGGAACGATTTGATGTAATTTCCCTGTTGCCATGAAAACTCCAAAACTACTTTTTGTGCCGGCTCATAGGTTTCAATCCCAAAGGCGTGTTGGTAGGTTTTAGTCACATTGTGGGTGATGGGTTTAAATTTGGTGTCCAGAATTTTCAGATCATTGATTCGGTCAAAGCCAAAGTTCTTTATGCGTCCGTCTTTGTTATCTTCCGCAATGAGATACCAACGGTGTTGCGATTCTTTGATGGCAATGGGCTTTACCGTTCGTTGGCTTATTTTCATATCCCAAAATTTGGTGTGGGTAAATGAAATCTGTAGGTGGTTTTGGATTGCATACAGTATTCCGTTTATAAGATGGGTTCCAGAAGCCTTTCGGTTTTCCAAAAAGATGCTCGGAGAAATTTGATTTCCTTCTTTCAAAGCCTGATGAATTGAAAAAGCTTCGATCATCCTCGATACTGAAGGATCGTCAACTTCCTCATCGATATAATATACCTTGTCCTTGCGGTTGTACTGTATCAGGATTCCGAACAAATCGAGGATGTCTTTTTTATCCCTGTCGAAGGTGCGGGAGGAATATTCCAGGTTGTTGTCCAAGTCATCATTTTCAAGTTTTGTCATTACATATTTGTGCAAATCCTGAAAGTTGCTCGGAACTGTTCTTAATCTGTCAACGATGTATAAATAGCGTTTGTAAAAACCGACTTTAGCCATAATTGTATTATTTATTTCTGCTAAAGTAGTGGATTAGTCCGACAAAACATGGCGGATTGATTGCTAAAAATAGTTATTCGATTGAAAACGGTTTATATATAAAGGTATTTATCTAAAAGTTCCACATGCCTGAAAACTACTTTTTCTACCATGGTGTTCCGCTTGATGTCGTATTTGATTTCGATGTAGAAATTATCTAGGGCATATAGGTTGTACCGGAATTGGTTGTCCTCCAATGTTTCCAGAAATGTTGCTTTGTACCAAACGGTATTGAGTTGTTCTTCTTCGGGGAGGAGTAGGAAATATTGGATTGTCATGTAGGCAGTTGTAGGTTGTAAGTTATGAGGTGTTGTTGGTATAAATTACAGATTAGAACTTTACTGTTATGATATCTTTTATGTTTGTAGTGTAGCTTGGGGATAATTTTTCCTGCTTCATTTTCCATTGTCGGCCGAGGGATTGGGATCCGAACTTTATTTTGTTTTTTCCGTAGGATTTGTTGAGTTTGTCAATAACCGACATCAAAGGTTGGTGCTTTGGATTGGAGGTGTTGAACAGGGATAATTGGGTTTCGGAATTAGGGGTTAACCCCAGAACGACCACGCCTGCTTTTTTGTAACTATAACCTTCCCTGAAAATGGCTTTCAGTCCGGTTTGGGCGTAGTGGTTTAATTCGATTGTTGAATTGGTTGGGAAATCGGTATTGATCACGATATTTCTTGAATATTGTGGTTGGTCCTTACTGAAATGGTTCGTCTGTACAAAAACCATAATTGCATTGCAATGACTGTTTTGACGGCGAAGTTTTTCGGCACAGGAGGCTGTGAATGTTGCTACTCTTTCGGCTATGTCTTCGATTTTCGTCAATGACTTTTCGAATGAGCGTGTGGTTGCAATTGATTTCTTGGATTGTGGTGTTTCCAAGTCTAAAGTAGGTTTGCCCTCCAGTTCGTGTTTTAACCTCAACCCAACAACTGACATTTCTTTGCGAACTAATTCATCAGATAATTGAGTGAATTGACAAGCGTTGAAAATGTTTTTAGCTTGTAGCCGTTTTGCGTGTTTTCTTCCGATACCCCAAACGTCCTCTATTTTTGTCCATTTAAGGGCTTTGATTCGTTTTTCTTCTGTATCAATTACGTGTACGCTTTGGGTTTGTGCCGGATATTTCTTCGCTATTTTGTTGGCCACTTTTGCCAGTGCCTTGGTTGGAGCGAAACCTACGCTGATTGGAATTCCGGTTCCTTTGGTGACGGTTTTTTGGATTTTGATTCCGTATTCTTTTAAATCAAAGAGTTCGAATCCTGTGAATTTAAGGAAAGCTTCGTCTATGCTGTATACTTCGATTTCGGGGGAGAATGTGGTCAGTATGTTCATTACCCGAGAGCTCATATCTCCGTAAAGTGCATAGTTGGAAGAAAACACAAAAACATTGTTTTTCTCGAATAATTCTTTGCAATGAAAAGCAGGTGCTCCCATCGGGATTCCGACTGCTTTGGCTTCATTGGAACGCGCAATCACGCAACCGTCATTGTTGGACAGTATTACTACCGGTTTTCCAATCAATTTTGGGTCGAACACTCTTTGGCAAGAGGCGTAGAAATTGTTGCAGTCGATTAGGGCGTACATTTTTTTAGTGAGATGTGAGACGTGAAAAATGAGATGTTAAAATGACTTAATACAGTGAATAACGATTCCCCAGATCACTAGTTCGTTTTCGGGCGTTACTTTGATTGGCTCGTAGTCTTCGTTTTCGGCAATGAGCCAGACTATGTTTTTTTCTATTTTGATTCGTTTTACAGTGAATTCTCCGTCAATTTGGCAAATGGCAATTTTGTTGTTCTGAGGTTCGAGGCTTTTGTCAATAACCAATAAATCCCCGTCAAAGATTCCGGCATTTTTCATGGAGTGCCCTTTTACTTTTGCGAAAAAGGTGGTGTCTCTGTTTCGGATTAACTGTTTGTTGAGGTCGATTGATAATTCGATAAAATCATCGGCCGGTGACGGGAATCCGGCACTGATGCCCACATCCATAAAAGGCAATTCCATTTCGGTGGAATAATCCGGGATGTAGAATTCGAGTGTTTCTGAATTATGTAGTTTTTGGAGTTTCATTTTGTAAAATTACGGAAGATGTAATTTTGAAAATGGATTTTAACATGAAATAGTTTTTCTGTGTCGATTGTAATGCTCCGAAGTCGGGAGACTTCGGAGAGCGGGGTTTTCTTTTTGATGTTCAGTGCAATGAAATAAAGTAATTCAGGTTGGCACCGGTGGCAGAAGTTTTATAAAATACTCTTCCAGTCATCAGGATTATAGGAACCTTCGTTTTTTTCTAACTGAATGAATTTTTGGGCAAACTCCAATAATTCCTCATTTTTGGGATTAGATTCGATTTTTGATTTTAATGCTTCTTTGTGAATTTTCATAAAATTCCCAAATGCATCTTCGGTAGTATATCTTTTCTTTATTTCCTCCACAAATTGGGCCTTGTCGTATTTTCGAGCAAGTATTGATATTTCGAATTGCTCAATTTTATCATCCAATTCATTAGAGAGTTCTACCTGCGGCTCATTTAAAAATGCCATTTCAGAAAGCAGCATTTTAAGCCCTCGTAAATAATTTGGTTGTTCTTCTTCGGGTTGGGTTCCTATCCATTCAATCACGTCAGCGTCGTGCTTGTATTCTTCCAAGTATGAAATGATCCTGTTCTTGTATTCAAGTGGTTTATCCATTGCTTTTATTTTTTTAGATGAAATTAAGACCGCTAAAATATAAAATTCTATAAAATCCGAATATAAAAGTCTTAAATCTCCTTTTTTGTAAAAAATTCCTTTTTTATTGCCCGTGGTGTTACACGAGTAGTTCTTATGAAACCATTTTTGGAACGTCTTAAAAACCATTAATGCTTAAATGGAAGTATCCCCGAACATATCTCACAACCAAAATCTAGTTGTCCGGTACTTGTCCGGTAACTTGTCAAGTAACTTTTTTATGAATCATCAGATCTTATTTTTTAAATATTCGAGAAAAAATTTCACCTGCAATACCTCCTAACAGATAACCTCCTCCGACGAAAACAATAAAAAGAACTACAATAAATAGAATAAGAGCCATATCATTTTTTGGTTAACTGTTTTACAATTACCTTATAAGCTTGATTTTTTTGGGTTACAAAGGGATAAAACATTTCCCGTTTACCACCTTTGAACTACTTTTTATTTCACAAATAGTTAGGTAATTACCGCCCCTATAAATAGGCTTCCTACTAAAAACACTATCTCCATTACTCCCTTTTAATCATGTTTTTTATACTTCTGTTGTGGATGATTGATAATAGTTGGAAATAAACGAACAAGAAGGTTATTATCTATCATTTTCGGAATAACTGTTTTCTTCAAGTAGTTTACATCCTTACCTACATGTTGTGCTATTTCGACCGCTGAGTAGAATTCAAATTCACAAAATTTCAGGATATTATTTTGCAATTCACCTTTTGTCAATCGTTGTTTACTGTTCCCTTTAGCGGTACTGGAGGTATTCCCTTTAACATCCGAACTGTTCCCTTTAGCGGTACTGGAGGTATTCCCTTTATTATCTAAAGAGGTGTTCCCTTTAGCACCTGTTTCAATATCCTTCTCCCAAACCTCATTTTTGTACTCTGAGTTCAAATGGTAGGTAGTCCATCTTCCTTTGTTATCGGAAGTTAGAAAGCCTTGTTTGCATAATTCCTGCAATATGCGCGTAATTTCAGCTCGGTGCTGATCAATCAAAAATTGTAACCGATAATTGGACGTTTCACCCTCAATTTGGCAGGTGGAAAGTATTGTCAACTCTTCTTTTCCCAACACATCCACATCGTCACCAAAAATCTCTTTTAATTGCTGAATCGTTTCATCAGGAATAATACTTGTCATCGGTAATTCCAATGTCAAACGATCAGGTTGAGAAGAAACCCTCAGATAAGGTCTTCTCCAATGTGCAAAATCCCAGCCAGACATGATTTTGTTCACACCACTACCAGCCTTTTCAGCACTACCAATCATTAAAAACATTTTCTGTAAACTTGGATTCCGGCATTCACTGATTCCACCGTGATAGTATTGATTAATAGAAACCAACAGGGTACCCGGATTGGAAAATGAAAACAATTCCGGTCGTTGCTCAATAATAGTATTTCCGGTAGTAGAATAATCCGCATGGATGAGGGCGTTGACAAAAGCCTCACGTAAGGCTGTATGGGCTGGGGTTTCATCCTGTCGAACACCATCTTTTAATTGAAAAGGTTTAGGAATACTGGATGAAAGCCTCGGCCATACCTTCAGATAAAACTGAAACAAATTACATTCCCAGGTTCCATCAGGTATAATTCTATCTGTCCATCGAATGGAAGAGTCCTGTGTTAAAATCTCTCTGAAATCCGGAAAATAATTTGGTGTACATTCCTGATCCAGAATACTACTCTCTTTCCCAAACATTAAAACACCTGCCAATGTTAAACCTTCTTTCTTTGTTACTCTGTCTTTGCGATATCCACCCAGTTTTTCAAGAAATTCTCGATTTTCCAACGTTAACCACGGATGGTCGGGTTTCACCGATGCAAATACTTGACGGTATTTTCTAAGGCTTGATTCATCAATATCCTCAAGCGAATACCCCTCCAAAATTCGGCTGTCATGATTTAGGTTCGTATCGGCATCTGCAAGCATTCTCCGTACCTCTTCATCCGTACAGCGGTAATCGCCTTCGTGATTGCGTTTATAAGTGTTTCCAAAAGGATTTCGTGTTAGATGCACAGGTCGTTCGGTTCGTTTGGCAATCGGAACATGAAATGCCAATAGTTTCACTTCTCCAACAGGAATCATACAGACATCTTCATTAGTCATGATATTTCGGTTAACACATAGAGGATTATTGGCATTATCCCAAAAATCTTTAAGCAATGTTTGAATGTTATCATCACTTAAGCCCTCTAAATGAAGAACACCTTTTTTCTCACGAATACCCAAAATGACAAACCCACCGTTTGTATTAGCAAATGCCGAAAAAGTCTTCCAAAAGTCTTTAGGAAAACCACCCTGTGCTGATTTGTATTCCAATTCCGAAAACTCATCATTGGGAAAATGAGTTTCCAAACTATTGAAAATTGGCCATTCTATTTCGTTGAATAAACTTAGTTGTGAATCACTCATTTCTTTTTATTATTATTTGGAAAAACCTTTTTTATCTTTTTGCTGATGGTGTCAACTTGATTCGTATTAGATTTATGAACACTATTATTTTGATTATTACTTACGGGAGTGGGTGCAATAATCACATAAAATGCGGTAATTGCTGTAGCTAATGCCGTAATAATTGTTGCTGTAAAAAGTAATGTTTCTTTTATCTTTTTTAATTTTTTCTTCTTTGTTTTCGATACATATCCGCCGGATACAATACAATTATATCCTTTCGGAGTTAGTATAAAATGCCCGTTGGTAGTGAACTCTTTCCAACGGCGAGTAGATTCAAGTGTGTAAACAGTATCAGATCCACGATGTCCATTTTTAACATATTGGTAATCTGTTTGTGTGATATCACCACTGCAGTCTATCATTTTATCGGCATATAATTTATGAAGCATTACTACGGTTTTTGCGTGTTCCTGAGGAATTGGCTGTAGCACTTCAATAAAACGATGGTCGTTAGTTTGATGAAAAGCGTTGTTTTCTAGAAGAACACGAAGTATATTATCTAAATCGGTGTCTGAAAAGGGCGTAAAAGCAATGGTTTGATTGTTTTTCATCAGTCAATTTCTGTTAATATCCGGTCTCCCCTTCGGCAGCAATGTTGATGGTGTTTTCATCCTCGGGATATATTTCCACAACCTTATTTTCGGTTGTATCCTGACCAAAATCTACTTTCGGTAAGCCTTTCACAATCTCCACAGTTTGCACACTCACGTTAATAATGCTCAAAACCAAATCCAAAATATATTTCGGGTTTTCTACTTCGGTAGCCCAATCGTTTGGATCGTTTTTGATGCCGCTATCTTTGTGCGTAGTTACGGCGTAACGCTCCATAACCCATTCTATGGCAGATTTACCATTTACTACATATTCGTAGGCTTCTGCAGGGATATTGGAAATAGAAATACGGCTATTATAAATGATGGTGTCCTTTTGGTCTTTTTTAGGAAATTTCATTTTGTCAACGGTGTAAAATTCGCTTTCTGCTCCTTTTACTTCAACTCCATCATAAGCCGGAACAGTTTCATAACTGATATGCAGTTCTGCCAGTTCACGACCTGCTTTGCTGAATTTCCAAAAATCCCGAACATCCTCCACCAATGGCAAACGAGGCAACATTTTCTTTAAGTCACTGGCAAACATTTCACGGTATTCCGGGCAATGTAAAAAACCATATACATAATAGAAAATATCTTCTTTGCTAACGTTTTTGCCGTATTGTTTTTTTGCTCTTTCAAGTATAAAATCACTTACCCCATCACGGCGGATGTAATCGCTGTTATCACCTGTGTCAAACAAGCCTTTTTGAGCATGTTTGTTTTCTTCGTAGTAGTAGAGTGGGAAACATTGAGTGTCTCCGTTAAAATGAGCATCCACTATTGATGTTGAAATTAGTAGTGATAGACCACTAGTAGTGCCCGAAGATGAAATACAAATTAAAGTGTTTGAATGATTTTTTGAAGGTAAAAATTTAGACCATTGATAAACATATTCATTTAAACTTTTTGAATGATATACATTTTGTTTTGAAAAAGGTCTGTAATTAAATATGGTTGATTTATTCTTATCAAGAAATATTGTTTTAAAATTTTCAGCACTTCTTTTTAATCCTCTTGACCAGCTAATTTTATTTGTATCAGTGCTAATTAAATCATCAATTTTTGTAGTAGTACCTAATTCTCGTTGCTGTTTAATGTAACTAAGCTGGTTGTTATAAAAATCAACCATTTTACTCAAATTATCGATTAATTTATTAAAAGAAAAGTTTATTGCCCAGGCATCTCTTCCGGTTGTTAAACCAAGAGAGTTTATTAAAAAGAAAGATTGTGTTTTGCTGTCAAATTTTTTTCCCGGAATCAAAGGGATATATTCATCAAAAGCAGAATTTCGCATACTAATCCAATCCCCATGTTCATTTGGTTCTAATGTTTTCCACGACATTTTTTCATTGGCACTAGAGCCAAATTGTGTGACGATTTTGAGTTTATCCTGTTGGGTTAAATAGTCGCCAATATCGTGATAATGGATGGTTGCTTTTTCTTGTTTTGCGATAGGATTTTTTATCAGGAAAGTGATAGAAATAGGGGTTCTGGAGCCTGAACCGAATATCTTACCTCCTTCTTTTCTTGATAATTCACCTTTGGTTCTTTGGTTTCCTCTCAAATTAAAAACATATATAGAGCTGAATTCGTTTTCCAACGATTTACGAAAACCGTCTGTGCTGTTTCCGTCAAGCCAAGCACCATTGGAGATAAATGCAATGATCCCACCGTTAGCATCCAAACGGTCGGAACTCCAGCGGAAGGCTTTTATGTAAGAGTCGTATAAAGAGTTGACATTTGTTGAATTCCCTTTTTTTGCATACGTATTTGCAATACGGCTATCAAGAATAGGATAGGATTGGTTTTGCGCATTATCATTGGCTGATTTTTGCCCAATGGAATACGGTGGATTTCCCATAATTACGCGAAGTGGAGCTTTCTTTTGTCGTTGCACACGTTCGGAGTTTTGCGGAAACATTTCGGAAAACATTTTTTCGCTGTCGTCTGTTTCACCCAATTGGAAAGTGTCGGTAAGGCAAATGCCGTCGTAAGGAATGTATTTTTCTTTGCCAATACCATCATCAGGGTCTAGGGTAGCATCGTGGAAAGCGTTTTCTATATTTACAGCGGCTATATAATAGGCGAGTAATACAATTTCGTTGGCGTGGATTTCGTGTTTGTATTTGCGCTCTAAATCTTCCTCTTTGATTAATCCGCTTTGGAGCAGTCGCGTGATGAAAGTACCTGTCCCAGTAAATGGATCCAGGATATGAACGTTTTCATCTGTCAAGCTTCTTCCGAATTCTTTTTGTAGAATGTCGTTTACCGAATGGATGATGAAATCTACACATTCTACAGGCGTATAAACGATACCCAATTGCTCCACCATTTTAGGGAAAGCAGTTTTAAAAAACTTATCGTATAGCTCTATGATGATGCGTTGTTTACCTTCGGCGTTGTCGATTCCTGCAGCACGCATTTTTACGGATTCGTAGAATTTTTGGAGTGCTTCTGCATCTTTTTCCAAAGCTTGTTCATCCAAAATAGCTGTCATATTTTGCATGGCTATTGAAACAACATTGTTTTTTACAAAGGAGTATCCTTCGAACAAAGCTTCAAAAACTGGTTTTGTAATGATGTGCTGTGACAACATTTCTATCGCTTGATTTTCATCAATACTAGGGTTTATATTTTTTTGTAAACCATCTAAGAAATTTCCAAAAGCGGTTTTGTGTTGACCGTCAGTTTTAACGAGTTTGGTAATGCGTTCCATGTAACGTTCGGCAATTTGCGCCACGTCTTTAGCCCAAACTTCCCAATATCTTTTGTCGCCTACTTTTTTGACCATTCGGGCAAAAATGGCACTTTGTAATTCTTCAAAATGCAAAGTCATTTGTTGGGTTAGATCAGTACTGTTTTTAGCATCTAAATCAGAATCGCTTTTTCGCACTGGATTACCATCTCCATCAAAACCGTATTCAGAACCACCAACGATGATTTGATTAGGGCGAACTTTGTTTAATTCAATTTTATTTACAAGTGCATTAAAACGGTCATCATGCGCACGAAGCGCGTTTAGAACCGTCCAAACCACTTTATAACGTTCGTTATCATCTAAGCCTTTTTCTGCTGAAATATTAGAAGGGACTACAACTGGTATAATAATATAGCCGCAATTCTTCCCTGGTGATTTACGCATTACACGCCCCACCGATTGCACCACGTCAACTTGTGAATTTCGGGCGGAAAGGAATAAAACAGCATCAAGGGAAGGAACGTCAACACCTTCGCTCAAACAACGAACATTGGTTAATATTCTACAATCGCCCTCATCAATATCTGATTTTATCCAGTTTAAAAGTTCGTCCCGTTCTGGAGCCGACATAGAGCCGTCAATATGTTTTGAAGCGATGGAAACCATCGAATCTCTTTTTTCTTTTGGTAAGGAATTGATATAAGAATCAGAAGCCGTGTTGTAGGTTTCTGTAATTTTTTTAGAAACTTTTATATTAGAACAAAAGGCGACCGCTCTTTTCATTGGGTGCGGGTCGGAATCTTTTATAATTCCTTCGTCTCCCAAAACTTGTTTTGAAAGTGCATTGATGCAGCCTATTAATTTGGAGGCATCATCGGTCGATATTTCGCTGTTTTCATCGGCAATCATCTTTTGAATTGCCGGAGGAATGTCGTGGTCGTTTAGAGTAAGAATTAAAACTTTGTAATCCGTCAATAAATCTAAGGCCACGGCTTCACCAAAACCAATACGGTATATTTCCGGGCCGTATAAATTTTCATCATCCATCGAACATAGAACGGCTTCTGCCTGTGCTGCTTTGCTTTTTACTTCGTCGTTATATAATCTCGGCGTAGCCGTCATATACAAACGTTTTTTAGCTTTTATAAAATCATTGTCATGCACTTTTGTAAAAGCGGATTCGTCAAAACCAGCAATTTTTAGCCCTGTTGTTCTGTGGGCTTCATCGCAAATGATTAAATCAAATTCATTAAATCCATTTTTAAGAATCACGTTTTGCGCTTTTGCAATAACTTCAATCGATTGGTAGGTAGAAAAAACAACGGTCATTCCTGTTTTACCAGTTCTCTTAAAAAGATTGAATTGTTTTAAAATTTCATCGGGGTCAGTAGATGCAGGCAAAGCCAAATCTACGGTACTAAAAGTATCGGTATCTTCGTCTTTAGTTTTCTTTTTTGAAATATCGGGGTCGGAGCAAATACAAATGGCGTTGATTGGTTCTTTTGCAAAAGTTGACCACTCGCGCAAAGTCTGACCGAGTAAAGCAATAGAAGGAACCAGGAACAAAACCATACCGTTACCGTTGGTTTCGTTTTCGGCGATGCGAAGTGATGTAAACGTTTTACCAGTACCGCATGCCATGATTAATTTACCACGGTCGGCAGTTTTAAAATTTTCCTGCGTTTTTTCTAGAGCTTCTTTTTGATGGTCTCTTAAATCTCTTCCTGTAATACGTGCAATTTCGCCATGAACACCCGATTCCATTTGCGCCCAATCCACGGGGGCATCTTGTAAATCGTGAAGATGAATTCTTGATACCGGGGGGTGTTGATTTTTGATTGCTTGGGTTGCATTAGGCCCCCATTTATTTGTTGTAGAAATCCAAAGGCGGTGTGAAAAACCAACGGTTTTTAAATCTTCGTTTTTAAATGTACGGCTTGAAGTAGATAAAAAAGAATCTACAGCCGGTTTGTCAATTAGAGAAGTTTCTTGATAGCATTTACATTGAATAGCCCAATAATCCCCATCAATAGTAAGGGCAACTAAATCAATACCAGTGTCGCCACCGCCTAAATCATTTTTCCCTGGGAACTCGTCCCACATCCAAACTTTTTTGAATCGGTAAGCATATTGCGGATCGGTTAAAAGATAGGCTTGCATTAATCTTTCAAAACGAGCTCCTTTGTCACGTTCTGAAAATGAAATTTTACGGTATTTAGCTAGTATATTATTGAAAGTCATTGAATACTTCTTTAAAATGTATTTTATATAATTGAGGTCGATGATAATAGGCTCTTTGCGATTATTTAGAATAGTAAAATGACTAAAAATGAAGTCGAATACTGTTTAAATTATTGGTCGTAATTGACAATACTCAAAGAGTTCACAATTATACGAAAAAGCATTGAGGTGCAAAAGGAAGAGTTGGTAAACATGAGTTATGTAAACAACAAAACGAGGGTGATTTTATTAAAAAATCGCCCTCGTTTTGCTTATGTAGGTAAAATTTACTCTTGTTTAATAAACTTAAAATTGCACGATAAACCTGATAGATTTATCGTGCAATTTTAAGTTTATCATTTTGTTAATTAGAATTTTAGAAGACAAACTTCTTATCGTGCTTGCCTGGTAACTTATCCAGCTACACGGAGCACGTTCGGTCGGTCTTTCTCATCGCTTACTGTTGAGTAAGAGCGGAACGGAGATTACCGGTAATACAACATCCTTTAACGGGGTGTTGCTCCAAATGGAGAAAAGCATTCCTCTTAAAGAAGAATAGGATATTCCTAACAAGGTGGAAACAAAGACACCGTTAAAAACAGGCTTTTCGTCAATCATTTGGTAATGATTTTCTAAGTCGTCAATTTTAAACAGAAAATCCACTTCGTAATTTCCTCCCTGATTAATAGTTTTTCCGTCTACATTGCCACTCATATCCACAAATAATCTGATTTTGACTATCTGTTTGTCTAAATTGTGCATCATGTTGTGAGCAATCACAAAATCGTAAGTTGGTTTTTTTGGGAGTTTTTCTTCTAATAATAGCGTGTTTTCCTTAACCCATTTGATTTGATTCAAGTGGATTTTTTCAGGAATTATTTGACTAGAATTTGCCATTTGTTTTAGGACGCTTTTTTGTCGTTTTCTAATCCGTTGGTGTAAACCTCGGATTTTTCGAATACCGTTTCTTCTTCAAGATCTTGGCTGTTTACCATCACTTTTAAGTACACTTTTTGGGGTTCGGTGTGTATGATATCTTCACCTAATACAACTTCAATTTTTACAATTGTTTTGGTTGTAAAATTGTGCATTCCGGTTAACCATTTACTGATTTCGGATGGTTTCTTGTCCAGCATTCTAGCCAAGTCGGCCGGTTTTAAACCACGTACTTTTAGTATTTCAGCTATCTTATTTGCAATGGCTAAGTTTTTTTCTACTAATCGTGCTATTTCAGGATTTCCATTTTCATCAAGCCATTGGTCAATGATGTTGTTTTCAGGGAATTTCATGGTTCTTTATAAATAAAGTTTAAAGTCTTCGTCAAAATTAATTTCTGTGTGATCATCGTTCCAAACGATGTCTTTTTCAATGAAGGCGTTGTCAATAGCCTTGGTTAGCTGGTTTGCCAATTTAAAGTGTTTCTTAACATTGGGGCAATCCTGTGCGTATTGGGTAGTTTTAATATCACCGTTAAATAATATTACCACATTTTCATTGGCTCTCAAACAATACAGACGGATATTGTTTGCTTTCTTTTTACCGAACTCGGTATAATGAGGAGGTCTCTCTATTCCCTTGGGCGGTAAAGCCGAAGCGTCTGCAGATTCTCCTTCAGGTCTAAATAAATGTGGTTGTGCGCCGTATTTATTACCAATTATCCTTATCCACTCTAAAACATGATTCAATTTCTTTTTGTTAGCAGTAGTATGAAAATTAATAAATTCCTCAAAAAGAGAGACCGTATTACTTTCCATACAGACAGAATAATAAGAAACCTTATTGTATTGAGCTATTGGTTTTATATGTGCAAAAGTATTTACTTATAAGTTGTCTTCCAAATTATTATTCACTTTTAAGTTAATATTAAAATATTGACTTACCAGCAATGTAGTTTTTGATTGTATCTCAGAGCGCCTTTTACGGCAATGACAAAAATAACAATAAACTTAACATAGAGCCTAAATGTTGTAAGTTCTATGTTTTTTAAGTTGGTGGTTATCGGCTATATGAACCTTGTTCTTCCACGAGTATTTACTTTGTAGAGATAATGAATATATTCAGGCAGTTCGATAAGGCTTAAAAGGCCTTTTGTCGAATCCGGCAATTGAGCGAATTCTATTTCTTTGATGTGTAAACGGTAGGACATTTCGCCAGTAAATCCCATGACAATATACATTAAGTGGGTATCCAGATCAGCTTCTTTTTTCACATTGTCATAATCAGGCATAAAGACTTTGATTTTTAAAGTTTTGGATTCAATATCGTAATCGGTTAAAGACATCTGCAGATCGCTAATTCTGATTTTACAATCGGGATAAATACAATGAGGATCAGTTTTTTCTTTGAAAGGTGTCATATCGGGAAACGGGTTTATAAACGCTTGTGGTATGAAGTGTTGCAGTTGAGGTGCCAGTTCTTCTAATTCCATGATTTCCTCAAAGGCTATTGGATATCCCTGTGCGGTAAAAATAATGGTGAATCTATCCAGATTCCCTGAAGATCCTTTGATTATGATTCCGATTCGTTTGGAAACACAGCCTAATTTCTTGTAGAGTAGGGAGATTAGTTCTTCGTTACTGTTACCTATTAAAACTTCGTCTTTGAATAGGCGATTTAGGATAGCTGTTTTTATTGCAGATTCGTTGTCGGCGAACCATTTCCAGAAGGCGGTTATTTTTTTCATGGTTTGTTGTTTGTGGTTAATTGTTGTAAGTTCTAGGTTCCATGTTATGGGTTTAGTTTATGGCCTAACGTTTGTCTTTGGTGTTTTTGTCGAAAGCGATGAGGTTGAACATTGCCCGCATACGGGAACGGACTCGGTTGCCATAAAAGCTTTCAATCTCGCTGGCCGAAAGATTGGTCGTGAGATGTGTTATGGTTTTATTTTCTACAAATTGATCGTAACGACTCAAAAGGATTTCGGCCATGACGTTACACTCGTTTCCGAAATGGCGAATATTCTGCTCCGTACCTAAATCGTCAAAACAACAGGCCGACAGCCGTTTTTGAGCCGATGGTTTTGTGGTAAACTTGTTCAGGGATTCGTAACCTTTTTCGGCAAATTCAAAGGCAATTTCACGACAGGGTTTCATAGAATAATTGAATTGCGCCGGTGCAATGTATTTCAACAGGAACATCAATGAGGTTTTTCCTGAACCTACAGGCCCCGTCAGGAGAATTCCTTTGTTGAGGTCGAGTTTTAGTTGGGGCGCTTTTTCCGCATCACGAATGGTGTAAATCAAAAGTTTATAGATAATTTCCAAATCTTCCTGACGAATGGAAAAATGATTCCCGAAATGTTCTTTTCCCTTGGACTGCAAAAATGCCAAGCATTTTTTGAAATCGTAGATCTTTTGACCATTATCAGAAGTGTACAGGTTGGCAGTTTCCATGTTTTCGATTATAGCGGTTCTTCATAGTTTTTACGGGAATCCGTTTGGAGTTTTCCGGGTGTTGGTTGATTTTGAGATGCTGGTTTTACCCTGTTTTGGTTAAATTTTTTAGCGTTGAGCATCCAATTTCTCGCGCCGGCTTTCCAGTCTTTCATTGGGGATTTTCCGCCCACGAGCCAACCGTTGCTTTCAAAGTAGTTGAAGAATTTTTCGGCCTCGATGGCCGAAAATTCTTTTTCGTTGAAATAAATGATGAGGTGCTCCAAGGATGGAGGAATCGCATTTGGATTTGGTTGTGGATTGGAGTTATTCATCTCTTTTATTTTTTCAGATTGATTTTCAAAATTTTGTGCTTGTGTATTTTCGTTTTTTAAGATTTCCATTTTTTTATTGTTTACTATGTTTATAGAAGGTCTCACAGCTATTTCAGAGCCTTTATCACTACTATTATCAGTACTATTATCAAAACTGTACAGGTAAACCTGACTTCCGAGATGCGGATTGTATGACGGGAAGTACTGTATATACTGGTATTGATGCAGTTCTTTTAGTGTTTTGGTATAGGTGTTTACCGAACCGATTTTTGAAGCTTTCATCACCTCATCTCTTGCAATGGAAATCGGATTTTTAAACCGATTATTATTCCACTGTCTAAACAATACCATATACAAACTGATGTGATAAGGAGTAAGTCGCTTGTCATTGTCCATGCGCAGGAAAACACCTGTGAGATGTCTGATGTAGTTCATGCCTCATCTTTTATTTTTGCCTGCCTTTGGAGTTTAGCATTAGTTGAATTTCGTTGTAGTCGTAATACAACACACCTCCAATTTTAGTGAATTTGATGGTGCCGTTGTTACGAAGGTTTTGGAGCGTTCCGGAGGAGATTGCCAAGACTTTTTGGACTTCGTAGGATTTGAGCCATTTCTTTACAGGTTGGCCGCTTCGTTCTTTTAATAAGTTTTTGATATCCTCTAATAGTTCTGCTTTGAAGTTGTGCAGATCATCAATTGTAATAATTTCTCTTGCCATAAATTTTGGTTTAAATTGGTAGATGGCAAATAACTGTATTATGCAAATGCAAAAACAGTTAGAGGGGTTGTACAACCCCGTACAACCCCTCTGAATATTAATGTTTTATGGGTTAAAAATATTATTTTGAAATATTGAGCAACCGAATAATAATATTCCTTACTGCATCTTTGGAGGTATCATCGATATTGTAAAATTTGTTACTGATACTGTTTAGGGATATGTTTTCGGTATGATTGGTTTCGAAGTTTTCAGACAGAAAACTGAACAGATGCTCATTGCTTTTAGGTTTTAAAATCCCGATTTTACACAGGAAACAGAAAAAGCAGCTGAGTTGCGCAACCGACATATTTACCTTGAGCTTGTATTTAGAAGAACGATTATCAAATTGAGAATCCGATGCCAATAAAACCTGGTTTCTAGAAAGGAATTTGATTTCCTGCTCCAACCAATTCAGGATTTGTTTGCAGATGTGGATCCGTTTTCTTTTGTAAGCTGTTTTTCCATAAATGTCGATTTGCTTATAAGTTTTGACAATTTGTGTAAGGAAGTCGAATTTCTCCTTTGCTGTTTGGAATTTGTCCAAATCACCATTAATCTGATTCATCAGGAATTTGAAAAATGATTTGGTGTTGTAATTCATTTCTAACAGAAACAAAATGATGGCATCGTCATAAATTATTCCTTTATGTTTACTCAAATGGAGGGACAATTCGGATATGAATTTGTTGTTGTATCTGAATTTGTGATAGGTGATTCCATAACCATAGTTTAGATTATTCTGCCGGCAAATTATTTCCATCAGCTCCAATGAAAGTTGTGCCGAGGTTTTTGATTTTCGGATTCCATCAATCTTTAACTTATTGGATTTTCTCTTTTTAGAAAACGACCTGAAAGGAACGATTCTGTCTGCGCTGAGATATATAGCAAAATCATCCTCCAGAAAAATCTGAAGCTTTTCCAGTTTTATATAAACTATTTTGAGTTTGTCCTTCTGGTTATTCTGTTCCGAAATTTCATATAACTCCTTTCGTCTTCCGGGATTGATTTCCCTACGGACGAACGCAATCAGATTCTCCAAAGCCAATTGCTGTTTATGGATATAATGCTCGATTTTGGAATTGGATTTTAACCGAAAAACGGTTTCGCGGATTTTCCTTTCTATCTGGATGTTTTCAATTTTGAGCTGATCATTAAGCGAAAAAAGTTCGGCATCACTGCCGAACTGATTTTCTTTTTCCGATAAGATTTCAGCTATAACCTCATCAAATTTTTGAAGATTATATTTCATGCTAAAGTTGCAGATTAAAAAAATGGGGCGCGAAAATACACATATTTCTCAACTGTTAATAGTCTTTTTCTGTAATTCCATAACTGAAAGTTTCTCTTGTAATTTCAGCATATCCTGACTTACTTTTTGCTCTACCACCTTAGCGTAAATCTGTGTGGTACTTATTTTGGTGTGTCCCAACATTTTGCTAACAGTTTCGATTGGTACACCGTTTAAGAGTGTAATTGTTGTAGCAAAGGTGTGTCTGGCCAAGTGAAAGGTTATGTTTTTTGTAATCTCGCACAGGTCGGCTACTTCTTTCAGATAGCCATTTAGTTTCTGATTGGAAATATGCGGGAGTAATGTTCCGTTAGCAACGACTTTGGGATGGTTTTCGTATTTCTGAATAATCTCCAATGCTTTTGGAAGCAGAGGAACACGCACCGGATTACTTGTTTTTTCACGTTTCGTTGTAATCCAATATTGCTTGTCGATTCCTAGATTAATTTTATCCGGAGTCAATTTCATAAGATCGATATAAGACAATCCGGTATAACAGCTGAACACAAAAAGGTCTTTTGTGATTTGTAATCTTTCGATGCTGAATTTCTTGTTTTCGATAGTTTCTAATTCGCTTTCGGTTAAAAATCCGCGTTCCACTTTATTGAAATGCAGTGAATATTTACTGAAAGGATCTTTTGTCATCAACTCCATCTTAATCGCCAGCGTAAGCATTTTTCGCAATCGCTCCAGGTGTTTCATTACACCATTGTTTTGCATCGGTTTTTGATGATCTGCAGGCTTGTGGTTTCGAAGAAACAGTTCGAAGTCAATTATGAATTGGTAGTTGATTTCAGAAAGATAAACGTCAGAAGTACCTTTCTTGGCTTTAAGAAATTCCAAAATGTATTTTTCCGTTGTGCCGTAGTTTTTCAAAGTGCCTACTGCCAAAACTGTTTTCATGGTTTCATTATGATAAGCAACCAGTTTTGTTAAAGTATATTGATTATCATCAGTACCAAGAAATAGGCTTTTTATTCCCTTGGCGGTGATAAGTTGTTTTTTGAGTTGGATTTCCTGATAGCATTCCGTTAGTCGGGAACGTATTTGTTCGAGGTAAGTATTTAGTTGGGCCATTTCTTTACGGCTCCCCCTCGCTTGCCCTTTGACGGCATTCCATTCTAATGGGTGGATGTATCTTTTTAAAGAGAGTTCTACTCTTTGACTGTCAACTGTAATCCTTACATAAATAAGTGCTTTATCAGTTTTGACTTTATCCTGGCGGATAATAAACTGAATTCCGAAGGTGTTTTGGGATTTCATGATCGAAATAATTTAAGTTTTTAATACGATTTAATCGTTCTTGCGGTGAGTTGTGTAAAAATTACTCACCAGAATCCTCCAAAACGGTATTAAAACGGTCAAAAAAAATGGAAGTTTAACTACAGCAATCCTTTTATTTATAAGGGTTTGCGTTGTTTTGGTGAGTTAAAAATAGAATTTAATTTTACTCACCGAATAACTCTCATTTTTTTTGAAATAACTTAAAATAGTTTAAATCACAAAAAACAAAAAAGCCAGTAAATACTAGTATTTACTGGCTTTTGATATAGTTTGACAACTAAGTTGTCGGGGTGGCAGGATTCGAACCTGCGGCCTCCTGCTCCCAAAGCAGGCGCGATAACCGGGCTACGCTACACCCCGTGTGTGTAATTCGAGTGCAAATATAGAGATATTTTTTAAATTAGCAAGCGGTTTTTGAAAATAGATAAAAATTATTTTCAAATAGTGATAAGTGATGTGCTTTTAAGTCTTGTTTTTCAATTTAAACTGTATTTTTGCAACGTTAAAAATCGAAAATAAAATTATTATGTCTGATACAATCGAAAAAATTAAATGTCTTATTATTGGTTCCGGGCCGGCAGGATATACCGCTGCTATTTATGCTTCCAGAGCCGATATGAATCCGGTTTTATATACAGGGATGGAGCCGGGTGGTCAGTTGACTACTACAACCGAAGTTGATAACTTTCCGGGTTATCCTGAAGGAATTGACGGACCTACCATGATGATGCAGTTACAGGCTCAAGCTGAGCGTTTTGGAACTCAGGTAAGAATTGGTCTTGCTACAGCTGTTGAGTTTTCGAAAGAAGTGGGAGGATGGCACAAAGTAATTATCGACGGAAGCAAAGAAATTCACGCTCAAACGGTAATTGTTTCAACTGGAGCTACTGCTAAATATTTAGGATTGCCAAGCGAGCAAAAATTGCGTGGAGGTGGAGTTTCTGCTTGTGCTGTTTGTGATGGTTTCTTTTACAAAAATCAGGATGTTGCTATTGTTGGTGCCGGAGATACAGCTGCTGAAGAAGCTACTTATTTGGCAAATATTTGCAAAAGCGTAACTATGTTAGTTCGTAAAGATACTTTCCGTGCGTCAAAAGCGATGGTGCACAGAGTAGAGAATACACCAAATATTACAGTTCATTTCAATTCAGAAATAGATGAGGTTTTGGGTGACGATGTTGTTGAAGGTATCAGAATGGTAAACAATCAAACAGGCGAGAAAAAAGAAGTGGCTGTAACAGGATTGTTTATTGCTATTGGTCACAAACCAAACACTGATATTTTCAAAGGTCAGTTAGAGATGGACGAAACAGGATATTTGATTACTCAAGGAAAAACAACTAAAACGAATATTCCTGGAGTTTTTGCTTGTGGTGATGTTCAGGATAAAGAATACCGTCAGGCTATTACTGCTGCCGGAACCGGATGTATGTCGGCTCTTGATGCGGAAAGATATTTGGCTACTTTGGAATAATCTTGGTAGATTTCATACAAAAAAATGGCTGTCTTTATCGGACAGCCATTTTTTTGTTGAATATTTTTTTGAATTTATTTGATAACTGATTTTTTGTAGATAATTGCGTTATCAGAAAATCTTTTCAAATCTACTTTTGGATTTCCGTAAAGTTCAATTTCACTGCTTCCGGAAGCCTCAATTCCTATTGTAGATTCGGCCAATATGTTGCAGCTGGTATAAGCTTCTGCATTTAGAATTGCATTTTTGTTGTTTAGTTTTTTACCGTTGAATTTAGAATTGTTATCAAGACGTAATTTCATATTGATAACATCTCCTTCAATTTCTGCAATTGCTTTTTGGTATAAATCACATTTCAAATCGCTTGAAGAAATCAAAGCTTTTATGTCGGAATTTTTACTTAAAATAATATTTCCTGATTCTGCTTTTGCATTCATTTCAATATGCGATTTATCGTCTGCTGAAATTGAGAACGATTTAACGCTTAGATTTAGATATAATTTAGAATTATTTAAACTTTTAAAATTGATTTCATTCAGTTTGATTTCTTCCAGAGCGGTAATTTTTGCTTTGTCTTTTACAACAACTGATTTGAAACTGTCTGTATAAATAACTCGAATTCCGAATTTTTTGAAACCAGAAATCTCTTTTACTTTTGATAAAACAAGTGTATTTCCGTTCATTTGAATTCCAAGAGCTTCGTGCAGGTTATCATCGGCTTCTATTTCAACTCCGTTTTTATCTCCTTTAATTAAGATTATTTCCAAATCGTCCAAAATTTCGATTGCATCAAAACTTTCGGTCTTTTTTTGTTCAATAGTTACAATTTTTGAGCCCTTTAATCTTTCTTTCAATTGACTGAATGCAATTGAGGAACTTAATAATATGGCTAATAAAAATGTGGTTTTTTTCATGTTTGTAGAATTTTTATTGATTTTATGCAATCGCTTTTTATCAATATTTTTGATTTTGAATTAGGGCGATTTTATTATTTATAACGTAATCTTGGATTGCAAATATAATTAAACGACTTTAAATGCGATGTTAATCGAAACAAAGAAGTTTTGTTATTTAATGTTGGTCTGTTTTTAAATTTATACATTTAGAAAAAATAAAATAAATATGAATTTCACTCCATCTAAACTCAATTTGTTTTTGCTTTTTAAACTGCCGGCAGCTTTTATTTGCGGAGTTAGAGTCAAAAAAATAAGTTTGACAACTTGTATGGTTTCTGTCCGTCATCGATGGATTAATCAAAATCCGTTCGGGTCTTTGTATTTTGCTGTTCAGGCGATGGCTGCCGAATTGACAACCGGAGCTTTGGTAAAAGCGCATATTGATTTGGTAAATAAAAAGATTTCAATGTTGGTGGTGCAAAATAAATCGGCTTTTTTAAAGAAAGCTTTGGGCAAAATAGTGTTTGAATGTAAGGAGGGAAATGAAATTTCGGCAATTTTACAGAAAGCAATTGAGACCAGCGAAGGTCAGACTTTTTGGTTGAAATCAATTGGTAAAGATGAAAGTGGAGAAGTAGTGGCTGAAATGGATTTTGAGTGGAGCGTAAAAGTGAA
The DNA here is from genome assembly GCA_964631795.1 of uncultured Flavobacterium sp. GTDB lineage: Bacteria > Bacteroidota > Bacteroidia > Flavobacteriales > Flavobacteriaceae > Flavobacterium. Next base: position 10,924 of record CAZWAF010000025.1, on the reverse strand, counting down.
ACAATCATAAATTGACTGATGAAAATAGTGTTGGACGACAATTTATATTTTACTGTTTTCGAGTTAAAATGGGAGTATTGAAAAAGAAATATCTTTCGGATTCAAATTCAGAATATGAGTTTTTGAATGATTTGATGAAAAGATAAAACAAAAACAACTCCGTTCGATTTTGTTGAACGGAGTTGTTTTTTATAAAATGAATCAATAATAATTATAAACCTTTGGTGGCCAAAACTAAATAATCCATAAGTATATACATCTTAAAATTTTATTAAAATTAGCTGAAACGTATTTAAAATCGATGAAATATGTCATTTTGTGCAGCGATTGAAATTAAAATAAAAAAGGAGGTGACAATTTGACATTTTTAAACAAATGGCAGTACTTTTGCAACCTGAAAAAACGACAATGAATTTTAAAAATATTTTCAAAAAAACAACAAAAATGACTACGGAGAATACGGAAATCGAAAAAGAGTTGGATGAAGCAACTTTAGAAGCAAATGCAAATGGAGAGCAACTTATTATTGAAGAATTAAGTGTTGAGGAGCAATTGGCTAATGATTTGGCGGCAGAAAAAGATAAGTATTTGCGTCTTTTTGCTGAATTTGAAAACTATAAAAGAAGAACGTCAAAAGAGCGTTTAGAATTATTCAAAACTGCAAATCAGGAAGTTTTATTGTCATTATTGCCTATTTTGGATGATTTTGACAGAGCTTTGGTTGAAATCAGAAAATCAGAAGACGATTTGCTTACTAAAGGAGTGGAGTTGATTTTTGAAAAATTGAAAAATACTCTTTCATCAAAAGGATTGGAAGAAGTAGCTGTTGTTGCCGGAGATGCATTTGATGCTGATTTTGCTGAGGCTATTACACAAATTCCGGCTCCTTCAGACAACCTTAAAGGTAAAATTGTAGATGTTTTGGAAAAAGGTTACAAATTGGGAGACAAGATCATCCGTTTTCCAAAAGTGGTAATCGGGAATTAAAAAGTTATGAAAAAAGATTTTTACGAGATATTAGGCATTTCAAAAAGTGCTGATGCTGCGGCGATAAAGAAAGCTTATCGAAAAAAGGCAATCGAATATCACCCTGATAAAAATCCAGGAGATAAAGAAGCTGAAGAGAAATTCAAGGAAGCAGCCGAGGCTTATGAAGTTTTGAGCGATCCTCAAAAGAAAGCTAAGTACGATCAGTTTGGTCATCAGGCTTTTGACGGAAGTGGTGGCTTTGGTGGTGGTCACGGCGGTATGAACATGGATGATATTTTCAGTCAGTTTGGAGATATTTTCGGTGGTGGATTTGGCGGTTTCGGTGGATTTGGTGGCGGAGGCGGTCAACGCAGAGTCAAAGGAAGCAATCTTCGAATCAAAGTGAAATTGACTTTGGAAGAAATTGCTAACGGTGTCGAGAAAAAAGTAAAAGTAAAACGCAAAGTAAAAGCACCGGGAGTTACTTACAGAACTTGTTCTACTTGTAACGGACAAGGTCAGGTAATGCGAGTAACCAATACTATTTTGGGTAGAATGCAGTCGGCAACGACTTGTCCTACTTGTGGTGGTTCCGGTCAAATTTTGGATAAAAAACCAGCCGATGCCGATTCTCAGGGTTTAATCGTTGAGGAAGAAACAGTTTCAATCAAAATACCGGCAGGAGTTTCTGACGGAATGCAATTGAAAGTGGGTAACAAAGGAAATGAAGCTCCGGGCAACAGTATTCCTGGGGATTTAATCGTGGTGATTGAAGAAATCGAACACGAAACTTTGAAGCGCGAAGGAGAAAATCTTCACTTAGATTTATATATCAGTTTCCCTGAAGCTGCCTTGGGAGTTTCTAAAGATATTGAAACCGTAAACGGAAAAGTAAGAATTAAGCTTGAAGAAGGAATTCAATCGGGCAAAATTTTGAGATTGAAAGGAAAAGGAATTCCAAGTGTAAACAGTTATGGAACCGGAGATTTATTGGTTCACGTAAATGTTTGGACTCCTAAAACTTTATCGAAAGAACAAAGACAATTTTTTGAAAACGGATTGAACGATACTAATTTTATTCCAAAACCGGAAAAATCGGATAAGTCGTTTTTTGAAAAAGTAAAAGATATGTTTTCTTAACAAATGATTCTTTTAAAAATATTTACCTTATTAATCGAATCGTATAATAAATGAATTTTCCACCCTTAATTTAAGTAAGGGTGGATTTTTTTTAGTGATTTAGCAAGAATTAAAGCTATTTTTCTATATTTACCAAAATCCTAACAAGAATGAGCAATATACTGGAAGTAAATAAAGTTGTGAAACAATATGGCAATTACACAGCTTTGAATGAGGTTTCACTAACTGTTCCTAAAGGCAGTATTTATGGACTTTTAGGACCTAATGGAGCCGGAAAAACTTCTTTAATTCGAATTATAAATCAAATTACTTTACCCGATAGCGGCGAAATTATCCTTGACGGAGAAAAATTGCAGCCAAAACACGTTCAGTACATCGGTTATTTGCCCGAAGAACGCGGTTTGTACAAGACCATGAAAGTGGGAGAGCAATGTTTGTATCTGGCTCAAATGAAAGGACTTTCAAAAGCAGAAGCCAAAAAACAATTGGAATATTGGTTTGACCGACTTGGGATTCAAGGTTGGTGGGACAAGAAAATTCAGGAATTATCTAAAGGAATGGCGCAAAAAATTCAGTTTGTGGTTTGTGTTTTACACAAGCCGAAATTACTGATTTTTGACGAACCTTTTTCCGGTTTTGATCCCGTAAACGCCAATGTTATTAAAGACGAAATTCTGGCTTTGAAAGAAAGTGGTTCTACCATTATTTTTTCCACACATAGAATGGAAAGCGTGGAAGAACTTTGCGATCATATTGCCCTGATTCATAAATCAAACAAATTGATTGAAGGAAAATTATCGGATGTAAAGAAACAATACAGAACCAATAGTTTTGAAGTTGGAATTTTATCAGACAATATTGAAGGTTTAATGTATGATTTGACGCAAAAATTCAAAGTGGGTCAGGCAGATTTTAAATCACTAAACAATGATTTGAAACTCGAAATTCAATTAGGAAATTCTACTACAAACGAATTGCTGTCTGTTTTAACACAAAGAGGGCAAGTGACTCATTTTGCTGAGAAAATACCGAGTGTGAATGATATTTTTATACAAGCAGTAACGGAGTAGAACGTTCGATTATTTGATTCTTCGAACAATCGAACAATCGGAAAATCCATCAACAGAAATCAAAATAAAAATAAATGAGTATTTTATCGTTAATAATAAAAAGAGAATTTATAGCCAAAGTACGCAACAAGTCGTTTATAGTAATGACTTTTTTGAGCCCGCTTTTGATGGTTGCTGTTGCAGTTTTTATCGCTTATCTGAGTTCGATGAAAGCCGATTTGAAACACATTGCCATTCATGACGAAACCGGACTTTTTGTTAATGAATTCAAGAATTCAGAAGAATATAAATTTGATAATCTTTCGGCTATTGATGCCAAAATAATCAAAGACAGTTTAGTAAACGAAAGATACGAAGGTTTGCTTTTGATTCCGAAAGTGAACGAAAATGAAACTTTCGAAAACAAAATTCAATACATTTCAAATGATAGTCCAAGTCTGGTTTTTATTGAAAGTATAGAAAATGTAATTGCTCAAAAAATTACAAAAGAAAATCTGATAAAGTCAAAATTAGATACTCTTGCCATTCAAAAAGCGCAGGCCAATGTAAATATTAGTCTTTCTAAGGCTTCGGGCGAGGAGAGTTTGAAAGGTCTGAATGAAATAAAAATCGGAATTGGAGGTGCTTTTGGTTATATGATTATGATGTTTATTGTTCTTTACGGTAATATGGTGATGCGAAGTGTGATCGAGGAAAAAACAAACAGAATTATCGAAATTATTATTTCATCTGTCAAACCGTTTCAGTTGATGATGGGAAAAATTATCGGAACTTCTTTGGCCGGGATTCTTCAATTTACAATCTGGGCTATAATCGGATTGTTATTAATGTTTGCAACTTCTGTTTTTTTTGGAGTAAACATTGGTCCAAGAGCCCAAATTTCACCGGAAATGACGCAGGCAGTTCAACAGGAATTTGCCGGAACAGCTCAAATGTACATTAAAGAATTATGGAATTTACCTATTGGAACTATTCTGATTTCTTTTATAGTCTATTTCACAGGAGGTTATTTTCTGTACAGTTCATTTTATGCCTCTATTGGAGCTGCGGTTGATAATGAAACCGATACCCAACAATTTATTTTACCTATAATAATGCCATTGGTTTTGGCTGTTTATATTGGATTTTTCACGGTAATGAACGATCCTCACGGTACAATTGCAACTTTGTTTTCAATGTTTCCGCTAACATCTCCAATTGTAATGTTGATGCGAATTCCGTTTGGAGTTCCGTTTTGGCAAATAGCACTTTCGGTAATCATTTTGTTCGGAACTTTCCTTTTAGTGGTTTGGTTTGCGGCAAAAATTTACCGCGTTGGAATTTTGATGTACGGCAAAAAACCAAGTTGGAAAGAGCTGTATCGTTGGTTGAAATATTAATTTTTGAGTTGTAAAGTAGCAGAGAAACAAAGTTTTTAGACTTTGTAACTTTGCCACTCTGAGACTTTGAACCTTAGAAAAAATGAGCAAAATATTAATTATAGAAGACGAAGTAGCCATCCGAAGAGTTCTGTCAAGAATACTTTCGGAAGAAAGCGATACCTATCAGGTTGAAGAAGCTGTAGATGGACTTGAGGGACTCGAAAAGATCAAAAACAATGATTACGATTTGGTTTTGTGCGATATCAAAATGCCCAAAATGGATGGGGTAGAAGTACTTGAAGCAGCCAAAAAAATAAAACCCGAAATTCCTATTGTGATGATTTCCGGTCACGGAGATATGGAAACAGCCATCAATACGATGCGTTTGGGAGCCTTTGATTATATTTCGAAACCGCCTGATTTGAATCGATTACTTAATACGGTTCGAAATGCATTAGACAGAAAGCAATTGATTATTGAGAATAAGATTCTCAAGAAGAAAGTCAGCAAAAAATATGAGATGATTGGCGAAAGTGAAGCTATCAATCATATTAAAATAATGATAGAAAAGGTGTCACCTACAGAAGCCAGAGTTCTTATTACGGGACCAAACGGAACCGGAAAAGAGTTGGTTGCACATCAACTGCACGAAAAAAGCGAAAGAGCCAATTTTCCTTTTATAGAAGTAAATTGCGCAGCAATTCCTTCAGAATTGATAGAAAGCGAGTTGTTTGGTCACGTGAAAGGCGCTTTTACTTCGGCGGTCAGAGACAGAGCCGGAAAGTTTGAAGCAGCCGATAAAGGAACCATTTTTCTGGATGAAATAGGAGATATGAGTTTGTCGGCTCAGGCCAAAGTGTTGCGGGCTTTACAGGAAAATGTAATAACCAGAGTAGGAGCCGATAAAGATATTAAAATTGATGTTCGTGTAATTGCGGCCACCAATAAAGATTTGAAACAGGAAATTGCCGAAGGTCGTTTTCGTGAAGATTTGTACCATCGTTTGGCAGTGATTTTAATTAAAGTTCCGGCTTTGAACGACAGAAGGGAAGATATACCTATGCTGATTGCTTATTTTGCCGAAAAAATAGCTTCCGAACAAGGGATTGTTGCGAAGACTTTTTCTGATGAAGCTATTAATTTATCGAAAGAATACGATTGGACAGGAAATATCCGCGAACTGAGAAATGTAGTAGAACGCCTTATTATTCTTGGAGGAAACGAAATTTCGGATAATGATGTGAAGCTGTTTGCTTCTAAATAAATAGTGATTAGTAATTAGTGAATAGTTTGGAACCGCTAATTACTAGTCACTAATCACTAATCACTAAAAAAAATGAAACTAAAAAAAATAAACGAAAAACTTCAACAAGCCTTAATTGACAATGGTTTGGTAGAAGCCAATGAATTGCAACAGGAAACATTTTCAACCATAAAAAGTGGTGTTGATGCGGTAATTCAATCTCCGGAAGGAAGCGGAAAAACTTCAACTATTGTTTTGAACGTAATTCAACGTTTGGAGAAATCCATGGGAGAAAGTACCAGAGCTTTGATTCTTGTTGAAAACAAAGAGCGCGTTCTGGAAATGGAAGAACTATTCCTGAAATTTGGGGTTTATCATGATTTAAGTATTCTTGGTGTGCATGATAAAGGAGATAT
>CAZWAF010000025.1:0-4715 GCA_964631795.1 uncultured Flavobacterium sp. | reverse complement strand
GATAAAAATATCATTTCAATGGGTCTGGACATTCTTATTGGAACTCCCAACAGAATTAATGCTATGTTTTCTTCGGCAGGATTCAATATTAACACTATAAAAATGTTTGTGGTTGATGATGCCGATGTATTATTCAAAAACAGGATGGATGCTGTAGTATTGCGATTATCCAATAGTATTGAAAAAACACAACGTTTGTTCTTTTGTTCTCAAATTACTGAAAGAGTAGAAACTTTGGCAGATAAAATTATGATTGAACCGCTTTTTTTCGAAATGGAGGAGGAAGAGGAGTAATTTGCATAAAAAACATAAAAAATAATGATATGGGATTAATTAAAATATTTTCAGGAAGCGAAATTTTAGCTTTGGCTTTACAAGAAAAAATAGAAGCAATTGGTGTGCAAACCGTTGTAAAGAATAATATTCAGTCAGCAAAATTGGCGGGTTTTGGTACTTCGGGTCAGGCAGTTGAAATTTTTATACAGGAAACCGATTTTGCAAAAGCAAATCCCGTGATTGAGGAATTCAGAATGAGTTTGTAAAGAAATAGTATTGTTTTGTAATAAGTTGGCTTCTTTTTCTTAAAAGGAAGCCAACTTATTTATTTTCAAATTGCCTCCTTTCCAAATTAAACTATCTTTGCGCCTTCAAAATTTTAATGTATTAAGATTTTTAAAATCCTAATTCTTAAATCCTAATTCCTGAATTAAAAATGATTACAGTAAACGACATAGCCGTAGAATTTGGCGGAACTACACTTTTTAGCGACGTAACTTTTGCGATTAACGAAAATGACAAAATAGCCCTGATGGGTAAAAATGGAGCAGGGAAATCGACTTTGCTTAAAATTGTGGCTGGAGCAAACAAGCCAACCCGAGGGAATATTTCGGCACCGAAAGAAGCTGTGATTGCTTACTTGCCTCAGCATTTGCTGGCGGCCGATAATTGTACGGTAATGGAAGAAACTTCTAAAGCTTTTGCCGAGGTTTTTGATATGAAAGCAGAAATTGACGAAATAAATGAGCAATTGACAATTCGTACCGATTATGAAAGTGACGATTATATGAAGTTGATTGAGCGAGTTTCAGAATTGTCTGAGAAATATTACTCTATAGAAGAAATAAATTACGAAGCCGAAGTTGAAAAAGTACTGAAAGGATTAGGATTTGAAAGAGAAGATTTTAATCGTTCTACTTCAGAATTTTCGGGAGGATGGAGAATGCGTATTGAATTGGCGAAAATCCTTTTGAAAAAACCGGATTTGATTTTGCTTGATGAGCCTACAAACCATTTGGATATGGACAGTATTCAATGGTTGGAGGATTTCTTAATCAATCAGGCAAAAGCGGTAATGGTAATTTCACATGACAGGGCTTTTGTTGATAATATTACCAATCGTACCATTGAAGTGACAATGGGTAGAATTTACGACTACAAAGCCAAATATTCTCATTATTTGGAATTACGTAAAGACCGTCGTGTGCACCAACAAAAAGCTTATGACGAGCAACAGAAATTTATTGCCGATAATCAGGCTTTTATTGAACGTTTTCGAGGGACTTTTTCAAAAACAGACGCTGTACAGTCGAGAGTTAGGATGTTAGAAAAAATTGTTCCGGTTGAAGTTGACGAAATCGATACTTCGGCTTTGAAATTAAAATTCCCACCTGCACCACGTTCAGGACAATATCCGGTAGTGGTAAAAGATTTGGTTAAATCTTATGGAGATCACGTTATTTTTAAAGATGCCAACATCGTGATTGAAAGAGGACAAAAAGTAGCTTTTGTAGGTAAAAACGGGGAAGGAAAATCGACCATGATCAAAGCCATTATGAAAGAAATTGGCATTGACGGAGGAAGTGTTGAAATAGGTCACAATGCACAAATTGGATATTTTGCACAAAATCAGGCATCTTTACTAGATGGAGATGCTACTATTTTTGAAACAATAGACCGAATTGCTGTGGGAGATATTCGTACGCAAATCAAAAATATTTTAGGAGCTTTCATGTTTCAGGGCGATGATATTCAAAAGAAAGTAAAAGTACTTTCAGGAGGAGAGAAAACCCGTTTGGCAATGATTAAATTATTATTGGAACCGGTAAATTTGCTGATTCTCGATGAGCCTTCGAACCACTTGGATATGAAAACCAAAGACGTTATTAAAGATGCCTTGAGAGATTTTGACGGTACTTTGATCCTTGTATCTCACGACCGTGATTTCCTTGACGGATTGGCTACTAAAGTTTTTGAATTCGGAAACAAACGTGTGAAAGAACATTTTGAAGATATTACCGGATTCCTGGCTCACAAGAAAATGGACAGTATGAGCGAGATTGAGAAATAGATATTAAAGAGGCTGTCTAGAAAAGTAATTTTCGGATAGCCTCTTTGTTATTTGTAATATTATAGGAATGAAGTTGATTTATCTGTCTGTTGTGAATTATTGACAGAGAGATTTATATTTAGGATACTCTTCTTTGTTGCTCGCTTTCGCTGATTGTTTTTTCAAGTCGTGATAATCTTGTTTTTTCTTGTTTGGCACTCATTATCCAATGTATTGTAACTTTTTTGTAGGATGGAGGTTGTTTAGTGAAAAAGTCCCAGGCTAATTTGTTGTTTTTAAATTGTATTTCATAATCATTGGCAAGAGGCACAGGTTCTGTTTCGTGAGAATAAATTCTGGATTTATTTTCAGATCTGAGGCTGAAAGCTTTGTGTCCTTCCGGGGTCATAAGTCCGGCTTTACTGAGTTCTTCAACTTTCTTAATATTGATAGCACTCCAGATACTCGTACTTTTTCGGGGAGTGAAACGAATAGAATAACTTATCTCATCAACAGATTTTCGGACTCCGTCTATCCAACCAAAACAAAGTGCCTGATCGACAGATTCCGGCCAACTCATGGACGGTTTTCTACTGTTTACTTTATAAAAGCCAACCAGAAGTTGGGTTTCTTTTTTGTGGTTTTCTTCGAGCCATTTTCTAAATTCATCTTGTGTCGTAAAAAAGGTAGGTTTCATTTTTAGTATTTTTGAACGAATCATTTTGTCTCAAAATCAGCATTAGAAAATTATTTCAATACAGATTGCATAGATTTTAATCTGCGTAAAATCAGTGGGTTGTTTTTATAATGATTGCTAAATTTTATTGGTCTCAAAAATAGTTAAAATCATGCACTTTAGTGTATTTTGCTTTACTCAGTTAGCTGTTTTATATCGTGGTTTTCGTGAACCGTTTTGGCGGTTACAGCTTCTAGAAATATAATTAGACACAAATTTCATAAATTGACTTTGTGTGAAAATCAATTGTGTTTTTCCGTTTTGCAGATTTTTAGTTAATAGTTTTAATCTTAAAATAATTTGATAAAAAACAGAAAAGTATTAAGAACTATTTTTGAATGGAATGTTTTTGTTAAATTGCATGAAAGAATAAAACAATTAATCATGAGAAAGTTAATATCAAAATCGGTAATCTTGGCTTGTTTTTTCAGCCTGACTGTTTTTGCACAAAGCGAGAAAGATCCGGAACTGTTGGGATTGCCAGGCGATAATTTAGATCTTTATGCTGTGTTAGATCTTTTTCAAAAATCAAAAACCATTGAAGACTTTGAAAAATCATTGAATGATCAGAAAAAAGCAATTAATAATCTGGATTTAGATCTGGATAAAAAAGTTGACTTTATAAAGGTAGTTACCAAGCAAAAAGATGAGTCTTTTTCATTTATACTTCAGGTGGCAGTGAGTGAAAAAGAAACACAGGATGTGGCTGTTATTTTGGTAGATAAAGACAAAAATGGCAAAGTTACCATGCAGATTGTGGGAGACAAAGAATTGTATGGAAAGGACTATATTGTTGAACCAAAAGCCGGTGGAACGGGGGTTACTGCTAATCCGGGATATACGGGGGCAGATCCTGTTACGGTAAATGTTCCGGCATCAACAACTACTGTGATTGTTGAGCAAACGCCAATTGTTCAATATGTATATTCGCCAGCCTACGTGCCTTATTATCCGCCTTATTATTATGGATATTATCCGCCTTATTTTGCTGCTTTTACGGTAATGGCGGTGGGTATTTATCGTCATAATCATTATCATTACCATCATGGAGGTTATGGTTACCACAATACTACTATTATACATAATGAAAATAATTTCAATAATTACAATGGTAGTAGAAATACTTCCAATAGAGTGACACATAATAATGCCAGCGGCAGGTATAGTGAAGGAAATAGAGGTGGGAATCGTCAGTCTGGTGTTTCTGCATCGACCCGTCCGTCAACAGGGACTTCAAATCGTCCATCTGCATCAACACGTCCATCAACAGGAGGAGATCGTTCTTTAGGAGGTGCTTCAGGTTCAACACGTCCATCTGCCGGGACATCAGACCGTTCTTTTGGAGGAGCTTCGGGCTCAACACGTCCGTCAGCTACAAATTCTTCAGTAGGAGAAGGTCGTACCAGAAGTAGTGGTGGGTTTAGTGGCGGTGGAATGAGAGGTGGCGGCGGAGGCGGTGGCCGAAGAAGATAATTAATTTTTATGACAGTCCGCAAAATGTACCAAGTATGTTTTTTTGCCACTGATTTCACAGATTCTCACAGATTTCATTCCTATTCTTAAAGAAATCTGTGCAAATATTTTTATCCCGATAGTTATCCTATCGTGTGGACACATCTTTCTGGATACACCAACCTTCATAAGAGGCCCTGA
>CAZWAF010000024.1:29279-41341 GCA_964631795.1 uncultured Flavobacterium sp. | reverse complement strand
ATTGACTAGGAAATAATATTATTTCTCACATAGCCAAACTATGTGAAAAGTGAAAACACCTATCAAACCCTTTTAAAACGTTAGAAATTCTATGTATCTATGTGTTAAAAATTTTAAAAATCACTGATAGAATAATTTATAAATCGAACTGAAGTTAGAAGCTAATCCCGACAAAAAAGAAAACCCCTTTGCCATAATTGACAAAGGGGTTTTTGCTTAAAGCATACTGCCTAAAGTTTATGGCCTACAATACCATCGTCAACTGAATCCTTTTTCTGGCTTCATCCACTTCAACGACTTTCACCTGAACGTGCTGGTGCATTTTTACCACTTCATTCATTATCTGAATTGCCTAATTGCTTTTTAATTTCCTTGTCGAAATCACTTTCAAATTCGCTTGCCTTCATTTGCAGTTGTCCGGAATTTCCGGATAACTGAAATTTTCGAGCAGTTCTACATGTAATTTATTTTTTTATTTTGGAATTTTTACAATACCATCGTCAACTGAATTCGCTTCCTTGCCTCATCCACTTCAACGACCTTCACCTGAACATGCTGGTGCATTTTCACCACTTCGTTCACATCAGAAACAAAGCCTTCTTTCAATTGTGAAATGTGGACCAAACCGCTTTCCTTGATTCCCATATCAACAAAACAACCGAAAGCGGTGATGTTATTAACAATTCCGGGTAATATCATACCCTCTCGCAAATCTTTAATGCTGCGAACATTCGGGTCAAATTCGAATACCTTGGCGGCTTTACGCGGATCTAAGCCCGGTTTTTCCAATTCTTTCAGTATGTCTTTCAATCCCAAGATTCCGATGTTTTCGGTCACGTATTTTTCAGACTGAATCTTGCTGATTTTTTCTTTATTGGCAATCAGTTCGTTGGTTTTTATACCCAAATCTTTCGCCATCTTTTCAACAATAGGATAAGCTTCAGGGTGAACCGCCGAGTTGTCTAAAGGATTTTTTCCGTCGCGGATTCTTACGAAAGCAGCCGCTTGCTGGAATGCTTTTTCGCCCAAGCGAGGCACTTTTTTAAGTTGTTTACGGTCTTCAAAAGGTCCGTTTTCAGAGCGGTAAGCTACAATGTTTTCGGCCATTTTTTCCCCAATTCCGGAAACATAACTCAACAGCGATTTACTGGCCGTATTGATGTTGATTCCCACCGAATTCACGCAACGAACAACAGTATTATCTAATTCTTCTTTCAACTTGGTTTGATCCACATCATGCTGGTACTGCCCCACTCCTATCGATTTTGGATCGATTTTCACCAATTCGGCCAATGGATCCGACAAACGTCTACCGATGGAAACCGCACCTCGAACGGTAACGTCATAATTGGCGAATTCATCACGTGCAATTTTAGATGCCGAATATACAGAAGCCCCTGCCTCAGAAACCACAAATACCTGAACCGGCTTGTCGAAAGCAATTTTCTTGATGAAAAATTCGGTTTCGCGGGAAGCCGTTCCATTTCCTATTGAAATAGCTTCAATATTATAAGCATTTACCATCGAACGGATTTTTTTCATTGCCATGGCAGTATCGTTCTGAGGCGGATGCGGATAAATGGTTTCGTTGTTCAATAAATCGCCTTTTTCATCAAGACAAACCACTTTGCAGCCTGTCCTGTAACCCGGGTCAATGGCTAAAATTCGCTTTTCGCCCAAAGGCGGTGCCAGCAACAACTGGCGCAAATTCTCCGAAAACACGTCAATCGCTTTTATGTCGGCCTTGTCTTTGGCTTCCTGCAATGCTTCATTGGATATTGCCGATTCCAGCAATCGTTTATAACTGTCCTTGATTGCCAATTTCACCTGGCCGGAGGCCTCGCTTTTACCTTTAACAACATTTTCCTCAATAAAATCAATGGCTTCCTCCTTCTCTATTTCCACTTTCAGTTTCACAAAGCCTTCGGCTTCGGCACGCAACATGGCTAAAAGTCTATGCGACGGAGCTTTTGAAATTGGTTCTGCCCAATCAAAATACTGCGAAAATTTTTGGGCTCCCTCCTCTTCCATTTTCGATTTCACCACCTTAGTAGCAATTTCACCTTTGCGCTGAAACATTCGGCGCAAATTTTTACGGATATAGATGTTTTCGTTCACCCATTCAGCTATAATATCACGAGCTCCCTGCAAAGCTTCATCCTCATTGGCAACTTTATCATTAATATATTTAGAAGCGATAAACTCCACATCATCTGCATTTTGCGCCATGATTATTTTTGCCAGAGGTTCCAATCCTTTTTCACGGGCAACATCGGCCTTTGTTTTCTTTTTCTTTTTGTACGGCAAATACAAATCTTCCAATTCCTGAAGGTCGAAACTGGCTGTAATTTTATTCTTCAATTCAGGCGAAAGTGCATTTTGTTCTTCAATAGATTTCAAAATGCTTTCTTTTCGCTTGACAATTTCCTCAAACTGCTTGTTGTATTTATAGATGTTTTCAATTTGAACTTCATCTAAATTTCCGGTTCTATCCTTACGGTAACGGGCAATGAAAGGAATTGTACAATCTTCGTCCAAAAGCTGTAAAGTAGCCTCAATATTTTTAGAAACCGTATTAACGTAATTCAGTATGTATTTAATGTTTGTCATCGGATTTAGTATTTTAATAGGGTGCTAAAATACTATCTTTGCTTACAAAATTGTAAGCTATGTATCCTTTTTTAATTTACGTTTTAATTATTAATATACTTTGTTTTCTAACCTTTGCATTAGACAAAGGATTATCCAAAGTACACAGAACCCGCATATCAGAAAAAACCTTGTTAACACTGACTTTCGTGGGTGGAAGTTTAGGAGGTTTAATATCAATGACTATTTTTAAACATAAAATTTCAAAAGTGCATTTTTTATTACGCTTTTTTGGTATTATGATTGCTCAAACTTTTATTTTGGTTTTATTTGTTAAATATCTAAATCTCTTTATTTAAAAAACTTACTACATTTTAGATCAAATAAATAATCTAAAATTATTGAAATTTTTAAAATATACTCAAAAAAGAAAACCGGCTTTAAGCCGGTTTTCTTTTTAATATTTGAAATTATTAACAACTTATTTTATTTACTCTCGCTGCGTGTCTTCCGCCTTCAAATTCGGTATTCAAAAATGTTTCTACCATTTCTACAGCCTGATTTACAGATGTAAAACGGGCAGGAATACTCAAAACATTAGCATCATTGTGCTGACGTGCCAAAGCCGCAATTTCTTTGTTCCAACAAAGAGCAGCACGAATTCCCTGATGTTTATTGGCTGTAATAGCAATTCCGTTTCCGCTTCCGCAAATAACAATACCTAAATCGGCTTTTTTGTTTTCTACATCAATAGCAACAGCGTGACCAAAATCAGGATAATCTACACTATCACAAGAATCTGTTCCATGATTAATAACCGTGTGACCTTTTGATTCTAAATAATTCACAATTGCTTTTTTATAATCCGGACCTGCGTGATCGTTTCCTATTGCTATAATCATACTACTCAATTTTATACCGCAAATTTAATAAAGTATTTTGATTGATAATTTAATTTCAACTGATTGATGCTAAAATATATAAAATAACAAATTATTTAGATAATTCTATATATTTTAGCCGAAATCAAATACCATTTATCATCAGAATAACCAAAACAATGTAATTAATATTATTTTTCTTATTAAAAGAAAAAATCAGAATGTTTAAAATTAAAATTATGAATAAAAAATTATTTTACAAATGTGCTTTTTTGTTGACTATTTGTAGTGGATCTTTACAAGCTCAAACACAAATTGGTTCCGATATTATTGGAAAAAAAGCAGGTGATCTTGCAGGAAATACAGTATCATTATCAGCTAACGGAAAAATTTTAGCAGTAGGCTCACCGGAATTTGATACCAGTGGCTCTAATAACAGAGGTCAGGTAATACTTTATGAAAATAAAGAAGGAGTCTGGACTCAAATAGGAAATGAATTAATTGGAGAAGCAAACTCCGATAAATTTGGTATAAGTATCGACTTATCAAACGATGGAACCATTGTTGCAATAGGTTCCTCGGCTAACAGAGGTATTACAGGCGATATAAATGGAATAGGCCATGTGAGAGTCTATAAAAATATAGACAATGTTTGGACTCAAATAGGAACCGATATTGACGGTGTTGCAAAGGGAGATAATTCAGGATCATCTGTATCTATTTCGGCAGACGGAACTGTAGTTGCAATTGGTTCTCCAAATAGTACTAACACCAACGGAACCAACGCTGGTATGGTTAGAGTTTTCAGAAATACCTCAGGTACTTGGACTCAAGTAGGCGAAAATATCCTTGGTGAAAGCAAATATCAAATGTGTGGCAACAGTGTTTCATTATCTGCCGACGGAGCCACTGTGGTTATTGCTTCGCGTTTTGCAGGTCCTAGTGAAAAGGGGAATGTGAGAATTTTTAAAAACAGTAACGACACTTGGACACAAGTTGGAAAAACCATAATTGGGAAAGATGGTGATTGGCAATCAGGATTTTGTATTTCTATGTCGGCCGATGGAAATACAATTGCTTTAAGCTCTCCTTATAATGATCAAACAGAAACTAGTCTATTCAAAGCAGGAAGAGTAAGAGTCTTTCATAAAATTGGTGAAAATTGGGTACAACTGGGACCAGACTTTGAAGCTGATACCGCTAGTGGGCTTATGGGATACAGTCTTTCGATTTCAGCAAACGGCAGAGTATTAGCGATGGCAGCTCCGTGGAATAGTGAAAACGGATCTAATTCAGGTAAAATTTCGATTTTTAATTACGTAAATGATACTTGGAATCCTTGTGGTAATTACATTTATGGAAAAGGTGTAAATAGCTATAACGGATATTCTATTTCTTTATCGGCAGACGGAAAAACTTTGGCAGTAGGCTCTCCATGGAGCAACGTTAATACTACAAATATAGGATATGCAAGTGTATATGACATATCTGAAATTATTTCAGAAGACGATTCAGAAATTGTAATCCCAGAAACTCTCTCATCAGATAAGTTTGTATTCGAAAACTTCACTGTTTATCCAAATCCTGTGAAAAATGATTTATTTATTAATCTGAATTCAGATTTGAATCTAAAAGAAGTAAATGTGTTTTCAACAACCGGTCAATTGATTAAAACAGAAAAAGCGAATCAAATCAATATGTCTACTCTTTCAAAAGGTTTTTATTTTATTCAAGTGATTACAGAACAAGGAAATGCAACAAAAAAGATTTTTGTAGAGTAAATAATCTTAAAATAATAAATTTATTAAATGGACGCAATAGCGTCCATTTTTTTTTTCAGAGAAATAACCCTATGATCTAAAACACAAATTACACGAATTTCCACAAATTCTAATCTGTGTAAAATTTGTTTAATCTGTGGCTAAATATTTTTATAAAAGCAAAATATACCAAAAACATAATTTTAACTATTTCTGAAATCAATAAATAAACTGCTTAATATAAACATTGTTAATGCCTTATTTAAGTATTAATTCTAAATACAATATTTTATACATAAACTTAACTATCTGATTTTCAATTAAAAATAACAATAAAATAACGTTGTTAACATTGATGTCTAAAACCCTGGAAATCAGTAAAACCTAAATCAACATTTAATGTTAATAACTTTGGAAAGCTTTTTAGAACTATTTTTTGTTTGATTAAAATAAAATTGTAATCCAAAACCGGGATTAAAAAAGCAAGGAAAGTTTCAGTTACTTTTTGAAAAGTTATAAAAGTAAATTAAGAGTTTATTAACAATTATTAACAATGAACTTATATACAAAAGAAACACAATTCTTGATTTCAACAGTTGTTAATTAAGTTTTAAAATCCTTTGATTAATAAGTATTTAAATTAGTTAATATATGTTAATAAGTCTGTATAAAGTACTATAAGTTTAAAATCCAAAAAAATATCAAAAACTTATATCAACTATTAACACGCAATAATAACAACCAAAAATTTTAAATTTATAAATCTTTTCTTTTTTCTTATTTTAAATACTGTTCACAACTTTCAAATTTTAAAATCAAATTAAAATTCTGTTTTGACTTCAGTAAATTGAAATAGTATTTGAAAGATGAAAATTTAATTCAAAAGTAAAGTGTATCAATTTTGAATAGAATTAAAGTTTTTAAAAGTTATTATTTATTTAAATCTTGCTGTCAACACAGAAGAACTGATAACTATTTCGTATTTTTCAACCGTTAAGAAAAGAATTATGAGTAAAAGAATTAGAAAACCGGTAAAAAAAGATAAAGATTTTAGCGGTAAAATATTGAAAATATTATCGTCAAATACCAATAAAGTATTTAATTATAAGCAAATAGCAGCCAAACTTGGCTTGGATGATACACAAAGCAGAAACCAAATCATAAAAGATTTAAAGATTTTAAGTTCTTCAAAAAAGATTGATGAAGTAGAACCTAGCAAATATGTTTTGGTTGAAACAAGTAAAGATTATTTTGAAGGAATAATTGATATGACCGGAAGAAAAACGGCATATTTTATTTGTCCTGAATTTGAACACGATATTTTTATTCCGACTGTAAATTTAAATCATGCATTAGACGGAGATACCGTAAAAGTCTATGTTTATAAAAGACGAAGCGGAAAAAAACCGGAAGGTGAAGTGGTTGAAATCATCAAAAGAAATAAAACTGAATTTGTTGGAGTAATTGATATTCAAAAGAATTTTGCCTTTGTTTCTACGGCAAATCCTAAAATGTACACCGATATTTTTATTTCAAAAGATAAATTGGGTGATGCTCAAAATGGTGATGTTGTTTTGGTTAAAATAGAAGATTGGCCTAAAAGAGCCGATAGTCCTTTTGGAACTGTAATTAAAGTTCTGGGAAAACAAGGAGAACACAACACAGAGATTCATGCAATTTTGGCCGAATATGGTTTGCCGTCGGAATTTCCGGTTGAAGTTGAAGTTTATGCACAAAAAATAGATACTTCAATTCAGGAAAATGAAATTGCAAAACGCAGAGATATGCGTGATACTTTGACTTTTACGATAGATCCAAAAGATGCAAAAGATTTTGATGATGCTTTGTCTTTCAAAAAATTAGAAAACGGAAACTATGAAATTGGTGTTCATATTGCCGATGTTTCTCACTATTTGCAGGAAGGAACCATTCTGGATGATGAAGCTTATCAAAGAGCTACTTCTGTTTATTTGGTCGATAGGGTAGTGCCCATGTTACCGGAAGTTCTGTCGAATTTTGCCTGTTCATTGAGACCCAATGAAGAAAAATATACTTTTTCGGCAGTATTTGAAATCAATGAAAATGCTCAGGTTGTAAATCAATGGTTTGGAAGAACTGTAATTTATTCCGATCAGCGTTTTGCTTATGAAGAAGCTCAATATATAATTGAAACAAAGGATAATACAATTCCTGAAGAAATTTCTATTACCGGAAATTCTTATGAAGTTCGTGATGAAATAGTTCAGGCTACTTTGAAAATGGATGAATTAGCCAAAATTCTGAGAAGAAAAAGAATGAATGAAGGTGCTATTTCATTTGATAAAGTTGAAGTAAAATTCAACTTGACAAATGAAGGAGAACCGGAAGGAGTTTATTTCAAAATATCGAAAGATGCCAATCATTTGATTGAAGAATTTATGCTTTTGGCCAACAGAAAAGTGGCACAATTTATTGGAAAACAAAAGAAAACATTTGTTTACAGGATTCACGATGAACCTAATGAAGATAAACTGATTGCCTTGCAAACTGTGATTTCTAAGTTTGGTTACAAAATAGATTTGAAAAGCAAAGACGGAATTTCTAAGTCTTTGAATAATCTTTTGAGTGAAGTTGTTGGCAGAAAAGAACAAAATTTGGTAGATACTTTAACAATCAGAAGTATGAGTAAGGCCAAATATTCTACAGAAAATATTGGTCATTACGGATTGGCTTTTGATTATTATTCTCACTTTACTTCTCCAATACGTCGTTATCCTGACGTAATGGTGCATCGTTTGCTTCAATATTACCTTGACGGGGGGAAATCTGCTGATGCAGAAGTTTTTGAAGCAAAATGCCTTCATTCGTCTTCGATGGAAAGTTTAGCTACCAGTGCCGAAAGAGATTCTATAAAATACATGCAGGTAAAATATATGCAGGATCACAAAGATCAGGAATTTTTGGGTGTTATTTCAGGAGTGACAGAATTTGGAATTTTTGTTGAAATTGTTGAAAATAAATGCGAAGGAATGGTTAGAATTCGTGATATTAAAGATGATTATTACACTTTTGACGAAAGTCAATACGCACTTGTGGGAGCTACAACCAAAAATTTATTACAGCTGGGAGATGAAATTTATGTAAAAGTTAAAAATGCCGATTTGGTTAAAAAACAACTTGATTTCAACTTTTTAAGAATTAACGAAAAGAATTAAACTAATTAAATATGAATAAATTAGCTTTTGTAATAACAATTTTATTGTCACAAATTACTTTTGCTCAAATTATTAAAGACACCGGAGATTTTGACAGTGTAAAAGTTTTTGATAAAATCAATTTAGAATTGATTCCTTCTTCAGAAAATAAAATTGAATTATTTGGCGAAAATGCCAATGAGGTAGAATTAATCAATAAAAATGGTGAATTAAAAGTGAGATTGCCTTTTGGCAAAATGTTGAATGGAGATTCTATTAATGCTAAATTGTATTTTAAAAATATTCAGGCAATAGATGCAAATGAAGGTTCAATTGTTAAAAGTAATGCTGTTTTTAAACAAATGTTACTTGAACTTTCGGCAAAAGAAGGTTCTCAAATTGAAATAAAATCTGATTTGCAAAGGGCAAAAATCAGAGTTATTACCGGTTCTGTAATTAATATTTCGGGAAAAGCTCTTAATCAGGAAGCTTCAATAGGAACCGGAGGAGTTTTGGAAGCAAAAAATTTAAATACCAATCAAACCTCAGTGTCAATAACTACCGGAGGATCTGCCGAAGTAAATGCAACTGATATTGTTGATGCTCAGGTAAAAATGGGAGGAACAATTACTATTTTTGGTAAACCAAAACAGATTAACCAAAAAACAGTTCTTGGAGGTAGCATAATTCAAAGCAATTAAGTTTAATTATTTTTTATCTTCGCATTTCTTTATTTTAATAAATCATAATAATCTAAAATTCATGATTTCAGATATATTAACAGGCTTACCATTAGGAATTTTTCTAAGCTTTTTGATAGGCCCTGTATTTTTTGTTCTTCTTGAAACAGCTGCTGTAAAAGGTTTTAGAGCTGCAATAATTTTTGATCTGGGAGTTATTGTAGCTGATATATTATTTATCAGCATTGCTTATTTCAGTAGTTACAAGCTTATTCAAAGTATAAAAAATGATCCATCTATTTTTGTTTTTGGAGGTATTTTAATGTTTACTTATGGTTTGATTTCTTATTTGAAATTAAGAAAAATAAGCCGTACAGTTGATATTGAAGTGATTGATGCTGAACTTATGAAAACTAATTATTTTGGTTTATTTGTAAAAGGATTTTTATTGAATTTCATTAATGTGGGAGTATTGTTATTTTGGTTTTTGGTAATAATCACAATAGGTCCAAAATTTCAAATGGAAACTCCCAGAATAGTTACTTTTTTCAGTTCAGTTCTTTTTACTTATTTAGTTGTTGATACAGGAAAAATACTGTTGGCCAAGCAATTAAAGCATAAAATGACTCCAAAAAATATTATGAGAATAAAAAAAATAATAAGTATTGTTTTGATAATTTTTGGTCTGACAATAATGATTCAGGGATGGTTTCCGAGTGATCAAAAAGCGATGAAATCAGTTCTTGAAAAAATTGAATAATAATTTAAAAGCCTTGAATTTCAAGGCTTTTTTTATGTTTAGTCATTTGTAATAAGTAATTAAAAGTTGTTACACAAAGGCAAACAAAGAATACGCAGAGAAACACAAAGTATTTTAAATAAGAGGTTGAACTTTATGGAATCTTTGGGATAATGTGGTTTTATGAAATATTCAAAGTAATTTAAATGTTTTTGAGACATCGATCGGATTCGAAGTAAAGTTTTGATTAATTTTTCTTAAAAATTAAATATAAAAAAAAACCTCCAAGTTTCCTTGAATATTTTGAAGTATCGATCGGATTCGAAGTAAATCTTTAATTAATTTTTCTTAAAAATTAGATATAAAAAAAAAACCTCCAATTTTCCTTGAATATTTTGAAGTATCGATCGGATTCGAAGTAAAGTTTTGATTAATTTTTTTTAAAAATTAAATATAAAAAAAACCTCCAAGTTTCCTTGAAGGTTTTTGAGGCATCGAGCGGATTCGAACCGCTGTAGGAGCTTTTGCAGAGCCCAGCCTAGCCACTCGGCCACGACGCCATTTGAGGTTGCAAATATAATAAAAAGTTATAAACTTAAAACTTTATGAGTAAAAAGTTTCCTTTTTATTAAAAACTCCTAAATATTTTTAGTTTCTAAAATCTTCCAATTCTATTGTAACTGCTTCTACATCACCACCAATTGGAGGATTTATCTTTGAAACAGCAACTTTAATTTTTATTATTGCGGGAATTTTTTCTAAGCATTCATTGATGATTCTTCGGGCAACATGTTCTAATAAGTGTGATCTTATAGCCATTTGTTCAACTACAATCTTGTTTAAAAGCACATAATCTACCGTATCAGATAATTTGTCTGATAGGGAAGAGGGAACTAAATCGGTTCTTATTTCTAAGTCAACCGTATAATCAGAACCTATTTTTCCTTCTTCAAGTAAACATCCGTGATAAGAAAATGTTCTTATATTTTTTAATCTGATAATACCCATTTTATAATTTTTTATTGTTAGTAGTTTCTCATTTATGGTTTTCTTACAACAATCTGTAAACCGTAAACTTTAAACTTTTATCTTTGCTAAAATTAATAAAATTTTATGTCAACAGAGGAAAAATCACTTCATTTTATAGAACAAATTATAGAAGACAGTTTATCAAATGGGTTTTCAAAAGATAAATTACGTTTTCGTTTTCCACCTGAACCAAATGGTTATCTGCATATTGGTCATGCTAAATCTATTTGTTTGAATTTTGGATTAGGATTGCGTCATAATGCTCCTGTAAACTTGCGTTTTGATGATACAAATCCGGCAAAAGAAGAACAGGAATATGTAGATGCAATTAAAGAAGATTTGCAATGGTTAGGTTTTCAGTGGGCCGAAGAGCGTTATGCTTCAGATTATTTTCAGCAATTGTATGATTGGGCTGTAATGTTGATTAAAAAAGGGAAGGCTTATGTTGACAGTCAGACCTCAGAAGAAATGGCATCTCAAAAAGGAACTCCAACCCAGCCGGGTGTTGACGGACCTTACAGAAACCGTTCTGTTGAAGAAAATTTAGCTTTGTTTGAAGGAATGAAAAACGGTGATTTTCCTGAAGGAACTCACGTTTTGAGAGCAAAAATTGATATGGCTTCTCCAAATATGTTGATGCGTGATCCTTTGATGTACAGAATTTTACATCGTGATCATCATCGTACAGGAAATGATTGGAAAATTTATCCAATGTATGATTTTGCGCATGGTGAAAGTGATTATATAGAACAAATTTCGCATTCTATTTGTACACTCGAATTTGTAATGCACAGAGAGTTATATAACTGGTTTTTAGATCAGATTTATGATAATTCAAAAGTACGTCCAAATCAATATGAATTTGCCCGTTTAAACTTGAATTATACTGTAATGAGTAAAAGAAAACTCTTACAATTGGTTGAAGAAAATATTGTAAATGGTTGGGATGATCCTAGAATGCCAACAATTTCTGGTTTGAGAAGAAGAGGTTATACTCCAAATTCTATCAGAAAATTCTGTGATATTATTGGTGTTGCAAAACGTGAAAATGTTATAGATGTTTCTCTTTTAGAATTCTGTTTACGTGAAGATTTGAATAAAACGGCACCTCGTGTAATGGCTGTTTTAGATCCTGTAAAACTGGTAATTACTAATTATCCTGAAGATAAAGAAGAATGGAAAGTCAATATGAGAAGAAAGGAAGAACACTT
>CAZWAF010000024.1:0-29269 GCA_964631795.1 uncultured Flavobacterium sp. | reverse complement strand
GCTGAGAACAATCAGGAAGATGAAAGTGCAGGATTCAGAAAAGTACCTTTTTCAAGAGAACTTTACATTGAAAGAGAAGACTTTTTAGAAGTGGCTCCGGCTAAGTTTTTCAGACTTTCATTAGGAAATGAAGTTCGTCTTAAAAATGCTTATATTATTAAAGGAGAAAGTGTTATAAAAGATTTAGAAGGTAATATTACCGAAATTCATGTGACTTATGATGCTGATAGCAGAAGCGGAAGTGGGAGTGAAGCCAGTCAAAGAAAAGTAGCCGGTACATTGCATTGGGTTTCTGTTAAACATGCTGTAAAAGCGGAAGTTCGCTTGTATGATCGTTTATTTACCGATGAAGCTCCGGATAGTCATAAAGAGAAAAATTTCTTAGAATTTATCAATCCAAATTCATTGAATATTACAACAGCTTATGTTGAACCTAGTTTGAGTACTGTAAAAACAGGAGATAAATTTCAGTTTCAACGTTTGGGGTATTTTAATGTTGATAATGATTCTTCGGCTGAAAAGTTAGTTTTCAACAAGACAGTTGGTTTAAAAGATGTTTGGGAAGAAAAAGGAAAGAAAGAGGCAAATTTATTAATGAATACTCAAAAAGAAATTAATAAATACCTGAAAGAAAAGGATTTAGATACCTCTGATATTATTCTTAAAAATATAATTTCAAATATTAAAAGCGTTGATAACTACAGTTTATTGACACAAACCATTGCTAAAAATATTAAGAATGATAATAATTCTTTGTTATTTGCCAATTTGATCTTGCTTCATAATTATAAAATAAATGAGTTTGATTTTGAATTATTAACAAAACTGGTTAGTATGTCTTTCAAAAGTCAATTGGCTGTTTTGAGATATAATGCTATTTTGAATTTAAAATCTGATTCTTCACTTTTATCAAAATTTGAGAATCAAATTACAGAATTAAAAAATAATGAAAAAGATCAATTAGTTTTATCTGTATTATAATATTTATAGTTTTTTATTATAATATATTTAATCTATTCTAAAAGCACTATTATGGTGCTTTTTTAATTATTTATATTTATGATTTTAAATAAAGTTTTAATAAATATTATTTATTAAAATTAACCTTTTTAAATTGATTTTAAGACGTTAATTTATTTTTATTATATAAAGTTATATTTTAAATATTTTTAGTTCTTAAAACTCTTTAAAATAATTTTCAGCTTTTTTTATTACATTTTATCGAGTTATTAACTTTGGTTTGTTAATATTTATTAACTTTAGGTATTATTAATCATAAAAATCCAAAGTCATGTCAAGTAATTCAGGAAAAACAGTTTTGGCTCTTGTTACAGGTGTTGCAATAGGAGCAGGAATAGGAATTTTGTTTGCACCAGACAAAGGTTCCAGAACCAGATCAAAAATTAAGCACGGTTATGATGAAGCAAAACATAATTTGCAACATAAGATTGAGGATTTGTCTGATCAGATAAAAGGTAAGATTTTAAAAAAAAAATTTGATTTAGAAGATGATTATGAAGAGTTGAAAGCAAATATGGATCATAAAAGAGATGAATTCATAACTTTTCTTGAAAAAAAATTACACGATTTGAAATCATCGCATTCAAAATCAAAAGTTTAATTTTTAAAATATAAACTAATACATAAACAATATGGCTTTTGAAAATTTTAATGAACATACAGAAGACCTTCAAAAAGAGTCCAGGTCTTATATAGAATCTACTATTGCATATTATAAGCTTAAGGTTTTTAAAGTTTCTGTGCAGTCGGTTGCTCTTATTTTAAAAATTTTTCTGGTTGGTTTATTTTTTTCTGTATTGATTATTTTCTTTTCAGTTGCAATAGCCTTGTTTATTGGTGAGTCTCTTGAAAGTTATTCTCTTGGATTTTTTATTGTGGGTATTTTTTATTTTATTGTAACCATTCTCATTTTTATTTTTAGTAAAAAGATTGTTGATGGTCCAATTTTAAGAAGTTTCTCTAAAATATTTTTAAATTAGAATTATGTCTGAAAAAATATATACTTCCTTTGAAGCTATTGATTTTGAATTAGAAATACTTAAATTAGAAAAAGAAATTAGTTATCAAAAAATGGTTTTAAGTTTTGAAAAAGCCAAAGATTCTATTTCTATTTTAGATATTTCTGTTGAAATTATATCTTATTTTAAAGAAAAAATTATTGCCAGTACCAGTAGTATATTGATGAATATAGTACCATTTATATTTAAATTATTCACCAAAAGAAAAGAGGCTAATTAAAGCCTCTTTTTTTATTCATTTTCTGTATTTTCTTGAGTAGGTGGTGTTTCTTGTTTTCTTATATCTGTTTTTGTTTTTCTGTTTTTCAATTTCATCATTTCACCTACCTGATTTGAAGCACTAAATGAAGCTACCATATTGTTTAACATTTCGCTTCCGGCATGTGGAGAATTGGGTAATAAAATTAAATTTGAATTAGTATCTGCACCTATTGCTTGTAACGTGTCATAATGTTGGGTTACAACTATCAATGCTGAAGCTTCTTGAGAATTAATTCCAACATTATTTAAGACTTCAACACTTTCTACCAAACCTCTGGCAATTTCTCTTCTTTGATCGGCAATTCCCTGTCCTTGAAGTCTTTTACTTTCGGCTTCGGCTTTTGCTTTTGCAACAATTCTAATTCTTGTACTTTCTCCTTCAAATTCTGCAGCTGTTTTTTCTCTGTCTGCGGCATTAATTCTGTTCATCGCATTTTTAACCTGAATATCCGGATCTATATCTGTTACCAAAGTGTTGATAATATCATATCCATAAGTGGTCATAGCTTCGTTTAATTCGCGCTTTACAGCTATTGCTATATCGTCTTTTCTTTCAAAAACATCATCCAGCTTCAATTTAGGAACTTCGGCTCTTACAACGTCAAAAACATAGGCTGTAATTTGATCGTGTGGATATTCCAGTTTATAGAATGCATCATATACTTTATCCTGAATAACTTTGAATTGAACAGATACTTTCATTTTCACAAATACATTGTCTTTAGTTTTTGTTTCAATGATAACATCTAATTGTTGGATTTTTAAATTTACACGTCCGGCAATTCTGTCAATAATTGGAACTTTTAATTGTAAACCTGAGTTTCTTACACTTAGAAATTTTCCAAACCTTTCTATTATAATAGATGTTTGTTGTTTTACCGTAAAGAATGTTGATAGTAATAGAAATACTATTAACAACGATGAAATAATTAATGTAGTCATATTTTTTGTTTAAGATTAATATTTTACTAATGTACGTAAAGTTAGATGATAAAAAAACTCCCAAAATATTGGGAGTTTTATAATAATTTAAAAATCTGTATTTTTTATAAAGTATTTATCGCTTTTTCAAGTCTTTTAATAGTTTCTTCTTTTCCTATTAGTTCAACTATGTCAAATAGGTGAGGACCTTTGAGTGCTCCTACTAAACTCAAACGGAAAGGTTGCATTATTTTACCCATTCCTATTTCATTTTCTGTCATCCAATTTTTTACTATTGTTTCAATATTTACTGAAGTAAAATCAGAAATAGTAGTTAAAACAGAAATTAATTCTTTCATTAAAATAGGAGTTTCTTCTTTCCAGTTTTTTCTGGCTTTTTCATCATATAATGTTGGAGCCACAAAAAAGTAATCACTCAAATCCCAAAATTCAGATACAAAATGAGCTCTTTCTTTGATCAAAGAAACAATTTTAGTAATTTCTTCAAATGAATAATTTTTAGAAATTTCTTTTTCAGCAACTATATCAGCAAACATTTTTGCCAAAGTTTCGTTGTCTTTTTTGATAATATATTGATGATTAAACCATTTATTTTTTTCCGGATCAAATTTAGCTCCGGCTTTATGTACTCTTTTTAAGTCAAAAGATTGTACTAATTCTTCCAAAGAAAATAATTCTTTATCTGTTCCATCATTCCATCCTAATAAAGCCAGGAAGTTTATTACTGCTTCAGGGAAAAATCCTTTTTCTCTGTAACCCGAAGAAATTCCTTCTTCTGTTTTCCATTCCAACGGAAATACCGGGAATCCCATTTTATCTCCATCACGTTTTGATAATTTTCCGTTTCCAATTGGTTTCAAAATCAATGGTAAATGTGCAAATTCCGGTGCTTCCCAACCAAAAGCACGGTACAGCATAACGTGTAAAGGCATTGACGGCAACCATTCTTCACCTCTAATTACGTGAGTTGTTTCCATTAAATGGTCATCAACAATATTGGCCAAATGATATGTTGGCATTCCGTCTCCTTTGAATAATACTTTATCATCGAGTAAATTTGTTTCAAATTTTACATCTCCACGAATAATATCATGTAAATGCAGCATTTCATTTACCGGAGTTTTAAAACGAATTACATGTTCTTGTCCATTGTCAAGTCTTTTTTGAGTTTCTTCAGCCGAAATTGCCAAAGAATTATCCAGATTTTCGCGATTATGATGATTATAGATAAAGGTTTGTCCTTGTTCTTCGTGTTGTTTTCTTTGTAAATCCAGAGATTCAGGAGTGTCAAATGCATAATAAGCATATCCTGAATTTACAAGTTGTTCTGCATATTGTCTGTATAATTCTTTTCTTTCGCTTTGACGGTAAGGTCCAAATTTTTCATTTTTACCCACAGTTTCATCAGGAGAAATTCCTAACCATTCTAAGGCTTCCATAATATATTCTTCTGCTCCGGGAACAAATCGATTTTGATCGGTATCTTCAATTCTTAAATAAAATACACCGTTATTTTTTTTAGCAAACAAATAGTTGAATAGGGCAGTACGAACTCCTCCAATATGTAAAGGTCCGGTTGGACTTGGTGCAAAACGCA
Organism: uncultured Flavobacterium sp.; assembly: GCA_964631795.1. Taxonomy (GTDB): domain Bacteria; phylum Bacteroidota; class Bacteroidia; order Flavobacteriales; family Flavobacteriaceae; genus Flavobacterium. The sequence goes on along the minus strand of CAZWAF010000024.1, from coordinate 24,430 downwards.
CTCTAACTTGTTTTGACATTTTGATAATTTTTTGTTTGCAAATATACTATTATTGATTTTTACTTGATTTTTTTATTTGTTTATTGAATCATATAAATTATTACTTTTATCAGTTATAAATAAATCAAATTTAGTTTTGGATAATAGTAATGTTATTTATCAGAAATTAGAAGATTTTATTAAGAAATATTATACCAACGAACTCTTGAAAGGATCTCTGTTTTTCATAGGTCTTGGTCTTTTATATTTCTTATTTATACTTCTTTTTGAGCATTTTCTTTGGTTAAAGCCAAGAGGAAGAAGTCTTCTTTTTATTGTTTTTATACTGGTTGAATTCTTTTTATTAGTAAGATATATTTTACTTCCTCTTTTTAAATTATTAAAAATCAAAAGTGGAATTGATTATAACCAAGCTTCAAAAATCATTGGTAATCATTTTTCGGATGTTGATGATAAGTTGACTAATTTTTTACAACTTGTTAATAGTCCTTTGCAATCTGAATTATTGCTTGCATCTATAAATCAAAAAGCTAATTCTTTAAGTATTGTTTCGTTTACAAAAGCTGTCGATTTTTCAAAAAACAAAAGATATTTGCCTCTGGCTGTTTTCCCGGTTATATTGTTTATACTTTTCTTTTTTTCCGGAAATAGTAAAATTATTACTCAAAGTTTAGATAGAGTAGTACATTTTGAAAAACAATATTTACCTCCTGCACCTTTTCAGTTTGTGATTTTAAATAAAAATTTACAAACACAACAAGGAGACGATTTTATTTTAAGAGTAAAATCGGTAGGAAAAGTTATTCCTGAAAACACTGTTATTTTTATTAATGGCGAAAGTTATTTTATGGAATCTTCAAAAGTCGGTAATTTTGAATATCGTTTTCAAAAACCGAATAGTTCAGTTTCATTTCATTTGGAAGCCAATGGAATTAGTTCAAAAGAGTATCAGTTGGCTGTGGTTGCTGTTCCTTCTATTACTAATTTTGAAATGACACTTCGTTTTCCTCCTTATTTGAATAAAAAATCTGAATTAGTTAAAGGTTCCGGTAATGCCATTATTCCGGAAGGTACTCAGGTTAACTGGAAAGTAGAAGCATTAGCGACTCAAACGGTTATTTTTTCTGATTATACGCAGAATTTATCTTTTTTAAAATCAAATAATGGTTTTGAATTATCTAAAAATGTGAATCAAAATATTGAATATCAAATTATTACTTCTAATAATAAGATTAAAAATTTTGAAAAATTATCTTATCAGTTGTCTGTTATTAAAGATCAGTATCCTTCTATTGAAGTAAATGCTATTCCTGACAGTTTAAAGGCTGAAAAAAACATTGTAATCGGGAAAATTTCAGATGATTATGGTATTTCAAAATTACAGATTGCCTATTATCCTAAAGATATGCCAACAAGGATAAAACGTGCAAATTTACCTGTTGCAAAAGGAGTTTACGATCAGTTTGTTTTTGCATTTCCTTCTGCGCTTCCCGTGGAACAAGGGGTGGTTTATAATTATTATTTTGAAGTTTTTGATAATGATGCTCCACATAATTTCAAAAGTACAAAGTCAACTGTTTTTTCAGATAGATTATTTACTGATGATGAAAAGCAAGAGCAAATTTTGAATGAACAAAATAATAATATTAATGGTTTACAAAAGTCTTTGAAGAGACAAGATTCTCAAATATCTGAATTGAATAAACTTCAAAAAATTACTAAAGAGAAAGATTTTTTAGAGTTTAATGATCAGCGAAAAATTGATGATTTCATTAAACGTCAAAAAGAACAAGACGAAATGATGAAAGAATTTTCTCGTAAGTTGAATGAAAATTTAGAAAAATTTAATACCGATAAAAAGAATAATTTTAAAGAAGAACTTCAAAAACGTCTTGAAAATTCTCAAAAAGAAATAGAAAAGAATAAGAAACTTTTGGATGAATTAAAAGAACTTAATGAAAAGTTAAAGCAAGATGAATTGTCTGATAAAATGGACAAGTTTAAACAAAATAGTAAAAATCAAGTAAAGAGTTTAGAACAATTAGTTGAACTTACTAAGAAGTTTTATGTTGAAGAAAAGACAAAACAAATTGCAGATAAATTAGATAAATTATCAGATAAGCAAGATAAATTATCAGATAGTGGTAAAGAAAATTCAGTTGAAAAGCAAGATAAAATAAACAAGGAATTCGATGAAATTAAGAAAGAATTGAATGATTTAAAAAAGGAAAATAAAGAATTAAAATCACCATTAGATTTACCAAATTCCGATTCAAAACAAAAGAATATAGATTCTGATTTGAATAATGCTAAAGAAGAATTGCAAAATAATAATTCTTCAAAAGCGAAGCCAAAGCAAAAAAGTGCTTCAAAAAAAATGAAAGAAATGAGTAGTGAAATGAATGATTCTATGAAAGTTGGCGAAAAAGAGCAAATGGAAGAGGATGTTGCAATGTTGCGTCAGGTGCTGGATAATTTACTTTCTTTTTCTTTTTCAGAAGAAAATCTTATGAAACAATTTCAAGGTTCAGGCAAAAGTTCTCCTTCGTTTAATAAGAACTTAAAAATTCAACAAAATCTGAAATTACAGTTTCAGCATGTAGATGACAGTCTTTTTGCCCTATCTCTTAGAAACCCAAAAATTGGCGATAAAGTTATAAAAGAGATTGGAAATGTTCAATATAATTTAGATAAAGCTTTAGATTCTTTTGTAGATAATTTGATTTCTAAAGGTGTTTCTCATCAGCGATATGTTATTGCTGCGGCTAATAAATTGGCAGATATTTTAAGTGATATTCTTAATAATATGCAAATGTCTTTATCTCAAAGCGGATCGGGTAAGGGCAAAAAAGGGCAAGGTCAGGATATGCAATTGTCTGATATTATTAAAAAGCAAGAGGGTTTATCTCAAAAAATGAAAGAAGGTATGAAGCCAGGTTCTAAACCTGGTGAAGGAAAAGATGGTAAATCTGATTCAAAAGGTGATGGTATGAATGAAGATGGAGAAGGTAATGCAGGTGAAATTATGGAGATTTATAAAGAACAAAAACAATTGCGTGAATCTTTGCAAAATGAATTAGATAAAAAAGGTTTAGGTGGTAATGGACAATCTGCTTTAGATAAAATGAAAGATTTAGAAAAGCAGTTATTGAATAAAGGTTTTAAAAACGAAGTACTCCAAAAATCTGTCAATATTCAACAGGAACTATTAAAGTTAGAAAAAGCTATTAAAGAACAAGGTCAGGAAGAAAGACGTCAATCGGAAACTGCTAATAAACAGTTTTCTAATCAAAATAATGCTATTCCATCTTCGGTAAAAGAATATTTAAATAGTATAGAAATTTTAAACAGACAAAGCTTACCTTTGCGCCCCAATTATAATAATAAAGTTCAAGAATATTTTAAAAAATAATGATAAATTTTAATTACGAAACCGACTTTATTTTGAATAATGAAGTTGTTTATTCAGACTGGATTTTAAAAGTTATTCAATCCGAAAACAAAAGTTTAGGTGAAATTAATTATATATTTTGTGATGACGAATATCTTCATAAAATCAATATGGAATATTTACAACATGATACTTTAACAGATATCATCAGTTTTGATTACACTGTTGGTAACGAGATAAATGGCGATATTTTTGTATCTGTAGAACGTGTTCGTGACAATGCAAATGATTTTAAGGTTTCTTTTGAGGAAGAATTGAAAAGAGTATTAATTCACGGAGTTCTTCATTATTGTGGTTATAAAGATAAATCGGAAGAAGATGAAGTAATTATGCGTTCTAAAGAAGACGAAAAAATAAATATGTTCCACGTGGAACTATAATTAAATAAAACAAAATTAATACTATGTTCCACGTGGAACATGTTTTAAAAGAATACTAATCGTGTTCCACGTGGAACACGATAATAAACTAAAAAATCAAAAAAGTGTTTCAAGATTTATACGATGTTATTGTGGTGGGTGCAGGTCACGCAGGTTCTGAAGCCGCGGCAGCGGCCGCAAATTTAGGTTCTAAAACGTTGTTGGTAACAATGAGTTTGCAGAATATTGCGCAGATGTCCTGTAATCCTGCAATGGGCGGAATTGCCAAGGGTCAAATTGTTCGTGAAATTGATGCATTGGGTGGTTATTCGGGTATTGTGTCCGATAAGACCGCAATTCAGTTTAAGATGTTGAATAAGTCAAAAGGACCTGCAATGTGGTCTCCGCGTGTTCAAAGTGATCGTATGCGTTTTGCTGAAGAATGGAGATTGATGTTGGAGCAAACTCCTAATCTTGATTTTTACCAGGAAATGGTAAAAGGTTTGATTATTGAAAACGGAAAGGTACATGGAATTGTAACTTCGCTTGGAGTTGAAATTCGTTCTAAGTCGGTTGTATTGACAAACGGTACTTTTTTGAACGGATTGATTCATATTGGAGATAAACAATTTGGTGGTGGTAGAGCAGGAGAGAGTGCTGCGTTTGGAATCACTGAAGATTTGGTTAAAGTAGGTTTTGAATCGGGCAGAATGAAAACAGGAACACCTCCTCGTGTTGATGGACGTTCTTTGGATTATTCAAAAATGAATGAAGAAAAAGGAGATGCCCACCCGGATAAATTTTCTTATTCAGACATAACAAAACCATTAATTCATCAACGTTCTTGTTTTATGACATACACTTCTCAGGAAGTTCACAATATTTTGAAAGAAGGTTTTGATCGTTCTCCAATGTTCAATGGTCGTATAAAAAGTATCGGACCAAGATACTGTCCGTCTATTGAAGATAAAATCAATCGCTTTGCTGATAAAGAAAGACATCAGCTTTTTGTTGAGCCGGAGGGATGGAATACAGTTGAAGTTTATGTAAATGGTTTTTCAACTTCACTTCCCGAAGATGTTCAGTTCAAAGCTTTGCGTTCTGTAGCTGGTTTTGAAAAAGTAAAATTTTTCCGTCCGGGTTATGCTATCGAATATGATTATTTTCCGCCAACGCAACTTAAACATACTCTTGAAACCAAATTGGTAGAAGGTTTGTATTTTGCCGGACAAATTAATGGAACTACAGGTTATGAAGAAGCAGCTGCACAGGGATTGATGGCCGGAATAAATGCTCACTTGAAAATCAATGAAAAAGATCCTTTGATTTTGAAAAGAGATGAAGCCTATATTGGAGTATTGATTGATGATTTAATTACAAAGGGAACTGAAGAGCCATACAGGATGTTTACTTCCCGTGCTGAATACAGAACTTTGTTGCGTCAGGATAATGCCGATTTCAGATTGACACCTATGTCTTATAAAATAGGACTTGCTTCTGAAGCTCGTTTGAGACGAATGGAATATAAATTCGAAGAATCTGAAAAAATGGTTTCTTTCTTTAAAGAAACAAGTGTTACAATTGCGGAAGCCAATCCAATTTTAGAATCAAAAGAAACTGCTTTAATTTCTCAGGGAGATAAAATGTTTAAAATATTTACTCGTCCTCAGATAGATTTGGCCGATATGATGAAATTTGAGAAGGTAAATGAATATGTTTTAAATAATAATTTAGATCAGGAAATTTTAGAGCAAGCCGAAATTCAGGTCAAATATTCAGGTTATATTGAAAAAGAACGTAATAATGCAAGTAAATTGACTCGTTTTGAAGAAATGAAGATTCCTGAAAATTTTGATTACGAAAAGATTAATTCAATTTCTATTGAAGCTAGACAGAAACTTTCTAAGATTCGTCCGCTTACAATTTCACAGGCTTCTCGTATTAGTGGAGTTTCACCGAGTGATATTTCTGTATTATTAATTTATATGGGCAGGTAATTGTTTCACGTGGAACTACTATTTTAGTTCAAACAAAAAAGGAAAAATTAATTTTTCCTTTTTTGTTTTTATACAAAATCCGGTTTTTATTAAAATTTAAGTTTACACTAACCTTTATGAATATAACTAAAGATAATTTGTTTTTAAATCTCAAAGATTATTCTGTTTCAAAAGAAAACTTTTCGCTTCACTATGATAAAAGTTTAGATATGCTGGTTACCAATCCTCAACCACTAATAGAAGATTTATCCAGATATTACGAAAGTGAAGATTATATTTCTCATACAGATTCAAAACGTTCTGTTTTTGAGAAAATGTATCATTATGTAAAGAATATTTCGCTTAAAAATAAACTTCATTTAATTGATAATTGGAGTAAATCAAAAGGAAAATTGCTTGATATTGGTGCAGGAACGGGTGATTTTTTATCTGTTTGTAAGCAAAATGGATGGCAAACGGTTGGTTTTGAGCCAAATAATAAACCAAAATCAATAGCAGAAGGAAAAGGAATTTCATTTACAGAGAATTTATCAGATCTAGAGCCTCATTCTTTTGATGTAATAACTATGTGGCACGTTTTAGAACACGTTCCAAATCTTGAATATCAAATCAGTGAATTAAAAAGATTGCTAAAGACAGATGGAACTTTGATAATAGCTGTTCCAAATTTCAAGTCTTATGATGCAAATTATTATGGAAAATTCTGGGCTGCTTATGATGTGCCTCGTCACTTGTGGCATTTTTCAAAAAAATCGATTCAATTACTTTTTCAAAAGCAAAATATGGAATTGAAAAAAGTTCTTCCTATGAAATTTGATTCATTTTATGTTTCTCTTTTATCAGAAAAATACAAATCCGGAAAAATGAATTTTGTAAAAGCTTTTTTTATTGGTTTACTGTCAAATTTTAAAGCAAAGAAGAATTTTGAGTATTCTTCGCATATTTATATCATAAAAAACACTTAAAAACGTTTTTAAGTTATTTTAAACAATAATTATAACTCAAAACACCAAAGCATAGTCTTTTTTAAAATAATCTTTTAAAACGCTTTATTTTAATCTGTTTTTAATAGTAATAATTTATTTCAAAATTAAATAATCATAATAAATATTTTTAATTTAAAATAATTGAAAAAGAGGCTGAAAATTTGTTTTAATGCGTCTAACTTATTTTCCTATTTTTGAAAACCAAAAACTAAAAATCTTAAAATGAAAAAATCACTTGTAGTAATTGCTCTTGCTCTTTCTGTAATTTCTTGTAATGAAAATAAACCGGCGGCGACTGTCAAAGAAGTCAAAACAGCTTATATTGACACTTCAAAATTGATGAAGGAATATACCGAAGCAAAGGATGTTGAAGAAAAATTCAAATCTAAGTCGGATGAAATGGGGCATAAATTAGAATTAGAAATCAAACGTTTTAAAGCAGATGCAGCTGATTTTCAAAAGAATGCTCAGGCAAATGGTCAGCTTTGGGCTCAGCAAAAAGGAATGTCTTTGCAAAAAAGAGAACAGGAATTGCAATATACTCAGCAAATGATGGCTCAACAATTGCAACAGGAAATGGGTACAGAGATGGATTCTCTTGTGAGCGGAATTAAAAAATACATCAAATCATACGGCAAAGAAAAAGGGTATTCTTATATCTATGGTACTGGTGAAAGCGCAACTATTTTATATGCCGAAGATAAGTATGATATTACAAATGAGATAATTAAGTTATTGAACGATAAATATAAATCTGGAGAAAAGATATCTACTATGACTGATGAAAAATCTAAAAAAACCGATTCTTCAAAAAAGTAATTGAATCTAAATAATTCCTCGATCCCGAACACTCGGGATGCCTCGGGGTTTCCGCTTCCACCTCTCCTTGGGAGAGGTCGGATTTACGGAGTAAATCCGGGTGAGGCAAAATAAAAGAATTTCGGTTTTTGACCTTCAGGTCAAAATGAAACCGGCGAAATACCCCGATGGCTCTGCCTCGGGGATAGTCGGTTTCAAGAAATTATTTTATTATTAAATTCAGTACAAAATGCCTTCTGCTTTTTTTGCGAAGGCATTTTTTGTATATTTCAAATAAATATAAAAAGTAAGAAAAAACTTATAATATAATTTTTTAAAAGATGGATAATACTTCTGAATCTGCTAAATATGTTTTGCGTTTTATTAATCAAACACAGCGTTCTATTTTTTTAACAGGAAAAGCAGGTACAGGAAAAACAACTCTTTTGCGGAAAATTATTGAGACTACTCACAAAAATACCGTGGTGGTGGCACCTACCGGAATTGCGGCTTTGAATGCAGGCGGAGTTACGATTCATTCTATGTTTCAGTTGCCATTTGGTGCTTTTATTCCTGATGTTTCGGCTGAAATTCCGTTTTCGGAAAGCATGAAGTTTGAAACCAAAAATACTTTGACTCGCCATTTTAAAATGAGCGGACAAAAGAGGGCGGTTATTCAAAATATGGAATTGCTTATCATTGACGAAGTCAGTATGTTGCGTGCCGATTTGCTTGATGCAATTGATTTTATGATGCAGACGGTTCGAAAAAAACGGACACCATTTGGCGGAGTTCAGGTTTTATTTATTGGAGATTTGCTGCAATTGCCGCCGGTAGTCAAGGACGATGAATGGCGTGTTTTGCGAAATTTTTACAGAGGAAAATTTTTCTTTCATTCTCATGTAATACAGCAATATCCGCCACTTTATATTGAATTGTCTAAAATTTTTCGTCAAACCGATGAGCAGTTTATTTCGGTTTTGAATAATCTGAGAAATAATCAGATTTCACAACAGGATATTTCGGTTTTGAATCAATTTGTAAAACCTGATTTTGATTTAAAAGCGAACAAAGGTTATATTACTTTGACCACTCATAATTCAAAAGCCGATACTATCAATTCTACTTCATTGATTGATTTAAAAGGCAAATTGGTTAAATATAAGGCCGAAATTGTAGATGATTTTCCCGAAAAAATATATCCTTTAGAATCTGTTTTAGAATTAAAAGTAGGAGCACAGGTTATGTTTATTAAAAATGATCCTTCTCCCGAAAAGAATTATTTCAACGGAAAAATGGGTTTTATAGAATCACTTTCGGAAGCCGAAATTACAGTTCATTTTCCCGAAGAAAAGAAAACTATTGAAGTTGAAAAATACGAATGGCAGAATATTCGTTATTCGGTAGATCCCAATACCAAGGAAATTAAAGAGGAAGTTTTAGGAACTTTTACGCATTATCCAATCAAACTGGCGTGGGCGATTACGGTTCACAAAAGTCAGGGATTAACCTTTGACAAAGCTGCGCTCGATGTATCGCAGGTTTTTCTTCCCGGACAAGCCTATGTCGCTCTTTCACGTTTACGTTCGTTAAACGGCTTAATTTTGCTTTCTCCGCTTCGAATGAACGGAATTTCTAACGATCAGGATGTGATGGACTTTTCTCAGAACAAAGCCAGCGAAACTGTTTTAGAAAATGCTTTGCAACAGGAAACAAAGATTTTTATTCATAATTATCTGAGAAACAGTTTCGATTGGAACGAGTTGGCTCAGGAATGGCGCAATCATCAGTTCAGTTACAAACAAGATACTGAGAAATCAGAAAAATCAAAAAATAATCTTTGGGCGCAAAAGCAAGCCGGAATTATTTGGCAATTGCTAGATCCTTCGCAAAAATTTATTTCTCAGCTCGACAGGCTTTGTCGTGCCGAAAAATTTGATTTGAAATTTATTTCCGAAAGGGTAGAAGCGGCAATCAATTATTTCATGCCTCAGTTAGACCAAATGGTTTATGATGTTTTGATGAAAATCGAAGAAATTAAACGGCAGAAAAAGGCCAAAACTTTTTATGATGAATTGACATCTTTGGAAGAACTTACAACTGATGGGGTTCTCCGGCTGATGAAAGCCCGATTGTTGATGGAAATTTTGATTGCAGGAAAGGAAATTTCGAAAGAAAATCTGCAATCGGAATCAATAAAAACGTATCGAAAAAATAAAGTTGAGATTGTTCAGGAAGAATTCAAAAAGCTAAATATCAATTTGGTAAACGATGATTTTGATGACAATCGTTATGCTTCCAAAAAATCTTCGAAGAAAGAACCAAAGAAATCTACTTTTGAAGAAACCTATGAATTATGGCTTCAAAAACTTTCTATTTCTGAAATTGCTAAAATAAGAAAGCTAACAATTACAACCATTTACGGTCATATTTCGAAATTAGTTGAAGCTGAAAAAATCGATATTTCAGAGGTATTTTCTCAAGATAAAATAGAGCAATTATCAGCACTTTTTAAGGATTCAGAAAATTTGACTTTAGGTGAATTAAAAGAAAAATCGAATGATAGTTTCACGTGGGACGAACTTAAAATGTTTAGAGGAAGTCTTAAAATCAAAAAGTAATTGTTTGATTTATTTCAAATTTTATAGCTACTTTAGAAAGTATTTATAAATTTAATAATTCATGATTTTTTCGGAATTTAATTACAAAAACAATTATTTCTATTTGCTGATATTGCTTGTTTTTTCGGCTTGCAGCAGTGAATTGGATTTTAATCAAACAGATAATTTTATTGCCGAACCCGTTTTTGTTTCAGGGCTTGTGAATTTTACGGCCGATGCAATAACTTTATCAAATTTACCTGTCAATTCGGCCGGTGAAGCTCAATTGAATTCCGGTTTTGAAATAGGCGATGTTTTTGGAAATCAATTTTATAACGAAAATGTAATTCGTCAGGATCTGTTTTTCAAAGTTGACAATAGTGTCAATCGTATTTTTGATTTAAAAATCATATTGACCGATGTCAATTCTACGCCTCTTTATACCATTCCGATGACTGTTCCGGCTTATATCGGAAGTCCGAATATTGTAACCAAAACTGAAATTTTTGAAGATGCTAATCTGGATATTATAAAAAGCACCTCTTTTATTTTGGTCGAAATGACAATGAAATCGGGAGCTCCGCTTAATTCAGGAATCATTAATTTGAGTTCAAGCGGGACAATTTATTTTAAAGTAGTTAAGAAATGATGAGAAAAATATACCTCATATTATTTCTTATTTTTTCAATTGGTTTTCGGGCTCAAAACCGGCAGGTATTATATAATTTCTCCACTTTGCCACAATCTTCATTATTGAATCCGGCGGTTGATTCTAAATATAAATTTTTTATAGGATTGCCTGTTTTTTCGGGAGTTTCGGCATATATTGGTTCATCAGGAGTTTCGGCTTATGATTTGTTTGCCAAAAATAATATAGATTTCAATCAAAAAGTATCGACGGCTCTTTCATCTGTTTCTAATAAGGATTTTTTTACTGCAAATCAGCAGCTTGAAATTTTGACAGGCGGTTTCAGAATTAAAGATAAAAACGGAGATAATCGCGATAAATATATCACTTTTGGAGTTTATCAGGATTTTAGTGCAATTGTCTACGTACCAAAGGATTTAATAGAATGGGCTTTGTACGGAAATTTAAAATATTTGGGAAAAACATATTCTTTTTCGGATGTGAAACTGAAAGCTGATTTGATGTCGGTTTATCATTTGGGACTTCAAAAAAGACTGAATAATAAGTGGATTGTAGGCGGAAGAGGAAAATTATATTCGAGTATTGTCAGTGCAAAATCCACAAATAATCAAGGAACTTATTCAACAATACTTTCAGATAAAACAATTTATGAGCAATTTGTGTCATTAGATTTAGTTTTGAATACATCTGGTATAAAACCATTTTCTAATGAAAATGCTGATGCCGCAAATATTTATAAAAAGAAAGTATTATTGGGCGGAGATTTAGGTTTTGGATTTGATGCGGGATTTACATTTTATCCCAAAAAAAATGTTCAAATTACGGCAAGTTTACTTGATATTGGTGCAATAAATCACACAAAAGGTATTGAAAATTATACGGTTAAAGGCAATTATTTACTGAATGGAGCTGAGATAATAAACGGTGTCATTAGCCCAAGTCCGAAGAATGAATTGAAAAATAATATAAAAGCCGACTCAACTTTTACTTCGTTCAGTACTTTTTTACCCGTTAAATTAAATTCATCTTATCAATATTCTTTTGAAGAAGAAAGACCGGATGACGGATGTCCCTGCGCTCCCGATCTTAATTCTTATTACCGAAACGATACCGGAGTTCAGTTATTTGCCATGACAACTCCGGGAATGCCTTTGGTTGCATTAACAGGTTTTTTCAAACGTAGAATTTATCGTTCTTTTCAGACAAAAGTTACTTATACTGTCGATTCATATTCTTACAGCAATGTAGGCTTGGGAATCTCGGCAAGAGTGAACAAATTGAATTTTTATCTGATGGGAGACAATCTTTTGGCTTATAGGGATATGTCAAAATCCCAAACTTTTTCGGTACAGTTTGGGATTAATTTGATCTTTAAAGATAAAAACGATAATGATTAAAATTTGATTGAATTAGCTCAACCAATAAACCGCAATCACGGCCGGAATGAAATAGATTACAATAGTTCTTGCTCCGTCGTAATCTTTTGCCAATCGTTGACCGAATAGCATAATTATCAACGAAATACAGGAAACGATTGCTCCGTATAATCCGAGAGTTCTTCCACCTGTAAGGAAATTTTCAATACAGCCCGAAATACATAATATTCCGGCAACAATTTCCAGAATTAATAAGAACATTAATGCAGCCGGTACTTGGTTGCGAATAGGTGTTTGAGAAAAATGACCTTTAAGCCATTCTATGTTTCCTTTCCAGTCAGAAATTTTATCATAACCCGATTGAATGAAAGTAACAGCAAGTAAAACTAAAATCAGAATTGCAGCAATGTTTGGCATTTTATTATTTTTTATGGATTAAACGAGTGAGTTTTATAGATAAATCGGTTAGTATTATTTTGGCATTTCCGTTGCGTTCAATATGATACATTGCATCAGAAAGTTCTTTGAAAATATCATTTATGTTGTTTCCGTTGACAAAAGGAGCAAAATTTTCGAGTTTGAATTTTTCGACTTTAGGCTCCATGTACACCAGACTTTCGGTTTTGTAATTAAGTAACAATGCCTGACGGAACATTTCGATGCAAAATTGCAAAAATTTCTTTTGCGCTTCGCGCCCCAAAGCAGCAATCTGTTCGCTCCACTGAATTAAATCCGAAATGGCGGCTGCATTTCCTTTGGCACGAAAAGCGGCGCGAACCCAGGCTACGAACCATTCTTCAAAAGGATGTTCATCTCCGTCCTGACGGATTAAGTGCAAAGCTTTATTAAAATTCCCCTGTGCCTGATGTGCAATTTTTGTTGCGGTTTTTATATCAACGTTTTCACGTGAAACCAGTGCATCAGCGATAATTTGTTCGCTCAAACCATTGAAATGCAAAACTTGACAGCGTGAACGAATGGTTTGAATTATATCTTCTTCGTTTTCAGAAATCAGAATAAACAAGGTTTTGTCCTGAGGTTCTTCAAGCAGTTTCAGTAATTTGTTCGAAGCCGCAATATTCATTTTATCTGCCATCCAGATAATCATCACTTTATAACCACCTTCGTAGGATTTTAAGGAAAATGATTTCAGTATTTCCTGCGCATCGTCAACCCTGATTTCTCCCTGTTTGTTTTGAACGCCCAGAAAGTTATACCAATCAAACAATCCGCCGTAAGGCGAAGTTTTTACAAATTCCCGCCAGTCAGCAATGAAATCAATACTTTTTGGTTTCGATTTCACCGATTCGTTGGTTACTGTTGGATAAATAAAATGCAAATCGGGATGCGAAATATGATCGAATTTAAGGTTGCAGGCAGCATTTCCACCGGAATTTTCGTTACCGGTATTATTACATAAAATATATTGCGTATAAGCAATGGCTGTGGCCAAAGTTCCGCTTCCTTCGGGTCCAACGAATAATTGCGCATGCGGAATCCTTCCCGCAGCGGCACTTTTAATCAGATGGTTTTTGATGTGTTCTTGTCCTAAAATTTCAGAAAACTGCATAGGGCAAATATAACAGAAAAATATTCAGAGTTGATTAAGGAGTTTTTATGAATGTTGTTTATCTCAAAATTACGTACAGTTGAGTTCGAGTATCTATGGAGTTAAATTGCCTAAAGGAACTATAGTTTCTATTTGTATTTAGTCATGTAAAAGAATATTTTAGCAGGAAAAGGTAGTTTGCAAATTGTTATTTGACTGAAAAACAGCAGGTTTTATAGTTATTGAAAAATTCTATATTTGCAGATTATAATATTCAATTCAAAATAAATTATGAAAACCCTACAAGATTTCAATTTCAACAATAAAAAGGCTATTATTCGTGTTGATTTTAATGTGCCTTTGGATGCCAATTTTAATGTTACCGATGCTACCAGAATAGAAGCTGCAAAACCAACCATAGACAAGATTCTTGCCGATGGAGGCAGTGTTATCCTTATGTCACATTTGGGAAGACCAAAAGGTGTTGAAGAGAAATATTCTTTGAAACATATTTTGAAAAAAGCTTCGGAAATAATTGGTGTTGAAGTGAAATTTGCTAATAACTGCGTTGGAAATGAAGCTAAAACGGCTGCTGAAAACCTGAAACCGGGAGAAGTTTTATTACTTGAAAACCTTCGTTTTCACGCTGAAGAAGAAGCCGGAAATGTAGAATTTGCAAAAGAATTGGCTTCTTTGGGAGATATTTATGTGAACGATGCTTTTGGAACGGCTCACAGAGCGCATGCTTCAACTACTATTATCGCTCAGTTTTTCCCGAATGATAAATGTTTCGGAGCGCTTTTGGCAAAAGAAATCGAAAGTATTAACAAAGTTTTGAAAGATTCTGAAAAACCGGTAACGGCCGTTTTGGGAGGATCAAAAGTTTCTTCAAAAATTACGGTTATCGAAAATATTCTTGATAAAGTAAATCACATCATCATCGGTGGTGGTATGACTTTTACATTTATCAAAGCGTTGGGCGGAAAAATTGGAAATTCAATCGTTGAAGACGATAAAATGGATTTGGCTCTTGAAATTTTGGCTAAAGCCAAAGAAAAAGGAGTTGAAGTGCATTTGCCTGTAGATATGTTGGTTGCCAATGCTTTTTCAAACGATGCAGATACTCAAATTGTTGACGTAAACGAAATTCCGGAAGGATGGCAAGGTCTTGATGTAGGGCCAAAATCTTTGGAAGCAATCAAAAAAGTAATTTTAGAATCAAAAACAATTCTTTGGAACGGTCCTTTGGGAGTTTTTGAATTGGAAAAATTTGCAAACGGAACCATTGAATTAGGAAATTTTATCGCCGAATCTACTACAAACGGTGCTTTCTCATTAGTTGGAGGAGGAGATTCTGTAGCAGCTGTGAAGCAATTCGGATTTGAACCAAAAATGAGCTATGTTTCTACCGGAGGTGGCGCCATGTTAGAAATGTTAGAAGGCAGAACATTGCCTGGAATTGCGGCCATTTTAGAATAAAAATATCCATAATTAACAATATTTTTAGGTTTTTAAAGTTATTGTTTGTTATGTTTGCAATCATAATTGATTGAAATATAGTGTTTTGCATTTGTTTTTTATCTGTAATAATTGACAAATGCAAAACATTGTTTTAAAATTCTCTGATCTCAGTTAGAGAGCAAAAAAAATAAATAATGATAGTAAGAAATATTGCAACTTCGTTTTTTTTAATTATTGCCGCCAGCGTCTTTGGTCAAAATAGTAATGAATCTGAAAATGTGACGATTAACCAGACTAAGATTTCCTATTTAGACTCTTTGAAATCTACTTTTAAAAAACATGTTTATGCTTCAAAAGTAGATAGTCTTTGGCTGAAAGAATTAACAAATGTCGATTTGTATGAAGATATTTCTACTGATATAAAAAACATCAATCTTGACGAAAAGGTTGATTATGAGTTATCTACCGAACTTCTAAAAGCCAGATTGAAAGTGTTGGATGCTAAATCGCCTTTCAATATAACATACAATCAAGGCCTGGAGAATATCATTAAATCTTTTTTGAAAAACAGAAAGAAATCTTTTGAGAGATTGATGGCTATTTCTGAGTATTATTTTCCGCAATTTGAAGAAGCTTTAGCCAGAGAAAATGTTCCTTTAGAAATTAAATATCTTGCCGTAGTAGAATCGGCTTTGAATCCAAAAGCAGTTTCAAGGGTGGGGGCTACAGGACTTTGGCAATTTATGTACCACACCGGTAAAGAATACAATTTGAATATAGATTCTTATATAGATGAACGCAGCGATCCTTTATTGGCAAGTAGGGCTGCTGCCAAATACATGAGTAATATGTACAAGATTTTTGGAGATTGGGAATTAGTTTTGGCTTCTTATAATTCAGGTCCCGGAAATGTTACAAAAGCAATCAGACGTTCGGGAGGAAAGCTGAATTTTTGGAAAATAAGACCTTATTTGCCTAAAGAAACTCAGGGTTATGTTCCCGCATTTTTGGCCACCATGTACATTTATGAGTATCATAAAGAACACGGGATTGTTCCAAGTAGAGCTAAAATAAAGCATTTCGCGACAGATACGATAATGATTAAACAGCAAATTTCTTTTAGACAACTTTCCGAATTATTAGATGTTCCGGTTGCTCAATTGCAATTGCTTAATCCTTCATACAAGATGAACATGATTCCTTACTACAAGGATGTCAATCATTTCTTGAGATTGCCTTCGGATAAAATTGCTGTATTTACGTCGAATGAAGAAAAAATCTACGCTTATGTGGATTATGAATCTAAGAAAACAAAAATTTTTGTAGATCCATTCAGATCGACGGCCAGAAAGAATTATATTCCAAATACTCAGGTTAAAGATCGAATTGATAGAGTTTTTAATGTTAATAAAACAAAATATCACACTGTAAGAAAAGGAGATAATTTATCTGGAATTGCTCAAAAATTCAATGTTTCTGTTGCTCAAATTAAAAAATGGAATCGATTAAAAAGCAGTAATATCCCAAAAGGGAAACGTTTGAAAATTCATGTTTCTTCATCAGATTCATCTCAAACAGGAATTGCTAAAAATGAAGTGAAATCAGTGGAAGTTAAAGAAACTTCAAAAACTGTCATTGCTTCAACAGAGAATAAACTGAAAAAAGAAAAGTCAATCAAAGATTCTCAGTTTTATACAGTTAAAAAAGGAGATAACCTTGCTGAAATTGCAAAGAAATATGATGTTTCAATTAGTGAATTAAAAGATTGGAATAATCTTCCGAGCGATAAAGTTGCCTATGGTCGTAAATTGAGAATAGCTAAACCAACAGTTGTTTCTGAAACACCAAAAGTAAATTCAGACAATAACGAAAACACCATTTATGTTGTTCAAAAAGGCGACAATCTTGGAGAAATTGCTAAGAAGTTCAATGTTTCTATAGAAGAATTGAAAGATTGGAATGAACTAAGCAGTACCAATGTTATTTTGGGTTCTAAATTGAAAGTTTCAAAACAAGCGGTTGCTGTAAACGAAAAGAAGAAAGAATCTTCAGAAAATCCGACTGTATATGTTGTTCAAAAAGGAGATTATCTAAGTATAATTGCTAAGAAATTTGATGTAACGGTTTCTGATCTTCGCAAATGGAACAAACTTGAAAAAGACGATTTGATTTCAGGAACCAAATTAATTGTAATGAGTTCTGATTCTAAAAAGTCGAATACAACAGTTGCTTCAAATTCAAAAGAAAAAAATAAAACTTCTAATAGTAGTGAATATTTGGTTCAAAAAGGAGATTCACTTTTTACCATTGCCCAGAAATATCCGGGAGTTACTATTTCTGATATAAAAAAATGGAACGATATTAGCGGGGACGACCTGAAACCGGGAATGAAACTGAAAATCAACGGATAAAATAAGATTTTAGTACTGAATCGGTTTTATGAAAAATGTCTTTGTCATGAAAAAATCGCATTCTGTTTTTATTATAGTAATATCCATTTTATTTTTTTCCTGCAAAAGTGAAAATCAAAAAACCGAAAAGACAGAATCTTTGGGTAAAATCAATTCTATTTCGCTTGTAATAAACGATGATTTATGGAGCGGTGAAGTAGGAGACAGTATTCGTAAGAAATTTGCCGCTCCTGTCGATGGTTTGCCTCAGGAAGAACCTATTTTTACCATAAACCAATATCCTGTAAGGATTTTGGAAGGAAATTCAAACCGCAGCCGAAATATTGTAGTTGTAAAACAGGATTCTAAAAATCGATTTGAAGTTATCAAAAACGAGTTTGCTACTCCTCAAAATGTGATTTATATTTCGGGAACTTCAATTCAGGAGATTATCAATCAACTGGAAATCAATGCCGATTCTATCATAAAAATTATTGATAAAACCGAGATTGTTCAGAATCAGAATCTTTTCAGAAAATCACTTTTGGTTGATGAAAAGATTCGTAAAAAATTCAGAATCTCACTTTTAGTACCGTCAACTTACAAATATGTGCTCGTAAAACCGAATTTTATTTGGCTTAAAAACGAGGTTCTCAGCGGAAACACCAGTATTGTTATTTACAAAGTTCCCATAAAAAGCGTCATGAAGAACAATGATTATGTAAATAATATCATTGCAATTCGTGATTCTATGGGTGCTAAATATATTCACGGAAAAGTGAGAAATACCCGAATGATTACAGAAGAATCGTATTCTCCTTATTTTGAAAAAACCTTTGTTGACAATAAATTGGCTTTTGAAACCAAAGGAACCTGGGAAATGAAAGGCGATTATATGTCGGGTTCATTTATCAATTATGCCATAATCGACAAGAAAAGCAAAAAATGTATTATTATTGACGGTTTTTGTTATGCTCCTTCGACAGAAAAAAGAGATTTGATGCATGAGTTGAAATCAATCATAAGATCCGTTAAAACGCTTAAATAAAGCTATAGGGTTCAAGTTTCCTTTTAAATCCTAAATCATCAATCTCAAATCCTATATTTTTGTTATAACTAATTCCACTCTTCGGTCATAATCAGGTCCTTTTCCCAAAGGCATAGTGTTTCCGTAACCTTTGAAAGACATTCTGCTTTTTGCAATTTTTTTCTTTGCAAAATAGTTGTAAACTTCTTCGGCTCTTTTTATAGATAATTCCCTTTTTCGGGTGTCTATATCAATAGATTCTTTATGATACGAAGGTGTACAGCAAATGTGACCCTGAACTTCAAATTCTATGTTTTTGTATTTCAATAAAAGAGTAGCCATTTTTTCTAATGCAACTCTCGATTTTGGAGTGAGTTTATGACTTCCCCGGTTAAATAGCAATGCTTCAAGATAAATACGGTCGCCTACAACGTGTTTTTTTTGAATAGTGGTAAAAACTCCCGGAATTTCAATTTTAGGAAGTGGTTTGAGGTTTAAAACCAAATCTACACGCCTGTTTTTTGAACGAACCTCCGGCAAATTATCAATTACGTCATCTTCAATCAAAATGCGACCTTTGCCTTCAATGGTAACAATAATCTTGTTTTTGATTCCATTTAGAACCAAAATATCTTTGAGCATATTGGCTCTGTTGTTCGATAATTTATAATTATAAGCATCTTTGCCCCGGTCATCTGTATAACCATAAATCTGAATGGATTCAATTCGGGTAGAATCGGCATTTTTTATGAAATTTACTGCTTCGGCTCCTTGTATGTCATCCAAATCATATTTGTCGAATTTAAAGTAAACCGAATGAACCGCCTGTTCCTGAGCAAACAAAATTCCAAAAAAGAAAAACGGAAGTATTTTAATAAGTCGAATCATTATTTCTTTAATATTTTATTGTATTCTGCTGTATTTTCAAGGATTTCGGTCGCTTTTTTAATTTCGAAATTGTTTTTCAGATAATATTGATACAAACCTTCCTTGTATTGATAACGTTTGATTATCTCGTCTAAAATCAGATTCTTTATTTCTTTCTGATTTTTATCCAATTGAATTTCATTACTTTTTTCAATTGCTGTAACCAGTTGTTGGTATTCGGCCGAAATATTGTCTTCTATTTTCTCTTTTTTTGCAACTTCCAGAGTTTTTTTCAAAGCCAATTCGGTTTCGGTATCGAATTTTATTTTTTTCTTTTTCAGAAATGCTTTAAAATCCTGATAATCGGTATCAGATAGGATTGGAATAGTTTGTTCAAGATTCGGATTTTTGAAATAATACTCGGTTGCATAATTAAAAACCGCATCATTTTTTTGTAAAACCTGAGCAATTGAACTCAATTTTGTTTCTTCAAGTTCCACATCCGGCTGAATTCCACCTCCGTCATAAACAGTACGTCCTTTTCTTGTTTTGAATGCATTATAATCGGCAGCGTTTGTTTTAATTGCTTTGCCATCTTTGTCTTTGTGATTATAATCTAATGCCTGAATACATCTTCCAGAAGGCGTAAAGTAACGCGAAATGGTAACTTTTACCTGAGTTCCATAGGTTAGGTCAATTGGTCTCTGAACCAAACCTTTTCCAAAACTGCGGCTTCCCAAAACAACTGCCCGATCTAAATCCTGAAGAGCTCCCGCCACAATTTCTGATGCCGATGCACTGTGTCCGTCTATGAGAATTATTAACGGAATATTCAAATCTACAGGCGGTCTTGAAGTTCTGTAAGTATTGTTGTGTTGTTCTATTTTTGATTTTGTGGTAACAATAACCTCATTTTGAGGAACAAATAAATTGCAAATGTTTACCGCTTCATTCAATAAACCTCCGGGATTGCCTCTGAGATCAAGTACAATTCTTTCGGCACCTTGATCTTTTAGTTTTTCTAATGCTTCTTTTGTTTCTTTTGAAGCCTTGTTGTTGAACTGATTCAGGACAATATAACCTGTTTTGTCGTTGATTTTTCCGAAAAAAGGAACCGCTTTAACATCAATTTCTTCTAAAACAATTTCGGTGTTTTTTGTTTTTCCCTGACGGATATATTTCACCTGAATTTTAGTGTTTTTAGATCCGCGCAACAATTGAGAAGCATCGTCTTTGAAATCACTCAACAAAACATCATTTATTTGAATAATTTCGTCTCCGGCTTTCAGTCCGGCTTTGTCGGCCGGATAACCTTTGTAAGGCTCTCTCACTACAATTTTATCACCGCTTCGGGTTATCATGGCACCAATTCCGGTATATTCACCGGTAGTGTTGATTTTGAATCGAATAGCATCCTGTTCATTGAAAAAATTGGTGTAAGGATCAAGTTCATTAAGCATTGCCTTAATGGCTTTGTTCATCATTTCTCCGGGATTGGTTTGATCTACGTAGTTCATGTTTACTACTTTGAAAACCTCGGTGAAGATTTCTATCTGCTTGGCAATTTCAAAAAAATCGTCTTTAAAACTGGCGCCAACAAAAAGAAGTCCGCTTGCAATCAGCGGAAGAATATATCTTTTTTTGAAATTAACAGTCATCTTAAATCTTGTTATATGTTGAATTTATAAATTTCTTAAACCGTACTATTATGATCTGATTCTTTCTTAATTTGAATCAGAAATTTCTCGAATAACTGAATTGTTTTAGTATTGATTTCTTCATATTTCAAACGGTCTTTTGATTGATACAGAAGCATAAACGCATAAGACTGATCCATTCCGTCCAAAAGTAAATGCTTGTTCAGACGGTAGGTTTCTCGCAAAATACGTTTGAAATAATTCCGGTCAACAGCTTTCTTGAAATAACGTTTAGAAACCGAAACACCCATTTTTATTTTTTGATCTTCCGGAAAATTTTCAGGTACATAAACCAATCTCAAAGGATATTTAGACACCGATTTGCCTTTTGAAAAAAGTAAATCAATGGTGTTTTTGCTTTTAAGCTTTTCTTCCTTTGGATAGTTGAAGTTCATTTTTTAAATAAAAATTGGCGATAAAATTATAAAGCTCCGTGTTTTTATGAGAGTTTAAAAACGCTAAAAATAGTATTAAATTTTTTTTAAATCATTTTTATTTAAAAAAACTCATGAGTTTGCTCTATAAAAAACCGTTTTTTGATGAAATTTAAATTCAAAAACCACTAAAAATCAATAGTTTTCAATTATGGAGCAGGAGGTGTGTGGTTTTTTGATAATTGATACAGAAACAGAATATCTTGTCAAAAGAATTTACTTTTGAAGACGTTGCTGCAAATGATTGAATTTTGGATTTTTCCGTTATAGAATTTCCGCCACGTTATAAACAATTCTCATGTTTTTGAGACTGATGTAAAATTGTTTTCGGTTGTTTTGATTTTTTCGGGTAATGAAGAAAATAGTACAAGGCTTTCCGTCTATATCGGCACATTCCAAAGGAATGGTTTCATCATATTTCGTTATTGTTTTCTCTCCGTATTTTACAATAGTGTAAACCTGAATTTCTTTTGAACCCACAACAATTCGGTCTTTCTTTCCGTCAAGAGTAATCATAACAGTCGAAGTTTCCGGTTTTGTCCAGTCGCTCCATTTTCCTTTACTGTTTTTTTCGCTCACGCTGAAACTATCGGCTTTGTAGCGAATAACCTGAGCAGTTGTTTTTTGGATTCCGAAACTTAAAAACACACAAAGAAATAAGGCTTGTAATAATTTCATTTTTATATAAAATTGAATTTTGGCAAAACTACAAATTCTGATTCAGAATAAAAGAAAACTTTTTTGGGTTGTTGAGAAAGAGGGAGATTGAAAAATGAAATAATTCCCAATTCTTTCCTAAATTCAATAACTATCTTTGTGGTTATGAAATAGCTATTTAAAACAGGTTAGCGGTCATTTTGGGACGATAGCACAAAATCTAAAAGAACAATGAAATATATTTTAGTAATCATAGTGACATTAGCAACCAGCTTGATTTTTGGACAATCAAACAAGTCAGATAAAGACGCTTTAAATTCAAACCCAAATTACGACAAGTCATTAGCCGACAAATTGGGCGGTGACGACTATGGAATGAAAAGTTATTTTTTGGTTATTTTGAAAAAAGGGACGAATACAACTACTGATAAAGAACTTATTGGCAAAAGTTTCAGAGGACACATGGAAAACATTAATCGTTTGGTTGATGAAGGAAAACTAATTGTTGCGGGACCTTTAGGGAAAAATGAAAATAACTACAGAGGTATTTTTATCTTGAACAACATAAAAACAATAGAAGAAGCGAAAGAATTGTTACAAACCGACCTTGCCATAAAAAACGGACTGTTGGATTACGAAATATTTTCTTGGTATGGTTCGGCTGCACTTTCAGAATACTTACCTTTTTCTGACAAAATTTGGAAATCAAAACCTTAAAACAAAAAATAATATGATTATGAAAAATATAAAAATTGAAATTAAATAGGCAATCATTTTTTTTGAGGTTGTATTACTTTGGATGGTATTAGAAAAACTGTGCGGACTACACGGAAAATACATTATAAAAACAAAACCGTTTGCGTAAGCAATTGAATAATCATCGAATATCGATGAAAAAGAAACCCAAATTATGCGTTAGATTTAGTTCTGGTTTTTTGCTCGCTCCCGAAGCATCGGGATCGCTGATTTTTTTATGATATTCATATTGTGAAAATTCCCCGGATTAATTGATTTTAAATCTGTGAAACGAAGTTCGGCGCAGTCAATCTGCGGTTATTTTTTATGCCAATGCGCAATTTGGGATAAATGGAATTGGAGATAAAGACCTATAAATAAATGGAATAAGATATATGAAAATTTTGATTGTTGAGGACGAAAAAGAGTTATTGAACACAATAGCAGAATCACTTGCAAAAGAACATTTTGTAATTGAAACGGCAGGCGACTTTCATTCTGCAAGCGAAAAAATTGAAATGTACGATTACGATTGTATTTTGCTTGATGTTATGTTGCCCGGCGGTAGCGGACTACAATTATTGGAACAACTTAAAGCCGCAGGAAAATCAGACAATGTAATTATTATTTCGGCCAAAGATTCACTTGACGACAAACTGAAAGGACTTGAACTGGGTGCCGATGATTATCTCACAAAACCGTTTTACATTGCCGAACTCAACGCAAGAGTGAAAGCCGTTTTGCGAAGAAAAAAATTAGACGGGAAAAATGATATTGAAATTGCAAATACTGTTTTAGATTTGAAAGAAAGAGCATTTTTTGTAAACCAAGAAAACATTCCGCTCAACAGAAAAGAGTTTGATATTTTGAATTATTTTTTGCTCAACAAAAACCGATTGGTCACAAAAACGGCTTTAGCCGAACACGTTTGGGGCGACAATATTGACCAAGCCGATAATTTTGACTTTATCTATTATCAAATCAAAAACCTGCGTAAAAAATTACAAACAGCCAATGCCGAAATTGAAATTGAAGCCATTTATGGCATTGGATATAAGCTAATAGAAAAATGAAATTACTAAACAAATCACTCATCTGGTTATCTCTTTCGTTGTTTTTTATCATCGGCTTGTGGTCGGTATTTTTCTATTTCAATATACTCAGTGAAATCAAAGAAAGTGTTGATGAAGGATTAGAAAACTCCAAACGGCAAATCATTTATCAGGCACAAAAAGACACAACCATTTTAGCTAAAAATAATTTTAAAGAAGGGTTTTTTACCATTCGTGAAATAACACCATCGCAAGCGCTATCATTCAAAGACCAATACATTGATACGCTCATGTATATGCAGGATGCAGACGATGAGGAACCCGAACTTGAGCCTGTTCGTATGC
>CAZWAF010000023.1:28868-43098 GCA_964631795.1 uncultured Flavobacterium sp. | reverse complement strand
AATATATTTGTGTCCACACGATAGGAGTGTTCGGGATCGAGGAATTATTTAGATTGAAAAATAATTCCACTGATTACCGGCTTTAGCCGGTAAGCGAATTACACGAATCATTGTGAATTTTACTTTTTAACAATTATTGATATTCAGTAATTTAAACTAGAATTACTAATCATGTGTATTACTTCGTCAATCCGCATTCTATGTGCGAACTAATTTTCTTCCGGATTTATTCTTCAATATCGAGTTTTACCAACTCACTCATTGATGTTTCTAATGCTTCACTTAATCTATAAAGACTGTAAATAGTAGGATTTGTTCTTCCTGATTCAATCCTTGAAATATTGGTTGTATCAATATTTCCCTGCATTTTTGCGACTAAATCTACCTGAGACATTCCTTTTTCCAATCTTAATTCTTTAACTCTTTTCCCGAACAATTTTAACAAATTTAACTTCTCCATACTTGACATATTTGTCAAGACAATAAATTGTTTATATTTGCTTCTTGTAATGCCATATATGACAATATTTTAAAAACTTTTAATAAAAGTAACAACGCATTAATAACAAACGATTAAGCTCTAATAAAACTCTTATTGTCAAAGAAAACGCTAAAAAACTTTTTATATGAAGAACCAAATCTTGTCTTTTTACAACCAAAAAACAAATCCCTGGTAATGTACATTTTAGCTTTGCGGCCATTTTAATACTTTTACTTTATTTTTAATGAGTTCGTTATTTTTGCTAAAATATTTTTGTTAGATTTGGCACTAATCCTCTAAAAAAACATTAATGTATCGCCTTTTTAGAAATACACTTTCCCAGTCATTTTTATTAATTTCAAACGAAAAAGCTTTTATTTCAATAACAACCATAGTTGTTCAGGACAATATTGCTCATTGGTTACAAAAAGACGAACCCGCATTGACAATTATAATATAATCTCTTTAAATAAAAATACTTTTTCAAGTACATAACATTATTGATCTTATGAAATCAATTTCAAATCAAATTCTCCTCTCTATTCTATTCACCGTGATTATTGTCTTTGGCGGATGGGGAATCTATGAAATAAAAAACACCAAGGAACGAGAAGAAAAATCAATAACTCAGAATCAAACTATAATTGCTGACCGACTTTCAGTCAGTTTAGAATATCCTATTTCGGTTTTCAACAAGGAAGATGTTGAAAAACAAATTAAGAGCCAAATTCAATCAAAGTATATACTTTCAATTCAAATTTTTGACAAAAACAACAAACCTTATGTGGGAATTATTCGCAATAATCAAAGTCTGGCGAGTCTCACTGAAAACAATTGGCCAAAAATAAAGGAACAAGCTGTAATTCGTCCTATTTTACAAAATAACAAGACAATTGGGAAAGTTGTTGTTTATCCTAATAAAAAATCAATTGAACCAATAATTAGCGATTTATTATTCAAGCTTGCACTTGAATTGATTACCCTAATTTTTATAATAGCTACAGCCCTGTATCTCATTTTACGAAAAGTGATTATTAAACCACTTTTGTCTCTAAAACAATGGTCTGAATCTATCGATTCTAATAATATTTCCTTATCTCCTGAGGTATTTAAAAGCAAGGAATTAAACTCTTTAATGAATTCATTTTCATTGATGACCAATCGTTTGATTTCATCTCATAATGAAATTTCAGAAAAAAACAGACAACTTATAGATAATGAATCCCGGATAAAATCTATCAGTGGTAATTTTACCTCAGGAATGATTTATCAGCTTATCATTAAAACCGATGGCACAAGAACATTTACTTACCTTAGTGACTCTGTAAAAACTTTATACGGAATAAAACCCGAGGAAGGAATTGCCGATTCATCTTTAATTTACAACAACATACACCCCGAAGATATTGAACCTCTAATAAAAGCAGAAGATGAAGCGATGCAAACGCTGTCTATCTTTAAAAAAGAAGCCCGGATGAAACATTCTTCAGGCATCTACCGTTGGTCAACTTTTGTATCAAAACCGACATTACAAGATGATGGTTCTGTTTGTTGGGACGGAATTGAATTTGATATTACCAACCTTAAAAAAACAGAAGCAGAATTAAAATACAACCAATTTTTATTTGAATCGATTATAGAAGGTACTTCTGATGCTGTCTTTATCAAAGACTACAAAGGGCGCTATTTAGTTGTAAATACAGCCACTGCTAAATATATTGGCAAAGAAATTAGTGAAATAATAGGCAAAGACGATTCCGAATTATTTTCTAAAGAAGAAGGTTTGATGTTGATGAAAAGCGATTACCAAATCATGATTTCGGGTGTCACACAAACCGTTGAAGAACACCTGACCATCAATTCACAACCTATTGTATTTTCTGCAATCAAAGGATCATTAAAAGACGAACAAGGCAACATGATGGGTTTGTTTGGTATTTCGCGCGATATTACCAACCTAAAACATATTGAAGAAGAATTGCGTCTTTCTAAACAAAAATTTGTTTTAGCTTTCAATTCAAGTCCACATGCTGTATTTATATCCGAACAGGAAACCGGAAAAATTATAGAATGCAACGAGGCTCTGATGAATATTTATGGTTACAGCCGGGAAGAAGTACTGGGCAAAACTACTCTCGAATTAAATCTTTATAAAAATCCCGAAGACCGACAAAAAGTTATAGAAACGGCAAAAGAGTTTGGACACATCCGAAATATGGAATTAATCGGTTTGCATAAATCCGGTAGTGAATTAACATTGATTGTTTCTTTAGAAGTTTGTCAAATAAGCGGAAAACCACATTTTATTGTAACCCTCAACGATATTACCGAACGCAAGCAAATAGAACAGGAATTACGTATTTCTCAAGAAAAATTTGCACTCGCCTTCCATTCAAGCCCCGATGCTATATTTATTTCTGACCAGGAAACCGGTGAATTTTTGGAATCAAATAATTCTGTAGAAACCATTTTCGGTTACACTCGAGAGGAAGTAATTGGCAAAACAGGACTGGGATTAAACCTTTACAAAAACCCTGAAGACAGACAAAAAGTAATAGACCTTCTGTTAAAAGATGGCTCTGTAAACAAAAAAGAAGTCCTTGGAAGACATAAATTAGGTCATGATTTGAATGTATTATTAACAGTAGGTCTTGAAACAATAAACAATAGATCTTACTTTATCACTACTGTACATGACATTACCGAACGCAAAAAAATAGAAGAAAAACTGCTTATTTCCCAACAAAAATTCGCCATTGCCTTCAACTCCAGTCCCGATGCTATTTTTATTACCGAACAAGACACCGGTATAATAATAGAAGTCAACGATGCCGTAGAAACTGTTTTTGGCTTTAGCCGTGAAGAAATCATTGGAAAAACAGGCCGGGATTTAAATATTAATGATGACTCCGAAGACCAACAAAAAGCCTTAGATGCTTTCAAAGAAAATGGACATATCAGAAATATGGAAGTCATACGCAAGCACAAATCGGGTTCCAATTTAATTTTATTAATGTCTGTAGAATCCAGTATTATTGAAGGAAAACCTTGTTATATCTCGACCCTTCACGATATTACCCAACAAAAACTGGCAGCCGAAAAATTGCGCGAAAGCGAAGAACGTTTCAAATCTATTATTTCAGTTTCCAATACAGGTGCTTGGGAATATCATACAGACACAGATTTCCTTTGGTGTAGTCCGG
Source organism: uncultured Flavobacterium sp. (assembly GCA_964631795.1). Taxonomy (GTDB): domain Bacteria; phylum Bacteroidota; class Bacteroidia; order Flavobacteriales; family Flavobacteriaceae; genus Flavobacterium. The sequence continues at coordinate 39,414 of CAZWAF010000023.1, read as the reverse complement.
AATATTTCAGTATGTTGGGTCTCAATCAATCCGACTATGAAATCTTGGGACATAAAAACTTACAAGAAACATGGATTGATTTACTTCATCCTGATGATAAAGAACATGCTATAAATCACTTTACTGAATATTTAAATAATGGTTCTCTAGGTATTTATGAAAATCAATTCCGAATGAAACATGCAAACGGGAATTGGATATGGATTTGGTCTCGTGGCCAAACTCTGCGTGATTCAGAAGGCAAGGTGACAAATTTGACCGTAGGTACTCATATCGACATTACCGAACGTAAACTTACCGAAATAGAACTCCAAAAATTAAACGTTGACAAAGATCGCTTTATATCGATTCTAGGTCACGATTTAAGAGGACCATTCAATTCTATATTGGGGGTTTTGGATTTATTGTGTCTAAATCACGATATTGAAAAAGAAGAATCTGAAGAATTATTGCAATTGGCCTATAAATCTGCTAAAAACACAGCTTCTTTATTAGACGATGTTTTAACTTGGGCCACAGCGCAATCTGGCAAAATGTCTTTCAATCCACAAATTATCAATTTCAAAGACAATTCTACAGAAGTCATTGAGCTACTTCAACCAACTGCCAATAACAAGAACATAAATATTGAACTTCATTCAAACGATAATTTGATGATCAATGCAGACAAGAACATGATAAGAACCATCTTGAGAAATCTTATTTCTAATGCATTAAAGTTCACAAACAGAAAAGGAAATATTACTGTTTCGGCCGGAAAAATTGGTGCTCTTTCAATAATATCGGTTTCCGACAATGGTGTGGGAATCAATCCGAAAAATATCTCTAAAATATTTGACAAAGGACAACTCTTTACCTCTACCGGAACAGCCAACGAAAAAGGAACAGGTTTTGGCCTGAAACTTTGTCAGGAACTTATAGAAAAACACAAAGGAAAAATCTGGGTAGAAAGCGAATTAGACAAAGGAGCAACTTTCTATTTTACTTTGCCCGACCCTAATATTCAAAATTAAATGTGATGGAAGATGGAAAAAACAATAATCACTAATAGTTAGTGGCTAATCACTATTCACTAATAGCTAATCACTTTTTCAACCCAATAAATTATTTTTTTGTAGTTTTGCCATCCAATTTAAGGATTAAAAAAAAATGTTAGATAAACTTCAGATAGTAAAACAACGTTTTGACGAAATTTCGGATTTGATTATTCAACCCGATGTTATAGCCGATCAAAAACGTTATGTACAATTGAATAAGGAATACAAAGATTTAAAAGCATTAAAAGAAAAACGAGATGAGTATGTTCTTTTGATGGCAAACATAGATGAAGCCAACGAAATTATTTCTGACGGTAGCGATGCTGAAATGGTTGAAATGGCCAAAATGCAAATGGACGAAGCCAAAGAAAGATTACCCGAACTTGAAGAAGAAATCAAATTTTTGCTGATTCCTAAAGATCCTGAAGATGCCAAAAATGTAATGGTGGAGATTCGTGCCGGAACCGGTGGTGACGAAGCCAGTATTTTTGCAGGAGATTTATTCCGTATGTACACCAAATATTGTGAAAACAAAGGATGGAGAACTTCGGTTGTAGATATGAACGAAGGAACATCAGGTGGTTTCAAAGAGGTTATCTTTGAAGTTACCGGAGAAGATGTTTACGGAACTCTGAAATTTGAAGCAGGTGTTCACCGCGTGCAACGTGTACCTCAAACCGAAACCCAAGGTCGTGTTCATACTTCGGCAGCAACTGTAATGGTACTTCCTGAAGCAGAAGAATTTGACGTTCAACTGGATATGAACGATGTTCGTATTGATTATTTCTGTTCATCTGGTCCCGGAGGTCAATCGGTAAATACTACTAAATCGGCTGTGCGTTTAACACACGTCCCAACCGGATTGGTAGCTCAGTGTCAGGATGAAAAATCACAACACAAGAACAAAGACAAAGCTTTTACCGTATTGCGTTCCCGTCTTTACGAACAGGAATTAGCTAAGAAACAAGAAGAAGACGCTAAAAAACGTACTTCTCAGGTAAGTTCTGGTGACCGTTCGGCAAAAATCCGTACTTACAACTATGCGCAAGGCCGTGTTACCGATCACAGAATTGGTTTAACATTGTATGATTTAGGAAATATCATGAATGGTGATATTCAGAAAATCGTTGACGAACTTCAATTGGTAAACAATACCGAAAAACTAAAAGAAGCCAGCGAAACTTTCTAAAAAACGCCACAAACATTCACTAAAGACACTCTTTTTAATATTTTTTTTTCAAAGAGTGTTTTATTTATGCTTTTTTTTACGAAATTTAACATTTATTAACAAATAACAAATACCTCACAAATATGACAAAAAAGCTACTTTCCCTAATAATGTTAGCTACCGGAATTTCGGCAAACGCACAAAATTATCCTGGTTTTTTACAGGATAATTATTCCGGTATTCACGGAATAATGGCAAATCCGGCTTCTATCGTTGATTCGAGAATGAAAGCCGACATTAGCTTGGCATCGGCAAGTTCTTCTGCTAACAATGATCTCTTAGGTATTAATCTTTTCAAATGGGCTACAGATCCTAATTTTAGTTTTACTAAAGATTCTAAATTTTTTACAAACCCAAATAATAACGCAATAGTTTTTGCCGATGTAATGGGTCCCGGTTTTATGTTAAACATTAATCCAAAACACGCTATTGCAGTTAGCTCCAGAGCACGTAGTATTGCAAACTTTTCAAACTTCAATGGTGAACTTTACAACCAGTTCAAAGACGGAACAGACGGTCTTGATGAAGGTTTTGACATCAATGTAGGAAGCCCTGTTGGTGTTGCACACGTTTGGGGAGAATTGGGAGCAACTTATGCTTTTGTTATTCTTGAGAAAAAGCAACATTTCTTAAAAGGAGGTTTAACAGCCAAGTACTTACAGGGAGGAGCTAACGGCTATCTAGACACTAAAGACATTAGAGTAAAATACACTCCTGAAGATCCAAATACCCCTGGTTCTGAAGACACTTTTTACACAAACGGTTCCTTATTAATGGGTACAAACAAAGACTACCTTTCAGACAATTCCGTTTCTAACTTTGATACAAATTCCAAAGGATATGGTTTGGATTTTGGTTTCGTTTACGAATGGAGACCTGATTTTGAAAAATACGATGTAACCAAAGCCAAACCTGCAGACAATAATTTTAAAGACCTAAATAAATATAAAATACGTGCCGGTTTCTCTATCAGGGATTTAGGTTCTATTTCATACAAAAACACAACTCTTTATAGTTTTGAAATCAACAATCAAATCTTTACTAAAGATGATTTAGACAATGCTGAAAACCTATCCGATCTTTTCAATTATCAAAAAGGAACAAAAGATCTTATTGTTCATTTACCAACTGCTATGCATTTTGATGTAGATTGGCATATTCATAATAAATTCTACTTAAACTTCAACGGAAATATAGGGCTAACAAGCAAAACATCATTAAATTCCAGCAGCATTAACAATACGGTAATGCTGACCCCTCGTTACGAAACAAAATGGTTTAGCCTCTTTGTTCCTGTAAACTACAATGAAGTATATGATATTCTTCAGGTAGGAACAGGTTTACGCATGGGACCTGTTTTCATTGGCTCTAGTTCTGTAATCACAAATTTAACACAATACTCAAAAGCTGCCGATGTTTATTTGGGATTCAAAATCCCGATCTATCATGGACATTATACTGACACCGATGGTGATGGAGTTCATGACAAAGAAGATGCTTGTCCTAATCTTGCCGGCCCGGTTGAAAACAAAGGTTGTCCTTGGCCTGATACCGATAAAGACGGAGTACTTGACAAAGACGACAAATGTCCTAACGATGCCGGTGCAAAAGAAAACGATGGCTGTCCTTGGGGAGATGCCGACGGAGACGGAGTACTTGACAACGTTGACAATTGTCTGACTGTTGCCGGTCCACCGGAAAACAACGGTTGCCCTTGGCCTGACACTGATAATGACGGTATTACTGACAATATAGACAAATGCCCTACCGTTCCTGGTGTAGCCAGTCTGGATGGATGTCCTGAACCTGTTCCTGTAGCACCGGTGGTAATTGCATTAGATTCAGAAGAAGCAAAAATAATCGAGAAAAAACTGGATTCTTATACTCAAACATTTGAATTCTATACAGGAAAAGCAACTTTCAAACCTGGTTCTACTACAGGATTGGATAATGTTATTGCTTTAATGAATGAATATCCTACAACAAACTATAACATTGATGGTCATACTGACAATGTGGGAAACCCTGCTTCAAACAAAAAATTGTCATCCGAAAGAGCAAAATCCGTTAGAGAATACTTAATTTCTAAGGGCATTGATCCAAACCGATTGAAAGCAACCGGTTATGGGCATACAAAACCAATTGCAAGCAACAAAACTCCGAAAGGACAGGCATTGAACAGAAGGGTTGAAATAAACTTAGCTAAATAATTTTCTACAAAAAAGGCATCTCACTAAGAGGTGCCTTTCTTCTTTTACAGAATTTTTGAATAATGCTTTGACAAAAAATAGAAGTTTTATAAAACCTTTCCTATTTTTGCAATCCTTAGCAGAACATACTATTATGACTACAGAACAACTGGTAAATCAAATTCGTCAAAAGAAATCCTTTCTATGTATTGGGCTTGATGTTGATTTGAATAAAATCCCCAAACATTTGTTAGAACTGGAAGATCCTATCTTTGAATTCAACAAAGCTATAATTGATGCTACTCACGACCTTGCCGTTTCTTATAAACCAAATACTGCTTTTTATGAAGCTTACGGTATAAAAGGTTGGATAGCATTGCAAAAAACTATCAATTACATCAACGAAAAACATCCTGATATTTTCACTATTGCCGATGCAAAACGAGGTGATATTGGAAATACATCAACCATGTATGCCAAAGCTTTTTTTGAAGATCTGAATTTTGACAGTGTAACTGTAGCTCCTTATATGGGAAAAGATTCTGTTGAACCATTTCTGGCTTTCGAAAACAAACATACTATTATGTTGGCGCTAACGTCAAATGAAGGTGCTTTCGATTTTCAGACATTGAATGTTAACGGAAAAGAACTATACAAACAAGTCATTGAAACTTCCAAAAACTGGAAAAACTCTCAAAACCTGATGTACGTTGTGGGAGCTACCAAAGCCGAATATTTTACTGAAATCCGTAAAATCATTCCGGACAGTTTCCTTTTAGTTCCGGGAGTGGGAGCTCAGGGCGGAAGTCTTTCTGAAGTTTGCAAATACGGGATGAACAATCAGGTTGGATTACTTATCAATTCTTCAAGAGGAATTATCTATGCTTCAAACGGATTGGATTTTGCCGAAAAAGCAAGAGAAGAAGCCTTGAAAATGCAACAGGAAATGTTTTCCATATTAAGAAAACTCTAAACCAAACTCATTTCTTTCTTAGAAACAATAACATACAACTAACAACTAATAATAATGGACAACACACACTATATCAGTTCTGATGTAATTTCATTAGAAAATTTGCAGGAAATCATTCTTCACGATAAAAAACTGGCTCTTTCGGAAGAAGCGAAAGTAAACATTCAAAAATGTCGTGACTTTCTTGACAACAAAATGAAATCTCACAAAGAACCAATTTACGGAATCAATACCGGTTTTGGGTCTTTGTACAACATAAAAATATCCGATGAGAATCTTTCTCAACTTCAGGAAAACCTTGTAAAATCGCACGCTTGCGGAACAGGAGAATTGGTTCCTCAGGAAATTATCAAAATCATGCTTTTGCTTAAAATCCAATCTTTGAGCTACGGTCATTCAGGAGTTCAGTTGGTAACTGTTGAGCGCTTGATTGATTTTTACAACAACGATATTCTTCCTGTAATCTACAACCAAGGTTCTTTGGGAGCTTCGGGAGATTTAGCACCTTTGGCACATTTATCTCTGCCACTTTTAGGTGAAGGTGAAGTTTATTTCGAAGGCAAAAGATTACACTCCAAAGAAATCTTGACAAAATTCGGATGGGAACCAATCGTATTGCAATCAAAAGAAGGTTTGGCTTTATTAAACGGAACGCAATTTATGAGTTCTTATGGAGCTTATGTTTTGATGAAAGCAACCAAATGTTCTTATTTGGCCGATTTAATCGGAACTATTTCTCTTGAAGGATTCGACGGAAGAATCGAACCTTTTAATGAATTGATTCACTACATCCGTCCTCACAAAGGTCAGATTGTAACTGCAAAAAGAGTTACAGAATTTTTAGAAGGGAGTGAAATCATTTCTCAAAAGAAACAGCACGTTCAGGATCCTTACTCTTTCCGTTGTATTCCACAGGTTCACGGAGCTTCAAAAGACGCTATTGAATACGTGAAAAAAGTATTCAAAACCGAAATCAACTCAGTAACCGACAATCCGAATATCTTTATCGAAACAGACCAAATCATTTCTGGCGGTAATTTCCACGGACAACCATTGGCTTTGGCTTTGGATTTCTTGGCGATTGCGTTGTCTGAATTAGGAAGTATTTCTGAAAGAAGAACGTATCAATTGATTTCAGGATTGAGAAACCTTCCTGCTTTCCTTGTTGAAAATCCGGGATTGAACTCAGGTTTCATGATTCCTCAATATACAGCTGCGAGCATCGCCAGCCAAAACAAACAATTGTGCAGTCCTGCCAGTGTTGACAGTATTGTTTCGTCAAACGGGCAGGAAGATCACGTGAGTATGGGGTCGAATGCAGCGACCAAAGCATTGAGAGTAGTTGAAAACTTAGAACGCATTTTGGCAATCGAATTAATGAATGCTTCTCAGGCAATTCACTTCAGAAGTCCTTTGAAATCAAGCGAATTCATCGAATCTTTCATCAAAACATACCGCGAAGAAGTTCCATTGGTAAATCAGGATCGTATTTTGCATTACGACATTCAAAAATCGGTTGAATTTCTTAACAGTTTTCAATTTGAAGAAGAAGTTTTCAATTAATCATTTGAGTTTCCAAGAATAAATTCATTTTAAACCATCAGGTCATTAAGCAATTAATTTCTTGATGGTTTTCTTTTAATTCTCTCATTTATATAAACTCAAAAACAACATTATAAAGTTTAACTGCAAGGAACGCAATAATTATCATCTCTTTGTCTTTATTCCGCAAGGGTCGCAAAGCTTTGCGTACTTAAAAACATCACCATAAAGACGAAATATCTTGCGAACATTGCGGTAAAACTCTAATACCTAATCCCGGATAAACAATGAAAATCGTTATCTCTCCTGCCAAATCATTAGATTTTGAAAGTACTTTGCCTACTTCCGAATTTACACACAGTTCTTTTCTGAAAGAAAGCAAGATTGTACATAAAGAATTACAAAAGAAAACTCCCAAAGAATTAGCCGAATTAATGCATATTTCAGACAAACTGGCAGATATTAATTGGCAAAGAAATCAGGAATGGAAAACGCCTTTCACTCCCGAAAATGCCCGTCCGGCAATTTATGCTTTCAATGGAGATGTTTATACCGGACTCGATGCTTACACGCTTGAAGCCGACAAAATCCCGGCTTTGCAGGAACGTTTGCGTATTTTATCCGGATTATATGGTTTATTAAAACCTTTAGACTTAATTCAGCCTTACCGGTTGGAAATGGGAACCAAAATGCCGGTAGGAGAATCTAAAAATCTTTATGCTTTTTGGAAGAAATCCGTTACCGACAAACTAAATAAAGAACTCAAAAAAGACGAACTCTTTATAAACCTTGCCAGCAAAGAATATTTTGATGCGGTTGACACCAAAGCTTTAAAAGTTCCGGTAATCACTCCTGATTTCAAGGATTACAAAGACGGAAAGCTGAAAACCATTAGTTTTTTTGCCAAAAAAGCCAGAGGTTTAATGGTGCGTTATATCATAGACAATCAGGCAGAAACAATTGACGATTTAAAAAACTTCAATCTCGAAGGTTACCAGTTTGATGCTAATTTATCTAAAGGGAATCATTTGATTTTTACCAGATAAGATTTTATAAAACTAAAAACTCCCAATAGCGACAGCGACTGCTATTGGGAGTTTTTATTTCCAACGCTATCAGGGTTTGGAACCCTGATAGGGTTAATTGGTAAACTTTATTTAATTCTCAACCCAATTTTTCAGCATCTGCTTTCCATCGGGAGTCAATACACTTTCCGGATGAAACTGGACTCCTCGAACATCTAAGGTTTTATGTCTTAAAGACATTATTTGTCCATTCTCATCAACCGAAGTAGCTTCAAGTATATCAGGCAATTTGGAATCCACTACCCAAGAATGATAACGACCAACTTGAATATCATTTCCTAATCCCTGAAACAAAATTTCATCATCTGCAAGCACCTTAATATTGGCAGCCACTCCGTGATATACTTTTTCTAAATTGATTAGCCTTCCGCCAAACACCTCGCCTATGGCTTGTTGTCCGAGACAAATCCCTAAAATACTTTTGGAAGATGCATATTTTTGAATCAAAGGCTTTAACAATCCGGCTTCATCAGGAAGACCAGGACCGGGAGAAAGAAGTATTTTGTCGAATTTTTCAACTTCATCCAATTCAAATTCATCATTTCTATAAACGGTAACTTCACAGTCTAACGTTTCCAAATAATGCACCAGATTGTATGTAAAACTGTCGTAATTGTCTATAACTAATACTTTCTTCATTCGGGATTTTTAAGTCAGACAAATATAAAATTTTAGACCTGTAAATTTAGAATCTATCCTAATTAAAATAAAAAAACCTCGCTTTCCAAAAGATTCGGAAGCGAGATTTTATTCTTAATAAATGTATATATTAAAGAAACCCTTTAGTTTTAACTTCTCTGATTACTTCTTCTGTCAAAGAAACAGAAAAAACAGCTCTTCTGTTTTTTGCTCTGTTTTCAGGTGTAGTGTTTGGAGCAACAGGATTACTGAAACCTAAACCAACTGTTTGAAAGTTCTCTGCTTTTAATCCTTTCGAAACTAAATATTTCTTTACAGATTCGGCTCTTCTTCTAGAAAGCTCATTGTTCAATTCAACTGATCCGCTTTCGTCACAATATCCGTTAATAGTTACCTGTACATTAGGAAATTGACTTACCACAGGAATTGTAGCGTCAATTTTTGCTTGAGATTCTTGAGACAATACATCTTTATCAATCTCAAAAGTAATTGCATTTTTGTTCAACATTTCATTTACTCTTGCATTGATTCCTGCAACATCAATAACTTCCGGAGCTGGTGTAGCAGGAGCTAGCGTTTCAACAGGAGCCGGAGCAACCACAACTGGTTCAGGAGCAACCGTAGCTGGCTTTGAAGATTTACAACTTGTCGCAATATTACCGATTAAAAACACATTTAAACATAAAATTGTAGCTTTTTTCATCTTTTAAAATATTAATTTTGGCAAATATACAATCTAAACCGAATCAATCAATCCAAAAATTCACTTTTTTTAACTTATAAAGCTATTAATCTTATGTGCTTTTTTTACTTATGAACCAAAAAAAAAATTAAACTTTTACCAATTTTAATAAAATTTGAAAACAAAAAAACCGTTCTTCCGGAATATCGGAACGAACGGCTTTTGAAATATAATTTGGACAAAATTAGATTTTGAATCTTTTTCTGTCTGTTTCAGTCAAATAGATTTTTCTCAAACGAATAGATTTTGGCGTAACCTCTACATATTCATCTTTTTGAATGTATTCTAATGCTTCTTCTAATGAGAAGATGATTGGCGGGATAATTCTAGCTTTTTCATCATTTCCAGAAGAACGAACGTTAGACTGTTTTTTAGCCTTAGTTACGTTGATACACATATCATCACTACGAGAATTTTCTCCAATAACCTGACCTTCGTAAATTTCATCATTAGGGTTAACGAAGAATTTACCACGATCTTGCAATTTGTCGATAGAATAAGGAATAGCTTTTCCGTTTTCCATAGAGATCAATGAACCATTGTTACGTCCAGGAATATCACCTTTGAAAGGCTCATAACCTATGTAACGGTGCGACATAATGGCCTCACCAGCTGTAGCTGTAAGCAATTGATTTCTCAAACCAATAATTCCACGAGATGGAATATTAAATTTAATAATCATACGCTCTCCTTTTGCTTCCATAGAAAGCATTTCTCCTTTACGGATGGTAACGAATTCAACCGCTCTACCTGAAAGATTTTCTGGTAAATCGATAGTTAATTCCTCAATTGGCTCACATTTTTTACCATCAATTTCTTTGATGATAACTTGTGGCTGACCGATTTGTAATTCGTATCCTTCTCTTCTCATTGTTTCAATAAGAACAGATAAGTGAAGTACACCACGACCAAAAACCATGAATTTATCAGCAGAATCAGTTTCTCCCAACTTCATAGCAAGGTTTTTCTCTAATTCTTTTGTCAATCTTTCTCTGATGTGTCTTGAAGTAACGAATTTTCCTTCTTTACCAAAGAAAGGAGAATCGTTAATTGTAAACAACATACTCATTGTAGGCTCATCGATAGCGATTGAAGCCAATGCTTCTGGATT
>CAZWAF010000023.1:28494-28858 GCA_964631795.1 uncultured Flavobacterium sp. | reverse complement strand
AGTATCTCCAATTTCAAAACCTTCTACACCAACAATTGCACAGATATCTCCTGCAATTACTTCAGTTACTTTTTTACGTCCAAGACCTTCAAAAGTATGTAATTCTTTGATTCTTGATTTAGTAACAGTACCATCTCTTTTTACCAAAGAAATAGGCATTCCTTCTTTCAAAATACCTCTTTCTAAACGACCGATAGCGATACGTCCTGTGCAAGAAGAGAAATCAAGAGATGTAATCAACATTTGAGGAGTTCCTTCAGAAACTTTAGGAGCTGGAACATTTGCGATTACCATGTCCAATAATGGCTCGATGTTTTCAGTTTGGTTTTTCCAATCGTCAGACATCCAGTTATTTTTTGCAGAA
>CAZWAF010000023.1:0-28484 GCA_964631795.1 uncultured Flavobacterium sp. | reverse complement strand
CCTAATTCAAACATTAAGTCAAAAACTTTTTCGTGAACTTCTTCAGGAGTACAGTTTTCTTTATCTACTTTATTAATAACAACGCAAGGTTTCAATCCCAAGTCGATTGCTTTTTGCAAAACGAAACGAGTTTGTGGCATTGGACCTTCAAAAGCATCAACAAGCAAACAAACACCATCAGCCATGTTCAATACACGCTCTACCTCACCACCAAAATCGGCGTGACCTGGAGTATCAATAATGTTGATTTTAGTTCCTTTGTAAGACACAGAAACGTTTTTTGAAGTAATAGTAATACCTCTCTCGCGTTCCAAATCATTGTTGTCAAGAATTAAGTCACCTGTGTTTTCGTTATCACGAAATAATTGACAATGGTACATAATTTTATCAACCAAAGTAGTCTTACCGTGGTCAACGTGGGCAATAATTGCAATGTTTCTAATAGATTCCATCTGTTATTTTTAATGGGTGCAAATGTACACTTTATTTCAACATAAAAAACATTAATTATTTAAGACTTAACAGTTTCCTATATAATACAGGTAATAGAAAATAAAATTTAACGGTTATTTAATTTAAACAACTATAAATCTGCTAAATACAATTTGATTTAAACAAAAAAACTCCTGCTTTTAGGCAGGAGTCTTAATATTATAAAACTTGATTAACTAATTACAATTTTGCAACGAATTTAGTCAATTTAGATTTTAAGTTTGAAGCTTTATTATCATGAATAATATTTTTCTTAGCTAATTTATCAATCATAGAGATTACAGTTGATAATTTAGATGAAGCATCATTTTTATCAGTAGCTAATCTTAATGCTTTGATTGCATTACGAGTAGTTTTGTGCTGATATCTGTTTAATACTCTTCTTTTTTCGTTGCTTCTAATTCTTTTTAAAGCTGATTTATGATTTGCCATCTTCTTGTGATTTTTTAATTGTAATAATTATTTATAAACTATTAGTTAAAAAAGAAAAACCTCCCACAATTGCTTAACAATCACTTTGGTTTTAACTAATAAAACAATGACCGAGACACCAACCATTATTTTACAAAACTTATTTACAACTAATTTTTGTAGTCCGTGGGGGAATCGAACCCCCCTTACCAGGATGAAAACCTGGCGTCCTAACCGATAGACGAACGGACCGTGCTTCTCTAATGCGGATGCAAAACTACAACTAATTTTTATTCTCGCAATAGTCAGCGTAACTTTTTTTTATTTTTTTAATACGCCTTAGCAAAAAGCACTCTACCTGTAGATGGTTTCCCTGTAAACACACAGGTTCCAGCCTCTTCTACCCTATCCAAAGGAATGCATCTGATAGTCGCTTTTGTCAAATTCTTGATCTCTTCTTCGGTCTCGGCCGTACCATCCCAATGTGCAGAAACGAACCCGCCTTTACCTTCAAGAACCGATTTAAATTCTTCAAAATCATTCACTTCAGTAATATGCGTATTTCTATATTCTAATGCTCGATTAAACAAATCTTTTTGAATTTGATCCAAAAGATTTTTGATATGCATTTCAATTCCGTCCTTAGAAACCACTTCTTTTGTAAGATCGTCTCTTCTAGCAACTTCAAAAGTTCCGTTTTCTAAATCTTTCGGACCAACCGCAATTCGTACCGGAACACCCTTCAATTCCCATTCTGCGAATTTGAATCCCGGCTTTTGAGTGGTTCTGTCATCGTATTTAACAGAAACGCCTAATTTTCTTAATTCAGCCGATAATCTTTTAACCTCAGTAGAAATTTCAGCCAATTGCTCGTCTGTCTTATATATAGGTACAATTACCACCTGAATTGGAGCCACACTTGGAGGTAACACCAACCCTTTATCATCAGAATGCGTCATTACCAGAGCTCCCATCAAACGGGTTGACACTCCCCAGGAAGTTCCCCACACGTATTCTTGTTTTCCTTCTGCATTCGCAAACTTCACATCAAAGGCTTTTGCAAAATTCTGACCTAAAAAGTGAGAAGTTCCAGCCTGCAACGCTTTTCCGTCCTGCATTAAAGCTTCTATACAATAAGTTTCGTCTGCTCCGGCAAAACGTTCGGTTTCTGTTTTCAATCCTTTCACAACCGGAATTGCCATGAAATTCTCAGCAAAATCAGCATACACATTCATCATTGTTTCCGATTCTTCAATCGCTTCCTGACGGGTCGCATGAGCCGTATGCCCTTCCTGCCACAAAAATTCGGCAGTTCTCAAAAACAATCTGGTTCTCATTTCCCAACGAACAACATTTGCCCATTGGTTTATTAACAAAGGTAAATCTCTGTAAGATTGCACCCATCCTTTATAGGTGGACCAAATGATAGCCTCACTCGTAGGACGAACAATTAATTCTTCCTCCAATTTAGCATTAGGATCCACTATTAATTTTCCCGGTTTATCAGGATCGTTTTTAAGCCTGTAATGTGTCACAATGGCACATTCTTTTGCAAAGCCTTCTGCATTTTTTTCTTCCGCCTCAAACATACTCTTTGGAACAAATAACGGGAAATACGCATTTTGATGTCCTGTTTCTTTAAACATCCTGTCAAGTTCCCCTTGCATTTTTTCCCATATTGCATAGCCGTAAGGCTTGATAACCATACAGCCTCTAACCCCTGAATTTTCGGCAAGATCTGCCTTTACAACCAGCTCGTTATACCATTTAGAATAATCCTCTGATCGCGTTGTTAAGTTCTTACTCATATTGAATGATTTGGTATAAATATTGTTCGATTTATTTTTGCTTATATTTCAGCAAAACTAACTATTTTTGGATTGTCCAACAATAAAAAATCTACAGATATGAAAACTTACCATAATTCCGGAAATTCAAATTTCAAATACATCCTATTAGGATTAGTATCTGTATTGATTAGTTCCTGTGGTGCTTTTCAAAACAGTTCCTATTATGACAGCGATGGAATTTACGGAGATACAAATACATCAACAGGTAATTATCAAAACAATCAATACAAAGAATATTTTGGCTCTCGTATAGCTACCGACACCACTCAATACAGCAATAATAATTCACAAAACAACCAAGCCTACCAAGACAACACAGGTTACGCTAATTGGGGAGGAAACACCTCTACTACATATATTTATTCTGATTGGGGCTGGAACACTGGTTGGGGCTACAGTCCTTATTATTACCCATATTATGGATGGAATGTTTCCATAGGCTGGGGTTGGGGTTGGGGCAGCTGGTACTACCCATACTATGGATACGGTTATCCATACTACGGCTATGGGTACCCTTATTATGGATATGGGTATAACAATGGCTATTACGGGAATTACGCATATAGCAACGGACGAAGAAACAGCAATGGCGGTTACTACGGAAATTACTATGGTAACTCATACAATAACAGAAATCAATCTAACAACTATAACAATCCCAGCACAAGAAGCAGTTATGGAAATTATTCAAACAGCCTGAACAATACAACACGAAATAACAGCACCTATTCTTCGGGCAACCAAAACGGATCGAGAAATAACAACTATACCCCTATACAAAACAGTACTACCCCTACAAGAAACTACAATTCTAACCCTTCTACAAGAAATTACAATAGTAGTGGTCTTCCACAAACGTCTTATCCATCGAGTCCAACAAGTGGTTCCCGAAACTACGGTAGTGGAAACACCGGTGGAGGTTATGGAGGCAGCGGTGGCGGCTATGGAGGTAGCGGAGGAGGAAGATCCGGTGGTGCCGGCGGTGGAGGAAGACGTTAAAAACATCTTCTAATCCTAACTTTACATTAACTACACTATAAAACAATCATCTAGTCTCTAAATTGTTATGAAAAAACAATTATACATACTCGCTTCCCTTCTATTCATCTTAACGCTTCAGGCTCAGGATGCAAATGATGCCATGCGTTTTGCTCAGACAAATCTGGGAGGAACCGCCCGTTTCAAATCTATGAGTGGTGCTTTTGGTGCCTTAGGAGGCGATTTATCTGCCATTAATGTCAATCCTGCCGGAAGTGCAATTTTTAATCATAATGAAATTGGATTTACTTTAAATAATCGAAATACAAAAAACAACAGTACTTATTTTGGAACACAAGTAAACACTTCCGACAATAGTTTTAATTTCGGTCAGTTTGGATCAGTATGGACTTTCAAAAACCAAAATCCACAAGGAGAATGGACAAAACTGGCTTTCTCTATAAACTATGAAGACACTAATGATTTTGACAATTTTGTTTATGCGGCAGGAACTAACCCTACAAAATCTATAGCCGATTATTTTTTGAGTTATGCCAACGGCGTTCCTCTTAATGTTATTAAAGACTCTTATTTTGAATATTTAAATTTTCGTGAGCAACAAGCCTTTTTAGGCTATAACGGCTACATTATAAACCCTGGCAGCAACTCTCCCACAGAAACACAATATGTTTCCAATTTGAGTTCAACTAATAATTTCCGTCAGGAAAACAGTGTCTATTCTTATGGTTACAACGGAAAAATAAATTTCAATTTCGCCTCAGCCTACAAGAACAAATATTATTTTGGTCTGAATCTGAATTCTCATTTTACCGATTTTACCAGAAACAGCAGATTTTATGAAACCTATTACAACGCTCCTAATTTTGACCCAACAAAAGGAGTGCAATACGTTCAATTTGACAACAATCTGCACACTTGGGGAAGCGGATTTTCTTTCCAAATAGGAGCCATTGCAAAAGTTACCAAAGATGCAAGATTTGGTTTTTCGTACGAATCTCCTACCTGGTACAATTTGCATGATGAGCAACTGCAAACCCTTTTAGTAAACTGTCCTGATTGCGGACAAAACGGCAATCCTTTTTATGCAGATCCAAACATAATAATGATTTATCCTAGTTACAAAGTTCAAACTCCAAGTAAATTCAATGGGAGTTTTGCCTATATTTTCAGCAAACAAGGATTAATAAGTCTTGACTACACTTTCAAAGATTATTCAAGCACAAAACTGAAACCCGAAAACGATTTCAATAATTTCAATCGTGAAATCAACGCTACATTTGCTCAAACAAGCGAAGTAAGAGCAGGTGCCGAATACCGAATTCAAAATTTCAGTCTCCGGGGAGGGTATCGTTTTGAACAAAGTCCGTACAAAAACAAAAGTACAATCGGTGATCTAAATGGTTATTCTACCGGTTTTGGATACAATTTTGGTCCGATGAAATTTGATTTTGCTTACAATTTTTCAAAAAGAAACTCACAACAGCCATTCTTCTCTCAAGGGCTAAACGATCCGGCATTAATCAAAACTAAATACAACGATTTTAGTTTCAGTTTGATGTTTCTTTTCTGAGAAAGCAAGAGAGTGGTTAGGCAATAGTCCAAATCCATATTGGAAGTTATCACACAGAGAATACACAGAGCAACACAAAATTTTTTTATTTTGCGTAACTCTGTGAATCCTTTGTAATTCTTTGCGGAATATTCTCTAATTAAATTGGAAGTTATAACACAGAGGCACACAGAGAATACACAGAGCGACACGAAGGTTTTTTTATTTTGCGTAACTCTGTGAATCCTTTGTGAATCTTTGTGGAGTTATCTTTAATTAAATCTGAACTCTCCCGAAAGCTTTCAAAGTTTACCCTTTTCACTCTCATAACTTACAACTCTCTTCCACTTTCCTCCTTAATTTTTTCCCAACATTTAGTATTCCTACACATAAAAACTGTAATTTTGCGCACCAATTTACAATTCTATGAGAACCAAGTCTTTAAAAAAGAACAAAATCAATGTAGTTACTCTGGGATGTTCAAAAAACATCTATGACAGTGAAGTTTTAATGGGACAACTGCGTGCCAATGGGAAAGAAGTAACTCACGAAGCCAAAGCAGAAGATGAAGGAAACATCATTGTTATAAATACCTGCGGGTTTATTGACAATGCAAAAGCCGAATCGGTAAACATGATTCTGGAATATGCCGATAAGAAAGAAAGAGGTCTTGTGGACAAGGTTTTTGTTACCGGATGTTTATCGGAACGTTACCGTCCTGACTTGGAAAAAGAGATTCCAAATGTGGATCAGTTTTTTGGAACTACCGAATTACCTCAATTGCTAAAAGCATTGGGTGCCGATTATAAACACGAATTATTAGGAGAAAGACTTACAACTACGCCTAAAAATTATGCTTACCTGAAAATTGCCGAAGGTTGCGACCGTCCGTGCAGTTTCTGCGCAATCCCGTTAATGAGAGGAAAACACGTTTCGCAACCAATTGAAAAACTGGTAAAAGAAGCTCAAGGTTTAGCCAAAGACGGAGTAAAAGAATTGATTTTGATTGCTCAGGATTTGACTTACTATGGTTTAGATTTATACAAAAAACGTAATCTGGGAGAATTGCTTGAAGCTTTGGTAAAAGTAGAAGGCATTGAATGGATTCGTTTGCATTATGCTTTCCCTACAGGTTTCCCAATGGATGTGTTGGAAATCATGAAACGTGAGCCAAAAATTTGTAATTATATCGATATTCCGTTGCAACACATTTCAGATTCAATTTTGAAATCGATGCGTAGAGGTACAACTCAGGCAAAAACTACACAGTTATTGAAAGATTTCAGAGCTGCTGTTCCGGGAATGGCAATCAGAACTACTTTAATTGTAGGTTATCCGGGAGAAACTCAGGAAGATTTTGAAATACTGAAAGACTTTGTTCAGGAAATGAAGTTCGACCGTATGGGATGTTTTGCTTATTCTCACGAAGAAAATACGCACGCTTACTTGCTTGAAGACGATGTTCCGGACGATGTAAAACAGGCTCGTGCCAATGAAATTATGGAATTGCAGTCGCAAATTTCATGGGATTTGAATCAGGAAAAAGTAGGACAAACTTTCAAATGTATCATAGACAGAAAAGAAGGCGGTCATTTTGTGGGAAGAACCGAATTTGACAGTCCGGATGTTGACAACGAAGTTTTGATCGATGCTTCTAAATTCTACCTGAAAACCGGAGAATTTGTGATGATAAAAATTACCGAAGCTACCGAGTTTGATTTATATGGTGAACCTGCTTAATATTTCTGAATGAAAACTATTCTTTCTTATTTAATTTTCGGATTTTCTCTACTTAGCTTTTCTGATGGATTGGCACAATACAATAACTATTATCGTCCTTCAGGTATGATGGACAGAAGTATTGGAACCAATCAGTACAAAAGAGACAAGAAAAAGCCGATAAATCAATCGACTAATTTACTTGATGAATCATTGAATTATCTAGAAAAAGAGTTGACTTTAGATACTTTTCAAAAAACAATCGTAAAAGATTTACTTGAAAAAAATCAGATTGAGGAAACCAAAGTACTCAACAAAAGTATTCCTGACGATTCTAAAATTGAAGAAATAGGAGTTTTACGAAATCGTCTCGACACTAACATTCAAAAAATACTCTCTGACGATCAGTCGGACAAGTTCAAAAAAATGAAGTCGAAACTGGAAAGACAAAGAAACAGTTAAAACAATAAACACGAATTCCGCTAATTGACACTACAGATTTAGTGATAATTAGTGGAATTCGTGTTTTATTATCCTTTCTGTTCCAGTACAAAATTGACAGAAACATCAACCTTTTCGGCTATTTTATTTTTCACAATTGCCGGAATCTCTATTCCGTAATCCTGAGGTTTCAATACCAAATTACTTACCGCATTGATATTTTTGCCCGATGTATTCAAAGTGATTTTAGTTTTAATCCTTTTAGTCACTCCGTGAATAGTTAAACTTCCTTCCAAATCATAAACTTCTTTTGCCGAAGATAATTTGGCAGCATTAAATTTTAAAATAGTGCCTTTGAAAGTCGCTTTTGGAAACTCTGAAGACTCCATATAATTTTCATTAAAATGCTCTTCCATCAATGGACTTTTGAATTTGAATGATTTAATCAAAACCAAAGCCGCAATTTGGCCATTGCTTTGATCCAAAATACAGGAAACCAGTTTATTGGTTGCTGCTACTTCTTCGAAAGCCGGAACAGAAGCTTCAAACTTTATCTCTCCTGTTTTTGTAATTGCTTTTTGTGCAAAAATACAATTGCTCACAAACAGACTTATCCCTAAAATTAAAATCTTTTTCATATCCGGAATTTATTGTTTTTATTAATCCTGCAAATCAAGGGTTGAATTTATATCGTCCCTCTGGGACTTTTTTCGGGAATCCTGAAAATTTCTATAAATATTTCGCTCCTCTGGAGCTTAGAATTGGAGCTACATATTAAACTAAATTAAATACCAAAATCAATCACAAAATCCAAGCCTTACTTCTTCTCTATTCTTGTTTTGAATACGAGATTTCACAATCCATTTATTGATTCACATATCCTTGTTGAGCCCACAAATTAATCATATCCACCGTAACCTGAGGCATCTTTTGGTTGGGAGGCATTACTCCACAGTTTCCGTTTATTTTACATAACAAATTACCATTTTGCGATGCTGCTTTTACCTCTTCATAAGTTCCTAATTTGGGACTTTGTCCGGCTCCATGACAACTCAAACAATTGGCCGATATAACTTGTTTCACATTGGCTACATAAGTCGGATTACTTACCGGTTTCGAAATCTCTTCATAAGTCTTCGATTCACAAGCAATCGCAAAAACTCCCCCAACCAACATTAAAAACGCTATTTTCTTCATAATTTATTGCTCCTCTTCCTTTTTTTAAAAAACTCTATACATATTAAATCCAAAATAAATGCTTCCTCCATTCCAATCGCCGGTTGCATTAGAAAAAACGGATACATCATTCATTTGTTGTGAGTTTGATAATACCAACTGAAAAATATGTCCTCCGGTTTCTATATCAACTCCCAAAGTAAGCGGATTATGATATTGAGACGACAAATCTTCTGAAGTATTTAATTGTACGGCATATTCTAAATTCACGCTCATTCGTTTCGAAAATTTATAACGACCTCCTGCTCCCAATAAAAACAAATCTTTTTCTTCTAATCCTGTCTGATATAAATTTTTATGTACATAAATTGGAGCCATTTCGAGTGATAATTTTTTATTAAATTTCCTTGAAATTAATAGTTGAGTACTATAAGCCAAACGATCATTGAATACTAAATTTGGATATTCTTCTGTTTTCAAAGCCGAATTAATATCCATTGTATTATAACCAACAATGGTCAACGGAAAACCATCTTTTTCCTGATTGGCCAACTTATATTTAACTCCAATTTCGTAAATTTTATTATAAGTATGTCTTGAAACCGAAGCCGTAAGCCAATTATTTATACCATAAATTCCACCAATCTTCGTGAATGCATTGTCTAATCCGAAGAAATTTTCAAATCCTAAAGTCAAATCTCCAAAACGGTGTGAAACCACAAAATACCATTCGTTTTTGGCAGCCATCTTGGTCGATTGCATGTTGGCAATTTGCAAACCTTTGAAAGTATCTTTCTCTAATTGCTTCTCTTTTGGTTTTTGGTCGTCGAGTTCTTTCAATAAATCATCTTGGGCAAATGCAACTGTCGATAACATTGCAAAAGCAAAAATCAAAAATTTTGTTCTCATTTTTTTTATTGCTATTTATCTTCTTTGAAACATTCATCCAGTTTTAGCTCCTCCATCAAATCATCAAAACCAACAATTCTTCCTTTTACCGTAATCGTTTGTCCAACCTCAATAGTCGAATCAATACTCTTAAACGTACAATTTACTGTATTATCTAAAATAATCTGATTTCCGTCTATCTCACTTACAATTCCTTTTATAGTAACTGCTTTATCAAGATATTTTTTATTGGCAACATCTCCATCCTTTGCAAACTCATCAATAATTTCTTTTGATGTTACCGCAAATTCGGTCTCTTCGGTAGTTAAATCTCTTTTGCCACCATGCATAACATAATAATAAATTCCGCCCACAATCAAAACGGCCATTGCACTTATAGCAATTAAAATTTTTATTTTCTTATTCATATTGTTTGGGTTTTAATTATCCAACAAACTCATCAACTCTGTATTTTTACTTAATAAAATTTAACATATACAAATAAACTACAAAAACTCGTACAAATAAACATTCAAAGTCTCAAAAACAATTACTTATTTTTAAATTATTGTCATCCGATAAAGCATTATCGAACAATATTTCAATAAAATTTAGATTTTTTTCACAGAGATTCACAAAAAAAGGCACAGAGAAACTCAAAGTTTCGGTAAAATATTTATTAAACTTCGCGAATCTTAAATGTTTGCTTTTTCTCTGTAAAACAATCCTCTAACCATTTGGTTTAAAATCAGTTAATCCATAAAATATTTAAAGAACCAACAAACCGAATTCTCTAAGAGTATTTACTGGTTTTGAATACCAGAACAGTTCAAAGTCTTCCAAATGCTTTTCAAAATCGGTTTTTATTTCCTGAAAAGCATAGATTTTAGAATTGGAAACAGAAATCTTCTGGAGAATTTCTGCTAACCATTCTCCTTCTGCTTTGTTGGTTTGAATAGAGAAACTTTGTTTTTTATCGTGAAAAGTCAGCGACATAACCTCCCGGGAATTCCCTTTCTTTGATTTGGTAAAATACCCGACTGATGGTTTCCCTCCCAACCAAACCACTTTGGCCGAAGACTTAATATTGAAATCGGCTTCTTCCTGCAAGGCATCGTAAATAAAATCGGGAGTTATTTTGGTTTTCGGAATCCTGAAATCAAACCAATCCTGTAATTCATAATCAAAACAAAGACCGTGCATATAATTGAACAGCGATTTTCTGAGTCCGAAACTGAATTTTTCGTGATCAATTCCGGTTTTATCTTTAAAATTTATATCATTATTGGCAAAAGTCCCTATTTCTTCCGTCTCTTTAATAATATTGAATTTATCAGGATTCAACCCAATCGGACTGTGAGCTGTCAGCGCAAACTGATGCCAAAACCCGGATTGTATAATTCCGGCTTCAAACAACTGACGTACCATTTCGAGACTGTCAACCGTTTCCTGAACAGTTTGCGTAGGATATCCATACATTAAATAAGCATGAGTCATGATTCCGGCTTGGGTAAAATTGCGGGTCACTTTTGCTACCTGCTCTACTGTTACTCCTTTGTCAATTAGTTTCAACAATCGATCGGAAGCCACTTCCAATCCGCCCGAAACGGCAATACAACCCGAAGCTTTGAGTAAAATACACAAATCTTGCGTAAAACTTTTCTCGAATCTTATGTTTGTCCACCAGGTTACAACCAACTTTCGTTTCAGAATTTCAAGAGCCAAAGCACGCATCAATGCAGGTGGTGCGGCTTCATCAACAAAATGAAACCCTGTTTCTCCCGTGGTTTCAATCAATTCTTCCATTCTGTCACAGAGCAAACTGGCGGCAATTGGTTCGTAAATCTTGATATAATCGAGTGAAATATCACAAAAAGTACATTTTCCCCAATAACAGCCATGTGCCATAGTGAGTTTGTTCCAGCGGCCGTCACTCCACAATCTATGCATCGGATTCACGATTTCGATAACCGAAATATATTTATCCAAAAACAAATCGGAATAATCAGGCGTACCTACTTCACTTTGTTTATAATCATTTCTGTCGGAATTATTCTTAAAAATGATTTCTTCATTTTCGAGTAGAAAGGTTCTTTTAGCCACCCCGCCCTGCGGGCACCCCTCCAGAGGAGGGGAATTCGTTACATACTGATAAAGTAATTCAACCGGAAGTTCTCCGTCGTCCAAAGTGATAAAATCAAAAAACTCAAAAACTCTCGCATCCGAAAGCGAACGCAATTCAGTATTGGGAAAACCGCCACCCATGGCAATTTTTATATCCGGAAAATACTGTTTAATATATTGGGCACAACGAAAACCACTATACAAATTCCCCGGAAAAGGAACTGAAAAACAAATCAATTTAGGATTAACTTCTTTCAATCGCTCATTCAGAATTTCAAGTGTTAGCTTATCGATATAAGTGGGTTCTGTTTGTAAATAATTGTACAATTCGTCAAACGAATTGGCGCTTCTGCCCAAACGTTCGGCATAACGACTGAAACCAAAATTTTCATCAACACATTCTACTATAAAATCAGACAAATCTTCGAGATACAAAGTGGCCAAATGCTTTGCTTTGTCCTGAGTTCCCATGGTTCCGAAAGCCCAATCCAGTTCTTCCAATTGCTCAAATCGGGAAGCTTCGGGCAAAAAGTTTTCCTGACAAATCTGAATTGCCAATGTTGGATTTTTCCCCTGAAGAAAAGCAATTACAGAATCAATAGTTTTTATATATTCATCCTGTAAAGCGAAGATTCGTTGACTGTTTTCCGTTTGTTGTTTGGTATTTATAGTTGAAAGACTGAATAAATCCGTCAATCCTTTTTTAGAAAACAAATTCAAAATCACTTCTATTCCCAAATCCATCTGAAAAGAATGAATGTTTTTGGTATTCAAAAAACCTTTCAAATAAGCCGTTGCAGGGTAAGGCGTATTGAGTTGGGTAAAGGGAGGAGTGATTAGGAGAATGTTTTTCATTGCTTTTATAATTGACCGACAAAATTACTTCATATTTTTAATGATATTGTGTATTTACTGGATTTTATCTATGGACAATGTATTTATTTTAATGGTGATTTCGTTTGAGATTCCCTTTTTGATCAGTGAATATAAAGAGTTATAAGGCTACTTATTTTATTAATCATCAGATGAAAAAAGCCATCATAATCTATGATTCTAGGTTGAAATGTTAATTTAACAAAATTTTAATTACTTTTAGGTTTTCCAAAAAAACACAAATGAAATTCAAATTTCTTTTTATAATTCTATTAGCTTCTTTTCAACTGTTCGCACAGAATAATACCAAATATATAGGTTTCATTGAAAACAAGGGACAAATTATTGACCAGAAAGGCAGACCGAATAAATTGGTAAAATATTTACTGAATACCAGCGGACTTAATGTCCAATTAAGAAAAAACGGTTTTTCCTATGATGTTTACGAAACTAAAAAACATCCTTTGGAGGAAAGACAAAAAAAATCTTTCAACTTAAAAAAAGAAGATCCTTTAAAACATCCTAATTACACTTTAGAGTATATCTATCACCGAATCGATATTGATTTTGAGAACTGTAATCGTAATGTTCAATTACTGACAGAAGGAAAATCTTCGGACTATGACAACTACTACAATGTTGCTCACGCTCCTAATGGTATATTGGATGTGCATAAATTTGAGCGAATTACCTACCAAAACATTTATCGCAACATTGATGTAGTATTTTTTATTCCCGAGGATAAGTCAAAACCAGTGGAATACAATTTTATTGTAAAACCGGGCGGAAAAATTTCTGATATACAATTGAAATTTAAAGGAGGTGACACTGAATTGATCGATAATAAAATAAAGATCGATACCCGTTTTGGCAAAATGGAGGAAACTTTGCCGATGAGTTGGGTGATAAATGGCAATGATAAAAAAGAGGTAACTGTTGGTTATAGAAAAATCAAAAATGATGTTTATGGTTTTGAGAGTTCTGAAAATTTAGTTGGTAAAAAGGTGATTATTGATCCGGTTCCGGTTAGGTTATGGGGGACTTTTTATGGAGGTGAAAGTTGGTCCAGGTTTAGCGATCTGGATATTGATAAAAAAGGCAACATCTGTTTTTCAGGAAATATAAGTAAAGCCTCCAGTATATATGCCAGTTCCGGAGCACATCAAACAACTACTGCGAATAATAGTATTTGGGGAGAAGATGGGATAATTGCAAAATTCAATTCCGCTGGAACCAGAATTTGGGGAACTTACTATGGAGGCATTGAACGCGATTTTATTGGTGGATTAAAAACCGATTCAGAAGACAATATTATTATTGCAGGAACAACTTACAGTGGAACTAATATTTCAACGGTTGGCTCCTATAAACCAGTCAAAAGCCCCGTTTCTAACATGGGCTTTAATACGGATGTTTTTATTGCCAAATTTGATGCTTCGGGTGTGAGACTATGGGGTACCTATTTCGGAGATACGGGCGAAGACTCAGCATCTGACGTTGATATCGACAACAATGACAATATCTATATTGTAGGGGGTACAAATAGTGACTCGGGAATTTCTATAAACAATACTTTTCAAACTTCTTTAAATAAAGAAGGAAACGCAATTGGAAGTTCTGATGCTTTCCTATCCAAATTCAACTCTAATGGAAAGATTATTTGGAGCACATATGCAGGAGGAGAAGAAGACGATAATTTTAATACGATTAGAGTAACCTCCAATTTTCTTGTTGTTGGAGGAGAATCCCGAAGCTTAAATCACATTTCAACTCCAGGGGTTTTTCAGGAAAAACATTACAATGCTAATGACAGTAATTATTTCCCTGATGGGACCGTATATCAATTTACCCTAAATGGTAAGAGAAATTGGAGTACTTACTATGGAGGAGAACAAAGTACAGACGATATAAATACAATTGAAGTTGATGATGAAAACAATATTTATATCGGTGGATACACCTATAGTACACATAACATTGCTACTCCGGGAAGTTTTGACAGTTCGAATCCAGAAAGTCAGGCTACAGGATTTTTTGCAAAAATAAATAATAACGGTCAACGAGTATGGGGTTCTTATTTAGGTTACAACACTCTGGTTAACTCAATAAAATTCAAAAATAACTCAATCTACGTATGTGGTTGGGGAGACAATGATACTTCAATAACTACTCCTTGTGCCTATAGACGAAAAGGATCCTCTGGTGGATATGTGGGGAAATTCACAAAAAATTGCGAATTGATTTTCGGCACCTATATAAGCGGATATTATGAACTCGGACAATTGAATATAAATGGAATTTATGGTCTTAGAAGAACAAATACCATTTCTTTAGACAATAACAATGATATCATTATAGGCGGAGATGCAGACGAAAATGATGAAATTGCAGATTCTAATTCTTATCAACCTACCAATAATGGGAATTCAAACTTCTTTTTATTAAAATTTTCTGAAAATAAAATCAATTTTGAGATAGGAAGTAATTCTCCGATATGTATTAACAACGAATTAAAACTTACTGCCTCAGGTGGCACAAAATATTCATGGTCTGGTCCTAATGGTTTTACTTCCACAAAACAAAATCCTACTATCTCTGATGTAAACTTAACAAATGCCGGAAAATACAACTGTCACATTATAGAAACCGATGGTTGTGATAGTACGCTTGAAACGATTGTTATCATTGGAGACAAAACAAATCCTGCTCCAACAGGAAACTCTCCACAAACCTTTTGTGCAAGCCAAAATGTAACAATAAACGACATTACTATAAATGGAAATACCATTAAATGGTACGATTCAGCGGTAAGTGCTGCCCCTATACCAAATACAACCTTACTTTCTAACGGAATCACTTACTATGCGACTCAAACTGAAAACGCATGCGAAAGTGTAAACAGACTGGCGGTAACTGTAAAACTTATCGATCAGCTGCCCGCAAACGATTATTCAGCAACTATCTGCGATAACTTGAATGACGGCAAAGAAACCATTAGCCTGAACAGTTATAATTTGAATATCATTGCGAATTCTTCCGATTACAGTTTTAAATATTTCACTTCCCTGACCGATGCTGAAAGTGATTTAAATGCAATCAGTAATCTTTCTGATTATAAATTGAATTTGGGAGAGAATAAAATTTATGTCAGAACTACTTTTAACAACAACTGTTATCGTGTAGTTGAATTGAAATTGACCGTTATCCCCTCACCTGTCATTAACTTACAAAACACTTACAGTCTGTGTGAAGATGATCATATAATCATAAAAGCTGACACTGATTTTGACAGTTATTTATGGTCGACGGGAGAAGAATCTCCTTCAAAAAAAATTGACAAAATTGGAAACTATTCTCTGACTGTTACCAAAAATCATGAAAATCTTAACTGCTTATCTACCAAAGACTTTCAAGTGATTTTATCAAATGCAGCCACAATTTCAAACATAGAAACTCTGGATTGGACCGAGAGTCAAAATAAAATCAAAGTTTTTGTAACCGGAGACGGTGATTATGAATATTCCATCGATGGAATTCACTTTCAGGACAACAATGAGTTTACTGAGTTAACCAGTGGTGAATACAAAATATATGTGAGAGATAAAAACGGATGCGGTACCGTAACTGACGAAGTGTATCTGTTGATGTATCCTAAATTCTTCACTCCAAACGGAGACGGATCTAATGATACGTGGAAAATTAAATTTTCTTCTTCTGACTCTGAATTGAAAGTGATAATTTTTGACAGATATAACAAGTTGATAAAACAATTAAATAATAATGATTCATGGGACGGACGGTACAATGGCAATGAACTCCCGTCTGATGATTATTGGTTTGTAGTATCAAGAGCAAACGGAAAAGAATATAAAGGACATTTTGCTTTAAAACGATAATCCTTCAAATATCAAGATTACTAAGACAATTTGACAATCTTTATTTTTGTTAATTTAGCAAACGAAAAACAAAAAACACATTCTATGACCTTCGATAAAGAATTCAAAATAGCCTTACAAAATTTACCAAGTTCAGAAAAAGACAAATTGATTTTAAGACTTTTGAAAAAAGATCTGGATCTTGCCAACCGATTACTTTTTGAACTGGTAAGTACCGATAGTGTTGAGGATCGCAGAAGCAAAATAGAACACGAAATTACTATTGGCATAAAAAGAATGACTCATAACTTTTACTCCATGGGTTATTTGCTTGTAGATATGCGGGATTTAAGTGGCAGTATCTCAGAACACGTGAGAATCACTAAAGACAAAGTGGGTGAAATAAGTTTAAACTTACAAATGCTAAACGGGGTTCTGGAACTGAATAATCAAAAAATAATCAATGCAGGCTCCTCCAATTCCCATAAAATTTGCATCTATGTGATTGCGCGCGCATTCAAAATATTAATGCTCATCAACTCGCTTCATGAAGATTACATACTTGAGTTTAGAGATGATTTAGAGAAATTAGGCAAACTAATATCAGACAATCCGTTGTTAATGAAAACCGCGATACATAACGGATTAGACATAAACTGGCTTTTGCAGTGCGAAATCCCGTCAAACATCAATAATATACACAAGGAATTAAGAAGCAACGGTTTTTTAAAATAATATTTTTTACTGAATCCGTTGGGTATAATTATTAGGAATCGTCAGTTCGTGTTTTTTGTGGAGTGAAACGGAACAATCCCGAATATTCGGGAATATCGAGAACCATTTCTAATGGTAAATTTTCTTATTCTCGATACAATTTTCAGAAAAAGCTGTTCGCTTTTTTAAAAATTCACTCGAACTGACGAAAATTTATCTTCGCCAACTAATTACATCCAGCGAGTTTTTACCGATTATTTTTTACTTTTACTCAAAACAATCCGACAATGCCAACCGACTGTATTACTTACCAAAATTCAGGATACTTTTCTTCCTTAATCAATGATTATTTAGACCAAAAACCTGAATTGCAATCGCTTTATCATCGGTTTCCGACTTTGGATAACTTTAAGGATCAGATTGAAGAAAAAAAAGACAATAGTCATGAGGCAATAGCCAAAAGAGAAGTTTTGGTTTCGGTTTTGGAACAACAATATTCAAATTTGAAGGTTTCCGATAAAACTTTAAACAATATTAAACTCTTAAACAATTCAACCACTTTTACCATTACAACCGGACATCAGCTAAATTTATTTACCGGGCCTTTGTATTTTCTGTACAAAATCATTTCGACTATTAATTTGGCAAAAGAATTAAAAGCGAAATATCCGCAACAGAATTTTGTTCCGGTTTATTGGATGGCGACCGAAGATCATGATTTTGAAGAAATCAATTACTTTAAACTCCATAACAAAAAATTTCAATGGAATAGAGAAAGTAAAGGTCCTGTGGGACGACTTTCTACCGAAGGTTTAGACCATTTTTTTGAATTATTTTCTAAAGAATTAGGTATTGGACAAAATGCTGACAACCTGAGAAAAATGTTCGAAAATGCTTATTTGAAACATTCCAATTTGGCTGATGCAACCCGTTTTCTGGCCAATGAATTGTTTGGCGAATACGGATTGGTAATTCTCGATGCCGATGATGCACAACTAAAACATTTTTTGACACCTTACATAAAAGACGAACTGTTACATCAAACTTCTCATAAAGCTGTAAGCAAAACAATTGAAAACCTCCATAATTACACTATTCAGGTCAATCCACGCGAAATCAATCTATTCTATATTGAAGATCATTTGAGAGAACGCATTGTTTTGGAAAACCAAAAATACAAAGTCAACAATACTGATATTGAGTTTTCTGAATCTGAAATTTTGGATTTAGTAGAAAAACATCCGGAGAAATTCAGTCCGAATGTGATTTTAAGACCGTTATATCAGGAAGTAATATTACCAAATCTCTGCTACATTGGCGGCGGCGGCGAAATTGCCTATTGGCTCGAATTAAAATCATATTTTGATGCTGCAAAAGTTACTTTTCCCATTCTCCTGATTCGAAATTCGGTGCTTTTGGCAAGCGAAAAACAAGTCAAAAAAGCAGATAAACTAAAACTGAATTGGAAAGATTTATTTTCGAAACAAGAAATTTTGATCAATGAAAAAGTAAGATTATTCGATGATTACCCGATAGATTTTGATATTCAGAAAGAACATCTCAAAAATCAGTTTCATTATTTACATACTTTAACACTTCAAACCGACAAATCTTTTGCCGGAGCAGTAAAAGCACAGGAAGTAAAGCAATTGAAAGGCTTGGAAAAACTGGAACACAAATTCCTGAAAGCCCAAAAACGCAAACACGTTGAAGAACTGAATCGAATCAGACACTTGCAAAACGAACTGTTTCCTAATCAAAGTTTGCAGGAACGACAAGCTAATTTCTCTGAATTTTATCTGGAAAACGGCCAAATGCTGATTGAAAAATTATTTTCCGAATTAAAACCTTTAGAACAGGAATTCAAGATACTAAGTTTCTAAGTTTCCGGGAATCTCAAACGCTCAGAATCTTTGAAACTTTGCTACTCAGAAACTTTGAAACTTTGAAACAAAAAACCTACTTTTGCACTCAATTTAAAAATAAAAAAAATGGCTACTAATAGAACATTTACAATGATCAAACCTGATGCTGTTGCAAACGGACACATCGGAAACATTTTAGCAATGATTACTAACGCTGGTTTCAAAATCGTTTCTTTGAAATTGACTCAATTGACTGTTGCTGACGCTCAGGCATTTTATGCTGTGCACGCTGCAAGACCATTCTACGGAGAATTGGTAGAATTCATGTCAAGAGGACCAATCGTTGCTGCTATTTTGGAAAAAGACAACGCTGTAGAAGATTTCAGAACTTTAATCGGTGCTACTAACCCGGCTGAAGCTGCTGAAGGAACTATCCGTAAAGCATACGCTACTTCTATCGGTGAAAATGCGGTTCACGGTTCTGACAGCGATGAAAACGCTGCTATCGAATCTGCTTTCCACTTTGCAGGAAGAGAGCA
Organism: uncultured Flavobacterium sp.; assembly: GCA_964631795.1. GTDB lineage: Bacteria > Bacteroidota > Bacteroidia > Flavobacteriales > Flavobacteriaceae > Flavobacterium. The sequence continues at coordinate 8,969 of CAZWAF010000023.1, read as the reverse complement.
GTTCTAGTATTTTTTTAGTGATTAGTAACTAGTGATTAGTAATTAGTCAACTATTTATAATAAAAAGAAAATCCCGTTTCAATCGAAACGGGATTTTTTATGTCAAACCAAAAATCTAAAATCGTTAATCAATAATCTAAAATCCTTACCTCAAAACCACCTCTTTCACCACATCCCTACGCAGTTCTTCATTAATCATTTTTACAATTTTGTCTTTTCCGTAACTCAACTCTTCTCGAAGAACAGCCGAAGTCAATTCTACATACAATGTACTTCCTTTTAAAACCACATTGCGGGTGTAACTGTTTACTCCGTTCCCCATCAGGGAAATCCAGGCATCTTTTACAGTAACTTCGTCTATACCGGTTTGCAATCGGTTTTGCTGAATAATCACTTTCAAAATATCTCCAATCGGACTTTCGTTATTTAGCCTTTTCGCCATTTGAATCTAAATTTAAAAGTTCCGCTTTTTTATAATGATATTCACAATCGGCCTCATTAATCAAAACCATTTTTCCCTCAGAAACCGATTTCAGTTCTTCTTTGAAAGTAACAAAAGGAGTTTTGTAATTCAAATAAACTTTATCTCCTTCATTCTTAACCTCTATCGCTTCCGAAAGATTATCTACCAGATATTTTCCGTTAAGCTGCGGAGTTACTTTTTTCCTGAAACCTTTATTATTGGCAATTTCAATATAATCGTAAGTAGGATTTACTTGATATGTTTTCTCACTTCCATCAGCAAGAATTACTTTTTCTATTTCCCAATAACCGTTTATTTTCGAAATATCTTCCGGTTTTACGTTTGGCTGACAAGCAAACAAAACTACCAAAGAAAGTAAAGCTGTAATTTTTTTCATCGTTACTATTTTTGACAAATTTAGTTTTTATGATCTTCAAAACATATTTTGTCTTACTTTTTTTAAAAAGGCCAACATAACAAATTACAAATAAACACATTACACGTAAAAACCCTGTTTACAGTAACAATTTCAATTCTAACAACTGATAACTTCTAAAAAACGCTTGAATAATTTTAACTATATTTGGCGTTAATATTTGTTATTTATCGATTTTAAAATGTTAAAAATAAAAATCTCAACTCAATATTTAACCTAAATATTCGATAACTTACCATTGTTTTCAGATCTGACCGATTTGTACTGATTATTTAGCATTTATATCAATAGATTTCAACTATTTTAAAATTGTTAAAAAATATCTGAATGGGTCATTTTCTTGTTTTTGAACATTTAGTTTTGCAGCAGAAATCCCAATTAATTGATATTACCTGATAATAAATTATTAAAAATTAAAATTATCATAAACCAAAATACGGACAAAAACCCGGAATTATGGAAATAGAGACAAAGGGATGGGAATTATCGTTAACAGATTTTTATAAATATTTTAGTTTTTCCAATTATGCTTAAAAAAATACTAATAGTAGATGATCATTTTATAGTGCGATCAGGAATGTCACTTTTGTTAGAAAGCGAACTTAAAAATGTTCAGGTTTTTGATGCAGATGATTTCCCTCAGGCACTTATTGAATTAAAAAAATCTTCTTTCGATTTAGTAATTTTGGATATCAATTTGCCGGGTGGCAGAAAACATCAAATGATAGACGATTTAAGAAATATTCAGAAAGAAGTAAAGATTTTGATGTTTTCTGCACATGAAGAAGACATTTATGCTTTTCGCTATATTCAGGCCGGAGCAAACGGATACCTGAACAAACTAAGCGATAGTGACTCTATTGTAAAAGCCGTACAAACTGTTTTGGAAATCGGGAAATACATATCGATCGATATTCTTGATAAATTCATTGAGTTTTCTCAAAACAAAAAAGAAAAAAACAATCCGCTTGAAGAACTTACACAAAGAGAATTTGAAATTGCAGAATTATTGATTAAAGGTTTCGGTAATCTGGAGATCGCTAATGAATTGGATATAAAAATGACCACTGTAAGTACTCACAAATTAAATATTTTTAAAAAAATGCAGATAACCAACATTATAGAATTATCTGAATTGTTTAAAAAATTTACAGTTTAACCAAATCTGTAATTATTTCGATTTTGGAACCTTTGCCCGCTTCACTGGTAATTTTTAAATCTCCGTGCAAAATATGAATTAATTCTATTACCATGTGAAGCCCCATTCCGTTGTTTCTAAGAATTAATTTTTCGGCCGATTGCTCATTACTTAATTGGTTATAATACCGTAAATCTTCTTCTTTAAAACCTTTTCCGGTATCTTCAACCACCAGATACATTCTTTTATTTTTAATTTGAGTATATACTTTTATTTGACCTTCGTCTGTGTTTTTCAAAGCATTGTCGAGAAGATTATGAAGAATTACCGACAATACTTCTTTATTTATTTGCGTATTTACGTTTTTATCAATTTCATTAATCAAAGAATTGTTTGAAGCTTTAGCAATTTCATTGAATAATTCAAATTTTGTTTGTGTCAGTTCTTTTAGATTATAAACTGAATTTTCAGAAGATTTGCCTTCAAAGAACATTTTAGAATAAGTCAGTAAACTATCTATGAAATTGTATAACTGTAGCGTAGAAGAATAAACCGATTTTGTGCTTTTTTTAAATTTTTCGTCCTCACATTTCTCAGATTCTTCAAAAATATATTTACTGCTCATTGTTAAAAATTTCAACGGGCTTTTTATATCATGGCTAATGGTTCCTATTAACTTTTTATGTTGAATTATTTCTGTAGATAATTCAATTTTAGTTTTTTCTAAGTCCTGAATAATATTATGTAATTGTTCTTTATTTTTCTTGAGATTCTTTTTAGATTCTATTATTTTTTTTAAAGTGGTTAGATAATACACACTTGCGCTGCTCATCATCATCAAAATTAAAATTGTGTTTATTACTATCAAGTAGTCCTTCATTTTTCGGGTTCCATCTCCAACAATGTTCGAAAAATTGTCTGCCACCATACCCAGCTTCTCACAGTGACTACTGATTTCAGAAGAAAATTGGAGTTTTGTTTGTTCACTTAATTTACCAGTTCTTATTTTTTCATGAAGATCTAAACCAATTTCATTAAGTTGATTTACTAATTCATCGGCATTTTTCCATTCGGCAATCGCTTCTTTTAAAAACGCAACAGATTTGAAATTTTTAAAAATCCAAATCATATCGTCTAAATCATCTTCTTTATTCTTTCCTGCTCTAAATCCTTCTTTGGCAAAATTTTCATCAAGATTATTGACTAAGGCATTTCTGGCCACCTGATCTCCAAGAGGCACATTTATTTCTTCTTTAAACAGCTCCCAATCCTTTTCATTCTCTGTATATAAATAGGTAATAAGGTATCGGGAAGCTTTATTTTGCCCTTTCGAGTATTGAGATTCTCCGTTTACATACGCCCTGCTTCCCGATAAAATCCGAATAGTAATATAATTTATAACAATTAATGAGGTACACGAAAAAAACAGTATAATAAAAAGAATCATCACATTGTTTTTTCTCAAATCTTTACCATTCATAATTCCAGACATACTCTTTTTATTGTATTTATAATTGTAGGCTAAACAATTTTAAGATCGTTTATTTTTCGTTCAAAAATAGCAAGAATCTTAAAAAACTTAACTAAAATGATTCATTCAAATAATTTTATGAACAACTCATAATATTATTAACACTTTTATAGTATTAATTCTATATTTATACAGGATTTTATTTGCAGTAAACACTTTTTTAACATTTATTTAATCCCTACATTTACTATGTAAAAAAGTTCTTTGAATTGCTATTTTGCTACATATTTATACAAATCCACTTACAATAAATTCTTAATCACATTTTCATTTGTCTATTAATTATTAATAAAACAGAAGTAGTGATTAATCTTTCATTTTAAAAATTTAATGCCTGTTCTATGAGAAAAAATTACCCAAACATTTCGATTAGTGATTTCGATCAGCCTCTTGCAGGGACATCGATTCTTCACATTTTCAAAAAAACATATCTTTCTTTACTGTTTTTTCTGTTTACGACAACAGTTTTTGCTCAAACAGCAACTCAATGCAATAGTGACACTCCTATTCCTTTTATCAATAGTATCTTTGGTAATTTATCGGCAACAGGAAATGTGAACGGAATATGCATACTTTGTTCTGCTACTAATGCAACCAATTTAATTGATTCTAATCTAAACAATTTTGCAACAGCTCATACAACTATAGGTGCCGGAGGCTCTACCTCTTTTAGAGTTACTGATACTAATGATGTTTATGCAGCCGGTACTTATGCAGGATACAGAATTGACACTGGCGGATTATTGAATGTAAATTTACTGGGTTCAATTACAATCAGAACTTATCTAAACAATTCTCTACAAGAAACTGCTTCCGGCTCTTCTCTTTTAAGTGCGGGATTACTTAATAGTTCCGGAAATAATTATGTAGTAGGTTTTAATACAACACAAAATTTTGACGCAATTGAAATTTCTGTGGGAAGTTTGGTTGGCTTGGTTAATACTATCAGTGTATATTATCCGGTAATCAGAAATTATTGCGCAGGCCCGCCTTTAACTTCCAGTTGCAATACTGTAACCGCACTAAACCTGCCAACTTACCCGGTAAGCTTAGAACCCTCTCATACCGGTCTTTCGGGTGTATTAAACTTAGGTACTATTTATGATGCTGAAAATATTATTAGCTCCAGTACAACCGATTATGCTACAATTGCTTTGACCGCAGGAATAGCAGGTTCGGCTCATCTTTCGGTAAAAGATCAACTTACCGATTATCCTGCCAATACTTATGCCGGTTTTGAAATAGAAAATTCAAACTTATTGAATGTTTCCGCCTTAGGAAATATATCAATCACTACGTATCTTAACGGAGTGCTGCAACAACAATTCTCAGGAAATAATTTATTAGCAAACGGCACTTTATTGAATAGTACCGGTCGATATAAATTGGGGTTTGTCTCGACAACTTCGTTCGATGAAATTCAAATATCACTTAATCAAACAGTTTCTCTAAGTCTTGGTTCAACCAAAGTTTATAATGCTGTTTTCGAAAATTTCTGTGCAGGATCTGATTTGGTTTGTAACACACAAACCACAATGGTAGCTCCAACTTATCCTGTTTATATTAATGGCGAAAATACAGGTATTGATGGTTTGGTTTGCGCACTTTGTTCTGTTAATGATACTGAAAATATAATTGATTTAGATACTACTAATTTTGCCCAAATTAATTTAGCGGTTGGTATTGGAAACAGTGCCAGCATTTCGGTAAAAGATCAGATAACAGATTATCCTATAGGTTCTTTTGCCGGATTTACAATTGAAAATCCTTCTTTATTGAACGTAAATGCTCTGGATGCAATCACTATAAGAACTTATCTCAATGGAGTTCTTCAGGAGACTAAATTTGGAAATTCTGCTTTAACCGCAGTTGGCACCAATCTTTTGGTAGGAAGTAGCCCGCAAACCATTGGTTTTATTACCACTAAATCTTTTGATGAAGTTCGTCTTACTATCGCTAATACAGTAACAATAAGTTTAGGTATCGTGAATGTATATCAGGCCATTTTCCAAAAATTATGCCCGGTAACTTTAGAATGCAACAAAACCTACACTTTAACGAATCCAACTTTTCCGGTAATAATTGATAGCGAAAAAACAGGTGTTGACGGAGTAACTTGTGTAGCCTGTGCGGTAAACAATACTAACAATGTATTAACTGCAAGCACTACTGATTTTGCTTCTATTTTGGTTACAACAGGAGTGATAGCTCCGGCTTCTATAGCCGTTTTAGATCAGTTATCCACCTATCCTCAGGGTACTTTTGCCGGATTTACAATAAAAGATTTAAATAGCCTGCTTCAGGTAGATTTATTCAATTCATTAACTATTTCTACTTATTTAGATGGTGTATTAAGAGAATCAAAAAGTGCTTCGCAATTGTTAAATCTATCTTTAACAATACCTCCGTTTGGTTCTGATCCCGGAATGTATAATGTAGGTTTCCTGAGTACTCTGTCTTTTGACGAAATCAGAATTAGTGTCGGATCCCTTGCCAGTGTAATAAATGATATTAATGTATATGGAGCATTTATCAACACTGCAAATACGAGTGGAGGAACATTACATTGTGCTGTTATTGATGCAATAGATGATGTTTTACCTTCCATTATTGGAGCTACAGGCAGCATAAATGCAGGAAATGTTTTAACTAACGATACTATAAACGGAAATCCTATTGCTATAAGCGACGTAGATTTAGCAATAATTACTGCCGCTACACCAACAACTATTGGAGCTCCGGTTCCATCAATAGATCCTGCTACCGGAATTGTAAGTGTCCCTACTTCTACTCCGGCAGGCAATTATACTATTACTTACCAAATTTGTTACAAATTAAATTCATTGATTTGCGATACAGCAACAGTAATTATAGGTGTTTCTGCTGCTATTATCGTTGCAGAAAACGATTTTAATACTATTGCAATTTACGGAATAACCGGAGGTACTACTGATATTGATATTTTTACTAATGACGCTTTAAATGAAACCCCTGTAAATACATCTGATATTGTATTTTCCTCAACTCCAAACGGACCACTAACCGTAAATAGTGATGGAACTGTAACGGTAGAACCTAATACTCCCGGAGGTACTTATACGGTAGATTATACTATTTGTGAAAAATTAAATCCTACAAATTGTAGTACTGCTACAGTCAGCGTTTTTGTATCTTCTCCAAGTATTGCTTTGATAAAAGGCGGAGCAATAGATGGTACAGGATTAGTTGGAGAAACCATTACCTACACCTTTACTGTTGTTAATACCGGAAATCTCACTCTTACCAATATAGAGATAAACGATGTTTTGACTGGCAGTACAAATTTAGCAGTAACTCCTGGTACACTGGCACCAAATGCTACCGGCACTGCAACAGCGACCTATACCATCCTTCAATCGGATATTGATAATGGAAACGTAACCAACACGGCTACTGTAACAGCCAAAGACCCAAACAACAACGATATTACCGATATTTCAGGAACAACTTTAACTACCGATAACCCAACAATCACTAACTTAACTCCAAGCCCGGGCATAGCTTTGGTAAAAACAGGATTAGTTAGTGGATCTGTAACAGCCGGAAATATAATCAATTATACATTCACGGTAACCAACACCGGAAACACCATGCTCAGCAATGTGTTTGTAAATGATGCATTGACAGATAGTTTAAATTTGGCTGTAAGCCCAAGCACATTGGCACCAAACGCATCCGGTATTGCTACTGCAACCTATACAATAAAACAATCAGACATTGATATCGGAAGTATTACAAACACTGCTACAGTAATAGCTTCATTGCCGATAAGCGGAACGATTAGTGATATTTCGGGAACAACTATAACTAACGATGATCCAACAGAAACGATACTAACTCAAAGCCCAGACATCGTTTTGGTAAAAACAGGAGCCGTAAGCGGAACAGGAACCGTGGGAGATATAATAACTTATACTTTCGCTGTAACTAATACCGGGAATACTACGCTTACAAATGTGGTAATAAACGATACTTTAACAGGAAGTGTAAATTTAGCAGTAACTCCAAATATATTAGCACCAAACACATCGGGTATTGCAACTGCAACCTACACCATAACACAATCGGACATTGATGCCGGAGAAACAACTAATAGTGCAACAGTAACCGCAACATTACCGATAAGCGGTACAATTACTGATATTTCGGGAACAACAATGTTCAACGATACTCCTACAATAACAACGCTGACTCAAAATTCAGGCATAGCATTGGTAAAAACAGGAGCAATTAGCGGAACAGGAGCCGTGGGAGATATAATAACTTATACTTTCGCAATAACTAATACCGGAAATACTACACTTACAAATGTAGTGGTAAACGATCTTTTGACAGGCAGTGTGAATTTGACAGTAACTCCAAATATATTAGCACCAAACACAGCGGGTATTGCAACTGCTACCTATACAATTACACAATCGGATATTGATGCCGGTAAAGTAACCAATAGCGCAACAGTAACTGCAACATTACCAATAACCGGAACGATTACTGATATTTCAGGAACAACAATATTCAACGATACTCCAACAGTTACGACATTAACTCAAAATCCGGCTATCGTTTTGGTCAAAACCGGAGTAATAGGAATATCAGAAACTGTAGGAGATTTAATCACCTATACATTCGCAATTACCAATACAGGAAACACCACACTTACCAATGTGGTGGTAAATGACCCTATGATCAATGGTGGTTCAAATTTAGTCGTAACACCAAGTACATTGACACCTAACGCTACGGGGATTGCAACTGCAACCTATACAATCAAACAATCAGACATTGATGCTGGTGAAGTGACCAACAGTGCAACAGTAACCGCAACATTACCAATAACCGGAACAATTACTGATATTTCGGGAACAACAATGTTCAACGATACTCCAACAATTACGACATTAACTCAAAATCCAGACATCGCTTTAGTAAAAACAGGAGCAATAAGCGGAACGGGAGCCGTTGGAGATATTATCACTTATACCTTTACAATAATCAATACAGGAAACACCACACTTAAAAGTATAGTGGTAAACGATCCTCTGACAGGAAGTGTGAATTTGGCAGTAACTCCAGACACATTAGAATCAAACGAAATGGGAACAGCTACTGCGATCTATACCATACAACAATCAGATATTGATGCCGGTGAAGTAACCAACAGTGCAACAGTAACCGCAACATTACCGATAACCGGAACGATTACTGATATTTCGGGAACAACAATTTCTAACGATACTCCAACAGTAACAACACTGACTCAAAACCCAGGTATCGCCTTGGTAAAAACAGGAGCAGTAAGCGGAACAGGAACCGTTGGAGATATTATCACTTATACTTTCTCAATAACTAACACCGGAAACAC
>CAZWAF010000022.1:27918-44156 GCA_964631795.1 uncultured Flavobacterium sp. | reverse complement strand
AGATGAAAACAGTTTCATAATGATTCATAAATAAATAATTTATTTGTTAATTTGGGTGCAAAATTAGTCTTTTTATTTTATTTCACAAATATCATTCACTTTATTTTTTTGATTAAAAACACTTTTTATCGATAAAAAGTTGTTTATTTGTGATTACATATTTAATTTTATAATTCAGAACTTAAAATACAGTAGAAATCATGAAACTTAATTGCATTATCATTGAGGACAGTTCACTACAAAGAATGATTATCACTAAATTGGTAAGCAAACACACCAATCTAAAATTAATCGGTGAGTTCTCTAGTGCTATTGAAGCAAAGAACTTTATGTCTTACAATACTGTTGATTTGATTTTCCTTGATGTTATGATGCCGGTTATAAGTGGCTTCGAACTTTTGGATGTACTAAAAAATAAACCTCAAATTATTTTTATTACCTCAAAAGCCGAGTTTGCTATAAAAGCTTTCGAATATAACGCAACCGATTTTCTACAAAAACCTATCACTCCGGAACGTTTTAATGAATCTATAAAAAGATCTCTTGAACTTCATGCTCTCAAAAACAATACCTCTGAAGGAGAAGGTGAGCATATCTTCATCAAAACAAACCTGAAAAAACTTAAAATTTTTACTTCAAAAATTAAATGGATTGAAGCTTTTGGAGATTATATCAAAGTAGTAACCGAAGACGACAGTCACTTAGTGCTTTCTACCATGAAAGCTTTTGAAAAAGATTTGCCTGCCAATAAATTTGTTCGTGTTCACAAATCTTATATTGTTAATATCGATAAAATTGAACGCTTCAACAGTAAATTTGCCGAAATTGGAGTTACAAAAATACCTTTAAGCCGATACAAAAAAGACGATTTAACAAAGGCTCTGGAAGTAAATCAATAAAAATCAACATTAACGATTACTTTTATCGATCTGTATTGGGCAACCGTTTCAAAACTATTCAATATCTTTTGAATAGTTTTTTTTGTGCCTAAAATGGAGTTTTCTTTCGGAATTTTTACCATCATGGTTCGAATATATTCATTTCTGATTCTGCTTATAGGCGGTTCTTCGGGACCTAATATTGGTACATTCATATTCTGACGCAAAACTTCCGAAAGCCACATAGCTCCATCTTTCAGTTTATTAAAATCTCTATGTTTCAAAGTCAGTTTTACAAGACGAAAATATGGCGGATATTTATAAATCATCCTTTCGTGTAATTGCTCTCGATACATTCCCTCATAATCATTATTGGTCACCTGACGAATTATAGTATGTTCGGGATTATAAGTCTGAATAATCACTTTTCCTTGTTTTTCTGAACGACCCGCTCTACCCGAAACCTGAGTCATCATCTGATAACTTCTTTCAAATGCCCTGAAATCGGGATGATACAACATATTATCAGCATTCATAATTCCAACAAGGCTGACATTATCAAAATCCAAACCTTTAGCAAGCATTTGGGTTCCAACCAAAATATCGATTTCCCTGTTTTTAAAACTATCAATTATTTTTTCGAAACCAAACTTACCTCTTGTCGTGTCCTGATCCATTCTGCCTATTTTGGCATTTGGAAAAAGTTCGATCAATTCCAACTGAATTTGTTCGGTTCCAAATCCTTTTGTAGTCAATTCAACACTGTTGCATTGATGACAATTAGTTGGATTCGCCATTGAATAGCCACAATAATGGCAACGCAATTGATTTTTATGTTTATGATAAGTGAGACTCACATCGCATTGCGGACAATGAGGAACGTGACCACAAGTTATACATTCAATTACAGGAGAATACCCTCTTCGATTCTGAAATAAAATGACCTGTTCGCCCAAACTCAATGCTTCAGTAATAGATTCTATCAAAGTATCACTAAAATGTCCTGTCATTCGTTTTCGGAAATATTTATCCTTCAAATCAACCAAATCAATAGTTGGCATCATCACATTTCCATAACGTTCGGTAACGGTAACCAAACCGTATTTTCCGGATTCGGCATTAAAAAAAGTTTCCAAACTTGGAGTAGCCGAACCCAATAATACTTTCGCATTGTGAGAATGAGCCAAAACTATTGCCGCATCACGGGCATGATACCGCGGTGCAGGATCTTGTTGTTTAAAAGTTTGCTCGTGTTCTTCATCAACGATGATAAGACCTAAATTGGAAAAGGGCAAAAATAAAGCCGAACGCGCTCCGATGACAATTTGAGCTTTGTCAGAATTATTCAAAACATTATTCCAGACCTCAACACGTTCATTATTATTGTATTTTGAATGAAAAACCGCTACTTTATTTCCAAAATAAGCTTGCAATCGCTCTGTTAACTGAGTGGTAAGCGCAATTTCGGGCAACAAATACAAAACCTGTTTTTGCTCTTTTATATATTGTTCAATTAATTGAATGTAAATTTCTGTTTTTCCCGAAGATGTTACGCCGTGCAAAAGACACACATCCTTACTCAAAAATTGAGTATTGATTTCCGAAAAAGCTTTTTGCTGAACTTCACTCAAAACCATTCCTGCTTCATTAATTTTTCCTGAAAAATTAATGCGATCTTCCTGAATATGATATTCTTCGAAAATACCTTTTTCAACCAAACTTTTTACAACTGTCGATCCGGAATTGGTTGATTCTGTCAATTTTTTTACCGAAATCGGTTTTTTCTCAACGGCACTGATTTGGAAATAAGCCAAAACCGCTTCACGCTGCTTTTTGGCATTTTTGAGTTGTTCCAACAATTCGCTTAAACCTTCATTACTGTTATAATGCGCATTCAAACGAATATACCGTACTAACTTGGGTTTGTAATTTTCCTGCATTTCTTCCTGAAGTACCAATACATTCTTGGTAATCAGTTTTTGAATAACCGGAAAAACTTTTTTCTTATTTAAAATTGCAACTATATCCTGAATTTTCAGCGAAGACTGTTTTTGAAGTGCTTCATAAATCATGAATTCCTCGTCTGTGAGTTGACTTTCGTCTATAAAAATTTCCTGCTTTTGGGTAATCAGGGTTTCACTTTCGAGCAAAAATGCCGAAGGCATAGCGGTTCGGTACACATCGCCTATGGCACACATATAATAAGACGCAACCCAAAACCAATGATTGATCTGAAATTCATTGACCACAGGCTTTTCGTCCAGAATTTCCTGAATTTCTTTGGCTTCATACAAAATCGGCTGATTTTGATGCACCTCAACCACCAAAGCCGTGTAAACTTTACTCTTTCCAAAAGGAACCGCAATACGCATTCCTTTTTGAATGTACTGAAACTCTGCTTCAGAAATACTGTAGGTAAAAGTTTTTTCTAAAGAAAGAGGTAAAATTACTTCGACGAAATGCATTTTCGATTTAAGATTTAGGAATTAGGATTTGGGATTTGGGATTTGATAATTTAATTTATAGATAATTCTACATTCTCAATTCTCAATTCATAATTAATTCTTAACTCTATACCAATACTGAGTTCTTCCTATAAGTGAAAACCCGATATAACCGCGAACTTTAAGCTTATCTGTTTCCTCCAAAGCCAAAATACATTTGTATAATTTTCCGTTATTTGGATCTAAAATCTTACCATTGCTATACTCGTTTCCGTCTTTGGTTAAACCTTTTACAATAGTAAGTCCCAAAACAGGTTTTCCTTTATCTTCTCCTTCGCAATCTTTGCAAAGTTTATTTTTGTTTTCAGGAGTAAGAATCTCAATTACTTTTCCGTAGATTTTTCCTGATTTCTCATAAATTTCTACAATAGACTTCGGTTTTCCGGTTTCATCATCAATGGTTTTCCATTTCCCAATAACCGATTGAGAATAAAAGGCATTTGTCAGTAACAAAAACACGATACAAATTGAATATTTTTTCATAATAATTTTGGTTTAGTTCAACAATTTTCAAATAATTATTTTTCTATTCTTTTAATTCCTGATGTTCATTTCTCAACTTATGAATAATGGCATTAAACTCAAAACCGAGTAACATTACCATACAGTTAATCCAAATATAAAACATCATAATCAACAAAGTTCCGATAGAACCATAAAGTTCATTGTATTTTGAAAATTTCACTACCCAGATTCCGAAAAAATAAGACGAAATAACAATAAGAACCGTAGTAAAAACAGAACCAATACTTATAAAAGCCGGTTTATATTTATGTGTGGCTCCATATTTCAATAAAATAGAAGTGGTTATTAAAATCATCAATACCAAAAAGGCATATCGACCAATGATAATCAACGGAATACTATCGCTCAGCGAATTGAGAATCATGGTCTGACGTATAATAACTTCAAAAACCACAATTGTAGCTACAGTTAGTAACAATAATACCGAAAACCCTAATGAAATTCCTAGAGAAACAAGATATTGATGTAGAAAACCTCTTTTTTCCAATACATGCTGAGAAGTTTCAAAACCTCCCAAAAGTCCGTTTATTCCGTTGGCCATCAAAAATATCGATAATAAAAACCCCGACGAGATTAAATTTGAATGCGAATTATTAAGAATATCATTGATAATACTGGCAACTGCATCAAAAGTATTGGGCGGAACACTTTCTTGTACAAATTGAAGAAAATCGTCCTGAAATCCTTCAATAGGTATGTAAGGAATCAAATTCAGAATAAAAAGCGCAAAAGGAAACAGCGACATAAAGAAACTGAAAGCAATAGAACTGGCATGATACGAAAATGCTCCGTCAATGATTCCGTTAATGTACATTTTAACCAAATCATACCAGGTAATCCCTTCGAGCCAAGAGATATTTTTACGTTGCATTCCTTTAACAACATATCTTACCAAAGGTATTTTTTCTAATTGCTGTTCTAAAGTCAATCCTTTTTGTTCTTCTTTTTGTTCTTCTTTTTCTTCCAACATTATCAATTTATCAATTAAACAATGTACCTATTAAACAATTAAACAGCTTTCAAACTCAAATCCATATTAGAAACCGAATGTGTCAAAGCTCCCGAAGAGATATAATTAACTCCACAAGCCGCATATTCTCTGATTGTTTTCTCGTTTATATTTCCCGAAGACTCTGTTTGACATTTACTTCCAATCAATTCAACTGCTTTTCTGGTATCTTCAAAATTGAAATTATCAATCAAAATCCTGTAAACACCTTCGTTTTGAAGAATTTCTTTTATTTCATCCAGATTTCTGGCTTCTACAATAATTTTTAAATCAAGATTATTTTCTTTCAGGAATTGTTTGGTTTTATTGATGGCATTGGTAATTCCACCTGCAAAATCGTTGTGATTATCCTTTAACATAATCATATCATACAACGCAAATCGGTGGTTTTCTCCTCCTCCTATTTTTACAGCCCATTTTTCAGTTGCTCTAAAACCCGGAGTTGTTTTTCGGGTATCGAGAATCTTAGCTCCGGTTCCTTCAAGCAATGTTACATATTGATTGGTTTTTGTAGCAATAGCACTCATTCGTTGCATAGAATTCAAAACTACACGCTCTGCTTTCAAAATTGATTGCGAACTTCCCGAAACAGTCAAAACCACATCTCCTACTTTTACCGGAGTTCCATCATTTATAAAAGTTTCAACTTTCAGATTCGAATCAACATAATTAAAAACCATTTTGGCAAATTCTACTCCGGCAATAATTCCGTTTTCTTTTACCAATAATTTTGCTTTTCCCTGAGCCGTTGCCGGAATACAGGCCAAAGAGCTGTAATCGCCCGGACCTACATCTTCACGAATGGCATTTTCTATAATAATTTGTAATTCTTTTTGGAATTGAGTGTCAGAAATCATTTTGTTAAATTTTTACAGATGGCTAAAGTACAAAAAAGCCTTTGGAATACTACTTTGGGTTTATCGGATTTTTTCATTAATCTTGTATGGATTTTTCCGATTTAATTCAGGCAAAACCATTCTGTTTTCTAAAAATTCCATCATTTGAATCTTATATCTGCAAAAGCTTTCCAAAAAACCGCTCTTGAAATTTCTAAATGGATTTTCATTATTCTTTTTATAGGAATTTTTACCGGCTGCGCTTCTTCTTTATTTTTGGCTTCCTTGAATTGGGTTACCAATTACAGAGAACAAAACATTTGGATTATCTCTCTTTTGCCATTGGCCGGATTGCTGATTGGTTTGATGTATTTTTATTGGGGCAAAAATGTGGTGAAAGGCAATAATTTGATTCTTGAGGAATACGAAAATCCTGAGAAAACAATTCCCCTGAAAATGGCTCCTTTGGTATTAATTACCACTTTAATCACACATCTTTTTGGAGGTTCGGCCGGACGGGAAGGAACTGCTGTACAAATGGGTGGTGCCATTGCCGACCAATTCACTTCTATTTTCAATCTAAACAAAGAAGAACGTAAAATTATTTTGATTTTAGGAATCAGTGCGGGTTTTGCTTCTGTTTTCGGAACTCCTTTTACGGCAGCAATCTTTTCAATTGAAATTCTGTATTTCAGTAATTTCAGTTACAAAAATCTTCTTCCCTCTTTTTTGGTCGCTTTTGTAGCCTACTATACTGTTGAATTTTGGCAAATAAAACACACTCATTACCATATTCCGGAAATCCCGGATATGAGTTTTTCTAACCTATTTTGGATTATCATCATCGGAATTTTATTTGGGCTCACAGCCATGCTATTTGCCCGACTAACCCATTTCTGGAATCATTTGTTTTCAAAAAACATTAAATTCCCTCCTCTAAGACCATTCTTTGCCGGGATTGTTATTGCCATCGCTGTTTTTTCTATGGGTTCAACTCAATTCATAGGTTTGGGAATTCCTACTATTATTACCTCTTTCGAACATCCACAGGCATTTCATATTTTCCTACTCAAAATTCTCTTCACAAGCTTTACATTAGGATCCGGTTTCAAAGGAGGAGAAGTCACTCCGCTTTTCTTTGTGGGTGCAACATTAGGAAGTGCACTTTCGATTTTTGTTCCGTTGCCGGTGGCCCTTTTGGCAGGAATTGGTTTTGTTGCCGTTTTCTCAGGAGCTACCCACACACCTATTGCCTGTACCATCATGGGAATGGAACTCTTTGGGATAGAATGCGGAATTTATGTTGGTCTCACCTGTACAGTGGCTTATTTTTGTTCGGGACCAGTGGGGATTTACCAATCTCAAATCGTGAAAGGACCTAAAAAAGCATTGTATAGAAAATTTAAAAGGGAAGAAATCGGGAATCTGTAATAAACTTTTACAACCACAGCAAATTACAACGTATAAAAAAAGTGCAAAAAGTAATCTTTGCGCTTTTGAGTATTATTAAAGAATAATCGTTTTCTTAATCGTTTCGGATATGGCATTCCACAAACCAATTCTCTTTTCGAGTGACAAAACAGAAATCTGAGCCACTTCTTCCCATTTTTTGGTATCAGTACCACAAAGTTCCGAAATCATACGCATCGCCATCGGGCCATGTTCATCGGCATCTAGTTCTATGTGTCTTTCAAAATAATAGATAAACTGTGACAAATCGGTTTCAGGAAAATTAGCTTGAATGTTTTTTAGAATCTCAGCAAACATCTCCGGAATCAGGTCTTCACGTCCAAAAGTAAAAGCCGCTGCAATTTCATGCGATTTCCCATTTTTTATGGTCTGAAAAGTAAATTCTAAAAATGACTTGATTTGAGGGTGCAGATTACTATTAGCAATAACCTCAAAAATATTCTGACCCGAAACTACCTGACTCAAAAAACCTTCGATCGCAGCTGTATTGGCTTCGCTAGCTTTCATGGCCTGTAGATACATTTCAAAATGACTTAACCTTTTGCCATCTAATGTCAAATCTGACTCTTCCGCCAAAACGATCTCATTAATCAAATAACGGATTTCGGGATCGGCAGAAGCAATCCAAGGCGTAGTGGTACAGGTCAAACGCATTTGCAGTGCTTTTAGCAATGACATAAAATCCCAAACCGCATACACATGTCCCTCCATAAAATGGCGTAAATGATCCAGATTTTGGATTTGTTGGTATAAAGGATGCCTTAACAATATATCTTTTTGAGGCTGAATCTGTTGATTGATAATTTGAATCGTCATTTAAATCTGTGTTTTTCAGCAGCAAAAGTATAACAGCATATCGATATTCAAAAATTTTTATGAACCTTAAAAACTCAGAGGACTTTAAAATAACTTTTCAAATCGAAATAATTCTAAAATTTTCTTCACTTATCAAGAGTTTTTTTATCTTGCTTAGCCTTAAAAACAAAAGCTACAAAATAAACAAAATGAGATTTTTTACATTATTTCTCTTATTCCTTACTACAGTTGTCTTTTCTCAAGACAAAATCAAACATACAATTGCAAAAGGGGAAACTATTTACAGCATCTCAAAAAAATATAATGTAAATGAAGTGGATATTTATAATTTAAATCCAACGATAAAAGGCTCTTCAATACAATTGAACTCAATTTTGTGGATTCCGAATAAAAATCTCAAATCAAAAGAAACCGATAACCTGACAATTACTCATTTGGTTTTAGCAAAAGAAACTCTCTATGGAATTTCAAAAAAGTATAAAACAACTGTTGACAAAATAAAAGAAGTAAATCCTTTAATTACAAAAAACGGGCTAAAAGAAGGAAACAGTATTATTATTCCTGTTTCAAAAGAAATAATTACTTCTCAATCTGGTTTACCTACAAACACATTATTATCAAAAATTCAAAAACCGCAAAAATCGGTTTCTCAAAATACAGATGAAATAATCACTCATAATGTTTTGGCAAAAGAAACCAAATACGGAATTTCAAAACGCTACAATATCTCTATAACTGAACTGGAAAAACTAAATCCAAAAATTGTGAAAGGCCTTTCTATTGGCGATCAGTTAATCATCCGTCAGGGAAAAACAGAAGAAAGTAAAATTGTGGTTACTTCTCAAAATAATAACAATAATGTTATTCCTACAAGTAAAAAAACAACTACAAACATCTTGTCAACGTCAGACAAAGCCGAATACTTAATTACTAAAGCTTCCGAAAATATCGGAATTCCTTACCTTTTTGGCGGAACGGATAAAAACGGATTTGACTGTTCCGGACTTATATTCTGTACCTACAAACAAATCGACATTACTTTGCCCAGAACTTCATCAGATATGGCGACCAATGCCGGAATAAAAATTGATAAAAATCAGGCGCAAAAAGGAGATTTACTGTTTTTTGATACTATGAACCAAGGAACTATCAATCATGTTGGAATGGTTACCGAAGTTTTAGATAATGAAATAAAATTCATACATGCATCTACCAGCTCCGGAGTAATGATTTCTTCAACCAAAGAAGACTATTTTACCCAACGATTAATTCAGGTCAATCGGATTTTGGAGAATTAGCAAGAATACTTAAATAAAATAATAACAAATAAAATCTGAATCTAATGGCAAAAGTAAACGTTTACCTGAATTTCATGGGCAATGCCGAAGAAGCATTCAACTTGTATAAATCGGTTTTCAAAACCGAATTTTCAGCTCCTATTTTCCGTATAGGCGACACACCACCAATGGAAGGAACTCAACTTTCTGAAGCCGACAAAAATAAAATTATGCACGTAGCTTTACCTATTTTGGACGGAACTCAACTTATGGGAACCGATATGCTTGAAAGTATGGGGCACAAACTTACTATTGGCAACAACACAACCATCAGTCTTGAACTTGACTCTAAAGAGGAAGCCGACAGAATTTACAACGAGCTCGCAAAGGAATCTACCGAATGTGTAGCACCTCACGATGAATTTTGGGGTTATTGGGGAGTTTGCCTTGACAAATTCGGTATTCGCTGGATGTTTAATGTTCCTGCTCAACAGTAAAACAGCTCAAATTATCGGGACGGAATCTACTATAAGGTTCCGTTTTTTTTTTTGCTCATATTTTACATTCAGACTTCTACCTTACTTAATATTACTCGAATTCTTTGTTTAAACGAAAAAAATGTAACTTCGCAACTGTCAAAAAAAGTCGGTTGACTTTGTATTATTAACTTAAACAATACTGTTATTGAGATTTACACAAATCCGATAACAATCTAAAAATGAAGCAAGAAGACATACAATCCATACAGAAGTTACTTTCAACTCCGAAAAAAATTGCTATAATTCCACACCGAAATCCCGACGGAGATGCCATGGGTTCTACCTTGGGGTTATATCATTTTCTACAGAAATTAAACCATCAGGCAGTGGTAATTGCACCAAACATTTTTCCTGATTTTCTGGCTTGGATGCCGGGTGCTGAAAATGTTTTAATCTTTGAAAAAGACAAGGAAAACACGACCAAAATCCTTGAAGAAGCCGATATAATCTTCACTTTAGATTTCAATGCTTTGCATCGTACCGGTGAAATGGAAAAAGTATTAGAAGTTCAAAAAGCATTATTCATTATGATTGATCATCATCAAAAACCGGATGAATATGCTGCTTATACTTATTCTGACACTCAATTTGGTTCTACCTGCGAAATGGTATATAATTTTATTCACTTTTTGCAAAAAGAATCACTAATAGATAAAACCATTGCAACCTGCATTTATACCGGAATTGTTACCGATACCGGTTCGTTCCGTTTTGCTTCTACAACCAGCACTACTCACAGAGTTGTGGCCGACTTGATTGAAAAAGGAATTGACAACAGTGGTATTCACAACCTTCTTTTTGACAATAATTCATACAACCGAATGTTGTTAATAGGAAGAGCACTACAAAACATGAAACTCTTACCTGAATTCAAAACTTCTTATATCACCTTGACTCAGGAAGAACTGGATATGTTCAATTATGTAAAAGGCGACACCGAAGGAATTGTAAACTACGGACTTTCTATAAAAGGAATTGAGTTTACTGCCATTTTCATAGAACACAAAGACGAAAATATCATCAAAATATCATTGCGTTCTCAGGGTCATTTTGACGTAAATCAATTTGCCCGCGAACATTTTGAAGGAGGCGGACATATCAATGCGGCGGGAGGAAAATCGACTTTATCAATGGAAGAAACTGTAGCCAAATTTGAATCGATTTTAAAAACCAAAAATCTTATCAATCAATAAAAATATGAACATCATCAAAAAAATAACAGTCCTGGCTATTGGTTCAATCGCAATTGCAAGCTGTTCGCAACAACAAGCCCGCAGACCTATTTCTCAAACTTCGGGAGAGTTCATGAAACAATCAGTTATCAGAAATAAAAAACTGATTAAAGGAGAAGAAGCCCAGATT
Source organism: uncultured Flavobacterium sp. (assembly GCA_964631795.1). Classification (GTDB taxonomy): domain Bacteria; phylum Bacteroidota; class Bacteroidia; order Flavobacteriales; family Flavobacteriaceae; genus Flavobacterium. Next base: position 32,940 of record CAZWAF010000022.1, on the reverse strand, counting down.
GATTCTATTATAAAAAACAATCCAAACATTCAGTATATCGCTTCTCAAAAAGGATATTGGTACACTTATGAGGTAAAAAACGAGAAAGATACACTTTTGCCTAAAAAAGGAGATATTGCCTATTTTGACTACGAATTAAAAGACCTCAACGGAAATGTAATCTATTCTGATGTAGAATTACGTCCGCAAATTTACAGAGTAGATAAACAAAACATTATGATGGGACTGAGAGACGGTATAAAACTAATGCGCAAAAACGAGAAAGTTACTTTCTTATTTCCTTCTCACATGGGCTATGGTTACCACGGAGACAACAAAAAAATTGGTCCAAACGTTCCTTTAATCTGTACTGTTACCCTGAATGATTTCAAAAAAGAAGCCAGTGCTAAACCTAATTCTAAAACAAAAACCGAATAACACAAATTACAAACCATGACAAAAAAACTGACCTTATTATTCATTGCTATCACGGCTCTTTTTTCATGTGAAAATCACAAAGATTTACCTAATGGATTGTTTGCCGAAATAAAAACCGACAAAGGAGATCTAATTGTTCAGCTTGATTATGAAAACGCTCCTGTTACAGTTGCCAATTTCGTGAGTTTGGCCGAAGGGAAAAACCCATTTGTAAACGAGGATTTAAAAGGAAAACCACTTTATGACGGACTTAAATTCCACCGCGTTATTAAAGATTTCATGATTCAGGGAGGAGATCCTCTTGGAAATGGCTCGGGAGATGCCGGTTATGCTTTCAAAGATGAAATTACCGATGCTCGTTTTGACAAAGAAGGTATTTTGGCTATGGCCAATGCCGGACCGGGAACAAACGGAACTCAATTTTTTATCACTCACGTGGCTACTCCCTGGCTTGACGGAAAACACACCATTTTTGGTCACGTTGTTGAAAACGGAATGGATGTGGTAAACAAAATTGAGCAAGACGATATGATTCTTTCAATTACCATCATCAGAAAAGGAGATGCTGCTAAGAAATTTAACGCTGTAAAAGTTTTTGGCGATTATTTCAAAACAGAATCTGAAAACGTAAAAAACAGAGCAGAGATTGAAGCCAAAGAAAAAGAATTGTATGAAGCAAAATACAAACCTATAATGAATAATAAAGTAGCTTATTTCAAAAACATAAAAGCTACTGCCACTAAAACAAATACTGGTCTTGAATACAAAATCGTGAAAAAAGGAAGTGGTAAAAGACCTAAAATAGGTGTTTCTGTCTGGATTGATTATGCCGGTTATTTCGAAAACGGTGCTCTTTTTGACAGTAGCATTGAATCAATTTCAAAAACTTACGGAAAATACGATCAGGCAAGAGCGGCTCAAAACGGCTACACTCCTATTCCTTTCCGCACCGGAACGAAAGAAGGAATGATTCCCGGTTTTCTTGAAGCTATTGAAAAAATGGAATTGGGAGACAAATTGGTTGTTTTCATCCCATCTCACCTGGCTTATGGCGAAGCAGGAGCCGGAAACGGTATAATACCTCCAAATGCCAATCTGATTTTTGAAATAGAATTGAAAGAAACACAGAGATAAATAAATATTTTAACTCAAAAAATTGGTCAATTCATAGCTTATTGTTAAAATTGCCACCAATTGGGAACTAACCTGAAAATCCCTGCAAAATGCGAAACGAGTAAGGAATTAATTGAATAAAAAATGAAAATCAAAGCTATTTTACTTTCGTTTTTAGCAATAAGTATTTCTGCTTTTGCTCAAACAAAAAACAAAACAGCATCTCAAAAAGCTGTTACATCTTCTGCAAATGAAGGATTGTTTGCGGAAATGCAAACATCAAAAGGAAAAATTGTTCTTTCTTTAGAATTCCAAAAGACACCTATCACTGTGGCCAACTTTGTAGCCCTGGCAGAAGGAACAAATCCTTATGTAAAAGAAGATATGAAAGGAAAACCTTTTTATAATGGTTTGAAATTTCACCGAGTAATCAAAGATTTCATGATTCAGGGAGGAGATCCTCTTGGAAACGGAACAGGAGATCCCGGATATAAATTCAAAGATGAATTTACCGATTTGAAACACGATAAAGGAGGTATTTTGTCTATGGCAAACTCCGGTCCGGGAACAAACGGCAGCCAATTTTTCATTACGCACAAAGAAACTTCTTGGTTAGACGGAAAACACACTGTTTTTGGTCACGTAGTTTCAGGTATGGAAGTGGTAAACGCAATTGCTCAGGATGATGTGATTCTGAAAGTATCTATTGTGAGAAACGGTGCTGCTGCAAAAAACTTTGATGCCGTAAAAACATTCTCTTCTTACTATGCCTCAAAAGCAGAAGACGATAAAAAAATAGCTGCATTAGAAGCTGAAAGAGCAAAACAACAGCAACAAGAAGCTGCTTTGGCTCAAAAAGCATACAAAGAAAAATACGGAACTGTAATAGCTCAAAAACTTGTTGATTTGAACAAAACAAGAACTAAAGCGACTAAAACAGAAAGCGGTTTAGAATATGTTATTACAAGTGCTAACGGTAAAAAACCGACTGACGGAACAAAAGTATTTATTCATTATTCAGGGTATCTTGAAGACGGAAGTTTGTTTGCCAGCAGCCATGAAGAAGTAAATAAAACTTACGGAAAATACGATGCAAACACAGCTGCTCAAAACGGATATCAACCTTTCCCTTTTGAATACGGAAGCAAAGGAGGTTTAATTCCCGGTTTCTTAGAAGGATTGAACAAAATGTCTTTTGGAGACAAAGCAACTTTCTTCATTCCATCTAAATTGGGTTATGGAGAAAGAGGTGCTGGAACTGTGATTCCACCAAATTCTAATATCATTTTTGAAGTAGAATTATTAGAAGCTTTACCTGCTAAAAAATAAGAATTTAAAATAAATTACATAAAAAGGCATTAAGGAGAAATACTCTTTAATGCCTTTTTTTTGTCAAAAAATGAAGTCCAGAGCCGACATTGGAACAATTGATATTAGACAATCTTTTTTAAATATTTAATTTTCAAACAAATAACAAAAAACACTTATTTAAAATACAATTACTTTAATTTTATTACAAAAACAAACACTGAAAAATGTAAAATTATTGTTAATTTATTTTTATTTTTTTATATATTTGAAAACAAATAACCAAAAACAATAGTTAGTTAACATAAAAACAAATTGATTTAAATTACAGATTCTAGGAACCTCAGTTCGATTATTAGATAATTGATTTACAAAGTGGTTTGGATTCCTGCAAGGTTTAAAAAACCTTGTAGGTATTGTTCTTTGTGTATTTAAATACCTACAAGGTCAAAAAAAGACCTTGCAGGAAAATATTAAAATTATAAAACACTATTATTCAACAGATTAAATAACAACTAATAATCTAACTCAAGTTAGGAGATAATTTTAAAAAAAACAAAATGATTTAAACAACAATTTATGTTAACGGGGCGGCCAACTAACCTAAACAAAATTCCATACGCCCTTTAAGCAGATTATCTGCAAATGGAACACAATATAAAAATGAAAAAAATATTACTACCTGTCTTATTAATCGGGCTATTAACAGCTTGTGATAAAAATAATGACGATGACAAAAAAGCAACTCAATCATTAACCGGAAAGTGGCAAAACACAAAAATAGAAATGTATTCGGGTAGTGAATTAGTAAATACAGAAACCATCGAAGAGGAAAACAGTACATGTCCTGACTATACCGAATTTAAATCTGACGGAAGCTTCCTATATGTAGATATGGATGCTGATTGTGAAAAAGACGTAGACGAATTAGGAACTTATATTTTTGACGGAACTAATTTAAAAACAACCTATGACGAAGGTAGTGGAACCTATAAAATATCATCAATAACAGCATCTCAATTTGTTTTAGAACAAAGTGAAACTGAAAACGGTGTTACTTATAAAATTAAAAGTTATTTCAAAAAACTAAAATAATTAATCAATTCTTTGAAATCAATTCAAAACAATAAAAGGCTATCCTTTCGGGTAGCCTTTTAACTTTTACATCTTTCACAAAATTTATTTTTCCTAAAAATGCAAATTGAATTTTATTTTAAACTTCTTTTTTCGCTCTGAAAACCAAAATAAATCCAATAATCAAAAACGGAATACTCAACCATTGCCCGGTAGATAGAGAATTGCCCAATGCGGTTTCAAAACCTCCCTGACTTTCTTTTACAAATTCTACCACAAAACGAATAGACCACAACATTATCAGGAATATTCCAAAAATAAACCCTACTTTTTCTCTCACATTGGTTTTCCAATAAGCGTAATAAACAACCAGAAATACAAAAACATACCCTAACGCTTCATACAATTGTGCCGGATGTTTAGCCGGAACTTGTGCCAAAAGCGAACTGAATTGAGGATTGGTAGCAATGGCATTGTAAGCATCATTCGGGTTACTGATTCCGGTAAGTCTCACTGCGTCCATTTTCGAAATACCGTCCTCGCTGTCGCGTAAAAATCTGATTCCGAAAGCTGAAGTAGTCTTGTGACCGATAATTTCGGAGTTAAAAAAGTTACCCAAACGCACAAAAGCACCTCCAACAGCAATAGCAATAGCCACACGATCCATTACCCAGAACATAGGTCTTTTCATTACCTTTTTACTGAAGAAATACATACTGCCAATAATAGCAATTGCTGCTCCATGACTTGCCAAACCACTAAAACCGGTAAATTCGAAAGGATCAAAACGGAATGGCAATAAAATCTCCATTTTATGATTGCTGTAATATTCCCAATCATAAAAAAACACATGACCTAAACGCGCCCCAAGCAATGTTGCCAAAACTGTCCAGATAAACAAAGAATCCAGTTTTTCAATAGGTTCATTTTCGCGTTCAAATATTTTCTTGGTAAGATACCAACCTAAACTGAATGCTACAACAAACATTAAACTGTAAAAACGAATCATCAAAGGTCCAATTTGAATTCCTTCAGAAGGATTCCAAAGTATATTTAGTGCGTATGTCATTATTTGTGGTTTTTGATTTGTTGTTTATAGTTTGTTGCTTT
>CAZWAF010000022.1:0-27818 GCA_964631795.1 uncultured Flavobacterium sp. | reverse complement strand
TGTCATTGATATTGTCATTGATATTGTCATTGATATTGTCATTGATATTGTCATTGATATTGTCATTTCTAATGTTTGTGATTGCACTTCTTTTCAGGAACAGGATCATACCCCGTTCTTCCCCAAGGATGACAACACAAAATTCTTTTGATCCCAAGAAAACCACCATACAACAATCCATGTTTTTGCAAAGCTTCTATCATATACGCCGAACACGTAGGTTCAAATCGGCAGGCCGAAGGCGTAAACGGAGATATAGCCGTTTGATAAAACCGAACTAGAAATATAAATGGTGTGGTTAATTTCATTATTGTATATAACTCGAATCGAAAGAAATCCTAAATCTCAATTCTTAAATCGAGAAAGTAGTCCCTTCTTTTCCGTCTTTCAGTTGAATTCCTAAAGCAGCCAATTGATCACGAATAGCATCCGATTTTGCAAAATCCTTATTGGCACGCGCTTCAAATCTCATTTCGATAAGCATTTTTACTACGCCTTCCAGTTTATCATTATTGCCGGCAGAAGCTTTTTCATCTTTCAATCCTAAAACATCAAAGACAAAAGCTGTCATTGCTGATGCAAAAGATTTCAAATCTTCGGCTGTCAATGTTGCTGTACCTTCTTTTAATATATTAATGAAACGAACTCCTTCAAACAATTGTGCAATTAGGATTGGCGTATTGAAATCGTCATTCATTGCTTCATAACAGTCTTTTTTCCAAGATGCAATGTCAAGCGTAGAAGTTGATTTAGGCTCGATATTCTTCATTCCTTCCAAAGCTTCCATCAATCTGTTGTAACCTTTTTCAGCAGCCACAATAGCATCATCAGAAAAATCAAGAATAGATCTATAATGTGCCTGAAGCATGAAAAATCTAGTAACCGAAGGCGAAAACGCTTTACTCAGAATATTGTTTTCTCCTGTTATAATTTCTCTTGGAAGAATGTTATTTCCGGTCGATTTAGCCATCTTCTTGCCATTCAGTGTAAGCATATTGGCGTGCATCCAGTAATTTACCGGAGTCTGACCTGTACAAGCTTCGTTCTGAGCAATTTCGCATTCGTGGTGCGGGAATTTCAAATCCATTCCACCTCCGTGAATATCAAAATGATTACCCAAATATTTAGTACTCATGGCGGTACATTCAAGATGCCAACCCGGAAATCCATCGCTCCAAGGCGAAGGCCAACGCATGATATGTTCGGGTTCGGCTTTTTTCCAAAGTGCAAAATCCTGAGGATTTCTCTTGTCAGATTGTCCGTCGAGTTCGCGGGTATTAGCCAACATATCTTCGATATTTCTTCCGCTTAGTTTACCGTAATTGTGAGTTTCGTTAAATTTTACTACATCAAAATAAACAGAACCATTGATTTCATAAGCATATCCGCTTTCAATGATTTTCTTTATAATTTCAATTTGCTCAATAATATGACCGGTAGCAGTTGGTTCCACACTTGGAGGCAAAAAGTTGAAATCCCTCAAAATATCATGAAAATCTACCGTATAACGCTGAACAACCTCCATAGGTTCCAGTTGTTCCAAACGTGCTTTTTTAGCAATTTTATCTTCACCTTCATCAACATCATCCACAATATGACCAACATCGGTAATGTTTCTCACATAACGAACCTTATAACCTAAATGAAGCAGGTATCTGAAAATCATGTCAAAAGACATAAAAGTTCTCAGATTTCCTAAATGCACGTTGCTGTAAACCGTAGGTCCACACACGTACATTCCTACGTTTCCTTCGTGTATAGGAGTAAAATTTTCTTTTTCTCCGGAAAGAGAATTATATATTTTAATAGATTGGTTTTTGTAAAGAGGCATGAGTTTATGGTTTGGAGTTTATGGTTTTTTGGCTAATCACTAATTCTAGTCACTAATCACTAAAACTTAGTTTCCAACTTGATATAATCCAAAAATTCTCTTCTTGTTTTATCTTCTTTGAATTTCCCTCCAAATTCAGAAGTTACGGTACTGCTTTCTATATCTCCAATTCCACGTGAATTTACACAAAGATGTTTGGCGTCAATTACACAGGCTACGTCTTGAGTTCCTAATACTTGTTGCAATTCCTGAACAATCTGCATTGTAAGTCTTTCCTGTACCTGTGGTCTTTTTGCAAAATATTCCACAATTCGGTTCATTTTTGACAAACCTACTACGGTTCCGTTTGAAATATAAGCAACGTGAGCTCTTCCTATAATAGGCAACAAATGATGTTCACAAGTAGAATAAACGGTGATGTTTTTCTCAACCAACATCTCTCCGTATCTATAGTTGTTTTCAAAGGTAGAAGCCTTTGGTTTTTTATCAGGATGTAATCCGCCAAAGATTTCGTTTACAAACATTTTTGCTACGCGATTCGGAGTTCCTTTCATACTGTCGTCTGTAAGGTCCATTCCTAAAGTAGTCAAAATACGTTCTACATCTTTTTTTATGGATTCTATTTTTTCTTTATCAGATAAGACAAAAGCGTCTTCTCTTAAAGGGTTTTTTGCATTAGTAGCGATATGATTGTCTCCAATTTCGTCTAAAAAATCTTCGTTTTGGCTCATAAATTATGTAATAAAATAGCGTTTTTTGTTGCGCAAAGATAAGTAATTTGCGAAAATAAGTAATTGCTGTTTGAGTATTGCAAAAAATAATTATTTATTTGATTTCAATCAATACAAACTCCATCACAAAATCACATAAAAAAACTGTTTAAGTTGAAAAAAATCAACCTAAACAGTTTTTAAAATTTGGAAATAAAGATTAGCGTTTGTCGTAAACAGCCAAAGCTTCTTTCAATATTTGAACACTACGAACCAAGTCTTCTTTTTTCAAAACATAAGCAATACGAACTTCGTTCAAACCTACACCCGGAGTTGAGTAGAATCCGGCAGCCGGAGCCACCATTACGGTTTCTTTATTCAAATCATAAGACTCAAGCAACCATTGTGCAAAATCATCAGCATTATCAATCGGTAACTGAGCGATGCAGTAAAAAGCTCCTTTTGGAGTAGCCACTTTTACACCTTCAATTTTATTCAACTCAGCGATCAAAGTATCTCTACGATCTTTGTACTCAGTAATCACTTCGTCAAAATAACTTTGAGGAGTATCAAGAGCCGCCTCGCTGGCAATTTGTGCAAAAGTTGGAGGACTCAAACGAGCTTGCGCAAATTTCATAGCCGTAGCCATCAATTCTTTGTTTTTAGAAACAATACAACCAATTCTGGCTCCACACATACTGTATCTTTTAGAAACAGAATCGATCATGATTGCATGTTGCTCAATTCCGGGAATATTCATTACTGAGTGGTGAACTCCACCATCGTAAGTAAATTCGCGGTAAACTTCATCGGCAATTAAGAACAAATCGTGTTTTTTTACCAATTCAGCCAATTGCAACATTTCTTCTTTAGAATACAAGTAACCTGTTGGGTTTCCCGGATTACAAATCATGATAGCCTTAGTTTTAGACGTAATCAATTTCTCGAAATCAGCAATTGGAGGCAACGCAAAACCTGTTTCTATAGTCGAAATCACAGGAACAACTTTACAACCTGAAGAAGTTGCGAAACCGTTGTAGTTTGCGTAAAATGGTTCCGGAATAATGATCTCGTCATCTGTGTCCATAATACTTCCCATTGCAAAAAGCAATGCTTCAGAACCACCGGTAGTAATAATAATATCTTCTGTATTGATAGGCAAACCGTGGTTTGTATAATATTGAGCCAATTTTGTTCTGTAGCTCTCAAAACCCGCAGAATGACTGTATTCTAAAACCTGAATATCAACATTTTTTACGGCATTCAAAGCTACTTCCGGTGTTTTGATGTCTGGCTGACCAATATTTAAATGGTACACTTTATTACCTTTTTTCTTAGCTATTTCTGCATACGGAACCAATTTTCTAATTGGAGATTCCGGCATTTGCTTTCCTTTATTTGAAATTTTTGGCATGATGTTATTTTTTATTTTGAAGCGCAAAATTGCAACTTTTTTTGAAGAGTGCCAATTGTTTCGGTTCAAAGTTTATTATTTGTTATGGGGTGTAAGTTGTAGGTTGTTCATCATTTAGGAATTTGATTTCCAAATTTGCACATCTACAACTCACAACCTACAACCTTAAATTAATCTTGGTTGACTTTTCTTTTATGATTACATTTGTCGGCAATAACTACATTTTACAATTTTTATGAGTTCTGATACCAGCAAAAGATATGCAATGAGAGGTGTTTCGGCTTCAAAAGAAGACGTTCACAATGCTATTAAAAACATTGACAAAGGCTTATTTCCACAGGCATTTTGCAAAATAGTACCCGATTATTTGACAAATGATGAAGATTATTGTCTTATAATGCATGCCGATGGTGCAGGAACAAAATCATCTCTTGCCTATATGTATTGGAAAGAAACCGGAGATATTTCGGTTTGGAAAGGTATTTCTCAGGATGCTTTAATCATGAACATTGATGATTTATTATGTGTGGGTGCTACCGACAATATTTTGTTGTCTTCGACTATCGGAAGAAATAAAAACCTTATTCCTTCTGAGGTGATTTCGGCAATCATCAACGGAACCGAAGAATTGATTCAGGAATTGAAATCTTTTGGAGTTACAATTCATTCTACAGGTGGCGAGACTGCCGATGTTGGTGATGTGGTAAGAACAATCATCGTGGATTCTACCGTTACGGCTAGAATGAAACGCTCTGATGTTATTGATAATGCCAACATTCAGGCTGGTGACGTTATTGTAGGTTTGGCTTCTTTTGGTCAGGCGTCTTACGAAAAAGGTTACAACGGCGGAATGGGAAGTAACGGATTGACATCTGCTCGTCATGATGTTTTTGACAATTATTTGGCTCAAAAATATCCTGAAAGTTATGATGCCGCTGTTCCTTCTGAATTAGTTTATTCAGGAAAAGTAAAATTGACCGATGCGGTTGAAAATTCACCAATCGATGCCGGAAAATTGGTTCTTTCGCCAACAAGAACTTATGCGCCTATCATCAAAAAAATATTAGAAAAATACAAATCAGATACTATTCACGGAATGGTTCATTGCAGTGGCGGTGCCCAAACCAAAGTATTGCACTTTGTAGATAAAGTTCATGTTATAAAAGACAATTTGTTTCCTGTTCCTCCTTTGTTCAAATTGATTCAGGAGCAGTCTAAAACAGACTGGAAAGAAATGTATCAGGTTTTCAACTGTGGTCACCGTATGGAAATTTATGTTCCTGCTGCTGTTGCAGAAGATATCATTGCAATTTCTAAATCATTCAATGTTGACGCACAAATTATAGGTAGAGTTGAAGCTTCTGACAGCAAGAAACTTACTATCAGCAGCGAATACGGAACTTTCGAATATTAAACTAAACAACCCTATCAGGGTTTAAAACCCTGATAGGGTTAAATATATAAAGGAATGTACGAATTACTATTTTGGAGATATCAAGAAGGAATTTATCTGAATAACCAGGAAGTTTATGAAGCTTTAATCGACCGGGAATTGGTTGACGGTTTAGAAGATATTCCTACAGATGTAATCATCAACAGAATTGCTAAACTTTTCTCTTCCTGGGAAAGAGTGGATGAATTCAGTTGGAAAAACAATAATGGTAAAGGTGCTTTTCATATAAAAACAACTCCGCAAAGTATAGCAATTGACTGCTATGGTACAGAAGGAAAAACAATGGATCTTCTGGCAGATACTATGGAAGAATTCAAATGTCCGTTATATGATCCGCAGGAAGTGATTCGCTACGACGAATTTTCTGAATAGATTTTCCTCAAATAAAATTTAAAAAAATCTCGTTTAATCCTTGAGTTTCAGGATTAAACGAGATTCTTTTTAATTTCAAATTCAATTCTTACTTCGGTTCCTACATCAACGGTACTTTCTATAAAAAAGCGGCCGTTATTGCGTTTTACTAATTCCTCACAAATTTTCAGTCCCAAACCACTTCCTATTTCTCCACCGGTTCCTTTTGTAGAATTGACTCCGTTAATATTAAATATTTTATCCAGTTTTTCTTTAGGAATCCCCATACCGTTATCTTTTATTTTTACAATCAATAAATGATCAATTATTTCGGTACTGATTTTTATTTCACCATGCGGATAGGTAAATTTCAAAGAATTAGAAACTAAATTTCGCAATGCCGTTGCAATCATTCTTCTGTCAATATCAACTTCACAATCGACTATTTCTTTCCACAACTTTATATTTTTAAGATTCGCCGATTCTATCAACACACTTAGACTCTCATTCACTACATCTGCTATATTTACAGTTTTAATATCGGCAGTAATTATACCATTATGAAGTTTAGTCCATTCCAGTAAATTATCCAATAAAACGGCTGTACTTTCAGACTGATTTTCGAGTGCTTTCAACAATTCTTTTTCCTCTTCAGCATCCAATCCTCCTTCGTTCAACAAAGAAAGCATTGCCGAAACATTCCAGATAGGTCCTCTTAAATCGTGAGCAATTATTGAATAAAACTTATCTTGTTCCTGCATTAATCCTCTTAATCTCGCACTGTAAAAACCAACTCTATTTCCCAGATAAATAGTAGTAATTGTTACCGAAGTAATCAAAAACAAAGCTATAATTATCATAAAAAACAAGGTTCTGCTAATTGACTTCTCGGCATCTTCTGTAATAGTTGCATTTATCTTTTTCTGAATTTTTACTACATCTAAAATACAAGCCCTGTGTTTCAGAAATAGCGTATTCATCTTTTGATATATTTCGTGCTTTGTTTCCGAAGAAAGAGAATTAAACAAATCGGTTTTCGATAAATAAAAATATTCCTTTACATAAATATCACTTTCACTAAATTTTGCCTGAATTTCGGGAGTACTTTTTTTCCATTCTTTTTTTGAATGATTGTACTGAGATTCAAATTTGTTGATAGCTTTAAAATATTTTTCCTCATCTATTTTGCTTTTTGCATTTACAATTTCAGAATTATAAAAATGAGTTTCAATAATATAACCCGGAGGAGGCAAAATATCGGCAACCAAATTTTGTCCTCTGGAAATTTTAGAATGTATGCTTCCGTTAACTTTTGTTTGATTTATAACATAATATGAAAATGCCGTAAAACCACAAAAACTTATTATAAAAAGCAGCAACATTATACGAAGGTCAAGTTTTGTCTTATTTTTTCCCATTATCATAAATCTATAGTTTTATAAATATAGAAAATTAATCAAAACTTAAAAATGATTCTAAAGTATTTCAAAAAATATTTTTCATTGATAAGCCTTTCTAAAATCTGAAAAAGAAATACATTTGAACCAAAATAAAACAATATGAAAATAAACCTAACAACAGGAATCGATAAACTTATTTTCGGGATGAAGCAAAATGACGTAACCGCCATTTATGGAAAACCCGACAGAAACTATAAAGACGAAGACGAAAATGTGATTTTGGTTTACAACAAGCTAAAAATGCGCTTGACGTTTTATGTAGAAGAAGATTTAAAACTGGGTTTTATTGTAACTTCTAATCCTGATTTGGAACTTTTTGGAAAGAAAATCATCGGACAAAACATTGAAACAGTAAAAAAGGATTTGGTCTCACAAAAAATAACCAAATTTGAACAGGAAGAATTCGACACTTTCGAAAACTATTTCAACGAAGACAACTGGATTATTTTTCAGACAGAATACAATGAAATTGTAAAAATTGAAGTGGGAGCTACCATCAAAAATGACGAATTTGTCTGGAAATTCGGAAAAAAATAATTCTGAAATTTCAAAATATACTTACCAAAAATCCGACTCAAAATTCGTTTTTGAGTCGGATTTTTAAATTTTATTATCTACAATTTATTTTAAACTATTATGCAAGTCCATGAATTTCTTTCCGTAAAACGATTCTTTTACTTTAGGACTTAATGATTTTTGAATTGTATCAAGATATTTCGCATTAATATCACTTATTTCAGACAAAACAACAAACGGACTAACTTCATATTTAGCATTGTTCAGAGCAAAATTGACCGTGTATAAATATTTGCGTTTCAAGATACTTTGTTCAACATTTTCAATTCGGATTAACTCAGCCTGATTTTTATTTTTCAACGCTGTAAATCTTTCTGTGGCCAAAACAAGTAATTTTTCATTAAATACTTTATTTCCCTTTTGGTATTGCTCATACAATTTTTGATTTTGAGATCCGGTAATAGTTGCTTTTGCAAAATAAGAATCCAATTGGGTTTCGATATTCATTTCTCCGGCTTCGGCAAAAAATGGCAAATTATTATCAATAGAATTTGTAACTCCTCTGTCTAAAAACAGATACAACATTTCGGGCGATTTCAAAATTATATCGGTTTCAAAATGAGAATCTCCATCAATTTCAATCGTATCTATAGCTTTCAAAGCCGCATTCTCAAATCGTTGAATATACAAAGTCCCTTTTTTCAATCCTTTAATATTTCCGGTCAAATGAAGATTGTTTTCCGCTTTTTTCTTTCCACAACCTATCAATACTAATAGTACAATTGGAAAAAGTAGTATTTTTTTCATCAAATATTTATTTTAAAATTACATGAAATCGTGCAGTGGCAAAAGTATTCTGATTTCTATAATTGACAATCTTCTGGTTCTGTTTTTTCGGCAAACACAATAAAAAAATCCTCAATTCAAAATTCAAATTGAGGATTTTTTACTTTTATCCTTTCAGCCAGGCTTCTCTCAAAGTTTTTTTACTTTCATCAGTCACATGATAATCAAATTTATCTACCATCGGAATCTTAACTTTCCCGTTTAAGGTAATTTCTTTCGAATCACGTTTTATTTTCACTGTTATAAGCTGATTTTCTTTCCATGAATCGCTCAAAGCCACCATTTCATAAATATTGTCATAACTGTATTTTACTCCATTTATTTCAACAATCTCATCCCCTTTTTTAATTCCCAGACTTGTATAAAACTCAGGCAAATCACTCGCTACAACATATATTTTTTTATCTTCAGGATCGGTCATAACATAAGGAGTTTGATCTTTTATAAAAACATTTCCCGGAACTTTCTTCCCTTTTTTACCAACACCTACTTTTGCAAAATAGTCGTCATACGGAATTTTATTCCGGCTTTCGAGATAGGTTTCAAAGAATTTTCCAATTTCAGGATAGGTCAGTTCAGTTATTTTTCCGAATAATTCTGCATCGTCAAAAGGTTTGTTATTTCCGTAAATCTCAGCTAATTTCTGCATCAAATCCAAAATTCCTCTTTGACCTTTACTGCTTTCTCTAAGCTGAATATCAAGACACATGGCAATCAAAGCACCTTTTTGATACACATTTCTATATTGATCTTTATACGGTTTCGACAAAACATTGGCGCTCATGGTTGTAAACGGCATCAAATCGTCCATTACAGCAGCATTTTCAATTTTTTCGGTCATTCGTTTATAAAAATCATCTTCCGAAATCAAACCCTGATTTACCTGAAAAAGATTCGCAAAATATTCGGTAACTCCTTCATACATCCATAAATGTTTCGACATTTTTGGATTATTAAAATCAAAATCATGAATCTCTTTTGAATGAATACTCAAAGGGGTCACAATATGAAAAAATTCGTGCGAAACTACATCTTTCATTTGTTCCTCTAATTCGTCAAAAAGCATTTGCTCAGGCATTACAACAGTTGTAGCAGTTGGATGTTCTAAAGCACCAAACTCTTCGGCATCTTTTTTTTCTACATCCGAGAGGTATAACAACACACTGTATTTCTTTGTAGAATTGAATTTGCCTAAGAAATTCTTTTGAGCTGTCATCATCTTTTTCATACCGGGAGTCAAACTTTCGGCCGTTACAACTCCATTAGGAGAATAAACCGCAAGCAAAATATCCATTCCTCCTATATTGAAAGTAGTGTAATTCGGTTTTGAATACATGATTGGATTTTCAACTAATTCGGCATAACGGCTTGCAGTAAAACTATCTGCCGTTTCACTTGAATTTGTATCAATCAAAGAGGTTGCGCCCCACAATTCCTTTGAATGAATTACATCTAATTTGTACGGATTGTTTTTGAATTCCGAAAAATAACCTACAAATCCGTGAGTATTTAAAAGAAAATTCTTTCCTGCCTCAATATTGGTTCCCGAAGGCGAAAAAATATCGTGCTCATCTTCTATATCAAAAGTATCATTGACCAAATAAGTGATTTTATCTAATTTTTTAGCATTATCAATTTCCCAGGAATTATCTCCATATTTTGCAACTTCCAATAAATTTCCTTTCGAATCAAAAGCTTTCAAATCTTCTATATATTTTCCGTAATCATCGGTAGAATAAGTTCCCGGAACAATTTTAGGAATGTAATAGGTTATTTTGTCCAATTTTATTTTAGGAACAGTTACAGTAACCTGCACTTTATCGTCTTTTACATTTTCTAAATCTATTTTTACCTGAATCTGATCGGCTGATTTTGTTTGGGCTTCGGCTTTAAAACTTAAAAGTGCAATTGCCAGTGCCAGTGAAAGCATTATTTTTTTCATATATATCTGTTTTATTGATTCAACTTAAAAAAATTACTATTATTCCTCAATTATAAAGAATTTATAAATTGAATCATAGTATCTGTCAAAACTTTTGAGACAGGCAAATCCGGATTAGTGTAGGAAGCCATATTTTCGGTTTTATCTCCTTTTATTTCTTTAAAAATATGATTCATATTTTCAACAATTACCAATTTGGCATCCGGCTTAGCTTGTTTTAACAACTCTGCTTCCTGAACTCCAACCTGAATATCTTTAGTTCCGTTGATTATTAAAACCGGAATATTCAGTTTCTTTATTTCTTCCTGAGGATTGTATTTTATCCACGAAATCATATATGGCTGAACACTTTCTCTGAAAATAGAAGCCAACATTTGATTTTTCAATTCGAATGTTTTACCATTTTTCAACATTGCTAAATTATCATGAGTTTCTTGTTTGAATGCAGGAGCCTGACTTTCTATCTGATCTTCAATTATCAAATCAATCGTTCTCCCCGCTCCCGCCAATGAGATAAAAGCATCGGTATTTTTATCGGCGGCAATCATCCCAATAAGCGAACCTTCACTGTGACCTGCGATAATAATCTTATGATATTTCTTTTTATTTTTGAAAAAAGTCACCACTTCTCTTGCATCATTGATGAAATCATCAAAAGTCAATGTTCTTTCATCTACTTTTCCGGCAATCATTTGAGCTATAATTCGCTTATCATAACTAAAAACGGCAATTCCGTTTTTGGCCAATTCCTGAGCCGTAAATTTCAATGAATTATTTATCATCCCAATTTGATTTCCATCTCTGTTGGTTGGCCCTGAACCGGCAATCAATATTACCAAATCAGTATTTTTATCTGATTTAACAGGTGTGTACAAACTGCCTTTGAGTAAAGAATTGACCGTAATTTCTTCCTTATTATACATATCTGTAATGGGTTTTTCCTGTGAAAAGGTGTACAACGAAAATAGTACAAAGAGTATGGTAATTATTTTTTTCATATCTTTCTTTTGGTTGAAGCTATAAAAAAACTCCTACTAATCATAGGAGTTTCAATTTTAGTCAAATTTATTCTTTATGTAATATTTCCCATCTAAATCATCGTCAAAATCATCAAATTTTGGCGCTTTTGGTTTAGGTTTTCCGGCATTTGCCTTTTTCTTCCATAATTCAAATTTGTCGGCCGTAAGCATCTTTTTCATAATTTCAAGAACTTCTTTTTCAGCAAATCCAAATTCTTTTTTAATGATTTCAAAAGGATTCCTTTCTTCCAAAGCTAAAGAGATCAATCTTTCATGTTGTTCTCTATTCAATTCTGTGTGTTTACTCTTTTTCATTACTTGAAAAATAATTCTGGGTGGGTTTTAATGATTAAAATTAATATTTCAATATTAAGAAAAAATATAATTACTTGTTAAACCGAAGAAATATTTTTTTCAATCAATTCTCTTATTTAAAACAACAAAGAAAACAAAGCAAAATCATAAAAAAATGAGCAAAATCAATATATTAAAGTTCTAAAAGTCAGATTAATTCTTGCTCCGGAAGGCTTCATTGTTTTTGCAATCTGATGTTTCCAAAAATGCTGCGTCTCTCCTCTCATTATCAACAAACTTCCGTTTTCGAGAGTTATTTTCTGCTTAAACATTCCATTATTGTGCCTTAAGCCAAAAACTCTTTCGGCTCCAAAACTCAAAGAAGCAATAACCGGATTTTTTCCCAATTCTTTTTCATCATCGGCATGCCACCCGTTACTATCTTTTCCATTTCGGTATAAATTGAGTAAAACAGAGGTAAATTGAGTTTGAGTTATCTCTTCAATCCGAGCTTTCAACTGCAATAACAAAGAATTCCATGGATGCGGTTGCATTGTTAAATTAGAATAAGAATAACTTTTTCCCTCATCGCCAAACAAAGCCGTCAGTCTGGGTTGCGGATGTATTTTTCCAAAGATTTTTATCTCATCTTGTTGCCAGGGAGTTTTATCTAATAATTCTCTAAAAATAGAATTTGCCTCTGTTTCTTCTATAAAACGAGGATAATAAACAATATCGGCATTTGGTAAATCGAATTTTATAGGATCGGATTGAAATAGTGAATTCATTGTACAAAAATAAAGAGAGAAATGAATTCTAGCTTTTCATTTCTCTCTTAGTTTTAAGATTATAGGATTTTAACTTTTAGATTCTAACAGCATTTTATAGATAATTCCTCCGGCAACAGCTCCCAAAATTGGAGCCAACCAAAACAACCAAACTTGCGTTAGCGGTTCTCCTCCTACAAATAATGCCTGAGATAATGATCGGGCAGGATTTACCGATGTATTTGTAATAGGAATACTTATAAGGTGAATTAAAGTCAACCCCAATCCAATTGCGATTCCTGCAAAACCGGAATTTGCCAATTTATCAGTTGCACCCAAAATAATTAACAAGAAAAATAATGTTAGAATAAATTCAGCCATAAATGCCGCCTGCATAGAATAACCATCTGGAGAAAAGGCTCCAAATCCGTTTGAGGCAAATGCTCCGGCTTTGGTGTTATCAATCATAAATCCTTCTTTTCCCATTGCTATACAATACAAAGTACCGGCTGCCGCAACAGCTCCCAAACATTGAGCCGTAATATAAGTGACCAAATCTTTTGCGTCAAACCGCCCTCCTGCCCAAAGTCCGATTGAAACTGCCGGATTAAAATGGCCTCCGGATATATGTCCTACCGCATAAGCCATTGTCATTACCGTTAATCCGAATGCCAGTGAAACACCAACAAATCCGATTCCTAAATTTGGAATACCTGCCGCAAACAAAGCACTACCGCAACCTCCAAAAACCAACCAATAGGTTCCAAAAAATTCAGCGAATAATTTTTTCATGATCGTCAAATTTAAATTAAGTGTTAAATTTACGATAAAAATTTAATATATTTGCCTATTTTTCAACGATTTAATATTTACAATTCCAATTGCTATAATTATTAATCCAATTCCAATCCATTGTGACAAAATCACTTTTTCATCCAGAATAAAATAAGCCATCAATACCGAAACCGGCAATTCTAATGACGAAACTATACTTCCCAACCCGATTCCTGTATATGGAAATCCGGCATTCATAAGTAATGGCGGAAGAATGGTTCCGAATAAGGCGAGAAGAATTCCCCACTTTGCGAATATCTCAAAATTGAAAAAACCTATTTGCAAAAAACAGGCAAAGACTAAAACTGCCAAAAGTCCTCCTAAAAGCATATATAAAGTTCGTTCAGAAGCCAAACTGGCAATTGCAATCCGATTTGAAGCATACATGGTCGTTGAAAAAGAAGCTGCCGCCAAAAGTCCAAAAAAAACTCCTCTCCAGTCCAAAATTATTTCACTTTCTAATAAATTGGTAGCTAAAACAGTTCCTGTCAAAACAATAAAAATCGATACTAATTTCAATATTGAGGGAAGTTTTTTGTTCAAAAACATTTCAAGTACAATACTCATCCAAACAGTTTGCATCAAGAGTACTATTCCTACCGAAACCGATACATAATTTAAAGACAAATAATAAAAAACACTTGTAAGCCCCAAGGAAGTTCCTGCAAAAATCAATTTAAAAATATTCAATTTGGATGTTTTCACAACTGTATTTTGAGATCTCTTTTTTTGAAAATAATGAATCAGAAACATTCCAACAATCCCATAAATAAATTGTGCAGTTGAAATTTCGGCAGTGGTAAAATGATCATCATAGGCAAGTTTTACAATAGTAGCCAGCATACCGTATCCGGCTGCGCCTAATCCTATTAAAAAAGCACCTTTGAATACTTCGGTTTTAAACATCTTCATTTAATTTAGTTCCAAAGGTACTATTAAAACCTCTATAAATATTTTGAGAAAAGACATAAAAAAACCTGCGAATTTTAATCCGCAGGTTTCAAATTATCATAAAATTTTTTATTTAATCATCTCGAAATTTCTTTTTACAAAAGCGGTTAATTCCGCTCCGGTAAGAAGATTTTGTGACAATTTGGCCAAATCCAAAGCTTGTTTTACTAATTCTTCCTGATGTGTTTTATCAGCTGTGTTCAAAATAGTGTTTGCCAATTCAGAATTGGTATTTATCACTAAATTGTACATTTCAGGGAAATTACCCATTCCGAACATTCCCCCGCCACCGGTTTGACTCATTTCTTTCATACGGCGCATAAACTCAGGCAAAGTGATGATAAACGGAGCAGCCTGACTGTCCATTGCTTCCAACTGAACGGTATAATTTTGCTTTGGCACAAAACCTTCAATTACCGTTTTTAATGTTTCTTTTTCTTGGTCATTTAATTTTGAAATGGTTTCGTCTTCTTTTTTGATCAAATTATCAATATGATCGGCATCAACACGAACAAAAGTCAATTCTGAATTATCAGATTCCAGTTTTTGAATCAAATGAGATATAATCGGAGAATCCAACAAAATCACTTCATATCCTTTTTCTTTTGCAATGTCTATGTAACTATGTTGAGCATCTTTGTTTGAAGCATAAAGCACAACTACTTTCCCGTTTTTGTCGGTTTGGTTTGCTTTAATTGTCTCTTTTAATTCATCCAAAGTGTAATATTTTTCATCTACACTTGGGTAAAGGGCAAAAGCACCTGCTTTTTCATAGAATTTGTCTTCCGAAAGCATACCGTATTCTAAAACGATTTTAATATCATTCCATTTTTGTTCAAAGTCAGAACGATTTTCATTGAACAATGATTTCAGTTTATCGGCAACTTTACGGGTAATATAATTCGAAATTTTCTTCACAGCACCATCTGCCTGTAAGTAAGAACGGGAAACATTCAACGGAATATCCGGAGAATCCACCACTCCTTTAAGCATCATCAAAAATTCAGGAACAATTCCCTCTACATTATCGGTAACATAAACCTGATTTTGGTACAATTGGATTTTATCCTTTTGAATCTGCAAATCGCTTCCTAATCTTGGGAAATATAAAATTCCTGTAAGATTAAAAGGATAATCTACATTTAGATGAATGTTGAACAAAGGCTCCTCAAATTGCATCGGATATAATTCACGATAGAAGTTTTTATAATCTTCGTCAGTTAAATCCGTTGGCTGTTTTGTCCAGGCTGGATTTGGGTTATTGATAATGTTATCAACCTCAATTTCTTCTCCCGAAACTTCGGGATTGCTATCTTCCAAAGCATCTTCTGATTTTGGAAGTGTTTCTTTTCTTGTTCCGAATTTAATTGGAACAGGCATGAATTTATTGTATTTGTTCAACAATTCACGGATTTTGAATTCTTCAAGAAATTCTAAAGAATCTTCTGCAATATGCAGGATGATTTCAGTTCCGCGAGTAGTTTTATCGTGCGGTTTCAAAGAAAATTCAGGGCTTCCGTCACAAGTCCAGTGAGCAGCAGGTTCATCTTTGTAAGATTTAGTGATGATTTCCACTTTTTCGGCAACCATAAACGCAGAATAGAATCCAAGTCCAAAATGTCCGATAATTCCTGAATCTTTAGCTGAATCTTTATATTTTTCCAAAAATTCCTCAGCACCTGAAAACGCAACTTGGTTGATGTATTTTTCAACTTCGTCAGCAGTCATTCCCAAACCTTGGTCAATGATATGAAGTTTTTTTCCTTCTTTATCAATTTTCACCTCAATAATCGGATTACCATATTCTACTTTGGCTTCGCCAATGCTTGTCAGGTGCTTTAATTTCAGAGTAGCATCGGTTCCGTTTGAAATTAACTCACGAAGAAAAATTTCGTGATCGCTATATAAAAACTTTTTGATTAGCGGGAAAATGTTTTCTACAGAAACATTAATTTTTCCAGTTGTCATGTGTTTGTTATTTTTTAGATTAATAAATTATTTATTGATGGTTTCTGCTTTTTCAAATAACATACCAAATGAATTGATATGTCAATTTGACAGAAATAATTATTTTGTTTTGATTTGTTAAAAATTTAAATTATTTTTAACAGTATATTAACCAAACAAATCATCTAATTATGAAAACATTACACAAACAAATGTTATTATTAACATTTTTTATCTGCATTTCTACCTTTGCTCAAGGAACTTCCGATTTTGATTTTGAGAAAAAAGTCAGAGTGAATCTATATGCAGCTTACACATTTGATGACAGTTTTGATTCTTATTATGATTACGGAAACTATTACAGCGGAACCATAAAAGGAGGTTTACAATATGGTGGAGGTCTTGAATTTAAAGTTACTCCCCGAAATTCAGTAGAATTATTATATCTTAGACAAGATACACATGCCCCTACCTATTATTATGGAGGAGGTCTTTTTGACAAATCGGCCGATTTCAATATGGATATGAACTATATTATGATTGGTGGTTTGAACAGTTTTCAAAAACCGGGTTCAAAAGTAGAAGGTTTTGGTGGATTTATGCTTGGAGTTGGTATTGTAAATATTGAAAACCCAACCAACCACAATTCTGATTCTTTGACGAAGTTTGCCTGGGGATTAAAAGCAGGTGCAACAATCTGGGCTACCGAAAAAGTAGGATTAAAACTGCAAGGTCAATTATTATCTATCGCACAATCTGTTGGTGGAGGAATGTATTTTGGGACAGGTGGAGCTGGTGCCGGCGTTAGTACCTACTCTTCTATTTATCAATTCACACTAGGAGGCGGACTTGTTTTCGAACTTGGGAAATAGAACTTAAAAAGACTTAAAATCTCTTACATTGAATTTACATTCGTTATTATACTACCTAATAGCAGACAATTCTAAAACTCAAAGCAAAGCTCAAAATCGAAGAGTGGGATTTATAATTACTACAAATGACAAGATGATTCAAAAAACTTAAAAAAAAGATAAAAAATATTTTTAGTTTAACAAAATTTTAAAAAGTCGCGAAAAAATCGCGACTTTTTTTATGAATTACAATAATTTAATCCAAGTATAAAACCAACATTTATATTTTATTTAATATAAAATATTTTCCTTGTCCATTATTTCTGATTAGTATTGCATTCTCAAACTTTTAACCCATTAAATCGTTCAAAATGAAAAAACTTAGTTTTCTATTCATGTCTCTAGCTGTAGTAACTAGCATATTTGTAGCTTGTACTAAAGACGAAACTAATCCTACTACTGCACTTTCTACTTCATTGGAAATAACAATCAAAGATCTGGACAATTCATTAGAATTAGTATCAGGTGCGACTGTATCAATATCTGAATCTGCAGATATGTCAAAACCAATTACCGTAAAAACCGATGCTAAAGGTGTTGCCAAATTCACTGATCTAAAAAACATCGTTTACTACATTGCTGCACAAAAAGGGTGTCAAAACAATTTGTTTGGTATTTACTACACAAAAAACGCCTTAAAACAAAATACTCTCAACAAACAAGATGTTGGTATCAATGGTGTTGGAGATCTTGTTATCGAAAACAAATCTGAGACTGATACTTTCAATTGTGTAGCCATAGCTATTATCAATGGAGCAACTACTACAATACCGGGAATGCCACATGTAACATTGGCTCCGGGAGCAAAAGGAAAATACATTAAAGATCCTTTGCCTGCAGGAAACACAACAATGCTGGGTGTTGTAAAAGTTGTTGACGGAAAAATTGTGAAAGGAAGTGATTACATTGAACAATTCACAATTCCTTGCGGAGGTACTGCAACAGTAACCTTGAAATAGATAATTGAATTTTTATAAACAAAAGAGCCACGAATTCCTTCGTGGCTCTTTTGTTTTTACCTCCCAAAAAGCCATTAACTATTTTTAAAAAAAACCTTTTAAAATACGAATTCATAACCAAAAACTCCATTTTTCACATAATCTAACATTTTTTTTAAAAAAATTTTTGGATATGATTTTTTCTATTTAATATTACAGCTCAAAAATAATTAACCAATTTAAATTTTATCAAAAAATGAAAAAACTATCCTTTTTATTTCTTTCTTTAGTAGCACTTATTTCTACTACTTTCGTATCTTGTGGAGGTGACAGCAATGACCCGCCGGCAACACCTGTAACAAGCCTTGAACTTACAATTACTGATTCTGAGACAGGAGCAATTATTTCCGGAGCAGAGGTAAAGCTATACGATAGTCCAACATCTACAACTCCAGTTCAAACATTAACTTCAGATGGTAACGGAAAAGTGAAATTCTCAAATTTAAAAAACAATATAGTTTATGAATTTGACGCTACTCTTGGTTGCAAAACTAACTATTTTACCAAAAAGAAAGCTGATGGAACGCTTACTGCTGGTACAACCACAAAATATGATGTACAACTAGCTAATACCGGTATTATACTTTTAAAAAACACATCTACAACTGATACATATGGATTAGAAATTGCACCAAAAGCTAATCCAACTCAAAAAATATCAATTGGAGATATTCAAGCAAATCAACAAGGACCATTACCTGTTCCTATTGGAGAATATACCATAACAGCTACAAACAAAACAGACACTACAGTTCCTGTTAAAACTTTTGACGCAGCGCCAACTTGCAGCACAACCGCTACAGTTGATGTAAGTCTTTAATCAAAAGCACTCTAATTCCTAAAAAAAAGCTAATAATTTTGTTATTGGCTTTTTTTTATTGACATTTGCTCAACACAAAATCAAAAATTATTATTATGAAAAGATTAAGCATTTTATTTATGTCTTTGATTGCTTCTGCTGCAATCTTCACTGGTTGTTCTAAAGAAGAGGACGCCCCAACTCCGGTTACAACAGATTTAGAAATTACCGTTAAAGATTTAAGTGTAAGTGAAACTGCGGTACTTGAAGGTGCAACCGTAACAATTTATGCTTCAGAAGCTGATTGGTTAAGTAGTAAAAACGGACAAGTTGTAACTTCAGATGCCAATGGAAAAGCAAAATTCACTAAGCTAAAAAATGTAGTTTATTACATAGATGTTGAAAAAGACTGTAAAAACAATGGGGTTGCTGGTTTTGTACAAAGCACCACAGATCCTCTAAAAACAGGCTCAAATGTATTGGATGTACCTGTCATCAGAACAGCAAATGTGTATTTTGAAAACAATTCAGCTAATGAGTGGGATGTACATTTTATATCAGGAGTTAATGATCTTACTTTTTATACGATCCCAGCAGGTAAAAAAGGTAAAGCCTTAATGCCGGCAGGAGCATACACTATAAGAATGGTTGAATTCGCAAATAACACAGCAACTGGTGAAACAAAAGATTTCCCGGTTGATATGGCTTGTGGAGATGATAATGTAAGTGTTATTGTACCATAATTCTAAACATAGAATGAAAATTTATTTTTAATCCACAACCAAATAGTAAGTACATAATATTACTTATTAGCGAAAATAATTTTCAGTCAAAACTTTCAAAAAAGGCCAACTCATGTTGGTCTTTTTTTATACAACCAACCATAAAAATCAGAACTAATTTCATCACTTAAAAAGAACCTTTTCCCTACAATGTAAAGTTTAACATTTAAGAATAAAAAACACTTGTTTTATAGATCAATTTATTGATATATTGCGCAAAAATTATCTACAAACCAACAACTAATCATGAAAAAACTAATTACCCTATTCTTAACCGGATTATCAATCGCAATAATTTCTGTTTCTTGCACCAAAGAAGACAAACCTACCAATTCAGCCAATTCTATTGAAGGAACTTGGCAATTTGACAAAAAATCGACAGTAATTCCGGATATACCATCAGACGAACAAGATATAAACGATCCATCCTGTCAATACAAAAATTACTACACTTTTAAATCGGGTGGCGTACTTGAAGAAGGATACGTTAAATCTTGCATCCTTCAAAAACTAAGTGGAGATTGGAAAAAAACTGGTGATATACTTGAAGTAAATTCAAGTGATGGCACTAAAATGAAATACACAATTGCTTCGATTACTGAAACAAAATTAACCTTGAAATATTATTTTGCTCAAAACAGCACGGATATATATAGCCAATACACACTTATCAGAAAATAATTAAAAAAAGATTTACAGAAAGACCAGCAGCAATGTTGGTCTCTTTTTTTTGTTTAATCACTTTTTCAAAAAACGTTACAAAGACTCAGAAAAACAAAAAATAAATGATTTATAAATTAAATAATAGTCTATAAATATTTATTTTTGGCATCATTAAAAATAATTTTCAATTATAAATATAGGATTCATGGTAAAAGATTTATTTGAAAGAATACAAAACAATAAAGGTCCATTAGGTAAATGGGCTTCACAGGCAGAAGGATATTATGTTTTCCCAAAATTGGAAGGAGAATTAGGTCCAAGAATGCAATTTCACGGAAAAAAAATTCTGAACTGGAGTTTGAACGACTATCTGGGTCTTGCCAATCATCCGGAAGTAAGAAAAGCCGATACAGAAGCGGCGGCTCAATATGGTGCGGCTTACCCAATGGGAGCAAGAATGATGAGTGGTCATACAATTTACCACGAACAACTAGAAAATGAATTGGCTGCTTTCGTAATGAAAGAATCTGCTTATTTATTGAACTTTGGTTATCAGGGAATGGTTTCTATCATTGATGCCTTGGTTACAAAAAACGATGTTATTGTTTATGATGTAGATGCTCATGCCTGCATTATTGACGGAGTTCGTTTGCATATGGGAAAACGTTTTACTTACCGTCACAACGATATTGAAAGCATGGAGAAAAACCTTCAACGTGCTACCAAAATAGCAGAAGAAACCGGTGGTGGAATTTTATTCATTACCGAAGGTGTTTTTGGAATGCGTGGTCAACAAGGTAAATTGAAAGAAATTGTAGAAATGAAAAAACGCTACAATTTCCGTCTTTTGGTCGATGATGCTCACGGTTTTGGTACTCTTGGTAAAACAGGTGCCGGTGCTGGTGAAGAACAAGGCGTTCAGGACGACATTGATGTTTACTTCTCTACTTTTGCCAAATCTATGGCTAATATTGGTGCTTTTGTAGCTGCCGACAAAGATATCATCGATTATTTAAAATACAATTTACGTTCTCAAATGTTTGCCAAAGCATTACCAATGATTCAAACAATCGGTTCATTGAAACGTTTAGAATTATTGAGAAATTCTTCGGCATTAAAAGATAAACTTTGGGAAAACGTAAACGCATTACAAGGCGGATTAAAATCAAGAGGTTTCAACATTGGAGACACCAATACTTGTGTAACTCCGGTTTATCTTGAAGGAAGCATTCCGGAAGCAATGGTTATGGTAAACGATTTGAGAGAAAACTACGGTATTTTCTTATCGATTGTTGTTTATCCGGTTATCCCAAAAGGAATGATCTTATTGAGAATGATTCCTACTGCATCTCACACTTTGGCAGACATTGAAGAAACTTTAGCTGCTTTTGAAGCTATCCGTGAGAAACTTGAAAACGGAACTTACAAAGAAATAGCAGAAAGAACTACTGTTGACGTTTCTTAAAAAACTGATTCAAATAAAATTTTATTACAAAACAGTTGCAATTCTTTGCAGCTGTTTTTTTTTATCCGATGATAAAAATCTTTAGAAACTAAAATAATCCTATTAAACCCAAATTATAAGTTAGAGATTTAGTTTTTGTTTTTTACCGCAGATTCGCTGATTTTTTTATGACACTCATATGTAAAAATTCCCCGGATTAATCGATTTTAAATCTGCGTCTTTTAAAGAATTTAATCACCGTAAGTTATTTGAAATCTGCGAAACGAAGTTCGACGCAGTCAATCAGCGGCCATTTTTATGTCAGGGTTAAAAGCTTCGAAAACCTACAGAATAAACAAAATACAATTGATCTTTAAAACGATGAAATAGATGCCAAAATAAGAAACATCGGAAATCTTTCTATGTGATATAATTTTATAATGCTTAATGTAAGTGTTCAATGCTTTAACTCAAATTTTCAATATCTAAAAACCACTTAAAACCAAAAACCCCATCCTTTTCAGGACGGGGTTTTTGTTATTAAGAAGAAATTACTTTATTAAGCAGCAACTTCTGATTTGTTATGAGCTGATTCAATTGCTTTGTGTTCTGCTTCCGAAATAGTATCTACCAATACCGGAGTTGCAATAAACAATGAAGAATAAGTTCCTACAATGATACCAACTAACATTGCGAAGATAAATCCACGGATTGACTCTCCACCGAAAATAAACATTGTCAACAATACCAGGATCATCATCAAAGAAGTATTCAATGTTCTTGACAAAGTAGAATTGACAGAAGCATTTACAATCTGAGAAAAACTACCTTTCATGTTTCCTATCAAATACTCTCTAACTCTGTCAAATACAATTACAGTATCGTTCATTGAGTATCCTATTACGGTAAGGATAGCAGCGATGAAATGCTGATCCATTTCCATGTGGAAAGGCATAAATTTATAACACCATGAGTAAATTCCTAAGATAAAAACTACGTCGTGTGCCACAGCTGCAATAGCTCCAAGAGAATACTGCCATTTGCGGAATGAAAGAACCAAGTATAAGAAGATAGCCGCCATAGCTCCCATTACAGCCCAGTAAGAATTAGTTCTGATATCGTCAGAGATAGCAGCTCCTACTTTAGATGCCTGTAATACTCCTACTTTTTTACCGTCATAAGTATTGATAAACTTATCGTAAGTAGAGTTTGGATAGTACTTTTTCAAAGCATCATACAACTCTTGGTTTACTTCTTTATCAACAGCAATACCTTCTTCCTGAATTTTGTATTTAGTAGTAATTTTCAACTGATTGCCGCTACCAAAAACTTTCGCCTCAACAGGAGTACCAAATGCTTCAGACAATTCGTGAGAAATAACAGCTGCATCAACAGGTTGTTCAAATTTCACCTGAAAAGTTCTACCTCCTACGAAGTCAACACCCTGATCCAATCCGTTTACGAAGAAAATACCAACTAAACTCACTATTGTTACAGAAGCAGAGAATACATAAGTCCATTTTTTTACACCGATAAAATCATAATGGAAGTTTGTAAACC
This sequence comes from uncultured Flavobacterium sp., assembly GCA_964631795.1. Lineage (GTDB taxonomy): Bacteria > Bacteroidota > Bacteroidia > Flavobacteriales > Flavobacteriaceae > Flavobacterium. Next base: position 4,326 of record CAZWAF010000022.1, on the reverse strand, counting down.
AGTTCTTAGTAATTTCTGTACAAAAAGTCAATGAAGATTTAGTAGCAATATTTTTGTCAATAAAAATTCTTGCGATGAAAATTGAAGTAAACAATGATGTTACAATACCAATTAACAATGTCAATGCAAATCCTTGAATAACTCCGGTTCCGAATACGAACAAAATAACACCGGTAAGCAAGTGAGTAACATTGGCATCAATGATAGAACGCATAGCTCCATTCCATCCGTAAGAAGTGATTACTGCTTCGGCCAATGATTTACCTTCACGCAATTCTTCTTTTGCCCTTTCATAAATAATAATGTTGGCATCCACCGCAGTACCAAGTGTAAGTACGATACCTGCAATACCAGGAAGTGTTAATACAAATCCGAAACTTGCCATTACTCCAAAAAGGAAAAGTAAGTTCAACAACAACGCAAGGTTTGCAAACCATCCTGCTTTACCATAGTAGAATACCATCCATACGCATACTAACAGGAATCCAACAACAGAAGACATAATTCCCGCATCGATAGAAGCTTGTCCTAAAGATGGTCCTACTATCTCTGATTGTACAATTTCGGCAGAAGCAGGTAGTTTACCAGCTCTCAATACGTTGGCCAAATCGGCAGTTTCTGCTACATTAAAGTTTCCTGAGATTTCAGATCTTCCTCCTGCAATAGGTCCTGAAGAAACTCCGGGTGCAGAGTAAACCACATCATCAAGAACAATAGCAATATTACTTTTTTGAGTATAAGCTGCTCCGGTCAATTCTTCCCAGATTTTCGCTCCCTTACCATTCATTGTCATAGAAACAGAAGGCTTTCCTAACTGGTCAAATGAATCTTTAGCATCTGTAATTACACCACCGCTCATAGGAGCAATATTATCTCTATTTCCTTTTAAAGCATACAATGCAAAAGTTTCAACTATTTTGTTTGTTTTTGAATCCCTGATAGGATCTGGTTTACCCCAAACAAATTTTGCAAAACGTTGGTTTCCTTGCAATAAAGCTCTAACATCTTGTCTTTTGAAATATCCGTTAACTGCAGCTGTATCTTTTGCAGCAAAAATTCCTAAAACAGGACCACCACCCTGAGCAATGATTTTCCCTAATAAAGGATTGTTTTTTGCCTGAATTTCGGTAGAATCTTTTGATGTATCAGCCAAAAGGTTTGTCAATGAATCTTTGGCAACCGCAGGTTTTCCTTCTTTCTTAACAACTTCTGTTTTTTTCAAAAGATCGTTTGTTGCCATAAGGAAGTTTCCTACTTCATCAATTTTGTAAGTTTCCCAGAACTCTAACTGAGCAGTACTTGACAATAATTTTTTGATACGGTCAACATCTTTTGCACCAGGCAATTCAACAAGAATTCTTCCTGATTCACCCAATTTTTGGATGTTTGGTTGAGTTACACCAAATTTATCGATACGTTTTCTAAGTACTTCAAAAGCACTCGCTACAGATTCGTCAACTTTCTTTCTGATGATTTTTTCAACTTCTCTGTCAGACATTTTGAAATTTACTTCATCTGCCAGTCCTTTGTTTGCAAAAATTTCAGGAGAACCTAATTTTACTGTTCCGTTAGACGCTTGTTCAAAAGCAATAAAGAAAGCATCTATATAGTTTTGATTACCTACCTTATTTTTAGTAGCATCAGCCAAAGCTTTATTGAAAACAGGATTTTTGGTATTATTAGCCAATCCTTTTAAAATGTCTTTTACAGAAACTTCAAGAATCACATTGATTCCTCCTTCTAAATCAAGACCTTTATTGATCTTTTTATCTTTTACCTCATCATAGGTAAAAAGTCCTAAAAAAACATTTTCCTTACCTATCGAATCTAAATAGGTCATTTCTTTTTTGGTGTCTCCTTTTGCAAACGCTTTTGCATCGCTTTCAACGCTGCTTGCCACAAAAGTGAAACAAAGTTGGTAAATACATACCAATGCAAACAAAATTGCAAAAAACTTTACGAGTCCTCTATTCTGCATTATTACTAAAAATTAATTAAATTTAATTATGTTTCTCTATTTCCAACTCTCAAAGAGACCTTCTTTTTCAATTTTATCACTAAAATCCTTAAAATCGAGTTTCTTTTCGTTTTGGAAACGAGCAAATATATAATTTACGATAAGATTAACCAATTTATTTTGTTAATTAATCTCAAAAAAAAAGACTGCATTTTTGCAGTCTTTTTATATAAATATCAAAAAAACTATACTAAAACAGTTTTTAAAGCATCATTCATACTTCTTACCGCATCTGCACTCTTAGCAAAGAGTATTTTTTCGGCCTCGTTCAACTCAATAGTAACGATTTTTTCCACTCCATTTTTACCAATAATACACGGAACTCCGATACAAATATCATTTTGCCCGTATTCGCCTTCCAACATTACAGAGCAAGCAATCATTTTATTTTGATTATTCAAGATACTATCTACTAAATAAGCTACAGATGCTCCCGGCGCATACCAAGCAGAAGTACCTAGCAGGGCTGTCAAAGTTGCTCCACCAACCATAGTATCAGAAGCCACTTTATTTAATTGTTCATTTGTCAAAAACTCCGAAACCGGAATTCCATTGTAAGAAGCCAATCTTGTCAAAGGAATCATAGTAGTATCTCCGTGACCTCCTATAACCATTCCTGAAATATCGTTAGCCGGTTTATCTAAAGCCTGAGACAAATATGTTTTGAAACGAGAACTATCCAAAGCTCCCCCCATACCAATTATTCTGTTTTTTGGCAAACCTGTAGATTTCAACGCCAAATAGGTCATTGTATCCATCGGATTGGAAACAATAACAAAAATTGCATTTGGAGAATATTTCAAAACATTTTCAACAACCGTTTTCACAATCCCTGCATTAATTCCGATTAATTCTTCACGAGTCATTCCCGGTTTTCTTGGAATCCCCGAAGTAACAACTACCACATCACTATCTGCCGTTTTTGAATAATCATTTGAACTTCCGGTTACTTTAGTATTAAAACCCAAAGTAGTTTGAGTTTGCATAATATCTAATGCTTTTCCTTCGGCAAAACCTTCTTTAATATCTAATAAAACTATTTCACTTGCAATTCTCTTATAAGCAATTGAATCTGCACATGTCGCGCCTACATTTCCGGCTCCTACAATTGTAACTTTCATAATTGTTTTTGGTATTTGGTTAAGTTTAAATTTTATACTGAACTGAAATGTTCATATTTAACAAATTTACCAAAAGCAACGGAAGTTTGTAAAAAAAATTTGTCAAATTGATATTTTCCCGCCGTTTCTACGATATAACTGATCTTTGTTACCGAAATCTCTTTATTTTTTTGAGATTTCTGTTCCCTTTATATTTAAAAAAGAAAAAATTATTGTTGGCAATTGCAAACCGCCTGTCGGACTTTGGTGTGAAGAAAGTATAAAAATGAAGTCCTATATGTTAAAATCCCAAAGTTCTGGTTTCTTTGGAGTATTCACCCAACCAGATGCTGCCTGATATACGACAGCATCTGTAGCCGGTGAATTATTTAGTCTGAAATAAACAGTATCATTTATGAAATTTTCTAAATCTTCAAATAACTTCACATTTAATATGCACTTACCGAAGTAGAAAATAAAACAATGACTATTTTTTATGCATCAATATTTGCGTAAACCGCATTTTTCTCGATAAACTCTCTACGTGGCGGAACATCATCTCCCATCAACATTGAGAAAACGTGATCGGCATCAGCCAAACTATCAATCGTAACCTGACGCAATGTTCTGTGATTTGGATCCATTGTAGTTTCCCACAATTGCTCCGCGTTCATCTCTCCAAGACCTTTATAACGTTGAATGTTGGCGCTTCCTCCCATTCTTTCATTAGCTTGATCACGTTGAACATCATTCCATGCATATTCTTTTTTGTTCCCTTTTTTCACCAAATACAAAGGTGGCGCTGCAATATAAACATATCCTTGCTCAATCAATTCTTTCATGAATCGGAAGAAGAACGTTAATATTAAGGTAGAAATATGACTACCATCGACATCGGCATCACACATGATAACGATTTTATGGTATCTCAGTTTTTCAATATTCAAAGCTTTACTGTCTTCGGCTGTACCAATAGTTACACCCAATGCTGTAAAGATATTTCTGATCTCTTCGTTTTCAAAAACCTTATGTGGCATTGCTTTTTCCACATTCAGAATCTTACCTCTCAAAGGCATGATTGCCTGAAAAGCACGGTCACGACCTTGTTTTGCCGTTCCACCCGCCGAGTCTCCCTCGACAAGGAATACTTCACATTTTGCAGGATCTTGTTCAGAACAATCAGATAATTTACCCGGTAATCCACCGCCA
>CAZWAF010000021.1:0-44442 GCA_964631795.1 uncultured Flavobacterium sp. | reverse complement strand
CTTTTTTGAAACCTTCCACTTGAAGAGATGGCTTTCTTTTTTTCTTTTTTTTCTTTTGAAATAATTTTTGGTTTGAAATTAATGAACAACGGAAGGGATTTGTTCGGAACTTTCATAAAAAGGTTGATTAATCCATAATCCGCACTTAAAAGCACCATAAGTCCTATATGAGTCCCCACTATAGATAAAATGGTGCAAAAAAAATAAAACCCTCTCTTTCGAAAGGGTTTCTTTGCAATATTGCAAACTTTGCAAACTTTGCAAATTGATGGTTTTTTAAAACACGTCGATAACTTTTAAAGCGTTACCAGCGTTGAACAAGTAATAATTACTTCCAACTTGTTGAAAGAATTCAACTCCTACGCAGCCTAATACTGCGACATTAGGTGATACTGTTGGAGCATCCGGCAAAGCGGCGGATATATCCAAATCACTTGCAGGTTGATCGACTGGGATATAATCAGAGTATGCAATGCTTGACATTTCGTTTAATTCCGGTTCTGCAGGTTCATAAGCTCCGGTTGCAGAATTGTATACAAAATCTGAAATTACTGAAAGAGCATTGATAAATCTCAAATGTGTTGCGCCTGCAGGTATGTTTAAAGAATTCAACGGATTGAAAGCAGGAATGTTAAGATTTGTTTCATTTCGGTCTACAGATGCAGACAATGTAAAAGGGATGTTTACAATTCCTGTAAAAGCAATGTTTCTGTTGAAGTCCAAACCTTTCAAATACTGTGGTTGTTGAGAAACCAAAACAGCTCTCTGCCCTCTGGCTTCAGAACCATCCTCAATATTGATTTTTTTCATAATAGCTGTCAATCTTCCGGTAAATTGACTGTCTGACATTTGTTTCATCAATTGAGACAATCCAACTCGAATTGATTTTCCTGCCATTGCACAAGCAGCAAATTCACTCATATTTTCACGAGTACGGATAAAACTAGCTGCTGTTTTTACCTGTTCACCCGTTGGTCCACCTACAAGACCCGCAAAGAAACCTTTGTTTCCTTTGATTTTGAAATGTCTAACATCTCCTAACGTTCCAACATACTTAATATGTCCTTTTTGTTTTGCCATGACAATATAATTTTATGATTAATAAATATATTAGTAATTTTATGAAGTAAAAACCTAATAATCAATCATATAAATAAAGCTAAACAATGCTAATAAATGCTAAAGAACCAATGAATTCAAAAAACCTTCTGAGAATAGCAAAATTTGTAGACGGAGATGGAATTATTTTAGAGGATATTATCTCAAAAAAGGAATTTGAAGTTAGATTTTATGGAATTGACGCCCCCGAAATGAACTACTGCAACAAAATTAAAAAAGACGAAAAAGAACTTAACTTACCAGCTGCACTATTAATCAAGTTGGGCTATTTGTCCTTTAATTTTCTAAAAGATCAAGTTAAACTTGGTGAAGTTTGCACATTAGTCCAGGAACAAAACAATTTAGTAGATAAGTATGGCAGACTTTTAGGTTACTTGATTTTAAACGATGGGCGAGTATTGAACGAAATAATGATTAAAGAGGGATATGCGAAGCCTTATAATGACGTATTTTGCGAAATGCTTCCGATATATCAGGAATGGAATTTAAAAGCTAAAACCGGCTCGAAAGGACTATATTCTTTAGTGGATAGGTTTTAATTTTTTTTCCACGATTGCGGACTAAATGTGGACTAAATTATAAAATAAAAACCGTAAAGCCTTTTAAAATAAGCGCTTTACGGTTTCTTTATGTGGAGAAGATGGGGCTCGAACCCACGACCTCTTGACTGCCAGTCAAGCACTCTAGCCATCTGAGCTACATCCCCGATAATTGGTTGCAAATATATACAAAAAATGAAATTATTCGGGTTTGACCCGAAAAATATATTTCAGAACCTGATTTGCCTAGGTTTCTTTAGGCAAATAATCCTCATTTATGTTGAAATTATTTTATTTATTTGCTAAAGTTTTAGTTAATCCAAAATCAATAAAATGAACTCTCAGGGCCAAATTTCGGTTACAAAAAATAATGCTGTGGCATTCTTGTCGTTTTTTCATCCGCAAAGCAATTCGTTTCCGTCTGTTTTGTTGCAGGAACTTACTACTGAAATAAATACTCTTGCTCAGGACGATTCTGTTAATGTAATTGTTTTGAGAAGTGAAGGAAACGGGGCTTTTTGTGCCGGAGCTTCTTTTGATGAATTATTGAATATTGAAACACTAGAACAAGGTAAACAGTTCTTTTCCGGTTTTGCAAATGTGATTAATGCCATGCGAAAATGCTCTAAAATTATTGTCGGGCGTGTTCAGGGAAAAGCTGTTGGAGGAGGCGTGGGACTGGCTTCTGCCTGTGATTATGTTTTTGCAACATCTGCCAGTGCGGTGAAATTGTCTGAAATAGCCATCGGAATTGGACCTTTTGTGATAGAACCTGCCGTTTCTAGAAAAATCGGGAAAACAGCTGTGGCCGAACTTAGTTTAAATCCAACCGAATGGAAATCTGCTCAATGGGCAAAGGAAAAAGGATTGTATGCCAATGTTTTTGAAAATACGGAAGAAATGGATGCTGGGCTTGATAAGTTTGCCAATTCATTGGCGACTTACAGTCAGGAAGCATTGACTGAAATGAAAAAAGTACTTTGGGATGGAACCGAAAATTGGGATTCTTTATTGTACGAAAGAGCCGAAATTTCAGGAAGATTGGTACTTTCTGACTTTACAAAAAATGCTTTGCAAAAATTCAAAAACAAGTAAAATGAAATTGATTTCGCTTTTTCAAAAAATAGATATAGCCGAGAAGATCAAAAATGCTCCAACAAAAGAATATGAAGTTGGAGTTTTGATAGGTTCTTTCATCCCTTTTGTGGTTTTTGCCATAATTGCTTATTACTTGTACTATCGAATGAAAAACAGAATGAAAAACATCGATTAAATCACTAATTTTACGCCCTAAATTTTTCTTTACAATGAGCAATATCAGAATCACTAAGCAATTTACCTTTGAAACCGGTCATGCCTTGTATGGTTACGACGGAAAATGCAAAAATGTTCACGGACATAGCTACAAACTTTCGGTGACTGTTATTGGCAAACCAATTACCGATACGAACAATGCAAAATGCGGAATGGTAATTGATTTTGGCGATTTAAAAACAATTGTAAAAGAAGAAATAGTAGATCAGTTCGATCATGCTTCGGTTTTTAATCAGACAACACCTCATTTAGAGTTGGCAAATGAATTGAAAAGACAAGGACATCACGTGATTTTGGTCGATTATCAGCCTACAAGTGAAAATATGATTATTGATTTTGCCGAAAGAATCAAACTACGCTTACCACAAAATATTGAATTACATTCACTGAAACTTCAGGAAACCGAATCATCTTTTGCAGAATGGTTTGCATCGGATAATCTTTAAAAAAGTTACAAAGTGGCTGAGTTTGGAGGCAAAAGTAATTAGTGATTACCCAAAAGGCAATAGTAGCCTTAATAAATTAGACCTAAAGAGAAAAAGGTGTTCACATTACTACATTGGTACATTTCCAAATTCCCTTAACTCTCACTTAAATAAAAGTATATGTTAGAAAAAGAAATTATAAATTTTGAGAGAACAGTAATTGTCGGAATTGTTACTCAAAAGCAAGATGAAGATAAACTAAAGGAATATCTGGATGAACTGGAATTCCTGACTTTTACTGCCGGAGGTGAAGTGGTAAAACGTTTCTTTCAAAAAATGGATAAACCCAATCCCAAAACCTTTTTGGGTACGGGAAAGATGGAGGAAATTAATATTTATGTCAAAGAACACAATATTTCTACAGTGATATTTGATGACGAATTATCGCCTTCACAGCAAAAAAATATTACTCGTATTTTGGAATGTAAAGTTTTGGACAGAACCAATCTTATTCTGGATATTTTTGCCCAAAGAGCCGAAACTTCGTATGCAAGAACTCAGGTAGAATTGGCACAATGTCAATATTTGCTTCCCAGACTTTCCGGAATGTGGACGCATTTGGAACGTCAAAAAGGAGGTATTGGTATGCGTGGTCCGGGAGAAACAGAGATTGAAACCGACCGCCGTATTGTGCGTGACCGAATTGCTTTGCTCAAAGAAAAAATCAAGGTAATTGATAAGCAAATGGGGGTTCAGAGAAGCAATCGCGGAGCTATGGTGCGAGTTGCTTTGGTAGGATATACTAATGTTGGTAAATCAACTTTGATGAATGCTGTTGGAAAAAGTGATGTGTTTGTAGAAAACAAGCTTTTTGCAACTTTGGACACAACCGTGAGAAAAGTGGTTATCAAAAATCTGCCTTTCCTGCTTTCGGACACTGTTGGTTTTATCCGAAAATTACCGACTCAGTTGGTTGAATCTTTCAAGAGTACGCTTGATGAAGTAAGAGAAGCCGATTTGTTGCTGCATGTGGTTGATATTTCGCATCCCGATTTTGAAGATCACATTGCTTCGGTAAACCAGATTCTGATGGATATAAAAAGCCATGACAAGCCGGTTATTATGGTATTTAATAAGATTGATACTTACAAACATCTGACTATTGAAGAAGATGATTTGATAACAGAGAGAACCAAACGCCATTATACGCTTGAAGAATGGAAATCTACCTGGATGAGTACCGTAGGAGAGGAAAATGCTTTGTTTATCTCGGCTACCAATAAACAGAACTTTGAGGAATTCAGAAAAAGAGTGTACGAAGCGGTAAGACAAATTCACATTACCCGTTTTCCGTATAATAAATTCCTTTATCCGGATTTTGATGAGGCAATTGAAAAAGAAGATTAATCTGCTTTTGATTTTAATCTAAATAATTCCTCGATCCCGAACACTCGGGATGCCTCGGGGTTTCCGCTTCCACCTCTCCTTGGGAGAGGTCGGATTTACGGAGTAAATCCGGGTGAGGCAAAATAAAAGAATTTCGGTTTTTGACCTTCAGGTCAAAATGAAACCGGCGAAATACCCCGATGGCTCTGCCTCGGGGATAGTCGGTTTCAAGAAATAATTTTCTACAACAACAAACCCTACCTGTATAACCGGGCAGGGTTTGTTGTTGTAGAAAATTATTTCACAGAGCAAGGCAAATAATACATACACGAACGAAACGAATTGAAGAAGTAAAGATTCGTAAAATTCTGTGTAAATCCGTTTAATCCGTGAACTATTGCGTAATACAAGATTAATAAAAAGCTAGAAACCAAATTCTGTTGTGTCTTCCGAACGTTCATTGCAGTTTTCCATATCGCTGATAAATAAATCAATTTGTTCTTTGGTCACGTTAGGCATACAAATGATATGAGAAATGTCGCCTTCGGTGGCCAATTGCCATTTTGATTTTACAGAATCAGTTGTTTTTGGGAAAACCACTGTGATGGAATTTGGATTTCTCCAGGCTGCAATGCCTATGTTTTTTAGTTTTTGTTCGCAATATTCGGCTACTTCCAGGCTGTGTAAATAACGTTTTTTTAAACCCTCAACTCCCAGTTTCTTTAAAGCATACCATAAAAATAACGGACAATGACCGTTTCTGGATCCTGTAATTGTTGTGTCTAAAGAACCGATATAGGATATTCCTTTTGAAATCCGGTCTCTGTAAGAACGCTTCGTGATAATAACTCCGGTTGGGATAGGAGAACCTATAAATTTGTGACCACTGATAGAAATACTGTCGGCACCATCCTTGAAATCAAAGGGGAATCGAGGTTCCATAAAAGCACCGTAACTTCCTGATAATGCTGCATCACAATGAATATAACTGTCTTGAATAGCCAATCCTTTTAGGATTTTTCTGATTTTGGATACATCATCTTTGGCTTCTTTCATTGTGGTTCCGAAAGAGGCAAGAACAATGGCCGGTTTATGGCGATTCATTTTCAGGGTATTTTCAAAATCCACATAATCAATTTCGCCATTTTCCTGTGAGCGGATAACAATACTCGGAATATTGAGTAAATGAATGTTTTTACGAACACTGTAATGGGTCGATTCCGAATAATAAACCATTGCTTTTGGATATAATTCGCGGGCTAGATACAATCCGTATAAGTTGCTTTCAGAACCGCCATTGGTTACATAACCCCAGTAATCTTTTGGGTCGGCGCGAAATAATTTGGCAAAAAAGCCAACCACTTCTCTTTCCAGTTCATGGGTTTGTACTTTGTAAGTACAATCTTCAAAAGGGTCTCCCAAATTATTAATGGGATATTTGAAAAAATGATTGATTTCTGAATAATCAAAATCTTTGGACACAGGATAACCCAGGAAATTATTTCTTGCATTTTCTATGTATTGTTCTAATTCGAATAAACGTTGTTTGTCTTGTTCGGATAGTGATTTTGATATGGATGTCATAACTGTTTAGTTTTCCTGTAAATGTAGTTTTAAAGATTTAAAATTCTATATATGTTGATGTGTTTAGAATATAATTCTAAATTTGAATAATAATTCAGTTTTTTAGTATTGAATTTAATATTGCCTTTTTCTTAAACCATATAATTTTTCTGAGATGGATGCCATAGACAAAAAAATTCTGATGCTTTTGCAGCAGGATGCCAAACAAAATACCAAAGAAATTGCCGAAAAAATAGGATTGTCTGTTTCTCCTACTTTTGAGAGAATCAAAAAATTAGAACAAAAGAAATATATTAAGAATTATGTTGCTTTGCTCGATGCGACTAAAATTGGAAAATCAATTAGTGTGTATTGTCAGGTAACTTTGGCAGTTCATTCCCGGGAATTGATAGATGATTTTAAACAACAAATTCTGGTATTACCTGAAATCACCGGTTGTTTCCACGTTTCGGGGAATTATGATTTTTTGTTGAAAGTAGCCGTTAATGATATGAATGAATATCAAAAATTTGTTGTCGAAAAATTGTCGGTTATAAAAGGAATTTCAAATGTGCAAAGTTCTTTTGTGATGGAAGAAATAAAGAATGATTTTGCCTATAATTTGTAAAATCTAAAACAGTTGCATTGTGAGAATTAACCGCAAAGCACGAAAAGAGTTTTGCGCGCTTTGCGTTTTACAAATAGAATTACATTTTTATTGCGTGCCTTGCGGTTATTTTAAAGTAGTTGCCTTATTTTCTCTTTTTTGACTTTTAACTAAGAATTCATCAAACTCTCAATCTCATCCGCTTCAATAGGAATGTTGCGCATTAAGTTGAAAGGCTCTCCTTTTTCCTGAATTACCACATCGTCTTCCAATCGGATTCCGAAACCTTCTGCCGGAATATAAATTCCCGGTTCTACGGTAAAAACCATATTAGCCTGCATTGGTTCGTGCAACAATCCATAATCGTGCGTATCCAGTCCCATGTGGTGAGAAGTTCCGTGCATGAAATATTTCTTGTAAGCCGGCCAGTCCGGATTTTCATTTTGAATATCTGCGTTGTCAAGCAATCCAAGACCAAGTAATTCCGAAGTCATTATCTTTCCAACTTCAAGGTGGTATTGTTTCCATAATGTTCCCGGAACAAGCATTTTAGTTGCTTCATTCTTCACTCTTAAAACAGCATTGTAAACCGCTTTCTGTCTTTCGGTGTAACGACCTGAAACCGGAATAGTACGGGACAAATCACTTGCGTAATTTGCATATTCGGCACCCACATCAAGCAAAATCAATTCGCCTTCTTTGCATTGTTGGTTGTTTTCAATATAATGCAACACATTGGCATTAGCACCCGAAGCAATAATTGGAGTGTAAGCAAAACCTTTTGAACGGTTGCGGATGAATTCGTGAATTAATTCCGCTTCGATTTCGTATTCCATAATGCCCGGAGCTACGAAAGGCAAGATTCTGCGAATTCCTTTTTCGGTAATGTTACAGGCTGTCTGAATCAAATCCAACTCTTCGCTTTCTTTTACAGAACGAAGACGTTGCAAAATAGGATTAGATTTCTCGACTTTATGAGCAGGATAATTTTCTTTCCACCATTTCACAAAACGGGCTTCGCGGGTTTCGGTTTCAATAGATGCACGGTAATGCTCGTTGGTGTTGATATACATAGTTTCGGCATAAGCCATAATCTCTTTCAGAGTTTTGTGGAAATCCTGAAGCCAAATTACCGTCTTGATTCCCGAAACTTCAAAAGCACGGTCTTTAGTTAGTTTTTCGCCTTCCCAAACGGCAATATGTTCGTTGGTTTCTTTCAAAAATAAGATTTCTTTCAGATGCTCATAAGGAGCATCCGGAAAAAGTAACAAGATGCTTTCCTCTTGGTCAACGCCACTCAGATAAAAAATATCACGGTGCTGAGCAAACGGCAAAGTACTGTCGGCCGAAACCGGATAAATATCGTTTGAATTAAAAACCGCTACGCTCTTTGGCTTCATTTGAGCTGTGAATTTTGAGCGGTTTTTTATGAATAAATCTCTGTCTATTTGATGGTATTTCATGGTGCTTACTTTTTATAATAATTTTGTATCTAATTTTTTCTATTTACCGCAAAGGGCGCAACAATTTTAACTCCTTTTGTCTTTGATTTTAAGCAATGCACGCAAAGCTTTGCTAACCTTAACATTTTTAGAATATAATTTTTTGCGTACTTTTCGGTTAAAAATTAAGACAAAAAGGCTGTCATTTTCAGACAGCCTTTCAGGTTATATTTTGGTTTTTAGTAACCAGTTTTTCATAGAAACTTCATTTTCGATGATGTTTTTCAATTCTGAAATGGCTACGCGGTCTTGTTTCATCGTGTCCCTGTGACGAATTGTTACCGTTTTGTCTTCCAAAGTCTGATGATCTACCGTGATACAGAACGGAGTTCCAAGAGCATCCTGTCTTCTGTAACGACGACCCACAGCGTCTTTTTCATCATACGAAACATTGAAATCCCATTTTAGTTCGTCAATGATTTGGCGGGCTACTTCTGGCAGTCCGTCTTTCTTTACCAATGGTAAAACGGCTGCTTTTGTCGGAGCTAAAACCGATGGCAATTGCAATACGGTTCTTGTTGATCCGTCTTCTAAGGTTTCTTCTTTCAAAGAATTAGAGAAAACAGCAAGGAACATTCTGTCTAAACCAACAGAAGTTTCTACTACATAAGGCGTATAATTTGAATTAGTTTCGGTGTCGAAATATTGTAGTTTTTTACCGGAGAATTTTTCGTGTGCTTTCAAATCGAAGTCAGTACGAGAGTGAATTCCTTCCAATTCTTTGAATCCGAATGGGAAGTTGAATTCGATATCGGCAGCAGCATTGGCATAGTGAGCCAATTTTTCATGATCGTGAAAACGATAGTTCTCTTTTCCTAATCCAAGAGACAAATGCCAGTTCAAACGTGTGTTTTTCCAGTATTCGTAGTATTTCATTTCTTCGCCCGGCTTTACAAAGAATTGCATTTCCATTTGTTCAAATTCGCGCATACGGAAGATAAACTGTCTTGCCACGATTTCGTTACGGAAAGCTTTTCCTGTTTGTGCAATTCCGAAAGGAATTTTCATTCTTCCCGATTTCTGAACATTCAGAAAGTTTACGAAAATACCCTGAGCTGTTTCAGGACGCAAGTATAAATCCATTGCAGATTCGGCTGAAGCTCCCAACTTGGTTCCGAACATAAGATTGAATTGCTTCACATCGGTCCAGTTTCTGGATCCGCTTTCAGGACAAGCAATTTCCAATTCTTCAATCAGGGCTTTTACATCTTCCAGATTTTCTGTTTCCAGAGAATGTGCCATACGGTGCAGAATTGCGTCTTTTTTAGACAAATATTCAACTACACGGGCATTTGTAGTAACAAATTCCTGCTCGTTGAAAGCATCTCCAAAACGTGTACGTGCTTTTTCGATTTCTTTTTGTGCTTTTTGATTCAGCTTTTCGGCATAATCCTCGATCAAAACGTCGGCGCGGTATCTTTTTTTAGAATCTTTGTTGTCAATTAATGGGTCGTTGAAAGCATCTACGTGTCCGGAAGCTTTCCATGTTGTAGGATGCATCAAAATCGAGGAATCAAGACCCACAATGTTTTCGTGCATCTGTACCATCGATTTCCACCAGTATTCACGGATGTTTTTCTTTAACTCCACTCCGTTTTGTGCATAGTCATAAACTGCACTTAAACCATCGTAAATTTCGCTTGACGGAAAAATATATCCGTACTCTTTTGCGTGCGAAACTACATTCTTAAATAAATCTTCTTGTTTTGCCATGTTGCAAAAATATAAAACTGTGTATCAATTACTAAAAAGGAATGCGAAAAGTAATCATTTTTCTTAAATTTAAGTTTCAAATTATTTTCAAATGTTCCAAAAACTATTAGATCTCTTTTTTCCCAAAGTATGTTCTGGTTGCAAAGCTTTTCTGCTGGAACAGGAAAATGTCATCTGCACCCGCTGCCGGTTTGAAATGCCGCTGACACAATTTTATAAAAACCCTGAAAATGAAGCCTCCAAAAAGTTCTACGGAAAGATTCCGGTTGAGCATGTTTCTGCCTTTGTGTATTTTCATAAAAGCGGAATTGTTCAGGAAATGATTCACAATCTGAAATATCGAGGTCATGAAGAAATCGGAAAAATATTAGGTGATTGGTATTCTGACGATTTGAAATCCTTAGAATTTATAAAAAATGTAGATGCTATAATTCCGGTTCCGTTGCATCCTAAAAAATTAAGCGAAAGAGGTTATAATCAGGTCACCACTTTTGGGAAATCTCTTTCTGAAAATTTAGAAATCCCTTACGATGATCAATTGTTGGTGAGAAATGTATATTCAAAAACGCAATCGAAAAAGAATTTGGAAGAAAGAACAGCAATAGTTCAGCCGATTTTTGATGTGAATTTTTCTGAAAAGCATCACAACAAGCATTTTTTATTGATTGACGATGTGATTACTACCGGCTCCACTTTGGAATCCTGCGGAAGAGCCATTCTTAAAATCCCCGGCGCTAAGTTGAGTATTGTAACTATGGCGATGGCGCATTCTTGAATTGTTGGTTGTTGTAGGTTAATATGCGCATCGTACAACCCAGAACTTACAACATACAACTTTCGTTTGATACTTCGTTATAATAATCGTTATTTTGCGGGCAATAAAACTTTGATTTCATGTTTAAGTTCAGATACGGTTTTCTTATTGTTTTTTCTGCGATTTTTATGGTTGGTTGCGCCAAGAGAGGTACTATTACAGGTGGTGCAAAAGATACTTTGGCTCCGGTTTTGAAAGTGAGTATTCCGAAGAATTTCAGTACTAATTTTAGTGGAAAGGAGATTAAGTTGCATTTTGACGAATATGTGAAACTGAAAGATGTGAACAAACAGTTGGTTGTTTCGCCTCCAATGAATACCGCGCCAGATATTTCGCCATTGAGTTCCAGCAAAGAAATTAGCATCAAGATTAAAGATACACTTTTGCCGAATACTACTTACAGTTTTAATTTTGGTCAAAGTATTCAGGATAACAACGAAGGGAATCCTTATCCTCAGTTCAAATATGTTTTTTCGACAGGAAGCCAAATCGATTCGTTGCTGGTTGAGGGAAATATTAAAGATGCGTTACAGAAAAAAACAGATAATTTTGTGACCGTAATGTTGTATGAAATGAACGAAAAGTACAATGATTCGGTTGTTTTCAAACAAAAACCAAGGTATATTACGAACACTCTTGAAAGCGGAAGTAATTTCAAAATAGAAAATATCAAAGCGGGAAATTATGTTTTGATTGCAGTTAAAGATTTGAATTCTAATTTTAAATATGATCCGCAAAGTGACAAAATAGGATTTCACAAAGAAGTAATTTCTGTTCCTTCGACTGATAACTATGAATTGAAATTATTTAAACAAACACCTCCTTTCAAAACAATTCCTCCAACTCAGGTTAGCGGAAACAAAATAATTCTGGGTTATGAAGGAAAGCAGAAAGATTTGAAAGTGATTCTTAAAAATGGAGATGCAATTGTTCCGTCGGTTATGACCAAGGTAGAAAAAAGAGATTCTGTGCAAATCTGGTTTCCGAAAATGAAAGTAGATTCTTTGTATTTGTCCGCAACAAAAGAGAATTACAGCAAAGGATATTACCTTAGAATCAAAGAGAAGAAAAACGATACTATTGGTTTTTCGGCTTCGCACAATGGCTTGATTCATTTCAGGGAAATGTTTTCTTTAATAAGTTTAACTCCGATTAAAAATATTGATGAGTCTAAAATTGTTTTCAAAAATAAGGATTCGATTGCTGTTCCGTTCAAGGTTGAATATGATGAATTTAATCAAAAACTGAATTTTAATTTCAAAAAAGAACCTTTAGAAAAATACGTTATCCATATTGCGCCCGATGCATTTACGGATTTTTTTGACAGTAAAAGCGGTAAACTGGATTACAAATTGGAAACCAAAAGCACTGCAGAATATGGAAATCTGACAATAAGATTGGAAAAGGTAAAACAGTTTCCGGTTATTGTTGAATTGACCAATGAAAAAGGAGATGTTCAGGCTTCGACCTATGTTGAAAAAGATCCGGTCATTACATTTGAAGGTTTGGTTCCCGCCAAATTCCAAATGAGGGTTATTTATGATGATAATAAAAACGGTGAATGGGATCCCGGGAATTTCATTGAAAAACGGCAAGCCGAAGAAGTGATTTATTTCCCAAAAGAACTAGATGTGCGTGCCAATTGGGACGTAGATCAACCGTTTGATTTGGGAAATTAGGATTTTTGATTTGAGAATTAAGATTTAGGATTGTTTTGGATTTCAAACTGGTCTCTATCTCTTAGAAAACCAAGTTTGTTTCGGTTGGCCAACATTAATTCTTTGTCTAATCTTACTGAAAGTACTGCTTCTTTTTCAAAAGGTTCTGCCAGATAATTGCCTAAAAAATCAATTATTTGTGAATGTCCGGTATAGTTGTTTCCATTTTCGTCTTCTCCAATTCTATTAACACCAATTACATAAGACATATTTTCGATAGCTCTGGCCTTTAATAAGGCATCCCAAGCCTGAATTCTGGGTTGTGGCCAGTTTGCTACATATAGAACTAAATCGTAGTCATCGTTGTAGCGTGAAAACACCGGAAAACGTAAATCATAACAGATTAAAGGGAGAATTCTCCAGCCTAAATAGTTAATGATTATTTTTTCTTCTCCTTTGGTGTATATTTTATTTTCGCCCGTCAATGTAAACAAATGGCGCTTGTCATAATATTGGATTTCTCCGGTTGGGAAAACAAAAAGCAGGCGATTGTAGTAATTATCTTTTTCACGGATGATAATACTGCCCGTGATCGCAACATTTCGATCCATAGCGGTGCTTTTCATCCAGTTTACCGTAACACCATCCATAGCTTCGGCAACTTCGTGCGGATTCATGGTAAAACCTGAGGTAAACATTTCAGGTAAAACCACTAATAAAGTTTCTTCGGGTATATTTTGAATTTTGGCAGCAAAATAATTGCGGTTCACTTCAGGGTTTTCCCAAAACAAAGGAGCTTGAATAATCGAAACTTGCATAGGTTATTGACTTTGGCTAAAAATAATAAAAAAAAACGCATCCAAATCAATGGATGCGTTTTTTATGTTGAATATTGTATGATGTCTGTTATTTCAAACTAGCAGAAAGATATTCTCTGTTCATACGAGCGATGTTCTCAATTAGTTTGATTCATTTTTTAGACAAAGGAAATCATACCATTGTTGTTGAAATTAGTTTTTGAATAAGTTTTCGTTTGTAAATTTCGCACCGTTTATTTTAAATAAATGTATTAACGCTTTTTTAATGCGTTTTGCTTCATTTTCAATTCCTCCAGTTAGAGGTTGTTCAAAAAAGCTAGCGGTATGTGTAGATGTATAGTGCCTTACGGATTCGACAGTTATTAATTCATCTGAACTAACAATCTGTAGAGCTATATTGTTTTTGTCGATTTTTTTTGTGTTAACTACTGAAATATCTTTGGCATTAAATACAAAGTTATATACATCTTCATTATTAAAGGATTGAGTAAAAACGAATAATCTTTTATTTGAATCTGTATCGGTTCTCTTACTTATCTTTAATTTCAATTTGTTGCCAGTCGATAATGTTCCGGGATGCATGGCGAACATTTTATTTAAAAAGGTAATTGTTTCTTTTTCTGTTTGAGCATTACAAACAGATACTAAAAATAGTAGAAGAAAAAGTGGTATGATTTTTTTCATATAGTTTATTTTTATAAAAATAGAAAAATTATTAGATAGTGCATATTCAAGTGAGTGTATTTTACGTTGTTCTTCTGTAGATAATTTAATTATTTCCCGTCTCTTTCTGCTTGTTTCATTTTTTCCCATGCTACCATTTTATCTAGAGAAGATGGCCCATATACAAAAGGCTCTATTGACATTTGTTTATTTAAAAGTGAATAAAGTTCTTCTCTTGTCATTTGTCGAGTAGAATCAATCGGTTTATTCTTAATGTTGCTAGCTCTAATTTTAGCCATTGCTTTCTCTACTTTAATCTTTTGCTCTACTTTATTGATGGAATCACGATACTTATTTCTGTGGTCTACTCTGTTGGTAGCGGAATATGACTTCCATTCTGACTCGGCATCTAGCTTCATCAAAGCTTTACGAGTATATTCATCTCTTTCTTCTTGATAATTCCGAAATTCATGTGGTTTCTTTTCGGAGGGCAAAAACCGTTCAGAGAAAACATAGCTAATTATGATAACTAAAAACTGTAAAATCATCAAAGCTGAAGTAAAAACAGCAAATAGTGTATAAGCAGAAATTATTAGAGCAATAGTATTTCTTGCTTTATTTCCCATACTAGCAGCAATGTAAATGATTATAAAAATCCCTATCTGAAAAAGTAAAATTCCCATTTTCTTAAAAATTAAATTATGGCTCTAAAGTTAAGAACTTTTTTGTCTTGATTATCTGAGCTTGGAAACAAAAAAACGCACCCAAACAAATGGATGCGTTTTTCTATTTGGCTATTGCCTTTTGCCTAATGGCTATTATTTCAAGCTAGCAGAAAGATATTCTCTGTTCATACGAGCAATGTTCTCAAGAGAGATTCCTTTAGGGCATTCAATTTCGCAAGCACCAGTGTTAGTACAGTTACCGAAACCTTCTTCGTCCATCTGGCGTACCATGTTCATAACACGGTCAGCAGCCTCAACTTTACCTTGTGGTAACAAAGCATATTGAGAAACTTTTGCACCTACGAACAACATAGCCGATCCGTTTTTACAAGTTGCTACACAAGCTCCACAACCGATACAAGCCGCAGCTTCAAAAGCTTTGTCAGCATCGTTTTTGTTTACCGGAATAGTGTTGGCATCGATAGTGTTTCCTGAAGTATTTACAGAAACGAAACCACCAGCCTGTTGGATTCTGTCGAAAGCAGTTCTGTCAACAACCAAATCCTTGATTACCGGGAAAGCAGCACTTCTCCAAGGCTCAATGAAGATAGTATCTCCGTCGTTGAACATACGCATGTGCAACTGACAAGTTGTGATTCCGGTGTCCGGTCCGTGCGCACGTCCGTTGATGTACAAAGAACACATACCGCAGATACCTTCACGACAATCGTGGTCGAAGGCAACCGGTTCTTTTTGTTCGTTAATTAATTGCTCGTTCAATTGGTCTAACATTTCCAAGAACGAACTTGCTGTAGAAACTTCATTTAAAGTATAAGTTTCTAATTTTCCTTTAGCTTTAGAGTCTTTCTGACGCCAAATTTTAAGGGTTATGTTTATGTTTTTTGCTGTACTCATGTTTTTTATTTTTGAGTGATTAGTGATTAGTCGTTAGTGATTAGCTTTCCAATTTTCCGGAAAAAGCATTTATCATTTTACTTTCTTCTTCGATTAAATGAATCAATTGATCATAAAAATTAATATTTGAAATAAATCCAAGTTCTGAAGCTATTAATAATTGCGTTTCTAATTCAAACAAAGAACCTCTTGAAATGTTTAAAAAATGATTAAACGTTTTATCTCCATTTCTACCATAACCTTCAGCTATATTTGAAGGAATTGAAACCGAAGCCCTTTTAATCTGACTTGTCAAAGCATATATTTCTTCTTTTGGAAAATCTTTGACAATTTTATAGGTCAGAATAACAATCTGAATCCCTTTTTGCCAAATTAATAAATCTTTATATGACTTTATATTCCCCATCTCAAATGCTAATCACTAGTTACTAGTTACTAGTCACTAATTACTACTTATAATTACGCGCTGCAATCTTGATAAACTCGTAATTCAATTCTTCTTTGTGAAGCTCTTCTTTACTGATGTCAGAACCTTTGTATTCCCAAGCTCCAACAAATTTGAAGTTCTCATCGTCACGTAACGTTTCACCTTCTGCATCCTGATATTCTTCACGGAAGTGACCTCCACAAGATTCTTTACGTTGTAAAGCATCCATTGCCATTAACTGACCTAATTCCATAAAGTCAGCAACACGAAGAACTTTTTCCAATTCAGGGTTCATCTCTTCATTGCTTCCAGGTACGTAAACGTCTTTGTAGAATTCTTCTTTCAAAGCAGCGATTTCAGCGATAGCTTCTGTTAATCCTTTTTCGTTACGCCCCATACCCACTTTATTCCACATAATGTGACCTAAGCGTTTGTGGAAGTAATCTACAGATTTAGATCCTTTATTGTTTAAGAATTTGTTGATGGTTTCTCTAACATTGTTTTCAGCTTCAACGAATTCAGGTAAATCTGTAGAGATTTTTCCTGTACGGATGTCATTAGCCAAATAATCAGAAACGGTGTAAGGCAATACGAAATATCCATCGGCCAAACCTTGCATCAAAGCAGAAGCTCCAAGACGGTTAGCTCCGTGGTCAGAGAAGTTAGCCTCACCGGCTACGAAACAACCAGGGATTGTAGATTGCAAGTTGTAATCAACCCAAACACCACCCATAGTGTAGTGAACGGCAGGATAAATCTTCATTGGAGTTTCATAAGGATTCTCGTCAGTGATCTTTTGGTACATTGTAAACAAGTTACCGTATTTTTCTTCCAACCATTGTTTTCCTAAAGTTGTAATTTCCTCAGGAGTTGGGTGATGATTTCCTTTTGCGTAAGCAGCTTGCTTACCTTTATTTTGAATCTCAGTAGAGAAATCTAAGTAAACACCTTCGTTAGTGTCGTTAGCCTCGATTCCGAAACCGGCATCACAACCCTCTTTTGCAGCACGAGATGCAACGTCACGAGGAACTAAGTTTCCAAAAGCAGGGTATCTTCTCTCCAAGTAGTAATCTCTGTCTTCTTCAGCAATTTGTGTTGGTTTCAATTTACCGGCACGGATAGCTTCAGCATCTTCTTTTTTCTTTGGAACCCAAATACGACCTGAGTTTCTCAAAGATTCAGACATCAAAGTCAATTTAGATTGGTTTGTTCCGTGAACCGGAATACAGGTTGGGTGAATCTGAACGTAGGCAGGGTTTGCGAACAAAGCTCCTTGTTTGTGAATTTTCCAACCAGCAGTTACGTTAGATCCCATTGCGTTTGTAGAAAGGAAATAAACGTTTCCGTAACCACCAGAAGCAATGATAACTGCGTGAGCAGAATGTCTTTCGATAGCACCTGTAATCATGTTACGGGCAATGATACCACGAGCTTTTCCGTCCACTTTTACCAATTCCAACATTTCGTGACGGTTGAACATTTCACAACGTCCCAATCCGATTTGTCTCGATAAAGCTGAATAAGCACCTAATAACAATTGTTGTCCTGTTTGTCCGGCAGCGTAGAACGTACGTTGTACTTGTGTACCACCAAATGAACGGTTGTCCAATAATCCGCCGTAATCACGTGCGAAAGGAACACCTTGAGCCACACATTGGTCAATGATGTTTCCGGAAACTTCAGCTAAACGGTGAACGTTTGCCTCACGGGCACGGTAGTCACCACCTTTAATTGTATCGTAGAACAATCTGAAAGTACTGTCACCATCATTTTGATAATTTTTTGCAGCATTGATACCTCCTTGTGCAGCGATAGAGTGCGCACGACGTGGAGAATCCTGATAACAAAACGCTTTCACGTTGTAACCCATTTCGGCAAATGACGCAGCAGCAGAAGCACCGGCAAGACCGGTTCCTACCACAATAATGTCAATTTTTGGTCTGTTGTTTGGAGCGACCAATTTTAAATGGTCTTTATAATCGGTCCATTTCTTAGAAATGTGTCCTTCTGGTATTTTAGAATCTAACTTCATATGATATTGATTTTGTACTGAAACAAGTTCAGTATGAAATTATTTTGAGAAAAAGTGAATGTAAAGTGGAATGATTGCGAACAAAATAGGAACTATGATTGCAAACAATTTTCCGAAACATTTAATTGCAGGAGTAAATTTGTTGTTGATTCCCAATGATTGGAAAGCAGATTGAAATCCGTGCAATAAGTGGAAAGCCAATACAGCCATACAAATTACATAAAGGATAGTAGCATACAAACCAAACTTAGCATCTTGAAAGAATGCAAAAGTGATTTTGTGTAAATCTTTATATCCTTCGGCTACTTTTAATTTTGCCTGAGCATTTACAAAATCCGTACGGTTTTCGATGTAGTTAGACATTCCGGTTTGAGTTGCCTCAGCAGCAGTTTTCGCTACTTGATTTACCGGTAAGTAACCGCCGGCTGTTGTTACATAAAAATCTTGTTTTTGTCCCATTGCTTCAACGGTAACAGTTTGTAACGGCATATTTTTGTCAAAATGCATTACAGCCCAGAAATTTACCATGTGAGTTACGATGAAAACCAAAATCAAAGTTCCCAAAACAGCCATATTTCTTGATGCAAATTTGCTGTTTGCAGCTGCATTTTCCATAGCATAAGCTATTGGCCTGGCCTTTTTGTTTTGGATTGTCAATAATATTCCGTCAACAGCGTGGAATAAAATCGAGATGTAAGTTAAATACGAAAGTGCTTTTACTGCCGGATTGGAAGTCATGAACAATGCGTACTGGTTAAAGTGTAATGCATCGCTGAAAATCAATTGAAGATTTCCGATTAAGTGACCTGCCAAAAACAAGCATAAAAATAAACCCGTAAGAGCCATCCAGTATTTTTTACCAATCGATGACTTTAAAAGTGCAGATTTTGCCATAATGTTTAATTATAATAGTTTAAAAAAATCAAAACAAAAATAGACTTATTTGAAAAATACCAAAAGAAAGCAGGCTAATTTATAATGATTTTAAAGTGGAGACACGAATATTGATTATCAGTTATTTGCATCGTAAAATAGTGTTTTGATTTTATAAAACTATTTGATGTAAGAAAGAATCAATCTTCTTAGTTCCATATTAACAACTGATTTACCGGCAGGTGGTTCATATTTATCGTTATTGTTAACATCGATATATTCAATTTTTTGCGGATAATTGAAATATAATTGCTAACGATTTTCGATATTTAGTTTTTCGAGCGCAAAATTGATAATTTCAAGATGATCGAAAGCTAATTCGGGTAAATTGTTGATTAAAAACCATTTTGCTTCTTTGGCATCGTCGGCCGCTTTTGCAATAGTATTTTCCGGTACAAATCCGTAAAAAGCAACAGTTACCGTGTGAAATCTCGGATCCCGAAACGGTTTTCCAAATGCTTTCAATTGTTCTGCTTTTTCAATTGCTATTTGAGTTTCTTCCAAAAGTTCTCTTTTGGCAGCTGTTTCCAAATCTTCATTTTCATCTACAAATCCGCCCGGAATTGCCCAGCAATCTTTAAAAGGTTCGTTTTTGCGTTTTATGAGTAAAAGTTCATATTGATTTTCGGTTTTCCTGAAAACCAAAGTATCAACAGTGAGATATATTTTTGAAATCCACATTTTTATAAATTGTTTTTTCGGATGATTTTTCCGGTTTCGGTTTCGTTGAATTTATCTATAAATACAATTTCCTTTGGTTTTTCGTATTGTCCCAGATTTTCAAAAACAGTTTCGGGCAATTTGTATTTCGTTCCTTCTATAACTAAAATTAATTTTTCTCCCAAAATAGCATCGGGTTTCCCGGTTACAAAAAAACGGTTTTTGATAAATGGAGCTATTTTTTCTTCAATTTGCTCCGGAAAAAGTTTGATTCCACCGCTGTTTACAATGTTGTCGGCACGTCCGAGATAAATAAATTCTTTGTCGGAAATAAGATTGACCAAATCATTAGTTATGATTTTTTCTTCTAAAATCATTGGAGCATCAATTATCAAACAGCCTCTTTCATCGGTTGATAATTGAATATTTGGCAGCACTTTGTAATTAAGTTGCCCCATTTTTCTAAGTGCAACATGCGAAACTGTTTCGGTCATTCCGTAACTGGCAAAAGTTTGAGTAGAAAGAGGAATCAATTCTTTTTCGAGATCCGAATCTATTTTGGCTCCGCCAATCAAAAGTGTTTTTACATTTTGAAGTTCATGAAGCGAATTTCGAACCTGTAAAGGAATCATAGCTACAAAATCATAAAAAGTTGAGTTGTTTTTCAGAGGTTTTGAATTGGGTTCAACATAATCCATATTTAATCCCAGAATAAAGGAACGAACCAACATCATTTTTCCGGCGACAAATTTTACGGGCAAACAAGTAAGCACTTTGTCTCCGTTTTTTAAATCGAAAAATGATCCGGTTGCAATGGCCGAATTGACCATTGCCTGTTTTTTGATTCTGATTAGCTTAGGAGTTCCGGTACTGCCGGAAGTAGTCATTTCAATGTATTCGGAATCATTAAACCAAGTCAGGAGAAATTCTCCCAAATGTTTTTCATGTTCTTCTTTAGAATTGAGAAAAACAGTAGCAATTTCAAACAGATTTTCTTTGTTTACTGATTGATTGTTTAGTTTAAAATCGGGATGAATATAATTGAAAGAAATAGTTGCCATTGTCCTAAAATTCTTCGGAAGTTTGAGGAATATTTATTTTTCCGGTTAATCTTTCTTTCCAATCAGTCCAACCGTATTTTTTGCTTAAAATAAAAAGAACAATAGGGAAAATAACCAAAACAGGTAAGAAAACTTCAAAACCAAGTGTCGGTTCTGAAATGTCTTTCAATACAGAATGTGTTTGAAATGCAGACCAACTGGAAGTTACCAATAAAGCAGTAACCCAATTATTGGCTGCGTGAAATCCGAGGCTAAGTTCCAGTCCGTCATCCATTAAAGTGATGATTCCAAAAAACAAACCGGTTCCTATGTAATAAATCATAATAGAATAGCCCAGTTTTTCGACTTCCGGATTAGCAATATGCATTAATCCAAAAATTAGAGAGGTACTTAATAATGGAAACCATTTGTTTTTTGAAAATAAGGCAAACCCTTGCATTAAATAACCACGGAACATGTATTCTTCAAAACTGGTTTGCAGGGGAATCATCACCGTAGCGATTAGGAATAAAACAGTAAAAGGAATAAGGTTGAAATTAACTGCATAATCTTCGGGATTCATGAAATAGCCTATAATTATTGAAGATGTTGTGAGTATTGTCCAAAGGGCAAATGCGAAAAATATCCTGTTCCAGTCAGTTTTTTTTCGGGAAGTAGTTATTTCCCGTAAAGTTTGTCGGTGGTAAAAACGTACTACTCCAAAAAGGCCTAATAATGAAATTGCGAAGGATAATAATATCAGAAATAATGTTAGGTTGGGTTCCAAAAAAGACATGAATACTGAATTATCGGAAGGATAAGGCGTTTGTTCTGATATTGATTTTGCTAAAACCACAAGCAATAATGGAATTTGTCCAATGAACATGGTTGTGATAATAGTAAGTGAGCCTAAAATATATCTCCAGAATTGATTTTCGGACTTGAAACCTTGGGCTATAAACATAATGATGAAAAATAGTTTTTTGTTATGATTGGAAATTTGTTGGTACTAATGTAATTCAATTTTCAAATCAATGTTATTTCTTTGCAAAAAATAAATTAAAATTTGATGATACAAATTTATCATAATTCAAGATGCGGAAAATCCAGATGTGCATTGGATTTACTTGAAAATTCAGGAAAAGAATTCGAAGTGATTAAGTATTTAGAAAACACACCTTCGGCAGAAGAATTGAAAAGCATCCTTAAAAAACTGAATATTCCTGCAATAGAATTGGTAAGAAAAGGAGAAACTATCTGGAAAGAACAATTCAAAGACCAGGAACTTTCTGAAGAGGCTCTTATTGAAGTGATGGTTGCAAATCCAATCCTGATTGAAAGACCTATTATTGTCAATGGAGACAAGGCTATTATTGCCAGACCGCCTGAAAATACGCTTTCAATTATTTAACTTAAAAAAAGTTTTAACAATCTTTTATGAACTGGGTTTGTAACTCAGTATCAGTTCTGTTGTCTAAAAGTTATCAAAAACAAAACTCATGTATAAATTGAAATCGGCATTTACTTTATTATTATTATTCAGTATTACTTTTTTGGGTTTTTCTCAAAATCCTTCTGCTAAAAAAGTTAAAATTTCGGGTAAGGTGGTAGAGAAATCAACCGGGCAGCCGATGGAATATACTACAATTACAATTAAAAACCCGAATGATTCGAAAGATTTTACAGGAGGAATCACAAATGAAAAAGGAGAATTTAATATTGCGGTAAATTCGGGAGTTTATGATGTGGTTATTGAATTTATGTCTTTTAATAAGATTGAATTAAAAGGCAAAAAGCTAAGTGAAAACACCAATTTAGGAACAATTTCTTTGACAGAATCGAGCACAGATCTTGAAGAAGTTCAGATTCGTGCCGAGAAATCGACCGTTGAAATAAAATTGGATAAAAAAGTGTACAATGTTGGTAAAGATTTAATGGTAAAAGGCGGAACCGTAAGCGATGTACTAGATAATGTTCCTTCGGTGGCAGTAGATACTGACGGATCTGTAAGTGTTCGTGGAAATGATGATGTGAGAATTCTTATAGACGGAAAACCTGTCACGGCTGCCAATCTTAACGAGGCATTGCGACAAATTCCTGCCGATGCGGTAGATAAAATAGAAGTAGTTACCAATCCATCAGCAAGATATGACTCCGAAGGTGGTGGTGGGGTTTTGAATATTATTCTTAAAAAAGGATTGGCTCAGGGAGTAAATGGTTCGGTTGTGATTAGTACCGGATTTCCAAAAAACAACGGAATTACAGGAAATATAAATTACAAAACCGGAAATGTTAATATGTTTTCAACCTTGGGATATTTCGACAGAAATTCTCAGGGAAATGTAGTTTTGGATTCCAAATATTTAAATCCGGACGGAACTCCTAAAAATTATATAGACGAAAGAAGGGAAAATGAAAGAAACAACAAGGGTTATAACGTGATTCTTGGTGCCGATTGGGATATTAACAAAACAACTACATGGACCAATTCGTTCAATCTCCGAAATTCAAATGGAGAAAATCCGGAAGAAGTGAATTTTTATCATTATGATGCGAACCGTGAAAATATGTATGTGACTTCGCGTTTTAACGATCAGATAAATAAAGGTCAAAACTTAGAATTCAATACCGGTTTAATAAAGAAATTCAAGAAAGACGGACATAAATTTACCGCAAACGGACTTTTTTCAAAAAACACAGACGACGATGCTTCTGTTATCCAAACCAATAACGGAACCTCTTATACAGAGAAAACACAAAATCTTCAGGATGTGCAAAGAGGAATGTTTCAAATGGATTATGTTTTGCCTTTAGGCAAATCAGGTCAGTTTGAAGCCGGATATAAAGGAGATTTCAATACCACAATTTCTGATTATGTGGCAGGAAGATTGGACGATACCGGAATTTTTACACCTTATGCCGATTTTACCAATAAGCTCGAATATATAGAAAAAATCAATGCTGTTTATAGCCAGTTTGGAAGTAAAGTGAATAAGTTTTCGTATTTGTTTGGATTGCGATATGAAAATTCAAATATTGACATTAATCAATTAGTGACCAATGATTTTCATAAAAAGAACTATGGAAATTTTTTCCCGAGTACATTCTTTTCTTATTCTTTCAACGAAAAATCGTCGGTTTCATTAAGCTACAGCAAAAGAGTTTCCAGACCAAGAGGCCGTTCTATCAATCCGTTTTCGAGTTACTCCAGTAATATCAACTATTTCAAAGGAAATCCTGATTTGAATCCTTCCTTTACCGATGCTTTTGAATTAGGTTTATTGAAAACATGGAATGGACTGACATTAAATTCGGCGGTTTATCTGAATAGAACTGCCGGATCGGTACAATTTGTGAGAAGAGAAGATGGTTTTACCGATAACGGAACACCTATCATTGTAACAACACCAATAAATTTAGCAACACAATATCGTTCCGGTTTTGAGTTTACTCTTAATTATACTCCGTTTAAAATATGGAGATTGAATTCAAATTTCAATTTGTACAGAAATGAGACCGATGGGGAATTTAGTTATACCAATTCGGCAAACGAATTGATAACTCAAAATTTCGATAATGTGGCTTATTCATGGACAGCACGTGTAACTTCTAAATTAACTTTGCCTTACAAAATTGATTGGCAAACAAATATGAACTACAATGCGCCACAAACCAATGCGCAGGGAACAACTATAGGTGTTTTTTATGCCAATATTGCTTTTAGTAAAGATATTTTGAAAGAAAAAGGGACCATAGCTTTCAATGTTCAGGATTTATTCAATTCCCGCAAGCGAATATTTGAAAACAATTTGCCCGAAGTTGAATCTTATTTTGCCATGCAATACAGAGTTCGACAGTTTAATCTTTCATTTACTTACCGTTTCAATAAGAAAAAAGGAGAAAAAGAACGTCCTGTTAAGAAAGAAGAACAACAAGAAGAAATTGGGTTCTAATTATAAATAACAATATCAAAAATCAATATTTTTGTAAAACCAGACAACGCTTTGCGCTCTTTGCGTTAATCTAAATAATTCCTCGAGGCTCTGCCTCGGGGATAGTCGGTTTCAAGAAATTATTTTATTAAAAGATAACCGAGATCAAAAAACCTTGCGTTCTTTGTGGTTAAATCAATAACCAATAGCAATTATAATAGAAATCCTAAATTCTAATTCTCAAATCCTAATTCAAAAATCACAATGCGTTGGACTCTTAAACCCAAACCTTCTCCCGAAAAAGTACAGCATTTGGTCCAAGCCCTGAATGTTGACGGTTTGATTGCAACCTTATTGATTGAACGCGGAATTGAAACTTTTGAACAGGCACGTCAATTTTTCCGTCCGGGTTTAGATGATTTGCATAATCCGTATCTGATGAAAGATATGGATAAGGCCGTGGCGCGAATTGAAAAAGCGATTGACAATGAAGAAAATATTCTTGTTTTTGGCGATTATGATGTCGATGGAACCACCGCGGTTTCTTTGATGTCGGGTTATCTGCGATCTTATTATCCAAATGTAGCTACCTATATTCCGGATCGTTATGATGAAGGTTACGGAATTTCTTATAAAGGAATTGATTTTGCACAAGACAATGATTTTAGCTTAATCATTGCGCTCGATTGCGGGATAAAGTCCATTGACCATATCGCTTATGCGAATGAAAAAAATATAGATTTTATTATTTGCGACCACCATCGTCCAGGTGAGGTTTTGCCCGATGCCGTTGCGGTTTTAGACCCAAAACGAGTTGATTGTTCGTATCCTTACGATGAGCTTTGCGGTTGCGGAGTAGGATTTAAGCTAATCCAGGCTTTGGCAAAAAACAGAAATCAGACAATTGAAGATTTGATTCCTTATCTCGATTTGGTTGCCACGGCTATTGCTGCCGATATTGTTCCTATTACTGGTGAAAATAGGGTTTTGGCTAAATTTGGGTTAGAAGTAATTAATTCTGAACCGCGTCCGGGAATCAAAGCTTTGATTCAGAATGTAAAGAAAAAAGTACTCACAATTACCGATGTGGTTTTTATAGTCGCTCCGCGAATCAATGCTGCCGGAAGAATCAAACACGGAAATCACGCTGTTGCCCTATTGACGGAATATGATTTGGCACAAGCCGAACAATTTGCCTCAGAAATCGAACAATATAATAGTGACAGAAAAGATTTAGACAAACAAATTACCCATGAAGCTCTTAACCAAATTGAAGAAAATTTCGAACAGAAAAAATTTACTACTGTTGTTTATAGCGAAAACTGGCATAAAGGTGTTATTGGCATCGTGGCTTCTCGGCTAACAGAAACCTACTACCGACCGACAATTGTTTTTACTAAAAGTGGAGACAAATTGGCAGCTTCGGCACGCTCTGTAAAAGATTTTGATGTGTATAATGCCTTAGAAGCCTGTTCGCAACATTTGGAACAATTTGGTGGCCACATGTATGCCGCGGGAATGACTTTGAAAGAAGAAAACTATCTTTCTTTTAAAGAGGCTTTCGAGAAAACTGTAGAGGAAACCATTCATCCTGATTTGCTGATTCCTGAAATTTCGGTGGATGCCGAAATTGATTTTTCTGATATTACGCCAAAATTGATTCGTGTTTTAAAACAATTCGAGCCTTTTGGACCTCAAAATATGACACCTGTGTTTATGACCAAAAACGTAAAAGATACCGGTTATGCAAAACCACTTGGGCAAAAAGAGGAACATCTGAAACTTTTTGTAAAGCAATCCCGAGGTCTCGGGAGTTCCGAAGGTTTTGGAGCCATCGGTTTCGGTATTGGCAATAAACTGGAATTAACCAAAAATCAAAAACCGTTTGAAGCAGTTTATTGTATAGATGAAAATGAATTCAACGGAAATGTTACATTGCAGTTGAGGGTAAAGGATATTCGATAAATTTTTTAAACACGAATTCCACGAATTGGCATGGATTAATTTTAAATAATTCGTGGAATTTGTGTTAGATTTTTTTTATTATTTTTCCTCATATTTCTTCACCTCAAAATTCTCCCCGTCAAAAACGCCATAAGTAAAATAGGTAATCCAGTCGCCTAGATTAACATATTCCGAATTTTCTCCTACAGGATATTTCATTGGCAAATGACGATGCCCGAAAACTAAATAATTGTAATGCTTGGTTTCGAGTTTTCTTTTAGAATAAAGAATCAGCCATTCGTTGTTTTCTCCTAAAAATTTTACATCTTCGGCTCCTGAAATCAGCTTGTTTTTTACCGAAAGGTATTGAGCTAATCGCACTCCAATATCGGGATGCAACCAACGAAAAAGCCATTTTGAAAACGGATTGGTAAATACTTTTTTCATGCGTTTGTAACCCATATCTCCGGGACCTTTTCCGTCGCCGTGACCAATTAGGAAAGTTTTGTTGTTGAAAGTAAATTCCTTATTGTCGTGAAAAACCGGAATATTAAGTTCTTTTTCAAAATAATCGGCCATCCATAAATCGTGGTTTCCTACGAAGAAATAAATCGGAATTCCGCTGTCGCGAATTTCAGCCAATTTGCCTAAAATCCGTATAAATCCTTTTGGAACTACGGTTTTGTATTCGAACCAAAAATCAAATAAATCGCCCAACAGAAAAATAGCTTCTGCGTCTTTTTTGATTTCGTCCAACCAAGCCACAAATTTTTGTTCTCTCGGAAAGCTTAATTCGGGTGTTGGCGCGCCAAAATGTTGGTCGGAAGCGAAGTAGATTTTTTTGTTATTTGGCAAATTCATGATTTGTATTTTGAAAAGCCAAATATAAGACAAGATTTAAGAATTAAGATTTAGGATTTAAGAATTAAGATTACTTGAATCCTAAATCTAAATTCTTAAATCTTAAATCAAAAAAAACTACATTTGAAATCACCTTTTCAATCTGAAAATTCTAAAAATGCAAAGACCTTCATTTTCAATATACGATGCTTCGGCAGGTTCGGGAAAAACCTATGCCTTGGTCAAAGAATATCTCAAAATTATACTCACGGCAACCAAGAATGATGCTTATCGCAACATTCTTGCAATTACTTTTACCAACAAAGCGGTTCAGGAAATGAAAAGCCGAATTGTAGGTAATTTGTCTGAATTTACAAAAGAGCATATTTCGCCCAAAGCCCTCGAATTAATGACAGATTTATCGGGAGAAACTGGTCTTTCGATTAATGAGATTACGGCCAAGTCGAAAAGTATCATCAAGCATATTATTCATAATTATGCAGCTTTTGATATTTCGACCATTGATAAATTTACGCATAAAGTGATTCGTTCTTTTGCTCATGATTTGAATTTACCGATGACTTTTGAGGTGACTTTGGATACAGAAAATCTTTTGACCGAAGCGGTTGATGCCATTATTGCTCAGGCCGGAGAAGATGAGGTTTTGACCAAATTATTGGTTGATTTTACTATGGAAAAAACCGATGATGATAAGAGTTGGGATATTTCGCGCGAAATTCTCGATACCGGTCGTTTGGTTTTGAATGAGAACAATCGGAACGAAATTGCCCAATTTCACGATAAAACTATTGCTGAATTTGTAGGAGTGAAGAAAAAACTGCTTGAAGTTTGCAAAGATTTGGAAGAAAAAAATCAGCAATTTGCCGGTGAAGCTTTGAATTTGATTGAAATAAACGGAATTGACCAAAAGTCTTTTTCAAGAGGAACTTTTCCGAATCATCTGGTAAGTATTCAGGAAGGAAAATTCAATCCTAAGAACAAAACTTTTCGCGAGTTTGAAGATATTGCTATTAACAAAACGGCAAAAGACAAGGTTTTAATCGAGAATATTATTCCTGATTTATTGCAGATATTAGCTAAGATTTATAAGAATTTTGAGAAGCGCGATTTTTATAAAGCTTTTCTCAAAAATATCACTCCGTTGTCATTGTTGCATACCGTGAGTAATGAACTCGATAAAATTCAGTCTGAACAAAATGTACTTTCTATTACTGAATTTAATAAGCTGATAAACGAACAAATTCAGAATCAGCCGGCGCCTTTTATTTATGAACGATTGGGCGAGCGTTACCGTCATTTTTTTATAGATGAATTTCAGGATACATCAGAAATGCAATGGCAAAACCTGATTCCGCTGATAGATAATGCACTTTCGGGTCAGGATGAATCCGGTCAGAAAGGAACTCTGATGATTGTGGGCGACCCGAAACAATCTATTTATCGTTGGCGTGGCGGAAAAGCAGAGCAGTTTATTGAATTGAGCAAAAACACAAATCCGTTTAATAATCCGGATAAGAAATTGGTTCATTTGGATAAAAATTACCGAAGTTATTCGCAGGTAATTGAATTCAATAATGCATTTTTCGGGATGCTTTCTTCTGAATTTGAAAACGAAGATTATAAAGATTTGTATGAAAATCATAGCGAGCAGAAAGTTAATAACAAAACGGGCGGTTATGTGAATATTTCTTTTATACCAGATCCTCAAGATTCAGGAGCGGAGAGTGAAGACGGTGAAACTTTAGACAAAATAGATTTGTATTTGAATGCAACTCTCGATACTATTCAAAAAGTTTTAAGAGAAGGATTTCAATATAAAGATATTGTGATATTAACCCGAAAACGAGATCAGGGAATTGCCATTGCAAATTATCTCACAGAGCAGAAAATTCCGCTTCTTTCTTCGGAAACATTGATGATTCAGAATTCTACCGAAGTTCGATTGATTATTCATTTGTTGCGATATTTAAACAATAATTCCGATTTAGAATCGAAAGCGTATTTTTTGCAATATTTGGCAGAAAATCGTCAGGATCAATTGCCGGTTCATGATTTTATTGCAAAAGGAATGTCGCTGAATCAGGAAACTGAATTCGAAAATTGGTTGAAAACCTTTGATGTTTCTTTGAGTTTTGAGAATATCAGAAAGAAATCGCTTTATGAGGCGGTTGAAATCACAATTTCATTGTTTTTAAATTTTGAAAAGAATTCAGCATACGTTCAGTATTTCCTTGACATAGTTTTGGAACGAGATGTTCGGAATCAAGCCGGAATTGCCGATTTTCTGGAATATTGGGACAAGAATGGCGATAAATTCAGTATTCCTTCGCCCGAAGGAAAGAATGCTGTTCGTATTATGACGATCCACAAATCGAAAGGATTGGAATTTCCGGTGGTAATTATGCCTTTTGCCGAGGAGGATTACAGTCGAAAGCCCAAAGATAAATTGTGGCTCGATACCGAAGATACTGTTCTTGATTTACCAAAAGTGTTGATTGATAATAGCAGTGCTGTTGAAGGATTTGGCGAAAATGCCGCTTTGGTTTATAATCAGAAGAAACAGGAAGATTTACTGGATAATATCAATGTTTTGTACGTTGCTTTGACCAGAGCTGAAGAACAATTGTATGTGATTTCGAATAAAAATCTGACTTCGAAAGGAGAGCCTAAAGAGAATAATATGTCAACTTTTTTCATGAACTATCTTATAAATAAAGATGTTTATGAAGAAGATAAAATGGAATTTGAATTTGGAAGCCCAACGAAATTATCGAAAGAAAGCCATAAAACTGAAGAAGTAAAAAATATCCCTACGGTTTCTGAAATTCTGAATCCAAAAAGTATCAAAATTGCTCAAAGAGAAGCATTGATGTGGGGAACACATCAACAAGAGGCTATTGAATATGGGAATGTGATTCACGAGATTTTGTCTTTTGTGAAAACCAAAAACGATGTCGATTTGGCAATAATAAAAGCCATTGAAAACGGATTAATCTCGGCGGATAAAGAAGAAACAGTGAGCAAAACCATTTCGGATATTTTAAATTATCCTCAACTGAAAGAATTCTTTTCGGAAGAAAACAGAGTTTTGAATGAGCAAATGATTATTCAGAAAGAAGGAAATACGGTAAAACCCGACAGAATTGTACTGACTCAAAATAACGAAGTGCTGCTGTTGGATTATAAAACAGGAGCTCATCAGGAAAAATACCGATTGCAACTTGAAAATTATCAGGCTGCGATTGAGGAAATGGGATTTGCTGTGACTCAGAAAATCTTGGTTTATATAGGCGAAGAAATTAAAATTGTGGATGTTAATATTTGATTTTAACCCTTTAAAAATATGCTTTTTTTTATCATCGCATTAAATAAATTTTAACTTTGTCAGTCGTTAAAATAATGAAAAATTAATTCAGAAAATATGTACGGAAAAATCAAAGAATATTTGCAAAACGAATTGCAAACTATTGAAAATAACGGAATTTTTAAAAGAGAAAGAATCATTACGTCGCCACAGGGAGCTGAAATTACTGTGAATGGAAAAACAGTTTTAAATTTTTGTGCTAACAATTATTTAGGATTGTCTTCGCACCCGGAAGTAATTCAGGCTGCCAAAGATGCTTTGGATACTCACGGTTTTGGTATGTCATCCGTTCGTTTTATTTGCGGAACGCAGGATATTCACAAAACATTAGAACAAAAAATCGCCGATTTCTACGGAACAGAAGATACAATCTTGTATGCTGCTGCTTTTGATGCAAACGGAGGTGTTTTTGAACCATTGTTGGGAGAGCAGGATTGCATTATCTCTGATAGTTTGAATCATGCGTCTATTATTGACGGAGTTCGTTTGTGCAAAGCGGCTCGTTACCGTTATGAAAACAGTAACATGGAAGACTTGGAGCAACAGCTTATCAAAGCTACTGAGGCTGGTCACCGTTTTAAACTGATTGTTACTGATGGGGTTTTCTCTATGGATGGAGTTGTAGCGCCATTGGATAAAATCTGTGATTTGGCAGATAAATACGATGCTATGGTAATGGTTGATGAATGTCACGCTGCCGGATTCATTGGAGCTACAGGAAAAGGAACTCTTGAAGCTAAAGGTGTGATGGGAAGAGTTGATATTATCACCGGGACTTTAGGAAAAGCTTTAGGTGGAGCAATGGGAGGTTATACTACTGCCAAAAAAGAAATTATCGAAATTTTGCGTCAACGTTCAAGACCGTATTTGTTTTCAAACTCATTGGCGCCGGCAATTGTTGGAGCCTCAATCAAAGTGTTTGAATTGTTAGAAAAAGATACGACTCTAAGAGATAAATTGGAATGGAATACTAATTATTTCAAAGAAGGAATGAAGAAAGCAGGATTCGATATCATTGACGGTGATTCTGCAATTGTTCCGGTAATGTTGTATGATGCAAAATTATCTCAGGATATGGCCGATGAACTTTTGAAAGAAGGAGTTTATGTAATTGGATTCTTCTATCCGGTAGTTCCAAAAGAAAAAGCGAGAATCAGAGTACAACTTTCTGCCGGACATAGTAAAGAACATTTAGACAAAGCAATTGCCGCTTTTACCGCTGTTGGTAAAAAATTAAATGTGATCTAAAATATAAAATTTGTACAAATTGGGATTTTAAGTAATTATTTATACTTTTGTTAACAAAATACTAACTAAACAAATAAAAACATGAAACAACTAAACAAAATTCTTGTTGCTGTTGCTTTGGCTTTGGGAGTAAACGCTCAGGCACAAGACATCAATAATCCGTGGGCTATCTCCTTTGGTATCAACTCTGTTGACTATAGAGGAAGTGCCGGAGATATGATTTTCGAAGATTATTTTAATGCTACCGAAAATTGGAATACGCTTCCTTCTATTACATCTTTGTCTGTTAACAGATATTTAGGACACAATATCTCTTTGGGTCTTACAGGATCTGTAAATAAAATTCACAGATATGTAAATGAATCACCTGCAAATTCAGGAAATTTCGTGGTTTCAAATCCAGGAGATCTTAGATTTTCTGCTCTTGATTTGATGGGAAAATACAGTTTCCAGAAATTAATTAATTCTAAAGTAATTGATCCTACTGCAAATATTGGTATTGGATATACCTGGATGGGTGCAGAATCTTACGGACATACTGTAGGAGGGATTGGTTTAAACTTTTGGATGAGTGAAGTAGTTGGTATTGCTTTAAATACAGGTTATAACTATTCTTTAGGAGACAGCAGAGACCAGTACACTTATAATAACGAAACAGCAACTTATAGTTCGGCTCCTTTGCATCCTGGATACTGGCAACATACAGCGTCTTTGATCTTCAAATTTGGAGGAAAAGATACTGATAATGACGGAGTATATGACAGAGAAGATGCTTGTCCGGATATTCCAGGTTTAAAACAATTCAATGGATGTCCTGATACAGATAAAGACGGTATTCCGGATAAAGACGATAATTGTCCGGATGAAGCTGGTACAGCTGCAAATAAAGGTTGTCCTGATACAGATGGTGACGGAGTTATCGATTCTCAAGATGCTTGTCCTGAATTAGCAGGTTCTGTTGAGTTGCAAGGTTGTCCTGATACAGATAAAGATGGTATAGCAGACAAAGACGATGCTTGTCCAAATGAAGCTGGTCCTAAAGAAAACAAAGGATGTCCTTGGGAAGATACAGATAAAGACGGAGTGTTAGATAAAGACGATAAATGCCCTACTGTAGCAGGTACTGTTGCAAACGGAGGTTGTCCGGAAGTGACACAAGAAGTAGTTAAACAATTGAACGCATTTGCTAAAACTATTTTGTTTAACACAGGAAAAGCTACTTTCCAATCAGGAACTACTGATGTTTTAGATAATATGGCTACTGTATTAAAAGAGTATCCTACTGCTAAATTCAGCATTGAAGGACATTCTGATAACGTAGGTGATAAAGCTAAAAACCTGAAATTATCTAAAGATAGAGCGGCAGCTGTTGAAAAATACTTAGAAAATGCCGGAATTGAATCAGATAGATTGTCTTCTCAAGGTTTTGGAGATCAAAAACCAATTGATTCTAACAAAACTGAAAAAGGTAGAGCAAATAACAGAAGAGTAGAAGTTAAATTAATTAACTAATTACTTTTAATAAAACTATACTAAACGCCTCGAAATTTCGGGGCGTTTTTTTATTTTTAGCAAATGATAAATAAGACTTTTTTAGACAAAATAGCAGGTGTTTTAATAGAAAACCATTTAGATAAACTTACTGACACTATTGTGGTTTTGCCAAACAAAAGAGCCAAGGTTTTTCTGATTGAAGCTTTAAAAAAACAGGTTCCTAATACCGTTTTTGCTCCCGAAATTGTAAGTATCGAAGAATTTGTACAAGATATAGCCAAGATACGTTCTATAGATTCTATAGAATTGCTTTTTGAATTCTACGAAGTTTATCTTTCTATTACTCATGAATCGGCTCGTCAGGATTTTGAATTGTTCGCCAATTGGGCTAAAACGCTTTTGCAGGATTTCAACGAAATAGATCGTTATCTTCTGGATCCAAAACATGTATTGACTTATCTGAAAGATATTGAAGATATAAAACGTTGGGGAATTGAAGTGGAAGATAAAACTCCTTTGCTCGAAAATTATATCGATTTCTGGAAATTGTTGCCTAATTATTATGAATCGCTTTATAATCATTTGCTTAATAAAGGTGTAGGTTATCAGGGTTTGATTTACCGGGAAGCGGTTGGAAATCTGAATCATTTCACAGAATCGGTAAAGTCAAAACAATACATTTTTGCCGGATTTAATGCATTGAATACAGCCGAAGAAAAAATAGTTCAGCATCTTTTGGCTTGCGATATGGCTCGGATTTATTGGGATATTGATAAAGTTTTTATGAACGATTCTTATCACGATGCCGGATTGTTTGTAAGAAGATTCAAAGAAAATTGGAAATATTACAAATCGCATCCTTTTGAATGGATTGTCGATGATTTCTCTTCGGAGAAAAATATTCAAGTCATTGGAACTCCAAAAACTATCGGTCAGGCGAAGATTGTTGGCAATATTGTCGAGAAAGAAATCAATAAGAATTCAAATGCAACTTTAGACAAAGTAGCTATTGTTTTGGGTGAAGAAAATCTCCTGATGCCTGTTTTGTATTCCCTTCCGGCTTCGGTAGAACATCTCAATATTACCATGGGATATTCGGGCAAGAATAATCCTATTCAGATTCTAATTGGTAAATTGTTCAAAATGCATCTGAACGCACTTTCAAGAAGTGGCGATAGTTATGTTTTTTATTACAAAGATGTTTTAAATATTCTGACACATCCTTTGGTCGAATCGTTTGCGAATACTAAAGAATTGGTCAATATTATTAAAAGGAATAATTACACTTTTATCACTCACAAGAGACTGTTAGAATTGAATGATTCAAAAAGTGAATTGTTTTCAATTTTATTTCAAAAATGGGAAAATGGTTCTATCGCAGTTTTGGATTCCATTCTTGAATTGTTGCAAATAATAAAAGGAAATCTAAGTAATGACAATGAAGAAGAGAAAATTGCCAAAGCCTTTGTGTTTGCTGTTTTCAAGGTAATAAATAAACTTAAAAATTATTTCACACGTTATAATCATGTTGATAAAATAGCAACACTTTATGCCATTTATAAACAGATAATTGATTTAGCTGAGGTTTCTTTTGAAGGAGAGCCACTCAAAGGTTTGCAGATTATGGGTGTTTTGGAAAGTAGGGTGCTCGATTTTGAAACAGTAATTGTAACATCGGCAAATGAAGGAAAATTTCCGGCAGGGAAATCCCAAAATTCATTCATTCCTTATGATGTAAAACGAGAATTGGGTTTGCCTACTTACAAAGAGAAAGATGCTATTTATACTTATCACTTTTATCATCTGTTGCAAAGAGCGAAGAATATCTACTTGCTTTATAACACTCAAAGTGACGGATTGGATGCAGGCGAGCGAAGCCGGTTTATTACCCAATTGGAAGTAGAACGCCAGCCCAAACATAATTTAACTCAGGATATTTATAATGCTATTGTTCCTGAGACGGCTTATGAGCCGATGGTAATTGAAAAGTCAGAAAGTGTGATGTTGCGCCTGAAAGAAATTGCTCAGGCCGGTTTTTCACCTTCTGCTTTGACGACTTATATCCGAAATCCGATTCAGTTTTATTTTCAGAAAATTCTTCGCATTCGTGAAGTGGAAGAAGTGGAAGAGAATATCGCTTTGAATACTTTGGGAACCATTATTCACGAGACTTTACGTGTTTTGTATGAACCTTTTGTAGGAAAGTTTATTTCAGAAAAAGACATTGAAAATTGTTTCAGTCAAATTGATGATGAGGTTTTAACTCAGTTCAAGATTGTTTACAAAGAAGGCGAAATCAAGAAAGGCAGGAATCTTTTGGCTTTTGAAGTTGCCAAAAGAAATGTTTCCAATTTCCTGAAAATGGAATTGAATTCGGTCAAAAATGGAGATGCAATAAAGATTTTGGCTTTGGAAAAAACTTTTGAAAGAGAGTTAATTCATCCCGATTTACCATTTCCGGTTTTGATAAAAGGAAACGTTGACAGAATTGAAGAACGCAACGGAATTATTAGAATTGTTGATTATAAGACCGGAAAAGTCGAAAAGACAAATGTTACTCTGAAATCATGGAACGGACTTACTGAAGATATTAAAAACGATAAGGTTATTCAGATTTTGGCTTATGCTTTTATGTATGAACTTTCAGCAGAAGGTAAGCAAATAGAAGCCGGAATTATTTCTTTCAAGAATCTGAAATCGGGCTTTTTGCCTTTTAATTTCAAAGAAGATAAAGAGGTTAATTCTATAATTGATGAAACTATTCAGTCGAATTATTTAGAACAATTGGTATTGCTTTTAAAAGAAATTTTAAATCCTGAATTTCCTTTTG
Source organism: uncultured Flavobacterium sp. (assembly GCA_964631795.1). Taxonomy (GTDB): domain Bacteria; phylum Bacteroidota; class Bacteroidia; order Flavobacteriales; family Flavobacteriaceae; genus Flavobacterium. Next base: position 7,976 of record CAZWAF010000021.1, on the reverse strand, counting down.
TAGAAAAGATTTGATTTTTTATTGTAATGAAAAAGGGTTGCCAATCGACAACCCTTTTCTGTATTTATTGAGTGTTTCTTACCAGATTTTAACTCTTTTTTCGGGAGCAATATACATTCCGTCTCCCGGTTTTATTTGAAATGCATCATAAAATGCATCTACATTTTGCAAAGGCACATAACCACGGAATTTTGCCGGAGAGTGTGGATCTGTTTTTACCTGATTTTTCAGGAATTCTTCTCTTGCTTTGTTTCTCCAGATGGTTGCCCAGGAAATAAAGAAACGTTGTTCCGGAGTGTAACCGTCTATTAATCCCGGATTTGGATTGGATTTAAGATAAAGTTGTAAACCATCATAAGCAGCGTTTACTCCACCTAAATCACCAATGTTTTCTCCCAAAGTAAAGTTACCGTCAACATAAATCCCGGGAAGAACTTCCAATGCGCTGTATTGAGTGGCCAAATCATTTGTAAGAGCTGTGAATTTTTTCAAGTCTTCAGCTGTCCACCAGTCAACCAAATTTCCGTCAGCATTGTAACGTGCACCAGAGTCATCAAATCCGTGGGAAATTTCATGTCCAATTACAGCTCCAATTCCACCATAATTTATTGCTTCGTCAGCCTGATAATTATAGAAAGGAGGTTGAAGAATGGCTGCCGGAAATACAATTTCGTTGAATGACGGGTTGTAATACGCATTTACAGTTTGAGGAGACATTCCCCATTTATTTTTGTCAACCGGTTTTTTAAGTTCGTCTATATTTTCTTTGAAGCCCCAACGGTGCAGATTCATTATGTTTTCAAAATAGGTTCCGCCTTCGTTAGTGTTTTTGATTGTCAAAGCAGAGTAATCTTTCCATTTGTCAGGATAGCCAATTTTAATGTTTACTTTGTGTAGCTTATTAATGGCACTTGCTTTGGTTTCCGAAGACATCCAAGTCAGGTTGCTGATTCTGTTTTCGAAAGCTAAAAACACATTTTTAATCATTTTTTCGGCTTTTGCTTTTGCTTCTGCCGGGAATTTTTTCTCAACATATAATTTTCCCAACGCTTCGCCTATGCTTCTGTTTACAACTTGTAGTGCTTTTTCGTCACGAGGTCTTTGTTTTATTGCTCCTGTAAGCGTTTTTTCGTAAAATTCCCAATTTGCTTTTTCAATATCGGTAGATAGATAAGAAGCCGAATTGTTTAGTAAAGTCCATTTCATGTAAGCTTTCCAGGTGTTAACATCGTTTGATTTAATGATGTTTTCCAATGTGGCCATGTATTTTGGTTGAGAAACATTGACTTGTTCCACTTTTCCAAGACCAATTCCTTTTAAATATTTTTTCCAGTCGATGCTTGGAGTCAGTTTTTGCAATTCTGCCAACGTCATTGGATTGTAAGAATTTCTACTGTCACGTCTTTCTACACGGGTAAAGTGAGATTTTGCCATTTCGGTTTCCAATTTCAAAACCATGTTAGCGTTCAGAGCTGCTTGTCTTGGTTCGTCACCCAAAAATTCGAACATTCTGGTTAGGTGATTTAAATATTGGGCTTTTTTCTCTTGTGAATCTTTGTCTTCAGAAACATAATAATCGCGATCCGGCAAACCAACATCTCCTGCATAAACTTCTACAACGTTGCGATTACTGTCTTTTTCATCGGGAGTGATGTACACACCAAAGAAACCTAAACCTCCAAGAGGTTGCATTTCGGTTATGAGTGATTGCAGGTCTTTACCGTTTTTTATATTATCAATTTTCTTCAAATAAGGTTTTAATGGATTAATGCCGGCTTTGTCTCTGGTTATGGTGTCCATAACAGATAAATACAAATTGATGGCTTTGCCCTGATCTGTTTTAGAATTAAATTTCGGATTGTTGGCTGCTTCTTTTAAGATAGCCAATGCATCTCTGTCTGTATTTTGACGTAATTGGTGAAAACTTCCCCAAACGGTTTTATCGCCAGGTATTTCGGTTTCCTTAATCCATGTTCCGTTTACAAATTCATAGAAATTGTCGTTAGGTCTAACGGTTTTGTCCATGTAGTTTAAGTTGATGCCCGGTTCTTTTTTACCGGTTACAATCTGAGCCTGACTTTCTGTATATCCGATTATTACAGGTATAACTAAAAGTAGTTTTTTGCTAAAGTTTATTTTCATTTTGATGTAGTTAAAGTTCGTTATGCAAAAATAGGTTATTTTATATTTTCAATTTAACTATTATATTTAAGTTTAGTATTGGCTTGATTTTTTAAACGGTATTTATTTCTTAAATCTTTCTGTTGTTATATTAATATGGTTTAAAAATTATTTTGTTAAATAACACACATAAGTGGGTGTTATTTTTTATTTATGGTAGCTTTGGAGTAATTTTTTATTAATTCGCAAGAAAAACCAAACTATTTAATTTCATTTTTACATGAAAAAAATCATTTTACTATTAACGTTACTTTTCTCTTTTGCTGGGTTTGCTCAGTTTTTTGAAGGATTTGAAGGTTCTTCTACAGCTTTGCCAGTCGGTTGGGATCAGTATAATAATGGCGTTGGGGCAGGTCCCAATTATGTATGGAAAGCCACCGCAAGCACTCCGAGTCTTCCTGTTTGTGTGGGAAATAATGCCGCTTTTTTACAGAGAAATAATATTGGAGTTGGTAATACAGAAGAAGATTATTTGGTAACTCCCCAAATAACTGTTCCGGTAAATGGAGAAGTTCGATTTGTTACTAAACAATCAACACCCGGAAATCAAAATACGAGATACAGATTGTTGATTTCTACTAATACCGATAAAACAATTCTTACATCTTATAACCTAATAAAAGAATGGAATGAAAATGAATTGAATGCAGTAAATTCTGTTTGTCAGCAACATAAAGTTGATCTGACTGCCTACGGAGGACAACAGGTGTTTATTGCTTTTGAAAGAGTTTTTACGATGACAACGAGTACTGGTTTTGGTGATGATATGTTGTTTGATGATTTCAGTGTAGTGCCTCAGTGTGTTACTCCTTCTGATGGTGAGGCGATTAATGTATATGCTACAAAAGCAACTCTGAAATGGGTTGATGTAACGGCTTTAACCAGAGATGTAGAAATTGTAAAAAAAGGAATCCTACCTACAGGAGTTCCTACTCATCCAAATGTTTCAAATCCTTTTGATGTTAGTGGTTTGGAACAAAATACAGAATATGAGTTTTATGTAAAAGTTACTTGTCAATATTCGCCGAGCGAATGGGCTGGGCCTTATCCGTTTAAGACTGAATCAATTGGAGCTTTTTGTACAGAACCATTTACAGTAAATACATTGCCATACCAATCGGTTTTAAATACAGGTAATTTTACAGATAGTGTTAGAGGTTTAAATGGATCGAGTTGTGGAGCTATACCTCCAACAGTTGATTATTTAGCGGGGAATGATGCTTTTTACAAATTTACCCCAACGCAAAGTGGGATGATTAGCGTAAAAATGACTCCAAATGAACCAAATTCAGGGGTATTTGTGTATGAGAATTGTCCTGTGACTCCGGCTCCTAATTTTTCAGGAACAGTCTGTGTTGCTGGTTTTGCGGATAATAGCTCGAATGTTCGATTTTTTAAATTAAACGTTGAAGCAGGAAAGACTTATACTATAGTAGTTTCATCCAGTACGTTAAATCCGACAATAGGATATAATCTGGTAATTCAAAAAGAGGTTTGTGATATGCCAACTGCTTTAACAGCAACAGCTATTGGTACTCAAACGGCAACGCTTTCCTGGACTAATAATTCGGGTTCAGCAGATTTTCAGGTAGCTGTACAGGAATTGGGAGCATCTATTCCGTCAGGTTCAGAAGCTTATATAGATAATGTTGTAAATTCTACTACATTTAACAAAACAGGTTTACAAGCAGGTGTCAGATACCAATATTATGTAAGAGCAAAATGTACTTCGGGTACTGATTATAGCGCTTGGGCCGGACCTTATTTCTTTAATACAGAAATTTGTGAGGAGTCACAAAAATGTCTATATACTTTTTCGATGACTTCTGCTAATCAAATAGGTTGGCAAGGGGCTACTATGCAAATTAGACAAGAAGGAATTGTTTTGTTGACAATTGGAGGTAATGAATTTACCGGTGGTGCCGGTCCTGTAAATAAATCGGTTAAAGTATGTGATGCAAAGCCGATTGAAATTTTTTGGAATTACGGAGGGAATAATCCAAATACTTGTGTATTGACAATGATAAATAGTTTCTCGCAAACTATTTATGTAAAACCGGCGGGTGTTGGTGTACCGGGTGAGGTATTACCGGGAGGTTTAATTACCGCAAATTGTCAGGTTCCTGTTTGTCAGGCAAGAGTTACCGGTTTAACAGCAACCGGGATATATACAGATCGTGCTACTCTAAACTGGAGTTCTCCAAGTACAGAAGCTTTTGGTTGGGATATTTATTTGGTTCCTGCAGGAACAGCTGCTCCAAATGACGCTACAGTTCCGACTAAAAATATACTTCCGAATAATCCTCAATCATGGGAGGTAACCGACTTGAAATCGGATACTCCTTACGATTTTTATGTTAGAGTTCATTGTTCAAGTCCTCAGGCTCCCTGGTCTTCAAAATCTACTTTTGCTACAGCAATTAGTTGTCCTAAACCTACAGCATTGAATGTGACTGGTATCTCGTTGACACAGGCCACATTAAACTGGCAAAAAGGGACACCTGCTGATAATAATTGGGATATTTACCTGATAAAAAGTATTGTAAAACCGGAGACTCCTACTGATAATCCACCAGCCGGACCATTGTTTATACAAGGAGTTAGTCAGGCTACTACCACATATACAGTAACAGGATTAGAGCCTGCTACAATTTATTACTATTACATAAGAACTATTTGTCCGGGTAACGATATTGGAGCTTGGGCAGGTCCGTATAAATTCAATACAAGAACCTGTAATATATCAGACCAATGTAAATATCAGTTTATTATGACTGATAAAGGCGGTAATGGATGGGAAAACGGAAGAGTTGAAATAACTCAAAATGGAATTTTGATTAGCACTATTGGTAGTACAATATCAGGAGGAGGACCAACCACTCAATTGGTGGATCTTTGTACAAATTTACCGTATAAGGTTACCTTAACTATTCCGGGAGGTCATCCTGAAGAAATAGGACTTGAGATAAGGGATATTAATAATGATATTTTAAAGATAATTGTTCCGGGTGATTTATTAGGTGCTACAGTCCCGGTTGAATTAAATAGCGGAATAGTTAATTGTTCTCCTCCAAGTTGTTTGAAACCAACTTTATTGACTGTTGCAAATATCACTTCACATGAAGTTACTTTAGGATGGAAAGAAAATAGTGGAGCTGCTAAGTGGGAAGTATATGTTAAAACAGTAGATATGCCTTTACCTGATAATACAGCACCCGTAGGAGACGGTACAGCACCTTACTATATTGCTGACACAAATCCTGTAACCATTACAGGTTTAAGCGCTTCAACTTTTTATGAGTATTATGTAAGAGCTCTTTGTTCAGATACAGATAAGAGTAATTGGACAATTGTTAAGCCAACAACAGGTTCTAACACAGGGAAATTTTCTACAAGACCAGAGAATGATAATTGCAGTGGAGCTAAACCTGTAACGGTAAACAACACTACAACTTGTTTGGCTGAAAATAAAGCCTCCGGGGTAACTACAGGAGCTTCTGCTTCTGCTGCGGGTTCAATGCCTTTGGTATGTACTGGAAATCCGGGTGACGATGTTTGGTTTAGTTTTGTTGCTACTTCTGATATGCATATTATTACTATAGACAATGTTAAGGGAGCATCTACAGATATGGTTCATACTGTTTATGCCGATTCAGGCAATAGTTGTTCCGGTTTTACAGAATTGTTTTGTAGTGATAATGATACCAGTATTGTTCATGGTTTGATTCCGGGAACTACTTATAAAATTAGAGTGTTTACAAAGGCTACACTCAAAAATTTCGAAGGAACTACTTTTGATTTATGTATAACCACTCCTCCGGCAATTACCAATGATGATTGTGCAACAGCAATGGTGCTTCCGGTAAATGAAAATGCAGAGTGCGAGGTAAAAACAAATGTTTCATTAACAAGAGCTACTGCGTCTGCGGAAGCAAATTCATGTGTAGGAACTGCCGATGATGATGTATGGTTTACATTTGTTGCCAAAACCAATGAGCAATATATTTCGCTTTCAAATATTGTAGGAACCACTAAAAACTTAAATTTTGCTGTCTATAGTGGAGCTTGTGGTAGTATGACAAATGTGATATGCAGCAAAATGAATACACTTGTTGAATCTTCCAAAAGTTTTGTGCCGGGACAAACTTATTATGTAAGGGTTTGGTCTAATGAACCAATCAAACAAAGTGCTGATTTTGATATTTGTATTACAACTATTCATACTCCGGTTTTAGGAGATGATTCAAAATATACAGCGACACAATTGGTTGAAGATGTATTGTTAGGTTCATCTTGTGCGAATGTTACTAATGTTACCTACAGGTCAGGAGAACAATTCGATCCTGCTAATAGACCAAGTTTAGGTTATTTTACAGAAAACAATTCCGGATTTCCTTTTAAAGACGGTGTTGTTATGACAACGGGATCTGTAAGATCTATTTCTGGTCCTAATACAAGTACACTAAGTCAGGGAACACTTAACTGGACTGGAGATGCCGATCTGGAGGCTATTATAAAAAAGGCTACGGGGCAACCAATGAAATCTGTGAATGCTACAGTTTTAGAATTTGATTTTGTTCCTTTATCTGCTAATTTGAGTTTCAACTTCTTATTTGGTTCAGATGAATATGGAACGTGGCAATGTACTTATCCAGATGCTTTTGCGTTTTTGCTGACAAATACTCTTTCTGGAGTAACCGAAAACTTAGCAGTATTGCCAGATTCTCAAATTCCTGTTTCTGTAGTAACTATCAGAGATAAGAAATATAATGGAAGCTGTGAATCAGCAAATGTGGAGTATTTTGATCATTTCTATTATGGAAATGCTGTAGATGGATATTTAGATAAAAATCCTTTGGGAGCGCCATTAAACGTAAATGGAATTACTAAAAAATTAACTGCTAAAGCAACAGTTTTTGCAGGGGTTAAATATCATATTAAAATGGTTATTGCAGATCGTGGTGATAACCAGTATGACTCAATGGTATTCCTTGAAGGAGGAAGTTTTGATACCGGAAAAGTAGATTTAGGACCAGACCTTTTAATTGCGAATGGTGATGCACTTTGTGCAGGAGATACTTATGTTGTTGATTCAAAACTAAGTCCAAATGATTTCAATTTTGTTTGGAAAAAGAACGGAGAAGTGATTTCAGGAGCAACAGAGAGATCGTACACAGTTACTGATACAGGAGATTATTCTCTTGAAGCAACTTATAAAGGTTCTACTTGTCATGAAGTTTATAATATAAGAATTGAGTATTATCCATCGCCTGGAACTCCTGCTACTTTAGAATTATGTAGTTCTGAATCGTCTAACGGTTTCGATTTAACAAAAAACACGACTATTCTTTTGGAACCTTATATGGTAAATTCTCATTTAGTAGAATATTACCCAACAACGGAAGATGCAGATGCAAAGACAAATGAAATTGTTAATACAACGGCTTATGTTGTGAGTGATCAATTAACAACAGTATATGCTCGTGTTGAAAGTGATCCGAATGCAACTGAAGGAATTGATGATTGTGTACATATCGTACCATGTAAATTAGAAATCGTAAATTGTGGAACTCAAAAAGGTATTTCTCCAAATAGTGGTACTAAAAATGCTAACTTTGATTTGTCAGGAACTAAAAATAAGTTGGTTGAAATTTACAATCGTTATGGCACCAAAGTTTACAGCAAAGAGAACTACAAGAACGAGTGGCACGGCCAGTCTAACAGTGGGTCTGATTTGCCCGACGGGACTTATTTTTACGTAATCCATTTATTGGACGGAAAAACCGAAACAGGTT
>CAZWAF010000020.1:0-44455 GCA_964631795.1 uncultured Flavobacterium sp. | reverse complement strand
TAGCTAATTAATATTAACCAAAATCAATAAAAATGTCTGAAATTCAAGTTAAACAGGGGCATCCAGGAGGATTGTACTTGTTGTTTTTTACCGAAATGTGGGAGCGTTTTTCATACTATGGTATGCGGGCTATTTTAATTCTTTTCCTAACTAAAAAATTTATAGAAGGAGGCTTGGCAATGGATCCAGCTACTGCGACTCTACTATACGGAAACTTTACAGGATTGGTATATGCTACACCCCTAATTGGAGGATGGTTGGCAGATAAGTACATTGGAAAAAGAAACGCAATTACTATCGGAGGAATTTTGATGATGTTGGGACAATTTGCACTTTTTTCGATTGATGCTACTAATCAATCATTTCTTGGGATGGATGCGTCTTTTGGTTTATATACCGGATTATTTTTACTGATAATTGGAAACGGATTCTTTAAACCGAATATTTCAACTTTAGTTGGAGGATTATATAAGGATGGAGATGGAAGAAAAGACTCGGCTTTTACTATTTTCTATATGGGAATCAATCTTGGTGCTTTAATAGCTCCACTTGTTATTGGCCTTTTAACGGATAATATTTTTGCTACAAAGGGTGAAAACGGAGAAATTGTTTCTTACGGATACCGTTATGGTTTCTTGGCAGCTGGTATAGGAATGTTGCTTGGACAAATATTATTTAACACTTTTGCTCAAAAATATTTGGGTGATTTGGGTAAAAGACCAGTTGATAGTTCAATTTTAGATGTAGAAGAAGAAACTGTCACAGACCACGGCGTGAAGCCTGAACATGTTGAAAAAGCTACTCCTGTAAATGAAATCACGCCAAAACAATCTAGAGATCGTGTAAGTGTTATCTTTATCTTGTTTTTATTTGCGATTTTCTTCTGGGCTGGTTTTGAACAAGCAGGTTCGTCACTCTCACTTTATACTGATAATTATATCGACAGAACTATTTTTGGATGGGAAATTCCTACCTCTTTCTTTCAGTCTGTAAATCCTTTATTCATTATTATATTAGCACCATTGTTTGCTATTTTTTGGAGTTCACCATTAGGTAAAAAATTGACAACCCCAGTTAAAATGGGATTAGGAATGATTATCCTTGGAATCGGTTTCTTCTTCATGTTAGGAGCAGTTGCCGAAAGAGGAGGAGACGTTGCAGATACTGCTATAAAGGCAAATATTATGTGGTTGGTAATGACTTATTTATTGCATACAATAGGTGAATTGTGTATTTCTCCTGTGGGATTGTCTGTAGTAACAAAACTGTCTCCGCCTAAATTGGCTTCTTTGTTAATGGCTGTTTGGTTGCTTTCTTCAGCTATTGCTAATAAATTGGGTGGAGAATTGGCATCGGTAGTGGAGAAATTGGGAGCAGGAACTATATTTTTATATATTTCAATCTTTGTAATCTGCTGTGGATTGTTATTGATTGCTTTAAACAAAAAGATTTTGTCTATGATGCACGGTTTGAGATAAAATCATCTTAGGAAATAACAGAAACAATCAAAGTAAGTATGTAAACTGTTTGAATGTTTTTGTGATAGCTTAATTTTTAAAAATAATTGTATCTTTCGAACCCGCATCATTTTTGGTGCGGGTTTGTTTATTAATAAAAGGTTATAATATGTGGAAATCACACCCAAAGGCATTGCCTTATTTGTTTTTATCTGAAATGTGGGAACGTTTTGGTTACTATTTAATGATCGGAATTTTTACGCTTTATTTAAAAGATGTGGAAGCCGGTTTTGCCATGACCGAGAAAGAAGCTGCCGATTTATACGGGACTTTCATCGCTTTGGTTTTTTTAACACCGTTTATTGGAGGATTGGTTGCCGACAGATATTGGGGATATAAAAAGTCGATTGTCATTGGAGGATTAATGATGGGAGCCGGTTATTTTATGATGGGAATTCATAACATCACGGTGCTTTATATTGCAATGACTTTAGTTATTGTTGGAAATGGTTTTTTTAAACCTAATATTTCTACGTTGCTGGGTAATTTTTATTCGGAAGAAAAATTCAAACACAAGAAAGACGAAGGATACAATATTTTCTATATGGGAATAAATGTTGGCGCTTTTATCTGTAACTTTTTTGGTGCGGCATTGCAAATTCTGTTAGGCTGGCAGTATGCTTTTATGGCTGCCGGTGTCGGGATGTTTATTGGAGTAATTGTTTTTCTTTTGGGAACCAAACATTATGCAGGTCATGATGCCAAAAAAGGAGTTCAGGATGGCGATATGCCTTTCTGGAAAATTGTAATGTTTATATTGGTGCCTTCTGCGGTTTTTGGAGTAATTGGATGGCTGTTGAAAGGAGTTGCTTCGGATGCAAACCCGAATAGCTATGTTTTTGGTTCCGACAGTACCGATGCTTTTATATTTGCCTGCATTCCCGTTATTTTCTTTTATGGAAGTTTATACTTTAAAGCAAAATCAGAAGACAAAAGACCAATTGGAGCACTGCTTGCCATTTTTGCAGTTGTGATTTTGTTTTGGGCGGTTTTCAAACTCAACGGTTCGGCACTTACAACTTGGGCCGACAGATATACTGACAGAGAAATTACAGGTACTACTAAGGTTGTTTTTGACAAATTGAAGTTGGCAAAGGAAATTGAATATAAAAAAGATTCAACCGAATTATACGATCAAAGTTTCCGCTTGCAAAAAGTAAACGGAGTTGTTCAGAAAGAGGTAAATTACCCGGTATATTTCAGAAATGTTGCCAAAGAAAAATTACCCGAAGAAGGAGCCAAAATTTCAATTTGGGCAACCAATTTGAGTCAGTCCATAAATCCGGGATGGGTAATCATGCTTACTCCTTTGGTTGTAGCGTTTTTTACTTTTCTGAGAAACAGAAAGAAAGAACCATCGACACCTACTAAAATTGGATTCGGATTATTGATTTCTGCCTTGTCAGTATTAGTAATGATCGCAGCTGTGAAAATGGGAGCAAATGGTACAGAAAAAGTGAGCGTTTGGTGGCTTGTTGCCAATTATGGAGTAATAACTATTGGAGAATTATTTTTGAGTCCGATGGGATTGTCGGTAGTTTCTAAACTCAGTCCTACAAATATTACATCACTGATGATGGGAGGTTGGTTTTTATCGACTTCCATCGGAAATAAATTAAGTGGAGTGCTTGCCAGTATGTGGGATCAATATGATGATAAAACCGATTTCTTTTGGGTGAATTTCGGATTATTGATGTTTGCCACTTTGCTGATGTTTGCGCTATTAAAACAACTGAATAAAGTAATGCACGAAAAAGGAATCAATTAATTATGACAACAATAGAAGAAATTCAAAATTTTGAAGGAAAATACCCAAAACAACTGTGGTATTTGTTTTTGGTGGAAATGTGGGAACGTTTCTGTTTCTACGGAATGCGTGGTGTTTTGGCCATTTTCATGGTGGATCAATTGGGATTGACCGATAAAGAATCGAACCTGAAATACGGAGCTATTCAGGCATTTGTTTATGCATTTACTTTTATAGGCGGAATTTTTGCCGATAAGATTTTAGGTTTTAAAAAATCACTCCTTTTTGGAGGTTTGCTGATGATTATCGGGAATTTTGTTATTGCGTCTTCCCCTTCTGACTTTTTCTATATAGGGATTACTCTGACGATTATCGGGACTGGTTTTTTCAAACCAAATATTTCTTCTATGGTTGGAGATTTATATAAAGAAGGCGACAGTCGCAGGGATGCCGGTTTCGGATTGTTTTATTCAGGAATCAATATTGGTGCTTTGTTGGGAGGTTTCCTGTGTGTTTATTTAGGGAAATTGTATTCATGGAATTTGGCATTTTTGGCTGCGGGAATCGTGATGGTAATTGGGGTAATTACATTTTTAGCAACTAAAAAATATTTAGGACCAATCGGAAATTCTCCTTTGATTAATCTGGAATCTCCTAAGAGAAAAACAAGAGAAGCTTTGGTTTATCTTGGAGCAATGATATGCATTCCTTTGGTGTTTATGATGATTCGCAACACTGATTATACTGATTATTTCATGTACACCATAGGTCCGGCAGCTTTGTTGTTTTTTCTTTATGAATTAAAATTAACTACAGATGTTGCCGATAGAAAAAAGCTGATCGCAGCATTTATCTTTATTGTATTTTCGGTGATTTTCTGGGGAATTTTTGAACAAAGCGGAGGTTCTTTGGCTTTGTTTGCAAAAGATAATCTGCGCCATGATTTATTGTTTTTCAGCATAGATCCTAATATTGTTAATAATACGTCCAATTCATTGTTTGTGATTATTTTTTCTCCAATTATTGGGTTGCTTTGGGTTTGGATGTCAAAGAAAAAACTAGAACCAAATACTGTAGTAAAATTTGGTTTAGGATTCATATTTCTGGCGGCTTCCTTTTTTGTGTTTTATTCCACACGTTTCTTTGTCGATGCTCAGGGTAAATCATCGCTTAATATTTTTACTATCGCCTATCTGATAGTAACTTTTGGAGAACTTTGTTTGTCGCCAATCGGTTTGTCAATTATAACCAAATTGTCTCCCAAAAGATTGGTTGGTATGATGATGGGAATGTGGTTTTTGGCCAGTGCTTATGGTCAATATGTTGCAGGTTTACTTGGAGCCGGAATGTCGAGTCCAAATGAAAGTGCTTCTTTAACAGAAAGACTGATGTCATATACAGACGGATATTATCAGTTGGCAATTTATTCTGCAATTGCCGGAATTATTTTGATACTGATTTCGCCTTTGGTAAAAAAATTGATGCAGGAAGTAAAATAAATTTAGGATATTTATCCTTGAAATATTAAAAACTATAAAAATGAAAAAAATAATATTTAGTTTAATGCTTGTTTTTGGTTCTTTGAGTATTCAGGCACAAGAACTTACTTGGTATGATAATGTAAAAAAAGCGACAGAGGTTGCTGCAAAAGAAAAGAAACCATTAATGTTGTTTTTTACCGGTAGCGATTGGTGTGGTTGGTGCATACGTTTGCAAAAAGAGGTTTTTGTAACACCCGAATTTGCAAAATGGGCGAAGCAAAATGTAGTTTTGGTAGAACTTGATTATCCAAGAAGAAAACAATTGAGTCCCGAAATTACCAATCAAAATAACCAATTGCAACAAATGTTTGCTGTTCAGGGGTATCCAACGGTTTGGTTTGTGAAGTCTGTTGTAGTAAAAGAAAAAATTGAGTTTCAGCAAATAGGAAGCACCGGTTATGTAGCCGGAGGTCCCGAATCGTGGATAGGGACAGCCAATGAAATTTTAAAAACGAAGAAATAGCTTTTGTTTTTAAAACAGGAAATCAAATAGAATAATTTTATAAAAGAATGTAGATTTTACATACTTTTGCACCCACAATTATAGAAAATAGAAATATAAAATAAAATGACTGCAGACAAAGTAACGACTTTCGATGTTTTAATCGAAATACCAAGAGGGAGTAGAAATAAATACGAGTACGATTTTGAAATAAAAAGAATGCGTTTCGACAGAATGTTGTTCTCATCAATGATGTACCCTGCTGATTATGGATTTATTCCTGAAACATTGGCATTAGACGGAGATCCATTGGATGTATTGGTATTGGTAAACGAACCTACTTTTCCGGGATGTGTGATGGAAGTGAAGCCAATCGGAGTTTTCCACATGGCAGACGACAAAGGACAAGACGAAAAAATTATCTGTGTGCCAGTTTCTGATCCAATCTGGAATAAACTGGAAGATTTGTCAGATATGAATCCACACCTTGTTAAAGAAATCGAACACTTTTTCCAGGTATATAAAGATTTAGAGCATAAAAAAGTAGATGTTGAAGGTTGGGGAGATGTAAACGAAGCAAAAAGAATTTTGAAAGAATGTGTTGAGCGTTTCAATGCACTTGAAAATAAACCGAAAGGATTGTTTAGTATAAAATAATTCAGTTTTTAAAGTTGATAAAAAAGCAACATTCTGTAAAGAGTGTTGCTTTTTTTATTTAAATTTATTTTTGATTTTTAACAAAAATATAACATACTGAATTATGAATACACTAATGATTTATTTGCCAATAATTATGGCAATTTTAGGATTACTCTTTATGTGGGTAAAAAGAGTCTGGGTTTTAAAACAAGATGCCGGAGATGGTAAAATGAAAGAAATCTCAGACCATATTTATGAAGGAGCTTTAGCCTTTCTTAAAGCAGAATACCGTTTATTGGCTATTTTCGTAATTCTTGCCAGTGCTGTGCTAGCCGGAATTACTTTCTTGCCGGGTGTAAAAACCAATATATTAATTGTTGTCGCCTTTATTTTTGGTGCTTTCTTCTCTGCTTTAGCAGGAAATATGGGAATGCGAATCGCAACAAAAACAAATGTGAGAACTACTCAGGCGGCTCGTACCAGTTTGCCTCAGGCATTGAAAGTTTCTTTTGGCGGAGGTACGGTTATGGGACTTGGAGTTGCCGGTTTGGCAGTTTTAGGTTTGACAGGTTTCTTTATTGTTTTTTTCCAAATTTTTATGAACGGACATTGGACTTCTACCGAAGACATGACTGTTGTTCTTGAAACTCTTGCCGGTTTTTCTTTGGGAGCCGAATCAATTGCCTTGTTTGCCCGTGTGGGAGGAGGTATTTACACAAAAGCAGCCGATGTTGGAGCCGATTTGGTAGGGAAAGTAGAAGCCGGAATTCCGGAAGACGATCCTCGTAATCCAGCTACAATTGCTGATAATGTAGGTGATAACGTAGGTGATGTTGCCGGTATGGGAGCCGATTTGTTTGGTTCTTATGTAGCAACTGTTCTGGCGGCAATGGTTTTGGGAAACTATGTTGTCAAAGATATGGGAGGAAATATTCAAGATGACTTCGGTGGGATTGGCCCTATTTTGCTGCCAATGACAATTGCAGGATTCGGAATTTTGTTTTCCATTATTGGAACTACTTTAGTTAAAATCAATAGCGATACTGCAAAAGAAGCTCAGGTTCAAAAAGCGCTGAATATTGGAAACTGGGTTTCTATAGGACTGACGTTGGTTGCTTGTTATTTTTTGGTTCAGTATATGTTACCTGAAACTATGAAAATGGAATTTTATGGTGAGGGGATAAAAGATATTTCTTCTATGCGGGTGTTTTATGCTACTATTATTGGGTTGTGTGTAGGAGGAGCCATTTCTTCGGTAACGGAATATTACACAGGATTAGGTACAAAACCGGTAATGGCAATTGTTCAAAAATCGGCAACCGGAGCGGGAACCAATGTAATTGCCGGCTTGGCAACAGGGATGATTTCTACTTTTCCAACAGTTCTTTTGTTTGCTGCAGCAATTTGGTCTTCTTATGCTTTGGCAGGATTCTACGGTGTGGCTTTAGCAGCATCTGCTATGATGGCTACAACAGCGATGCAGTTGGCCATTGATGCTTTTGGACCAATCTCTGATAATGCCGGAGGAATTGCCGAAATGAGTGAATTGCCAAAAGAAGTCCGTAGCAGAACTGATATTTTAGATTCTGTTGGAAATACCACTGCGGCAACCGGAAAAGGTTTTGCCATTGCTTCGGCAGCCTTGACTTCATTGGCATTGTTTGCTGCTTATGTGACTTTTACCGGAATTGACGGAATTAATATTTTCAAAGCACCGGTTTTGGCAATGCTATTTGTTGGAGGAATGATTCCGGTTGTTTTCTCTGCTCTAGCTATGAATTCTGTGGGGAAAGCGGCCATGGATATGGTGTATGAAGTACGTCGTCAGTTTAAGGAAATTCCCGGGATTATGGAAGGAACCGGAAAACCTGAATATGGCAAATGTGTTGAAATATCGACTAAAGCTGCTTTGCGCGAAATGATGTTGCCGGGTATTATGACTATAGGTTTTCCTATTGCTATTGTTCTTTTGGGTAAATTGGTTTACGGAGACAATAATCAATTGATTGCGGAAATGTTGGGAGGCTATATGGCCGGGGTTACTGTTTCGGGTGTGCTTTGGGCTGTTTTTCAAAACAATGCCGGAGGTGCTTGGGATAATGCTAAAAAATCGTTTGAAGCCGGAGTAATGATTAACGGGGAAATGACTTACAAAGGTTCAGATGCTCATAAAGCAGCCGTAACCGGAGATACTGTGGGAGATCCGTTCAAAGATACTTCGGGACCATCGATGAATATTCTTATAAAATTGACTTGCCTTATCGGATTGGTGATTGCTCCAATCTTGGGTAACGGTAGTGCCGAGAGTACTAAAGAAGCCAAATGTTGCAAAATGGAAATGAAATCATGTCATTCAGGAAGCAAAATGATGGGAAATCCGGATATTGATTATTCAAAAATGTCTAAAGAGGAGTGTGCCAGACTTTGTGACGAAATGGGATGTTCGCCTAAAGATAAAGCCATGTGTATGGAACAGTATGACGAAGAGGGAAAATTTATCGCAAAATCTTTTGACAATACTAAAAAAGAAGTAAGAGTTGAAATTAAAGATTTAAACGGAAAAGTAACTGCAAAAGTGACTACCAAAGTAAACGGAAAAATAAAGGTTGAAACTTTTGAAGGTACCGAAGCTGAAGTAAACGCTCAGTTGGATGCTTTGAAATAGTTTTTATTTTACTTTTTTCAACCTTTTAATCCAGACAGGGTTCAAAATTCTGTCTGGATTAAATTTTTTGTAATCCTGTTTTTTTAAAATAATCCGTTTATTTCGGCATCAATGCGGTTGAGAATTGTTCCTAAATCTTCGGGATTACTGACAAAATCAATGTTATCAACTTCTATAATAAGTAGTTTTCCTTTGTCGTAAGTCTGAATCCAAGCTTCATAACGTTCGTTCAATCGGTTGAGGTAGTCTATAGAAATAGTATTTTCATACTCGCGACCTCTTTTGTGGATTTGTTTCACCAAATTCGGAACAGAACTTCTTAGGTAAATCAACAAATCGGGAGACCCTACTAATCCTTCCATTAAATCAAAAAGAGAAGTGTAATTCACGTAATCACGATTGGTCATCAGTCCCATTGCGTGAAGATTGGGTGCAAAAATATGAGCATCTTCATAAATGGTTCTGTCCTGAATGTATTTTTTTCCGCTTTCGCGAATTTGAAGTACCTGACGAAAACGACTGTTGAGGAAATAGATTTGCAGGTTGAAAGACCAACGCTCCATTTGGTGATAGAAGTCATCTAAATATGGATTGTCAACCACATCTTCATAATGAGGTTCCCATTTGAAATGTTTTGCCAGTAAACGCGTTAAGCTTGTCTTTCCGGCACCTATGTTTCCTGCTATTGCTATATGCATTATGGTAAAATAATTTTGTATTTAGATATTTGAGAGTTCGCAAAAATAGCTAAAATTTGGTCTTTATAAGAAAAACTTTTCAGGCTTTTGCCGATATTTTCTATCTCATACACTTTATTGGTTTTCAGGTCGCAAAAAAACAATTGATCGTCTTTTGAATAAAGAATTCGTTGTTTTTCTAAGAGTTGAATTTGGTTGAAATCAGGAACTTTTCCGTTAGCTGAAATTTTTCCAAAGATGTCACAGAAATACCAATTATTCTGTTGATCTATCCAATGAAAATAATTGAAATCGGTTTCATAATATTTAAAACTTCCTTTCAAAGGTTGCGTTATTGAATGAAAAGTATTGTTGAGATAATCAAAAAGTCCGATTTGTTGCGTGAGAGTATTAAAAATCCAAAGTTTGTTTTGAGAAGCCATTCCAATAGCCGTTGCATCAATTGGTTTTTCATTTTGCGAGAAATTGATTTTTTCGGTTTCATTCAGTTGATTGTCGAGCAGAATAACGGAATTAAAATCACCATAAAAAAGCATTGTTTTTAAAGGATTTTGCAAATCGACACGGCTTATTTTTCCTAAAAACGGATTTTTATATTGCAGCGTAATAGATTTATTGTTTTTGAAAAACACATTGTTTTTTATATAATAATCGTTTTCTAAAGCATCATTTCCGGCATAAATTTCAGCCTCTGCTTTTTGGTTAGAAAAAGGAATAGTGCTTATTTTTTGAACTTGAGAATACGTCAAAATCGAAGATGTTATAAAAAAAAGAATCAGGATTTTTTTCATAGAAGTTTTGTTTCTGTTTTGACACAAAGATAACAGACTGTTTCGTTAATTCTGTAAGGCTTTTGTAACAAATAATAAGAAAGCTTGTCTTATAGAACAGTTTGTGATTATGAAGTCTTATTGTGATAAGGAAATAAAAACAAATGCTATGCGTTTATAAAACGAAATTTTTTAAGACTAAATATATGAAAAAGACATTTATAAGTTTTGCAATTACCTTATTGGCATTTATGGGTTCGAATGCTCAGGATTTTAAAGGAATGGTAGTGTATGAATCAAAAACCAATACTTCTGACTTTAAGAATGGAATGGGCGGAAACAGAGAAATGACACCCGAAATGCAAAAGGCTGTGCAGGAAAGAATGAAGAAAATGTTTGAAAAAACTTTTATTATGAATTTCAATCGTACAGCTTCAATTTATAAAGAAGAAGAAAAACTGGATGCTCCGGGGCAATCACAAGGAGGCGGAGGTTTTAGAATGATAAGTTCTATGACCGGTGGCGGAGGAACATTTTATAAAAATATTAAAGACAAAACTTATACAGTTGATAAGGAATTTATGGGGAAAGAGTTTTTAGTAAAAGATTCATTGCCTAAAATGGATTGGAAAATGACCGGAGAAACAAGGCAAATAGGAGGTTATAATTGTTTTAAAGCAACAGCCGTTCGTCCTGTGAGTAAATCAGATTTTAGGAATTTAAGACCTAAGAAAGAAGAAGAAAAACAGGAAACTTCTGCTACCGAAGAAAAGAAAACCGGTTTTATGGATCAGATGGAAATGCCAAAAGAAGTAACCATTACGGCTTGGTTTACTCCCGAAATTCCAATTAGTCAGGGGCCTGAAAATTATTGGGGACTTCCGGGTTTGATATTGGAAGTAAACGACGGAAAAACAGTTATTCTTTGTTCAAAAGTAGTTTTAAATTCTAAAGGTAAAATTGATATAAAACCTTCAACAACTGGGAAAGTGGTAAGTCAAAATGAATTTGATGACATTGTTGTAAAAAAAATGGAGGAATTCCGTCAAATGAATCAAGGGCGTGGCGGTAATGGTGGTTTCCGTCACTAAATGGGACGTTAATTTCTCAAATAAAACTTTTAAACTAAACAAGACATGAGATTACTTCAATTTATACTATTTGTTTTCTGTTTTAATCTTGCTCAAAGTCAAGTCATAACGGATGTTAAAACAGGTTTAAGACAAAAATCGGAGAATTTGGTTGAAGAGAAAGTTGATGTTTTAGATCTTAAGTACACTCAAACAAAAAAAATTAAGGCTGTAGAGAGGAATAGACAGAATACATATGTTTTTGGTAATGAAATGTGTAATTACATTAAAAATCCTGTAAAAAATAAAAGCGGGATATTGGAATCTGTTTCTTTTTATTTGATGACAAGGAAGCCTTGTGATTCTTCTGCTCAATATGCAATTAAGTTTTATACTTATGATAATTATAAAAAATCTCCGAGTGATTTAATTTATACCAAAAAATTAGATGTGAAGCTTGAAAATAAATATAGCAAGTTAAGAGTAGATTTAAATTCTTTGCAAATTCTATTTCCTGAAAATGGAATTTGTATAGGTATTGAATATGTTAAAAGTGATTCTCAAGATTTGCGAGGTACGGGATATTTACCAGGAGTTGTTTTCTTAAGAAGTAAAGAAGAATCAGAAACTATTTTTTGGATAAAGGATAGAAAAGAAGATGGAGATGTTTGGGTAAGGTTGATTGAAAGGAATATTAGTCATGGGAAAAATAATGATATAATTTTTAATGTAGTCGCTAAATACGAGAAATAGAACGAACAGAAGCTAAAACAAGTATCTTTTAAAATAAATAATGAAAAAAACACTTTCCATTCTAGCTCTTTTGATTACCACTTTGGGCTTGGCACAAAATATCCGTTTTGAAGGATTTATTCAGGATACTTCAAAAAATCCGCTCGAAACAGCCAATGTAATTGCCATAAATCTTGGAACAAAGAGTATGGATGCTTATGGAATTACTAATAATAAAGGGAAATTTTCTCTGGTGCTTAATGCAAAGGCAACTTATGAGATATCGGTTTCTTTCATGGGCTACAAAACCAAGATGATTAGTATTGTTACCAGCGGAGAAAATATTACAAGAAATATTATGCTCGAACAAGGAGCTATTGATCTTGATGGGGTTGAAATTGTAAGAGAAATGCCGGTTTCTATAAAAGGAGATACGATTGTTTATAATGCAGATTCTTTTAAATCGGGAACCGAAAGGAAACTCGAAGACGTACTTAAAAAACTTCCCGGAGTAGAAGTAGATTCGGAAGGCGGAATCAAGGTAGAAGGAAAGAGTGTTTCAAAACTGATGGTAGAAGGCAAAGATTTCTTTGACGGAGATACAAAGTTGGGAGTTAAAAATATTCCGGCTGATGCTATTGAGAAAGTTCAGGTTTTGAGAAACTACAACGAAATAGGCGCGTTGAAAGGACTCGAAAACAACGAAGAAAACGTGGCAATGAACATTAAACTAAAAGAAGGAAAGAAAAACTTTTGGTTTGGAGATGTGAATGCCGGTTTAGGAGTTGCCAGAGAAGACGGTCGTTATGTGGTAAATCCAAAGTTGTTTTATTATAGTCCTAAATATAGTGTAAATGTGATAGGAAATCTTAATAATATTGGTGAAATGCCGCTTACGGCAAGGGATTATTTCAGTTTTACGGGAGGTTTCAGGAATTTCATGAGAAAAGGAGGTTCTAGTTTTAATGTGGTCTCTAATGATTTAGGGATTTCCATGATGAGAAATAATCAGGCAAAAGAAATTGATACCAAATTCGGAGCGACTAATTTTGCTTATAATGTCAATAAAGCCTGGCGTTTGAGCGGTTTTGGTATTGCATCTTCTACTAATACTGATATGGAAACCGTAACGCAGAACACTATTTTGGCCAGTGGAGATAAGCAAAACAGTTATGAATTGGCACATCAAAAAACCAATTTGGGATTAATGAAATTCAGTTCTACTTATAAACCGGATGAAAAACTGCAATTTGATTACGATATTTTAGCCAAGCGTTCCCAACAGGATGAAAACAACGATTTGTTGCGTCAGTCGGTTGTGGGAGGTGTGAAAACGGAAGAGGTAATTTATACTCAAAAAGCTCAAAAACCAACATCAATTAATCAGAATTTAGGATTGTATTATACCCAAAGCGAAAAGAATGTTTTTGTTTTCGAAATGCAGCATTTGTATCAGGATGAAAATCCTTTTTACAACGCCAATTTAATGACACAACCTTTTAATTTTTCGGGTTATGTTCCGGGTCAAAACCGAAATGACATCAATCAGAATCGTTTTGTGAAAACCAATAAGGTCGATGCTAAACTGGATTATTACTATATGGTTACATCCAAAAGCAATATTAACCTGACTTTTGGAAATGTTTTTTCACATCAGAATTTCAATTCCAATATATTCCAGATGTTGGATAACGGAACCCGAAATGATTTGACCAATCCGGAAAACAATAATAATGTCAATTACGGTTTCAACGATAGTTTCGTAGGATTGCATTACAAAATGCTGACAGGTAAATTTACCTTTACACCCGGAGTTTCGTTTCATTATTTCAACATGGATAATGAGCAGCTGAATTCTCATTACAAACAAAATTTCACACGACTTTTACCTGATTTCTACGCTTTGTATCAAATTAAAAAATCGGAAACATTGACTTATACTTTTTCGTACACCAATGATTTTACCGATATTAATCAGTTGGTTTCGGGTTATGTTTTGTCTAATTATAACAGTTTGTTCAGAGGAAACCGAGCGTTAGAAAATGCTACTTCACAACAACATTCGTTGCGTTATTTTAAATACAATATGTTTAATTTCGAAAACATTTCGGGAAATATTTCATACAACCGAAAAGTGAATGCGGTAAAAACCAATGCTGTTTTTGACGGAATTAATCAAACTTCTACTCCTTATAATTCGAATCTTGCCGATGAAGTTCTTTCAGGTTTTGGAAGTTACGGACGTTCGTTTTTGAGAGATTACAAAGCTTCGGCAAGTGCCAGTTTGAATTATTCAAAATTCAATAATATTCAAAATTCGGTTCAGGCTTCTACCGAAAGTTATACACAGAATTACACTCTGAAAGCATCAACAAATTATAAATCGTTGCCAAATTTAGAAGCAGGTTATACTTTAACAATCAATAATTATAACCATAATACTTTCTTTACCAAACAACCATTTTTGAAATTGGATTATTATTTCCTGAAAAGTTTCTCTTTTGTTTCAGATTATAATTTTTATCATTATTATAATTCAGTCAAAACAATTAATAATCAATATGATTTCCTAAATGCGAGTTTGATTTATCAGAAAAAAGACAGTAAATGGGAATACAAACTTGCCGCAACAAACTTACTGAATACTAAAACCCTGAACAGTGATAGTTTCAGTCAGTTTTCAACCTCAGTTTCGCAATACACAGTTCAGCCCAGATATGTTATTTTCAGTTTGAAATATAATTTGTAATAACACAAAACCCTGACTCTTTTATAAAGAATCAGGGTTTTGTGTTTGATGTGAATATGATAATTAAAAACGTTTTCCGATGTTTATCCCTACACGAGGAAAAATATCTGTAGCATCTGTGGTGTAAGAGTCAACACCAAAAACACGGCTAATTCCGCCAAAAACTTCTCCTATATAACCGTTTTTATTGAGTAACTTGACACCTACAGCTGCCCCAAATCCAAAATTTGTAGTGTAACTGCTATAATCGGTATAATTGTAGTTATCATCATAACTAGTTATAAATTGTTTAGCTACAACTGCATCGGCTTCTATAAAAAAACCGGTGGCTTTGGTTTTAGTTTTCTCTCCGCCAAAATACATACGATAATAAGGAGTAATGATGAACGGAACTTCCCATTCATCATCTAACTGAATAGCTACGGAAAGTCCTACAGCAGAATTTTCGTCTAAAATACGTTCGTAACTTACTTCCGGAATACCTGCGATAAAATAGGGTAAGTTCGCCTTTATCTCATTTTTTTGGTCTATTTGCGAGTAGCCAAAAAACGAACAGAGCCCGAAAGCAAGTAGTAGTGTTTTTTTCATAAGATTAGTTTAGTTGTGAGCCAAGATATAAAAAAGTAATATAAGATTTTGAATTGCTTTTCTTTTTACATGACAAACCCTGACTTTTTATTAAGTCAGGGTTTTTTGTTACTCGGTTTTTTCTTCTGTTGCGTCTGGCTTTGTGAAATAGTTTGGCTCTTTGTAGGGAACCTTTCTTCTGGCTTTCTTCCATGATTTGACTTTCTCACCATTGGAATTGTATAAAGTATATTTCTCTGGGTTTTCAGGATTATCATAAACCTTTTTACCGATGCTTTTCTTATCCCAATATTTTTCTTCTGTGAGAATGCCTTTGTCGTTGTACATATATAGTGTCAAACGCCAGGTAGTGCCATAGAGGTCATTTTGGCATACAAGAACTATGTTTTTATGGGAGTCAAAAATAATTACAGATGGATGAAAGATAACGCCAGGATAAATGAGTGCTTTGTATTCTTTCATGATTAATTGGTCGTTTGAGTCATAGAATCTGACTGCTTTTGCTTTCCAATTAAATCCTCCCTTTTTTTCAACAGGTTCAGTTATACTGTCAATTCTAACAACTCTGGTATTAGTTTCATTTAGGATGTTTCCCGCTTCTAAAGACATGGAAGCTTCGTCAAAGACTTCTTGGCAAAATGAATTATTCGATAACAGAAACATCAGTAAAAAGAGTAGTGTGTTTTTCATTATTAAAGAGATTGGTATCCAAATATAAAAAAAAACCCTGACTCGAGAAAGTCAGGGTTTTGGTTTTTATGTCGTTTGAATTGTTACAATCCGAAAGCTGATTTCACTTTGTCAACAAAATCCAGTTTTTCCCAAGTAAACAATTCTACTTCTACGGTTTTTGTCAAACCACCCGGAGCAGAAAAAGTTTTGGTAACGGTTTCTGGAGTTCTTCCCATGTGTCCGTAAGCAGCAGTTTCGCTGTAAATAGGATTTCTTAGTTTCAAACGTTGCTCAATAAAGTAAGGGCGCATATCAAAAATACCTTCGACTACTTTACTGATTTCTCCGTCAGTCATTTTTACTTTTGAAGTTCCGTAAGTGTTTACGTTGATTGATGTTGGTTGAGCCACACCAATAGCGTAAGAAACCTGAACTAACACTTCGTCGCACAAACCTGCAGCAACAAGGTTTTTGGCAATATGACGAGTGGCATAAGCCGCAGAACGGTCTACTTTACTCGGGTCTTTTCCTGAGAAAGCACCTCCACCGTGAGCTCCTTTTCCACCGTAAGTGTCAACGATGATTTTTCTTCCGGTCAATCCTGTGTCTCCGTGAGGTCCTCCAATTACGAATTTTCCTGTTGGATTAATGTGGTATTTGATTTGGTCGTTGAAGAAATGAGCGTATTGAGGATATTTGGCTTTAATTCTAGGAATTAAAATTTCAACTAAATCTGTTTTGATTTTGGCCAACATTTTAGCCTCTTCATCAAAATCATCATGTTGAGTTGAAATTACGATAGCGTCAATTCGTACCGGTTTGTTATCGTCAGAATATTCTAAAGTAACCTGTGACTTAGCGTCTGGTCTTAAGTAAGTAATTTCGTTGTTTTCTCTTCTCAGATTAGCTAATTCTATCAAGATAGCATGAGAAATATCAAGAGCCAAAGGCATGTAGTTTTCGGTTTCGTTGGTAGCATAACCAAACATCATTCCCTGATCACCGGCACCTTGATCTTCTTTATTTGCTTTGTCAACACCTTGATTAATGTCTTGAGATTGTTCGTGGATAGCTGAAAGCACACCGCATGAATTAGCCTCAAACATGTATTCGCTCTTAGTATATCCTATTTTTTTGATGACATCTCTTGCAATTTGCTGTACATCAAGATAAGTGTTCGATTTCACTTCTCCGGCAAGAATTACCTGACCGGTTGTAACAAGAGTTTCACAAGCGACTTTTGATTCGGCATCAAAAGCAAGAAAATTGTCGATTAATGCGTCTGAAATTTGATCGGCCACTTTGTCCGGATGTCCTTCACTTACTGATTCTGAAGTAAATAAATACGCCATAATAAAAAATTTATTTTTAATGATTTAGCGAGAAAAAGAAGTGATTGCAAAAAGGGCTAAAGAAGGGATTCTGCTTTAGCATTTTTTAACGAGGTTGCAATCAGTACAAATTTTTCCTCTTATATATTCGCGTGCAAATTTAGGAAATGAAATTGAATTGGTTGTAAATGATTAACATTTTTTTAAATGCTTAAATTAATGACCCGTTTATTGCGAATAGTTGGTATTCAATAAATAGATTGTAGAAGCCTTTAAATAGTAGTTTTTTTCTTTTTTTAAGAAAATTTTATCAGATAGAGATCTGTTAATTTGCGAAAAAAAGTGTAAAAAAGAATGTCGTTTATTGAATTAATGTTTAAATTTAGTGGTGTGAAAATCAGTATTTTATAATTAAGTCTGATTTTAGTGTAAGTGTTGTGAATAATCTGTTTTTTATTAATTGTAAATCAAAAAATTATGAAACGTTTTTTTAGAACTTTAGTGATTTTTGTTATTCTTTTGGGAATGGTTTCCTGTAATAACAACGATGATGTAATATTATCAACAAGTGAAGAGGTTTATTACGCAACCTTAACAGGTCAAAATCAGGTTCCCGCGAATAATTCAAAAGCTTTAGGAAGAGCTATTCTTAAGTACAATAATGATACTAAGTCATTTGTAGTTACGATATATTACACTGATATAAATCTTACCGGAGCCAGTATTCATAGGCTTTCGGATGGACTTACCGGGTCGCTTTTGTACGATTTGTCTATTGATGCAATTCCAATAGTGTTTTCAAGAACTGATTTGTCTAGTTTTGAAGAAGTTGATTTAAAAAGAGAACAGTTTTGCATAGTTATGACATCAGTAGAATATCCGAATGGTGAAATTTGGGGTCGTTTTACCAGAAAAGTTTCAGGAAGTGGTTCCGGAGGTGATGGTTCCGGAGGTATTGCAGGTGGTGGAAATGAATAATAATTTATGAAATAGTAAAAGAAACAATTTTGATAATATATTTAAAAGTTTATTGGAGATTACTTCAATAAACTTTTTTGTTTTAAAATTTTATGTAGGTTGATTTTTAACTTTTTTTAACATATTTTTGGGTAAATAACCAAAAAGAACTTAAAAGTATGAGAAAAATTACATGTATGTCATTTGTTGCACTTTTTTTAGTGTCATTTGCTTTTACTTCCTGTACTAAGGAAGAAGATGTGCCAACAAATTCGGTAGAAAAATCAACAGGTGACTATTGGCCTATGACAGTAGGGAATCAATGGAATTTGACCAATGGAACAGATGTTTCGACAGTAAAAATATCCGGTACAGATGTTTTCGGAGGAATTACATATTATAAACTTTCGAATGAAGTAGGGGGTTCAGATATTGGAAGTTTAATGGGGTTTGATATGCAATCCTGGATCACTAAAAAAGGAGCAACCTATTATAATAAAATAGGGGATATGTATTTGAGTCAAGACGGCCTGATTATGGAAATGAAAGGTTTTGAAATGCCTGTTTTAAAAGATAATCTGGAAGTTGGAGGTTCTTGGAGTGGAACAGTTTCTACGGTATTTAAAATTTCGCACCAAGTAGAAACAGAATCGATTAAAATGAATGTAAAATATACCGGAACAATTTTAGAAAAAAATGTGACAGAAATAGTAAATGAGGTCACTTATCCGGATGTTATAAAAACGAAAATTAAACAGGAAATTATATTAGATGATCCGAGCTTAGCCGATGGCGAAACGAATGTAACAGAGACCGAATATTGGTATGCTAAAAATGTTGGTCAAATAAAAATTATAACCTCAGTTGAAGGAGAATCTTCAGAAATGAGTTTGGTAGATTACATTGTTAAGAAATAGATTTCGTATTAAAATTAAAAACGGCAGTAGTGAATTTTTTTGCTACTGCCGTTTTTAATTATCAAAATAGGATATTGCTATTTCTTGGTTATTTCCCTGAAAACAGTTTCCAGATTTTTGTTTTTTTGATTTAGTTGTAAAGTTTTTAAACCATTGGCATTTGCAAAATCAAAAACTGCGGGACGCATATCTTGATCTGCATTAAATACTAATTCCCATGTTAAATCCTGAATGTTCTTGTAAGAAGTTATCTGAGGAATGGTGGCAATAAGTGTCTCGTTTACTTTTTGATCAAATTCCACTTCAATTATTTGTTCGGTTTCGATAATTAGTTTGTCGAGTTTTTTATCGGCAACAATTTTTCCTTTGTCAATGATAATTACCCGGTCGCAAATAGCTTCTACTTCCTGCATAATGTGAGTAGAAAGAAAAACGGTTTTGTCTTTTCCTACATTTTTAATCACATTTCTGATTTCAACCAATTGGTTCGGATCGAGACCTGTGGTAGGTTCGTCTAAAATTAAAACTTTCGGATTGTGTAATAAAGCATTGGCAAGCCCCACACGTTGGCGATATCCTTTTGAAAGTTGTCCTATTTTCTTATTGCTTTCAGGGGTTAAACCGGTTAGTTCAATTACCTCTTCGATTTTAGATTTAGCTATTTTGTACACATCGGCGTTGAATTCTAAATATTCTCTGACATATAAATCTAAGTAAAGCGGATTGTGCTCAGGCAAATAACCTACAGATTGCTGAACATTTTTTTCGTCAATAGACACATCATAGCCGTTTACAATGGCAGTTCCGGAATCGGCGCTGATGTAAGTGGTTAATATTTTCATCAAAGTTGATTTTCCGGCACCGTTTGGACCAAGGAAACCAACAATTTCACCTTTAGAAACAGAGAATGAAATTGAGTCTAAGGCTTTTTGTTCCCCGTAGTTTTTGGATATATTTTTTACTTCTATCGACATAACGTAACTATTTGCAGCAAATGTAATCAGAAAAAATGTTGATTTTTGATTTTTTCATTTGATTTACATTCTGTAAAGAGAATCAATGTGGCTTATATTTGCCGTTTTAAAATTTATGATAATGAAAAAACGTGTTTTAATATTTGTTAGTTTAATTGTTGGTTTTGCTGTTCAAGCCCAAAAAAAAGTTCAAATTAAGAAAGCAGAAGTCCTGAGAATAGAGACTGCATTGGCTTCTGATAAATTGATGGGCAGAGGCATGTTTTCTCCCGGGATTGATTCGGCTTCTGCGTTTATCGAAAAAGAATTCAAGAAAACAGGATTGCAATTTTACGGAAATCTAAAAAACTACCGACAGGAATTTACCATAAAGGGAATGCCTGCAAACAATGTAGTTGGAATTTTGCCCGGAAAATCGAAACCTGACGAATATGTTGTTTTTTCAGGACATTATGATCATTTGGGAGTTGAAAAGTCAGGTGTAGGTACAGATGTGATTTATAATGGAGCTAATGATGATGCTTCGGGAATAACGGCGGTAATCAGTTTGGCAAAATATTTCAAAGAGCTTAATAATAATGAAAGAACAATTGTTTTTGTAGCATTTACTGCCGAAGAAATTGGTGGTCAAGGCGCAAAATTTTTCTCTGAAAACATAAATCCTGATAAAGTTGTTGCTATGTTCAATATTGAAATGATTGGAACCGAAAGCAAATGGAACAAGGATTCGGCTTATATAACCGGATTTGAAAAGTCGGATTTTGGGAAAATTTTGCAGAAGAATCTAACAGGTTCGAAATTTAAATTTTATCCCGATCCTTATCCAGAGCAACATCTTTATTATCGTTCAGACAATGCAACATTAGCAATGTTGGGCGTTCCTGCACACACTATTTCTACCTCTAAAATGGATGATGAACCTAATTATCACAAAGTGAGTGATGAGGTTTCTACTTTGGATATAGATAATATGACAGAGATAATTAAAGCAATTGCTATAAGTTCTGAATCTATAATCAAAGGTATAGATACACCAACAAGGGTAGCGAAAATGAGAAGGAATTAAAAAAAATTAAAATAGGGTCGTTAATTTTTTATTTTTATTCATAGTCGTAGATTTATTTTCTATTTTAGCAAAATATAAACATCAACCATGAGCACAAATTTCACAATATTTTTTAGCTTTTTCTTTAGTTTCTTCTTTCAGGAAGAAAAGGGATTGTCGTTGTGTTATGTGAAAAAGTAAAAAAACAAAACAATAGATATACAATCCCGATGAAAATCGGGATTTTTTTTGATTAAATATGAACGAGAAAATAGCAATTCAGGGTATAAAAGGTTCTTTTCATCATCAGGTGGCACAAGAATATTTTCAGGAAAATATTGTTATAGACGAAAGATTGTCATTTGAGGCGGTGGTACAAAGTTTGTTGAAACAGGAAGCAAATTTTGGGGTTATGGCAATTGAAAATTCTATTGCCGGAGCCATAATTCCGAATTATGCTTTGATTGATAAGAATAATTTGAATATTATTGGAGAATATTATTTGGATATAGTTCAGAATTTGATAACTCTTGAAGGACAGTCGATAGAAGAAATTCAGGAAGTTCATTCTCATCCAATGGCGTTATTGCAGTGTATGGATTTTTTAAAAAAATATCCGCATCTGAAATTGGTTGAAGATAGCGATACAGCAACAACCGCTTTGCGGATTCATGAAAATAAGCTAACAAATATAGCAGCAATTGGAAGTAAAGTTGCTGCCGAAATGTATGATTTGAAAATTTCGGTTCCTTCCATTCAGGCGGTGAATAATAATATGACCCGTTTCTTTATTTTGAGTAAAGAAAATTTTAAAACAGATGAATCCGAAATTAATAAAGCTTCTATAAAATTTGAATTAGAAGATACTCCGGGAAGTTTGGCAACTGTTTTGAATGTGATGACCAATTGTAAATTGAATTTAACTAAAATTCAATCGATGCCTATAATTCATTCACCTTTTCAGTATTCATTTTTTGTGGATGTTGTTTTTAAAAATTACGAACATTACGCAAAAGCAAAAGAAATTCTGCAAATTATGACGAGTCATTTTAAGGTTTTGGGAGAATATAGAAACAGTTTTATTTAAAAAGAGAAGTAAGTAGTATTGAAAAATATTTTAAAAAATAATTTGCAAAAGTTAAAGTGTTTTGTCGAAAAGCATAAGAAATATGGAAAACAGTAAAGAAATGAGAACGTGGTTGAATGCTTTTAATTTGCCACATCCTATTGTGATTGCGGGACCTTGCAGCGCAGAGACAGAAGATCAGGTTATGAAAATTGCAAGAGAATTGAAAGATTCAAAGGTTTCTGTTTTCAGAGCCGGAATTTGGAAACCAAGAACCAGGCCCGGCGGTTTTGAAGGAGTTGGAGCAATTGGACTAAAATGGCTTCAAAAAGCAAAAGCCGAAACCGGTTTGAAGTTGGCTGTTGAGGTGGCTACCGCAGCTCACGTAAAATTGGCTTTAGAACATGATATTGATGTTTTATGGATTGGAGCAAGAACCACCGTAAATCCGTTTGCGGTTCAGGAAATTGCCGATGCTTTGCAAAACACAGATAAAATTGTTCTGGTAAAAAATCCGGTAAATCCTGATTTAGCTTTGTGGATTGGAGGAGTAGAACGTTTGTACAATGCCGGAATTAAAAATTTGGGTGTGATTCACAGAGGTTTTTCGACTTATGAAAAAACAAAATATCGTAACAATCCCGAATGGCAAATTGCGATTGACTTTCAGAATAAATTTCCTGATTTACCATTGATTATTGATCCTTCTCATATTACAGGAAACCGGGACATGATTTCTCAGGTTACTCAGGAAGCGTTGGATTTGAATTATGACGGAATGATAATTGAAACTCATAACGATCCTGAAAATGCCTGGAGTGATGCGGCTCAACAGGTAACTCCAGAGCAGTTGAAGAAAATTATCTATGATTTGGTTATCAGAAAAGAAACTGATGAAGCGGATGATTATCAGCTAAAACTGAAAAAGTTGCGATCTAAGATTGATGGATATGATTCGGATTTACTTGCATTACTTTCCAAAAGAATGAAAATTGCAGGAGAAATTGGTACTCTGAAAAGAGAAAAAAATGTAGCTGTTTTGCAAAATCAACGTTGGAACGAAATCCTTGAAAAGATGACCGCCGAAGGAATTGAAAAAGGGTTGACAGAAGAGTTTATTTTGAAATTATTCAAACTAATTCATCAGGAAAGTATTTTACATCAGGAGAAAATAATCAATTTTAAAGAGTAAGATTAATTGTGTCCCGAAGTGTCGGGAGTAAATTATGAATTATGATACATAATAGTTGTAATTTTGCGATTCGTAATTCACAATTTATAATTTACAATTCATCATTATAATGACAGGAATCGTTTACAAATCTACAGGAAGTTGGTATATCGTAAAATCAGAGAACGGAGATTTTATGGAATGCCGTATGAAAGGGAAATTCAGATTGAAAGGTATTAAAAGTACCAATCCTATTGCTGTGGGAGATATTGTAGATTATGAATTAGATACCAATTCGGATACCATAACCGGGATGATTCATAAAATTCATGAACGCAAGAATTATATTGTGCGAAAATCGGTGAATTTGTCACATCAAAAACATATTATTGCGGCCAATATTGATCGGGTTTTTTTATTGGTAACAATAAATAATCCGCCTACAACTACCAGTTTTATTGACCGATTTCTTGTAACTGCCGAAGCTTATGGCATAGAAGCAATATTGATTTTTAACAAAATCGATACGCTTGATGATACCACGCTCGATGAACAATTGTATTTGCAACATTTGTATCAGGAAATTGGGTATAAATGCCTTCGTGTTTCTGCGGCTCAGGGAAAAGGCGTAGAAGAGTTGAAAGAAATGATGAAAGGGAAAGTGAGTATGTTTTCGGGACATTCCGGTGTTGGAAAATCTACTTTGGTAAATGCAATGGAACCTGGTTTGAATTTAAAAACCAAAGCAATTTCCGATTCTCATGCGCAAGGTCAGCATACTACCACTTTTGCAGAAATGTTTGATTTGTCTTTTGATGCCAAAATTATAGACACTCCCGGAATTAGAGGTTTTGGAATCGTGGACATGGAACCGGCAGAAATAAGCGATTATTTTCCGGAGTTTTTCAAATTGAAAAGTCAGTGTAAATTCAATAATTGCCTGCATAAAGAAGAACCTCATTGTGCCGTGAAAGCAGCTTTGGAAAGAGATGAAATTGCCTGGTCTCGTTACAACAGTTATTTGAAAATTCTTGAGGGAGATGACGAACATTATCGTCAGGATATTCATGATGCAGACAGAAAGGCGAGTGATGAAACGAGGAAATAATTCATAATTCACAATTATTTTGAGAGTCGTAATTCAAAGAGTTTCTGAAGCTTCAGTAACAATAGAAAATACCATAGTGGCTACTATTCAAAAAGGGCTGTTGGTTTTAGTTGGAATTGAAGATGCCGATAATCAGGAAGACATCAATTGGCTGACTTCTAAAATTGCTAATCTGCGCATTTTTGGAGATGAAAATAAAGTTATGAATTTGTCTGTAAAAGATATTGACGGAGAAATAATTGTAGTGAGTCAATTCACGCTTCATGCTTTGACCAAAAAAGGGAATCGTCCTTCTTACATTAAAGCTTCAAAACCCGAGATTGCTATTCCTTTGTACGACAAGTTTGTTGCGCAAATGGAAATGGAATTAGGTAAAAAAGTACAAACCGGAGAGTTTGGTGCGGATATGAAAGTGGCATTGGTTAATGACGGGCCGGTGACTATAATTATTGACAGTAAAAACAGGGAATGATTATGAAAGAAAAAGTAATTAAAGTATTAAAGACAGCTTCGTGGTTTTGGATTTGCATAATACCAGTCAACTTTTTATTCTCAAAATTTGGTTTCGGAGAATCCTTTTTTGAAGAAAATCAACAAGAACTTTATAAGGATTTGTTCATTTTTTCGATTACAGGATTGTCTTTAGGGGTATTAAGTCTTTTTAGAAAAAAAACAAAAATAGATAAGCAATAATATGGACATAAAAAACGCACAACTAGAAGTAGATAACTGGATTAAAAATCACGGTGTTCGTTATTTTAACGAATTGACAAATATGGCTCAGCTTACTGAGGAAGTAGGAGAAGTAGCCCGAATTATTGCTCGTCGTTATGGAGAACAATCGGAAAAAGAAAGCGACAAAAACAAAGATTTGGGAGAAGAACTAGCCGATGTGGTTTTTGTGGTTTTATGTTTAGCAAATCAAACCGGAGTTGATTTACAAGCCGCTTTTGATGAAAAACTGGATTTGAAAACAAATCGCGATCACGATCGTCATCACAATAACGAAAAACTTAAATAATTGTGAATTGTGAGTTTTGAATGGTAAATTTTCTGAATCTACAACTCACCTTTACAACTTACTTTTACAGAATATGAAGCTATTACTTCATTCACTTCGGAATATAATTCACTCCCGACACTTCGGGACACAATTAAAAATAAGCGGTTCTAAATCAGAAACCAACAGATTACTGTTGTTACAGGCTTTATATCCAAATATAATTCTGGAAAACACTTCCAATTCCGATGATTCAGAAGTGATGATAAAAGTATTGCAAAGCAAGGATGAAGTTATTGATATTCATCATGCCGGAACAGCCATGCGTTTTCTGACGGCTTATTTTTCCATTCAGGAAAATAGGGAAGTGGTTCTCACGGGATCTTCCCGAATGAAAGAACGTCCTATTAAAATTTTGGTGGATGCTTTACATCAATTGGGAGCCGATATTTCTTATGAAGAGAATGAAGGATTTCCACCGATTCGAATCAAAGGCAAAAAACTTACTGCAAATAAGGTAAATCTTAATGCCAATGTGAGCAGTCAATATATTTCGGCTTTGTTGCTGATTGCTTCAAAATTAGAAAATGGTTTAGAGTTGACATTGGAAGGAGAAATTACTTCTGTTCCTTACATTCAAATGACATTATCGTTGCTTAATGAACTTGAGATTGAAACGTCTTTTGAAGGGAATATAATTCGGGTAAATCCTAAATCCCAAATCCCATCCCGAAGCGTCGGGACTAAATCTCAAATCATTGAATCTGATTGGTCTTCGGCTTCTTATTTTTATTCCATAATTGCTTTGTCTGAAATTGGAACTCAAATCACTTTATCGAGTTATAAAGAAAATAGTCTGCAAGGCGATTCTGTTTTGGTAGAAATTTATAAAGACTTTGGAGTGGAAACTATTTTTAGAAAAAATGAAATAACTATTAAAAAATCCCATCCCGAAGCTTCGGGACTAAATCCTAAATCTCATCCCGAAGCGTCGGGACTAAATCTTAAATCATGTCCTGATATTGCTCAAACAATTGCTGTAACTTGCTTTGGATTGGGAATCGGTTGTAATTTAACGGGTTTGCATACTTTGAAAATAAAGGAAACAGACCGTTTGGAAGCGTTGAAAAATGAGTTAACCAAATTGGGTGCTACGGTTTCTGTTACAAATGATAGTTTGATATTGGAAAAATCTTCCAAAATCAATGAAAATATTTCTGTAAAAACCTATCAGGATCACCGAATGGCAATGGCTTTTGCGCCTTTGGCTTTGAAAGTCCCGATAATTATAGAAGAAGCCGGAGTAGTTTCTAAATCATATCCTTCTTTTTGGGAAGATTTGAAGACCATTGGTTTTAAAATAGAGTCGATTAAATAGCCTTTTTACTGAGTTTTAAAGACTTTGCAGCTTTGTCTCTCTGTAACTTTGTAACTTAAATTCAAATTAAAACCCAAAACACTTGACAACGCCTGTTTCACAATCGTATATTTGCCGGCTTACGAATTGATATAGCGATTTATAATTCAAACTAAAACAATAAAAATCTACACATGAAATTATCTCATTTTAATTTTAATTTGCCAAAAGAACTTCTTGCAGAATTCCCTGCTGAAAATCGTGATGAAGCACGTTTGATGGTTATTAATCGCAAGGAACAAACAATTGAACACAAGATGTTCAAAGATGTTGTTGACTATTTTGACGAAGGAGATGTAATGATTTTGAATAATACCAAAGTTTTTCCTGCTCGTTTATACGGAAATAAAGAAAAAACCGGAGCGAGAATTGAAGTTTTCTTGTTGAGAGAATTGAATGCAGAACAACGTCTTTGGGATGTTTTGGTAGATCCTGCCCGTAAAATCAGAATTGGAAATAAATTATATTTTGGAGATGACGATTCTCTAGTTGCCGAAGTTATTGACAACACTACTTCTCGCGGAAGAACATTGCGTTTTCTTTACGACGGTTCTTACGAAGAATTCAGACAAAAATTGACCGAACTTGGAGAAACTCCAATCCCAAAATACATTAATCGCGAAGTAACTCCAGAAGATGCGGAGCGTTACCAAACTATTTATGCAAAAGAAGAAGGTGCTGTGGCAGCTCCAACTGCCGGTTTGCACTTTTCTAAACATTTGTTGAAAAGACTGGAAATCAAAGGAGTTGATTTTGCTGAGGTAACATTGCACGTAGGTCTTGGAACTTTTAACCCTGTTGAGGTTGAAGATTTATCAAAACACAAAATGGATTCTGAAGAATTAAAAATCACTCAGGAAGCTTGCGATATTGTTAATAATGCAAAAACGAACAAGAAACGTGTTTGTGCTGTAGGAACAACTTCTATGCGTGCTATTGAAAGTTCGGTTTCTTCACAACATACTTTAAATCCGTTTGAAGGTTGGACAAACAAATTTATTTTTCCTCCTCATGATTTCAGCATTGCAAACTGTATGATTACCAATTTCCATACGCCAAAATCAACTTTGTTAATGATGATTTCTGCTTTCTGCGGACATGATTTGATGAAAAGAGCTTATGATGAAGCGATAAAAGAAGGATATAAATTCTATTCTTACGGAGATGCGATGTTAATTATTTAATCTGTCCCGAAGCTTCGGGAAATTCAGATTCTCAATATAAATCCTGCTAGAAATAGCGGGATTTTTTGCTAATATTCAGGAGCTATTTCCCGCTTTCCGCTGCAATCTTTTTTGTTTTTAAAGAAAAAACAAAAAAGGATTTCCGCTTCAATCGGGGCTAGGGTTTCCGGTTTATAGAAAGTTCTGTTTTCAAATTTGAGGTTTTCGTTCAAATATATCGAAAATTCGAAAATTCGAGAAATCGAAAAACTCGAACAATCGAAAAAATACTTTGCTACTTTGCCACTTTTCAATACTTTTACCGCTCAAAATTAACGAACAATGACTTTTCAAAACACAAGAGAATTTGCACAACAATTGGATGCGCAAGACCAATTGAGAAAATACAGAGACGAATTTATTTTTCCTAAAGTAAACGATAAACAAGTAATTTACTTTGTTGGAAATTCATTGGGTTTACAGCCTAAAAGAACCCAATCTTATGTAGATGAGGTAATGAACGATTGGGCAAACTTGGCAGTTGAAGGACATTTTTATGCCGAAAAACCTTGGTGGGATTATCACGAAAGATTTGCAAATCCGTTGAGTAAAATAGTAGGAGCAAAGCCAAGCGAAATTACTGTTATGAATACTTTGACGGTAAACCTGCACCTGATGATGGTTTCGTTTTACAGACCTACTGCAAAAAGATACAAAATTCTTTGCGAAGCCAAAGCCTTTCCAAGTGATCAATATATGATTCAAAGTCAGGTTCATTTTCACGGATTGAATCCAAAAGATGCCATTGTAGAAATTGAACGTCGCGAAGGCGAGCATAATATTCGTTTGGAAGATGTTTTGGCTAAAATCGAGGAAATCGGAGACGAATTGGCTTTGGTTTTAATCGGAGGAGTAAACTATTATACAGGTCAGGTTTTCGACATGAAAACCATTACTGCAGCAGGTCACAAAGTAGGGGCTTATGTAGGTTGGGATTTGGCTCATGCTGCCGGAAACATTAAATTAGAATTACACGATTGGGATGTTGATTTTGCTGCTTGGTGTTCTTACAAATATATGAATTCAGGACCAGGAAATGCTTCGGGCACTTTTGTTCACGAAAAACATCATACAAATAAAGATTTACCAAGATTCGCAGGATGGTGGGGACACAATAAAGAGCGTCGTTTCAAAATGGAACCTACTTTTGATCCGGTTGAAGGAGCAAATGGTTGGCAAATAAGCAACCTTCCTATATTGACACTTGCGCCATATTTGGCTTCTGTTGAAATGTTTGCCGAAGTTGGAATGGATGCTTTAATTGCAAAAAGAGACAAAATTACTTCTTACTTGGAATTTATTCTTAACGAAATCAGTAAGGAAGTAAAAGGAACTTTCGAAATCATTACGCCAACAAATCCAATAGAGAGAGCTTCTCAATTATCAGTGTTCTTACACGGAGAAGGTCGTTCTTTGTTTGATTATTTAATGAAAAACGGAGTGATTACAGATTGGAGAGAGCCAAACGTAATCCGATTAGCACCGGTTCCAATGTATTGTTCTTTTGAAGATATGTATGAATTTGGACAGGTTTTGAAGAAAGGGATTGTTGGGTAAATTGTTTAAACGAATAAGAATGACTAAAGAACAAATTATAGAAAATTTTGACCCGTCTCAACCGGGATTAGCAGATGCAACCGTATTTGGATTGCCATTTTCTGCCGAACAAAGTGAAATCATTGTAGTGCCTGTGCCTTGGGAAGTAACGGTAAGTTACGGAGCCGGGG
Organism: uncultured Flavobacterium sp.; assembly: GCA_964631795.1. Classification (GTDB taxonomy): domain Bacteria; phylum Bacteroidota; class Bacteroidia; order Flavobacteriales; family Flavobacteriaceae; genus Flavobacterium. Next base: position 14,689 of record CAZWAF010000020.1, on the reverse strand, counting down.
CTTCTGAAGGACCGGCAGCCGTTATGGATGCTTCTTTTCAGGTAGATTTGAATCATCAGGAATTTCCGGGTTTATGGAAATTAGGGATTTATATGGATGAAGTGCCTGCACATTGGGCTGCAAATTCTGAAAAATACAAATCATTGGCTCAGCCAATTATAGAAGCTCTTGAAAGTGGTGAAGATGTAGCAACCTTTCCGGCTTTGCAGGCTGATTTGGATAAAATCAATAAGGTTTGTAAAGAAATGAACGAAGAGGTAAAAAACCGAGTGCTTCATTGGATGAACCAAGGTAAAAAAGTCGTTCTTTTGGGAGGAGATCATTCAACTCCGCTTGGATATTATCAGGCTTTGGCTACAAAGTATGACGATTTTGGAATCTTGCATCTTGATGCTCACATGGATTTGCGTATTGCTTATGAAGGATTTACTTATTCTCATGCTTCTATCATGTATAATGCTTTGCAGATTCCGCAGATTTCAAAAATTGTTCAGGTCGGAATCCGTGATTTCTGTGATCAGGAAGTAGAAGTTGCCTTGAAAGACCGTGTTTTGGTTCATACCGATATGGATTTGAAGAGAGAAACTTTCGAGGGAAAAACCTGGCAACAACAATGTGATGCCATAATCGCTTCTTTACCTCAAAAAGTTTGTATTTCATTTGATATTGACGGAATGTATCCTTGGTATTGCCCAAACACAGGAACTCCGGTTCCGGGAGGGTTTTCTTTTGAGCAGGCGGCTTATTTGTTTAGTAAATTGGCTGTCAGCGGAAAGGAAATTATCGGTTTTGATTTAGTTGAAGTAGCACCGGGTGAAGACGACTGGGATGGAAACGTTGGAGCGAGAATGTTGTTTCACATGTGTGGTGTTTTGGCAAAAAATAACGGACTTCCGGTAGGAAAGGAAATAGTTTTCAATCGAAAATAAGAATAAGGAATTATTATGAATAGGCGAACTTAATAAGTTCGCCTATTTTGTTTTTTTGAAGTTTTAAAAATGAATTTTTGTTTGTTTTAGAACTTGTTTTTCAAAATATATCAGTTGTTTACAATTAAATAACATTAGCTGTTGTAAGTTTTTACTTTCTTTAATGATTGATTATGTGTTTTTTGCCTGATTAAATTGTTTTATATGTTAAATCGGATTTTAAGAGCAGGTAATGAATGTTTAAAAAAAAGACTTCTGAATCTATTGAAATTGATTTATTTTTAATAAATTGGTCTTTTTTAAATATTTATTGTAATGAAAGTGGCAAATTGTTCTATTTGAATAATTTGGCTTTTTTAATAGAGTCTTGATTTTGATTAAAAAAGTGTTTTTTTGTTTTTTTATATGCTCTAACAAATATAAATTTGCCTCCGATTTCAATTTATAGAAATAAAAATAAGATTGATTTTTTTATAACAATTTTTTAAAATTCACAAACTAATAATTTACAAACAATGGCAAACGCATCAAAAGTTAAGGTTGAAGGATCTAAAGGATCAGGTATTTTCGCAGGAGTAGCAATCGTATTATGTATTCTTGTAGGTATTCTTGTGTGGGAATTTATAATGGGTGACGCATCGAACTTTCAGGGAGGTGTTTCAGGAGGTGAACCACTTCCGGGAAATTATTTAGCAATGGTTTACAAAGGAGGGAAAATTGTTCCTGTTTTGATGGGATTGTTTCTTATGGTAATTGTATTTTCTATTGAACGTTTCTTCGTTATTACTAAAGCAGCAGGAAAAAGAAGTTTAGATACTTTTGTTACTAAGGTTCAAAACGATATCGCTCATGGAAATATCGAAGTAGCTTTAGAAGAGTGTGATAAACAACAAGGTTCGGTTGCTAACGTTGTTAGAGCAGCTTTAATTAAATATCAGGAAGTAGTTAAAGAAGGTTTGGATAGCGAAGATGCTGCCGAAACTATTCAAAAAGAAATTACAGAGGCTACTTCATTAGAAATGCCAATGTTAGAGCAAAACTTAACAGTTATCTCTACATTAGTATCTATCGGAACATTGGCAGGTCTTTTGGGGACTGTAATGGGGATGATTACTGCATTTGGTGCTTTGGCAACTTCTGGAACTCCGGATCAGGCTCAATTGGCAAATGGTATCTCTGAGGCTTTGATCAATACAGCAACAGGTATCTCTACTTCTGCTTTGGCAATTATCACTTACAACTTCTTTACTTCAAAAATCGATACTTTGACTTACTCTATCGATGAGGCAGGTTTTTCAATTGCTCAAACATACAGACGTCACAGAGGAAATTTGAATTCTAAATAATAATTTTTGGAAGAGTCCGTTGTTTAATACGGACTCCTTCAAATAATTTAAAAGATATATGTCTAAAGTAAAAATGACTAAAAAGAGTACGGCAATAGATATGACCGCAATGTGCGACGTGTCATTCTTGTTGTTGACATTCTTTATCTTAACAGCTACAGCCAAACAGCCTGAAGCACTGGCGGTAGATACTCCTTCGTCAACAGTACAGGCAAAATTGCCCGATACTGATTTGGCAACGATTACAATCGGTAATGAAGGCAAGGTGTTTTTTGGGATGACAGGACCAGAAGTTAGAAAACGTACATTGGAACTAGTTGCTGAAAAATACAAAATGCAATTTTCTGATGAAGACAAGAAAAAATTTAGTCTAATGGACGGTTTTGGTGTGCCTTTGAATGAATTGAAAGGATTAATGCAACTAAAATCGGCAGATAGAAACCACAAAGGACTTCAAAAAGGAATTCCTCATGATTCTATTGATAACCAATTGAAAGAATGGATTTTTGCAGCTCGTACCGCCAATGCTGAGATTATGGAAAAACAATTGAATTTTGCCATCAAAGGTGATGCAAAAGAAGATTATTCTGAAATCAAAAAAGTAATGGATATTTTGCAAGATCAGGATGTAAACAAATTTAATTTGGTTACCGGATTAAGAAGTAAGGATTTTTAAATAAAATACTAAAAATACAACCATGGCAGAATTAAATACCGGCGACGGTGGTGGTAAAGGAAAAGACAAGAAAGTAAGAAGTAAAAAATCTAGTAATAAGGTAGATTTGACCGCAATGGTTGACCTTGCTTTCTTATTGATTACTTTCTTTATGCTTACCACTTCGTTGTCAAAACCTCAATCGATGGATTTGGGAATGCCTGATAAGGATAATAAAGCTCAATCTATTAAAATTGCAGATGCCAGAACAATGACTATTTTGATTGGTCCGGATAATAAGCTGAAAATGTATATGGGACAATTTGCCTCTCCTATAGAACCTGTAAAAGATGTAGCTTATGGAAAGGATGGGATTCGTAAAGATATTTTGGCAAGAGTAAAATCAGTGCCGGAATATATGGGAGATCCTAAAAAAGGATTGATTGTTCTTATTAAAGCTGAAAAAACTGCTAAATACAAAAATTTAGTAGATATTTTGGACGAAATGGCAATTGGAAAAGTACCAACCTATGCGATTGTAGATATGACTAAAGAAGAAGAAATTTTGTTTAAAAAATAAAATTCAGACTTGCTTTAGAAATAAAAAAGATAAAAATATGAAATTAGATATTCTTAAAGGTCATTGGATCGAAATGCTTTTCGAAGGTCGTAATAAAAATTACGGAGCCTACGTTTTGCGTAAAGAAAGTCCGAAAACTACTATGCTTGCGTGGGTAATTGGCACTTCTCTTTTTACGGGTCTTTTGGCACTTCCACTTTTGGATTGGAGTAAAGAAGAAGAGGTTATTGAAGAAAAAGTAACTCTGGTTGATATGGCCAATATTGAAGCACCAGAAAAACAGGCTACACCAAACATTCCACCACCACCGCCACCGCCACCAGCTCCAAAAATTGACGAAGTAAAGTTTGTTAAACCTGAAGTTGTTGATAAGGCACAAGTTGTTGAAGAAATCAAGACAATGGAAGAGCTTAAAGACAAAAATGTTGGTTCTAAAGACATTAAGGGACGTGGTGACGAAGGAAAGATTCTTATTGATGAACCCGCAGGCGAAAGCACCGTTGCTACTCAGGTTGTAGAAGATGAGACAGTTTATAATTCGGTAGAAGTAAGTCCTGATTTTCCAGGAGGGATGAAAAAATTCTACGAATATGTTGGTAAGAATTTCAGATCTCCCGAAGAAGAAGGAGTTTTTGGGAGAATAATCGTGCAATTTGTTGTTGAAAAAGATGGTAATCTTACTGATATCGTAGTATTGAGAGATATTGGTTACGGAACCGGAAAAGAAGCAATAAGAGTTTTGAAAAACTCACCTAAATGGAAACCGGGTATTAACAACGGTCGTCCAGTTAGGGTAAAATACAGCCTGCCTATCACTATTCAACCTCCGCAAAATTAATTTATGTTTCGTAGAGAGAATACAGATGAAAGAATTCAGAAATCGCCTAAAGGGCGATTTCTGCATATTTTAGGGATTTTGTTTTTTGCCATATACTTTGTTTTGGGTATTGCCGTTATCTTTTGGGATAAGTTTCCTATTGAAATGGAATCTACTTACAGAATCGCTTTTGGGATTTTATTGATAGTGTACTCTTTTTTAAGATTTATAAGACTTTTGCAAAACAAATAAGCTTCAATCTATGAAGAAATTAAGATTATTTCGTTCTAATTTATTTCCGGTTTTATTTATTTTCGGACTTGTTTTGGTTTCTTGTAAAAAGAAAGAAAGTGATCCCGAAAAACTGAATGAAACTATTTTGGAAGGAACGACTACTATTTTGGTAGATCAGACAGTTCAGCCAATTATTGAAGATCAGGTAGCTGTTTTCGAAAATCAATATCGCGCCAAAATTAATTTGGTAAATAAGTCGGAAACGGAAGTTGTCAATGATTTGATTACTGACAAAGCTAAGATTGCTATTTTGTCAAGAACATTGAACGAAAAAGAACAGGTTGTTTTTAAAAACAAAAAGATTTATCCTAAAATCACCAAGTTTGCTGTTGATGCGGTAGCTTTGGTTACAAATAACCAATCTCAGGATACAGTTGCAGATCTGGAGGAAATCATAAAGTTAATGCAATCTAAAAATAGTAAAGTAAAAGGATTGGTTTTTGAAAATGCCAATTCAAGTACAATTAGGTATTTGAGTGAACTTTCAAAAATCACGGCTCTTCCAAAAGAAAAGATTTTTGCATTGAATTCTGATACTGAGCTTTATAAATTCATTTCAGAAAATGCCGGTTTGATTGGAGTTGTTGGATTAAATACAATTGTTCAGCCAACTGCCGAAAATCAAATTTATCTGAAGAAAATAAAGGTAATGGGAGTTCGCAATCTTTCATCAAAACCAAATAATTTGAAGTATTACAAACCAAGTCAGGAAAATTTAGCATTAGGAGTTTATCCTTTACAAAGAGAATTGTACATGTTAAATTACCAGGGATCGGCTGGTTTAGGCATGGGATTTGCTTCGTTCATCGCCGGAGAAATAGGTCAAAGAATTATACTTAAGTCTGGACTTTTACCGGTTAGAATGCCGGGCAGAGAGTTAAATATAAGAAGTCAAATATTAAAACAATAATAATTAAGATATGAACAAATTAAAATTTTTCAGCATCGCTTTAATGATTTTTGGAGCCAATGTTCATGCTCAGGATTTGAATCAGGCAAAAAAGGCAATTGATGCCGAACAATATGATAAGGCAAAATCAATTTTAAAAAGTTTAATTATTTCTAAACCGGATTCAGGAAAAAACTTTTTCTTTTTGGGTAATGTTTATTTAACTCAAAAGCTTCAGGATTCAGCAAAAATTACTTTCGAAAAAGGATTATTGGCCAAAACAGAATCTCATTTTAATAATATTGGTTTAGGTCAGATTGATTTGGAAAACGGAAACAAAGCCGATGCAAAAATTAAATTTGATAAAGCCATTGAAAACATTCGTAAGAAAGATGTAGAAGAATTGGTTTTCATTGGTCATGCTTACTGCAATCCTGTGAATCCTGATTACAAAACCGCACTTATATATTTAGACAGAGCAAAAACAGCTCAGCCTATGGATGCTCAGGTTCAATCGGCTTTGGGAGATGCTTATGCCGGAGATAAAAAGGTAAACGAAGCTTTTTCTGCTTACAGAAATGCCGCCGATAGTGATAAATCAGGTTTATATCCAAAATTGAGAATGGGTGTTTTGACCAGAAACTCAAAAGCGTTTGTAGAAGCAAAAGCTACTTTTGACGCTATTTTGGCTGTCGATCCGTCATACGGTCCTGCTTACAGAGAGTTGGCCGAGACTTTTTATTTGTGGGCTTTGAACGATAAAGCTAATTATGTAGCCTACAACAAGACTGCAATTGAATATTATGAAAAATACATGAGCCTTACAGATTATTCAATTGATTCTCGTATGCGACATGCTGATTTTCTGATCTTGACCAAAGATTATAAAGCTCTTGAAAAGGAAGCTGATGCAATGCAAAAATTAGATAAAGTAAATCCCAGAATTTTACGTTATTTAGGTTATTCATCTTATGAAAACGAAAACAATGATGCTGCTATAAAAGCATTGAATGATTTTATGGCTTCAAACAATGCAAAAATCATTGGTCGTGATTATTTGTATTTAGGTTTTGCTAAAGCCAGAAAAGCTTTGGTTTCAACTAAAAAAGCAGACGGAACGATTGTAAATACTGTTGATAAAGATTTATTTGATTCGGGAATTGCTGATTTGAAAAAAGGAATTGACCTGGATCCTGTAATGGCAAATGAATTGAATGATTTTGGAAAGAAATATTTCGAATTAAAATTGTACAGAGAAGCTGCTGCAATCTATGAAGTAGCGGTTTTAAACCCGAATTCAAGAAATTTCCTTTATGATAATTTCTACTTAGGTTATTCTTTGTATTATGATAATGCTAATAAACAAGGTCAAAAAGTTGATTTGGATGCTCTTAAAAAAGCAGACACTGCCTTTTCAAATGTTATAACTTCATCTCCAACTACTCAGGATGCTTATATTTACAGAGCACGTGTAAACAGCTTGATAGAAAACGATCCGGTGGCTAAGGAAGAAATGGTTAAAAATTATGAAGAATACATTAAAGTTGTTACCGAAAAAGGACAGGCTGAAATGGATAAACCGGCAACAAAAACTAAATTTGTTGAAGCTTACAATAATATAGGTATTCATTATGCAAAGACAGATAAGCTTAAAGCAAAAGAAAATTTTGAAAAAGCGTTATCAATTGATCCCGAAAATCAAACTGCAATAAGCACAATGAAGATGTTGAAAATCTAATAGACTCATTAAAACCGATACCATAAAAAGTATCGGTTTTTTTATTAAGGTTAAAATAAACTAAATTCAAAATTGTCACTTTTTTGAAATCCGTATCTTTGCCGACTTATTTAGAAATATATGTTATCAAAAGAATTACAATCTGCGGTAGACAAAGGAACCATGTTGCCTTTAATGGAAGAATTTTACACCATTCAGGGAGAAGGTTACCACACCGGAACAGCTGCTTATTTTATTAGAATTGGTGGTTGCGATGTGGGCTGTCACTGGTGCGATGTAAAAGAAAGTTGGAATGCCGATTTGCATCCACCCACTTCTGTTGATGTGATTGTTGAAAATGCAAGTAAATATTCAGATACTGTTGTGGTAACAGGAGGAGAGCCGTTAACTTGGGATATGACGGAACTTACCAACAAGTTGAAAGCAAACGGCAGAAAAGTACATATAGAAACTTCGGGAGCTTATCCGCTTTCGGGAACCTGGGATTGGATTTGTCTTTCGCCAAAGAAAAACAAATTGCCAACTCAAACGGTTTATGATAATGCCAATGAATTGAAAGTAATTATCCATAATAAACATGATTTTATTTTTGCCGAAGAGCAAGCTCAGAAAGTAAATTCGAATGCTATTTTGTTTTTACAACCCGAATGGAGTAAGAAAGAAGAAATGACTCCGTTGATTGTTGATTATGTAATGGCAAACCCAAAATGGAGAGTTTCTTTGCAAACACATAAATATTTGAATATTCCTTAAAATAAGAAAATCAATAAGAATTTTTTAAAGTCTGTAGTATTTTACTTCAGGCTTTTTTGTTAATTGTTTCTTTTCTGCGGATTTTTAAATTCAACTAAAAATATTACATTAGCGAAATACTAACCCAAAATAATAAAAAATGAAAAAAGTGTTTTTGGCATTTGCCTTTGTATTGGTAGCCCAAGTAGGAGTGGCGCAAGACGATGCCTTCAAAAAAGATGTGATGAAATTGATCGAATTAAAAGAAGGAGATGATGATAAAGGAATGGATAAGATGATGAGAGATATTCCTAAAGAGAAACAAGCCGCATTTACAGCCGAAATGAAAGCAATAATGACTTCGTATAGAGAAAAAATAGCAGTTATAGCTATGGAAGTTTATACCAAGGAAGATGTGAAAGAATTATTGGCTTTTTATGGAAGTCCTGTTCATAAGAAAGAAAGTGTGTTGGCTGAAAAATCAAAAAATGTTAACGTTGAATTTTTTACGAGTCTGATGCCTTTAATTATGAAATATCAGGAATAAATAATTGTTTAGAATAAAAGTGCGTTCTTCTATAACTAACCCGTATTGTAATATGTGAATCCTGAATATTTCAAGGATTTATTATATTCGGCGTTTAAAACTAAAAATATATATGAAATCGCTATTAATAACAGGTTTGTGCAAGGAACACCTGATAAATAAAAGGCGATAACATATAGACTTATAACAAAAAAAATTACATATATGAAAAAAGTATTTTTTGCCCTGTTGTTTGTTGGGGCAGTACAATTTGCATCAGCTCAGGATGATGCCTTCAAAAAAGATGTTTTAAAAGTAATTCAGTTGAGCGGTTCTGATGCTCAGATGAAATTGGCCAAAGACCAAATCATTAAAATGATTCCTCAAGATAAACATGCTGATTTTATAAAAGATTTTGATGCTTCAATGCCAAGTTTGTATGATAAATTGGCTAAAGTTTATATGGAAACTTATACAAAAGAAGATGTAAAATCGATGTTGGCTTTTTATGAAAGTCCGGTAGGAAAGAAAATCACTGCCAAATCGGGAGAATTGTCTGAGAAAAGTATGGCTGCGGCTATGGAATGGTCAGAAGGATTGCAAGGTATGATGATGAAATACATGCAATAATTTTTATGAAGAGATTTCTATTTTTAGTTTTGTTGTTTATTGGAGTTGGTCAAATAATACAAGCTCAAAATTTTTCTGAAGTTCATACAGATTCAATCTATAATTCGTTTTCGCTTGATAAAGAAGTTAACTACCCAGGAGGCATTAAGGAATTTACCAAATTTGTTTCCGATAACTTTGAGCCTCCAGCCTCACTTGAATTTAAAGGAGGTAAAGTGATCACTAGTTTTGTAGTAAATACAGATGGAAGTTTGTCTTATGTTAAAATATTAAAAGATGCCGGTTTTGATACCGGCGAGGAGATGAGAAGGCTTTTGTCTATTTGTGAAAAGTGGATTCCGGGAGAAATTGGTGGTATGAAAGTGAAATCCAATTTTGTATTTCCCATTGTTCTGAAAGAACCCAAACAAATTCAACCCGAAATCCTTCCTATTGCTGATGTTTCACCTAATTTTCCAGGTGGGATGAAGAAATTTTACGAATTCATAGGTGCAAACTTTAAAGTACCCAAAGACGTGGTATCAGGTAAGGTTTATGTACAATTTATGGTAAATGTGGATGGTAGTCTTTCGGACATTACAGTTCTTAGGGATGTTGGAATTGAATCAAGGGTTGAAGCTATAAGAGTGTTGAACAAAAGTCCTAAATGGATTCCTGGAACTAAAGATGGTCTTCCTGTAAAAGTTAAGTACGTACTGCCAATATCGATTCAAGAGCCCGAGGTAAGGAATAATTATCCTCAACAAAACAGTCAGCAGTTCCATCTTCACGGAAGATACTAAGAGCAAAAGGTTACATTTACAATCAGACAAAACTTAATTTTAGATAAGACATAATTATGAAAACAGTTTTATTAGTCGTTGCGATTTTCTTTGTCCAATTGATTTCAGCTCAAGATGTTTCTCAAGCTTTAGTTGAGGATAATAAAGTTTATGATAATCCCGAAGTAAAGCCTGAATTCCCCGGAGGTATTCGTAAGTTCTATGAATATGTGGGAAAGAATTTCAGGATTCCAGAAGAAGGGAATGGAGGAAAAATCATCATTCAGTTTATTGTTGAAAAAGACGGAAGCTTAACTCGTTTCAAAGTTGTTCAAGATGTTGGATATGGTTCAGGAGAAGAAGCTATTAGAGTTTTAAAAGCATGCTCAACAAAATGGAAACCGGGAATTCAATCCGGTAAGCCAGTAAGAAGTGTGTTCGTTGCTCCGATTACCGTTGTAAAATAACAAAAATCCCAAAATCAAGTTTGGGATTTTTGCTTTTAAGAATTTATTACTAAGGTCAACTTAGCCAAATAATCATAATTTTCTCCTTCAATTATCATTTCGCATTCCAGTCCATTGGCGTGAGCGGCATTTTGCAAAGTATTATAATCAAGATATAACCAAGGAAAAGGATCTTCTTTTTCGCCTTTGTATGTTATGGTAAATTCGAGTTCGCCATAATAATCCATATCGCCCGGAATCCATTTGCCGCCTTCTGAGTCTTCGGATTCATCTTCATCAAACATATAAATCAAATCAGAAGAATCAATCAGAATTTGTCCGTTTTCATTCAATAACGATTTTAATTTCTGTAAATATTTAGGAGTGTTTTCCAGTTTACCGAATATTCCGGTTCCGTTCATCAATAAAAGAATCGTATCGAATTTTTCAGATTCATCCAAATCCAAAAGATGTACAACTTTAGCAGAAGCTAAACCTCTAAATTCACAGGTTTTAATGGCATTTTTAGAAATGTCGATAGAAGTTACATTCAAATTTTGTTCGTTTTGTAAATGCAAACTGTGACTTCCGGCACCGCAACCCACATCCAACACTTTTCCTTTGGCAAGTAACAGCGCTTTCTGTTCTATTTTTGGCATTTCGTTAAAAGAGCGGAATAAATAGGCAACTTCCATTTCGTCTTCTTCAGAAATATTGGTTTCGGTAATTAAGTTTTCAGGCGAATTATTGGTTTGATAGTCAAGTATAGCTTTTCCGAAAAGATCTTTCATTTATTATATTTCAAAATTCATTATTCAAATTATCGTATTTTTGCGGTTCAATTTTAAATTTAAAACTTGAAGCCAGCTTTAAACGAAATAGGGAAACTTGCCAAAGATAAGCATAACGAAAACAAAAAGTATTTTGATAAGCTAAAAAAGAAACCGCCAAAGAATTTGGATTACGTAATGCAGGAATTGCACGATAATGAGTTCAAAAGAACAGATTGTCTTAAATGTGCCAATTGCTGTAAAACAACCGGACCGCTTTTTACTTCGGCAGATATTGAAAGGATTTCTAAGCATTTTCGTCAAAAACCACAACAATTTATAGATCAGTATTTAAGGATAGACGAAGACAATGATTATGTGTTGCAAACGGTTCCCTGTACTTTTTTGGATAATGAAAATTATTGCATGATTTATGACGTTCGTCCAAAAGCCTGTCGAGAATTTCCGCATACCAACCGAAAGAAGTTTCAGCAAATTTCAAATCTTACTCTGAAAAATGTTGCAATTTGTCCGGCAGCCTACAATATTGTAGAGGAAATGAAAAAGAAAATGCCGCTTTAGTCATAAAGTAGAAAGGACAAAGTTCTGTTCTTTCTACTTTATGACTTTTGACTAATAAATTAAATATTTCTTTCTCATTTCTTTGAAAGCTGCCAATCCCGGTTCCCAGCTTTTTCTGATTTCTTCTTCGCACATTCCTGCCTGAATTTGCTGTTGAAGTTGTTTGGATCCTGCCAGTTTTGTAAAGAATGAAGTAAAAAATTTAGACTTGTCGCTGGTTTCTTCGTATGCTTTGATAAGCCATTTTAATTCCAACTGATTTACTTTCGGAATATTTGTCAAATCTTCGCCAAAGCAATCTCTGTTATTGTACAAAGGATCTTTGGCTCCAAGATTTGGTTTCGGAATAAAACAAAAGTCGATATTTGGTAAAAATGGAGAGCCATATATTTGAAATTGCTTGTCAGTTCCTCTTCCAAGGCTTACATTGGTTCCTTCAAATAAACACAAACTGGCATATAAATTAATAGATTGGTCATTTGGTAAATTTGGAGAAGGTTTTACCGGAAGACTGTAAGGCATTTCTCTTTTGTAGGCAGAGCAGGATATAATTTGAATAGGACATTGAATTCCGTCTTTGAGCCATTTTTCTCCATTTATCATTTGGGCATATTCACCAATGGTCATTCCGTGCAAAACAGGAATTGGGTGCATACCCACAAAACTGGTGTATTGCATATCCAGGATAGGTCCGTCAACAATGCTTCCGTTCGGGTTGGGTCTGTCTAAAATAATTAGCGGAATATTGTTTTCGGCACAAGCTTCCATTACACAATGCAATGTAGAAATGTAGGTGTAAAAACGAACGCCTACATCTTGTAAATCAAAAATCATAATACTGATTCCGGCAAGTTGTTCCGGTTTTGGTTTTTTATTATCGCCATAAAGCGAAATAATAGGTAATCCGGTTTTTACATCTTTTCCGTCCAGAATCAATTCGCCTGCATCGGCCATACCTCGAAAACCGTGTTCTGGAGCATAAATTTTCTTAACAGCTACCTCTTTTGAAATCAAAAAATCAACCAAATGGGTTTGGTCTGATAATATTCCGGTTTGGTTTGTAACGATTCCCACGTTTTGATTTTTCAAAAGTTCTGAATAACCATCAAAGTTATCAGCTCCAAGACCAAATACTTTTGCTTCTTCGTTTTTCACAATATGATTTGTGTTTTTGTTCCACTTTTGTCTAAATTGTCTGGAATGTTTCTTTTTGAAAGTTTTTTCAATAGACTTTTGAGTAGTAATTTGTCTTGTTTTACATGAAAATAAAATAGCCGAAAAAACGAAAAGAATAAGTAATCTTGAATATTTTGGAGAAGAGGTAAATTGCATTCGTTTGTTTAAAAACATATTGAGATTGTAAATAGAATTGTAAAATGATTATTTTTCCGATAAAACTTGAAATTAATATCTAATAGATTATTTTTGGAGGTCAAATTAGATACCAAACAAATTGAATTTAGAATATTTCGTTGCCAAAAGACTTGTTTCCGAAAAGGGACACAAAAGTAGTATTTCTGCACCAATTATAAAAATTGCCATTTTTGCTATTGCAATCGGTATGATAATGATGATTGTTTCGGTGGCAACCGGAATTGGTCTGCAACAAAAGATACACGAAAAAGTTGCGGCTTTCAATGGACATATTATAATTTCAAATTTCGATCAAAACCAATCGGAAGTTAGTGTTTCTCCAATTTCACTTCATCAGGATTTTTATCCAAAATTCAAATCAGTTTCCGGAATCAATCATGTTCAGGCTGTGGCAAGCAAAGCCGGAATTATTAAGACCGAAGCCAGTTTTGAAGGAATCATTTTTAAAGGTGTCGGCAAAGAATATAAATGGGATAATTTAAAGGAGTATTTGGTTGAAGGCAAAACTCCTGATTTTAAAGGAAGTTTAAATGGAAATGTTCTGATTTCTCAATTTCTAGCCGATAGACTTCAGTTGAAAGTAGGCGATAAGTTTACGACTTATTTTATGAAGGAAGGAAATAATCAATTGCCTAATATTAGGGTTTTTCAAATTGCCGGGATTTATAATTCCGGATTTCAGGAATTTGACGCTACTTATATAATAGGAGATATTCGTCATTTGCAACGAATCAATAAATGGACTCCCGATCAAGTGGGTTCCTTTGAAGTTTTTATTGATGATTTTGATCAGATAAAAAGAAAGGGAGAAGAAGTATATTCTCAAATTGGCTCAACATTAAATTCTCAAACCATAGCCGAGAAGTATTTTAATATTTTTGAATGGTTAGAATTATTTGATTTCAACATAGTTGTGATTTTAGTGATAATGGTCGTGGTCGCTACTATAAATATGATTGTGGCATTGCTGGTTTTGATTTTAGAACGCACCCAAATGATTGGAATTCTCAAATCTATAGGAGCAAGTAATTGGGCTGTACGGAAGATATTCCTTTATAATGCAGCCTATTTAATATTGAGAGGATTGTTTTGGGGAAATCTGATAGGTATTGGAATGGTTTTGATTCAGCAATATTTTGGGGTAATCCAACTTAATCCCGAAAACTATTATGTGACCGAAGCGCCGGTTTACCTGAATTGGTTCTATATATTGTTGCTTAATTTAGGAACAATGTTGATTTGTTTACTTGTTTTATTAATACCTTCCTATATAATAACCAAGATTTCTCCGGTCAAAGCCATTCGTTTCGATTAGTTTTTAGGAGCTATTTCCTGCTATCCGCTACAATCTTGTGCTTTTTAAAGGAAAAAGCGCAAGGATTTTCGCTTCAAACGAAGTTCACTGAACACGCTTAAAATTAAAATTAAGTGAAGTAATCAGGGTTAGGGTAGAGGGGGTAAAATGAGAAATTGCTTTAAAAATCAAATAATTTTGTCAAACTAACCAAAAAACAAAGAAAAGTTTAAAATGTAATGCATTGAAAAGCAGTTTTTTGTAAAATCCACAAAAAATAACTTCAAAAAGTGCTTGCTTAACAGAATATCTTGACTACTTTTGCA
>CAZWAF010000019.1:0-46850 GCA_964631795.1 uncultured Flavobacterium sp. | reverse complement strand
TTATGAATCATTATGAAACTGTTTTCATCTTGAATCCCGTTTTATCTGAAGTACAGGTAAAGGAAACAGTAAGCAAATTTGAGGATTTTCTTACTTCTAAAGGAGCAGAGATGGTATCTAAAGAGGATTGGGGCCTAAAAAAAATGGCTTACGAAATCCAAAACAAAAAAAGTGGTTTTTATCACTTATTTGAATTCAAAGTATCACCAGAAGTTCTTATCGCTTTCGAAACTGAATTCAGACGTGACGAAAGAGTAATGCGTTTCTTGACTGTAAGTCTTGACAAACACGCAATTTCTTGGGCAGAGAGAAGAAGAGCAAAACTTAAAGCAGCTAAAGCGTAATTATTATGGCAAATCTACAACAATCAGCTTCAGGAAAAAAAGACGGAGATATCAGATATCTAACGCCTTTGAATATTGAAACAAACAAAGCTAAAAAGTACTGTCGTTTCAAAAAATCTGGTATCAAATATATCGATTATAAAGATGCAGATTTCTTATTGAAATTCGTTAACGAGCAAGGAAAAATTCTTCCTCGTCGTTTAACAGGAACTTCATTGAAATACCAAAGAAAAGTGTCTGTAGCTGTAAAAAGAGCTCGTCACTTAGCTTTAATGCCATACGTGGCCGATTTATTAAAATAATATTTAACTCTAGTTGTTGGTTTTCAATTGAAACCTAACTTCTAATAATATAAGGACAACAACATGGAACTTATTTTAAAACAAGACGTAGCTAACTTAGGCTTTAAAGACGATGTAGTTACTGTGAAAAACGGTTACGGTCGTAACTATTTGATTCCACAAGGATTCGCAACTTTGGCAACTGCTTCTGCAAAGAAAGTATTGGCTGAAAACCTAAAACAAAGAGCTCACAAAGAAGCTAAAGTGGTTGCAGATGCAAAAGCATTGGCAGAAGCTTTGAAAGCTATCGAAATCAAAATCTCTGCTAAAGCAGGTGGTGAGAAATTATTCGGTTCTATCACTAACATCGACATCGCTGCGGCTTTGGAGAAAGGTGGTCAAACTATCGAAAGAAAATTCATCACTAGTGGTGTAGTAAAACGTACTGGTAAATATACTGCCAGCGTTCGTTTACACAGAGACGTAATCGTTGAGTTACCTTACGAAATTGTTGCTGAAAAAGCATAATTTGTAAACTCTATATAAAGGAATCCCGATGTAAATCGGGATTTTTTTGTTTAATTAAATAAATGGGAATGGGATTGCTTCGTTCCTCGCAATGACATGAAATACACAAGACTTACAAAAGAACAATTTGAAGAATTGCATCCGGAATTTGTAAATTTCCTTGCAACTCAATCGATCGATAAAGCGGAATGGGATAAAATAAAAGCCGAAAAACCCGAAGTTGCCGAACAGGAATTGGATGTTTTTTCCGATTTAATCTGGGAAGGGGTTTTGTCAAGAGCCGAATACTTGGAACATTTTTCAAAGAACCATATTTTCCTTTTTCATTGCTTTGACACTCATGTTGAGACTATAGTTTTGAAATCTATGAATTCTGAAATTGACTTTTTGACAAAAGAAGGTTTGCAGTGGCTAAGTGATAATATGTTTACTGATTCTATTGAAATGAGAACAGGCAAAAAGGTTTTTACAGAAGAGAGAAATTCTTCTATTTTCCAATTGATTCAGCAGGGAGCCTTTTTGAGTGACGGTCAATTATACAAGCAAATTAATACAATTATTGAAGCGTAATTTTTTGCTTAAATACTTATAAATTGGTTATTTTAGTCGTTTTTTTAAAAGACTAAATAGCCAATTTTATTTTTATGGATATTCTGCAAACCATCCAAAACTTACGCAAAGAACTCAACGAACACAATTATAATTACTATGTTCTTGATAATCCAACTATTTCGGATTTTGAGTTCGATATGAAGTTAAAGCAACTTCAGGAACTCGAAAATACACATCCTGAATATTTTGATGCAAATTCGCCAACGCAAAGGGTAGGAGGTGCAATAACCAAGAATTTTGAAACAGTTGTGCATGAACATCGAATGTATTCGTTGGATAACGCCTATTCTAAAGAAGAATTGGTTGATTGGGAAAAACGTATTCAGAAGGTTTTAGGAGATGTATCTTTGGAATATACCTGTGAACTGAAATACGACGGAGCTTCTATTAGTATCACTTACGAAAATGGAAAATTACTTCGTGCCGTAACCCGTGGAGACGGAGTTCAGGGAGACGATGTAACTCAGAATATAAAAACCATCAGATCTATTCCGTTAGAACTTACCGGAAATCATTTTCCTGAAAGATTTGACATTCGAGGAGAAATCATTTTGCCTTTTGCAGGTTTTGAAAAAATGAATCAGGAGTTGATTGAAATTGGTGAAACGCCTTATTCTAATCCCAGAAATACCGCTTCCGGGAGTTTAAAATTGCAGGATAGTGCCGAAGTTGCCAAACGTCCGTTGGATTGTCTTTTGTATTTTTTAATCGGAAACAATTTGCCTTTTAGTTCTCAGTATGAAGGTTTGGAAACTGCCAGAGAATGGGGTTTCAAAGTGCCCAGAGAAGCTAAAATGATCAAAAATTTAAACGAAGTTTTCGATTTTATAGATTATTGGGACAAGCATCGTTCAAACTTGCCGTATGAAACCGATGGTGTTGTGATTAAAGTAAATAACTTTCATTACCAGGATGAGCTTGGTTTTACAGCCAAATCGCCTCGTTGGGCCATTGCTTATAAATTTAAATCAGAACAGGTTTCGACTAAGTTAAATTCTATATCTTATCAGGTAGGAAGAACCGGAGCGATTACTCCTGTTGCCAATCTAGAACCGGTACAATTGGCGGGAACTGTTGTAAAAAGGGCTTCATTGCATAATGCGGATCAGATTGAAAAACTGGATATTCGTGTGGGCGATACTGTTTTTGTTGAAAAAGGAGGGGAAATCATTCCGAAAATCATCGCTGTCGATCTGAGTAAGCGACCTGAAGGAGCACATCCTACAAAATATATCTCGCATTGCCCCGAATGTCAAACGGAATTAGTGCGAACCGAGGGCGAAGCCAATCATTATTGTCCTAATTTTTACGGATGTCCGCCTCAGATTATTGGAAGAATTCAGCACTTTATTTCGCGTAAAGCGATGGATATTGAAGGTTTGGGAGGAGAAACGGTTGCTTTGCTTTTCAATAATAATTTGGTTCATAATTATGCTGATTTGTATGAATTGAAAGTAGAACAAATTCTTCCTTTGGAAAGAATGGCTCAAAAATCGGCGGAGAATTTGGTAAACGGAGTTGAGAATTCAAAGAATATTCCTTTTGAACGCGTTTTATATGCAATCGGAATCCGGTTTGTAGGGGAAACGGTGGCTAAGAAATTGGCCAAACATTATAAGAATATTGATGCTTTGGCTCAGGCATCTTTTGAAGATTTGGTTTTGGTTGATGAAATAGGGGATAAGATTGCTTGGAGTGTTATTGAATTTTTTAAGAATTCAGAAAATGTAAAGATTATCGAAAGATTGAAATCTTACGGCATTCAAATGGAAGTAAAAGAAAAGGTAAATCTGAATGCTACCAATATCCTTGTCGGAAAAACTTTTGTAGTTTCGGGAGTTTTTGAGAAATTTTCCCGTGACGATTTGAAAAAAGCCATAGAAGATAACGGAGGAAAAGTAGGAAGTTCTATTTCATCTAAAACTGATTTTGTAATTGCCGGAGATAATATGGGGCCTGCCAAATTAGAAAAAGCTCATAAATTAAACATATCTATTATTTCTGAAAACGATTTTATCGAAATGTTGGGATAGATTGTTTTTTTTCTAAAGAGGTAAGATTCCAAAATTAAGATAGTAAGCCACAATATAGTTGTGGCTTTTTTTGTATGTCGTACTTTTCATAATAAAAGAAAATCAAGCTCCCTGAAAAATATAATAATACATCAATCCATTCTGCGGTATATCTGACATTATTTTTAGGCAGGTAATACTCAAAATAAAAAGAGTAATAAGAAGCCATGAAAATAATAAAAGCAAATGAAAACCGATATTTGTCATCTTTTTTCAGCCATCGGATAACAAATAAAATACCACCAAGCACGATAGGCAGACATAGGAAATCATTGATATAATTATTGATTAAAGACGGCAATGCAATGTTTGACTTTTGCAAGGCATATATTACCAGTGCCACTACACACATTAATATGTAAATAAGCTTGTTAAAATAGATGATTAGATGTCTTGTTTCAATGTTTTTCATGTTTTTTTATCCTGCTGCTATTGCAATTACGGCTGCGATGAGACCTCCTACAACAGCTGCAAAAAATAGCCACATTGCATATACAACCCGGGAAAACATTCTCACAATCCCATTTGGATGTTCGGTTGAACTTTGGAGAAATTCATCAATTTTATTTGGTTTATTAGCTTTTTCCAGCTCTTTGTTTTTTTGAATCTTTTTCTCTCTCTCAAGATTTCGCTTCAGGGTTATATTTATTATGGAACCACAATTTTTGCAATAATCAGTGTTTAAATTTAGTGTGTTGCATTCTAAACACTTTATATAAGATTTCTGACTCATAAATAATATATTTGACGTGAGTTGCGGCAAAATTAGCATTAAAATCCGAAAGTAGTCTGTACAAATTTCAATTGAATCTGAGAATTTCAAAGTGTAAAATTATTTTCGTTTAAATCTGTTTAGACTGTACTTCGTTTTTTGATAGATATAAGGATTTTGTAGAGTAAGCGGGTGTTTTTGTAACTGATTTAAGATTCGTTTTTCCTCAAAAGGAATTGTGATTTGTTTTAAATATAACAAAATGTTACAAAAACAAGTTATTCTTTTCGGGATTTGCTCGTGCGAATATGACTTATTTGGTTAAATTTGTAACCTGATTTTCAGAAGAAATTATTTTAAATTTTAAATAAAAATAAAGATGCAATCATTCGTAGGAACGGGAGTAGCGCTTGTAACTCCATTTAAAAAAGATTTTTCGGTAGATACTGAAGCTTTAAAAAGAATCGTAAACCACGTAACTGAAGGTGGAGTTGAATATTTGGTTGTTTTAGGAACAACAGGTGAGCCTGCAACCTTGACAAAGGATGAAAAAGAATTGGTAATTAAAACTGTAGTTGAAGCTAACAACGGAAGATTGCCATTGGTTTTAGGTGTTGGAGGAAATAATACTGCACAAGTGGTTGAAGAATTGCAAACCAGAGATTTTACTCATTTCTCTGCTATTCTTTCGGTTTCTCCTTATTATAACAAACCAACTCAGGAAGGTATCTATCAACATTTTGCTGCAATTGCAAAGGCTTCTCCGCTACCTGTAATTTTGTACAACGTTCCGGGAAGAACTGCAAGCAATATGTTGCCATCTACAGTAATGCGTTTGGCTAACGAATTCAAAAATGTTATCGGAATTAAAGAAGCAGCCGGAGATATTGTTCAGGCAATGAAACTGATTCAAACCAAACCGGAAGGTTTCTTAGTAATTTCGGGAGATGATATGGTAACTTTACCAATGGTTTTGGCAGGTGGAGCCGGAGTAATATCTGTAATTGGAGAAGGTTTTCCAAAAGAATTCTCTCAAATGGTTCGTTTAGGATTGGAGCGCAAAGTAGATGAAGCTTACGCGTTGCACTATAAATTGGCTGATTCTATCGATATGATTTTTGAACAAGGAAATCCGGGAGGAATTAAAGAAGTTTTCAAATCATTGGGAATTGCTGAAAACACGGTAAGACTTCCTTTGGTAAGTGTAAATGAAGATTTGGCCAATCGTTTGGATGCTTTTACAAAGCAAATCAACAAATAATATTTTTTTAAATATATTTTAAAACCGTCGGATGATTATAAATTCATCCGACGGTTTTTTTATGTAAAATTTATCATATTGTTTTGATAATGAATTAAATGAAATTGTAAATTAGACAAAATTTATTGTTAATGTTTATTGATTGATTTAAAAGCTTTTGTCATGGAAAGATTTGTGTCGCTTTTTAGAGTTAATTTGAGTGTTGTTTTTAAAATATCAATAATGTTTCTATTTACTGTAAATGCAAATTCACAGAAAGTGTATTATGATTCAATTACTCAGAAGAAGTATATTTTGATTGATGTTCATAAAACGTATGAAAAAGTATTGAGTAAAGGCTATGAATCTTTGGAAATGTTGGAATATTTAGGAGATTATTATTTTAAATATAAGGATTACGAGAAATCGAAATTGTATTTTGATAGATTGTTTAAAAAATATCAGCTATCTCAAATATCACAAAAAAGTGTACAACAATATAAGATTTTGGAGAATTAATGCTTAATTTTCTTAAAAATGAAACAAATCTCGTTTAAACTGATTTAAACGAGATTTATTTTTTATGAAATAGAGCGGTTTTTTTAAAGGAAATTTTATAAAAGTAACTAACAAAAAAAATGTTTTGTAGTCTCCGATTAATGACTAAATTTGCGTTTGGTTTTCGAAATAAAAATAAGTTTCTAAAATCGGTAATTTTAAATAAACAAATGAAGAAATTTATTTCTGTTTTCCTTGTACTCATCGCTTTTAGCTCTTGTAGTGAATATCAAAAGGCATTTAAGTCTGAGGATGTAAGCGTGAAATATGAAACTGCTTCTAAGGAGTATGAGAAAGAAAAGTACTCTAATGCCGTAATGCTTTTTGAACAAATTTCTTCAGTATTTAGAGGAAAACCAGAATCTGAGAATATGTTTTATATGTATGCTCAGTCGTTGTATAAAACAAAACAATTTTATTCGGCAGGTTATCAGTTTGAGAGTTTTGTTTCCAATTATCCTAAAAGTGATAAGGTAGAAGAGGCAGCTTATTTGGGGGCTTTTTGTTATTCAAAGCTGTCTCCGGTTTACAGTTTGGATCAGGCAGATACTTATAAAGCAATTGAAAAACTAGAAGCTTTTGTTGATCAATATCCAACTTCTCAATATGTGGAGGAAGCTAATAAAACTCTAAAGGTTTTAAGAGAAAAATTAGAAAAAAAAGCTTTTGAGATTGCAAAACAATACAATACTATTTCTAATTATAAAGCCTCTTTGGTAGTTTTAGATAATTTTTTATCTGATTATCCGGGTTCGGTTTATAGAGAAGAAGCACTTTATATCAAGTTTGATTCAGCATATAATTTAGCAATAAACAGTGTATATACTTTAATGCTTGAAAGATTAAGGAATGCCAAAATGGCTTATGAAGCCTTGATGCGATACAATTCAAAAACAGAATACAAACAAAAGGCCGATATAATGTTGGCCAGAATAGACAGCGAATTAAATAAATATTCAAAATAAACAAAGTCATGGATTTAAAAAAGACGATTGCCCCGGTAAACACTATCACTTACAATAAAACTGTAATTGAAGAACCAACTGGTAATGTGTATGAAGCAATTACAATTATGGCTAAAAGAGCAAACCAAATCAATTCTGAAATCAAAAAAGAATTGACTGAAAAACTGGAAGAGTTTGCTACTTATAACGATAGTTTAGAAGAAATTTTCGAAAATAAAGAACAAATAGAAGTTTCTAAATTCTACGAAAAATTACCAAAACCTCACGCTCTTGCAGTTCAGGAATGGTTAGACGGTAAAATTTACTACAAAGAAGCTACAAGATAAGAATATGTCAGTTTTAAGCGGTAAAAAAATAGTGCTGGGAGTTTCTGGCGGAATTGCCGCTTACAAAACAGCATATTTAGTTAGACTTTTTATAAAAGCAGGTGCTCAGGTTCAGGTAATCATGACACCTGCTTCTAAAGATTTTGTTACTCCCTTAACATTATCTACTTTATCCAAAAATCCGGTATATTCAACGTTTTATAATGAAGACGATGAAAATGCTCAATGGAACAATCATGTTGAATTGGCTCTCTGGGCTGATTTCATGGTAATAGCTCCGGCTACAGCTAATACATTATCAAAAATGGTTAGCGGAACCTGTGATAATCTTCTTTTGGTAACTTATCTTTCGGCTAAATGTCCGGTTTATTTTGCTCCGGCAATGGATTTGGATATGTACAAGCATCCTTCTACTTCTTTTAACTTCGAAAAACTGACAGAGTTTGGCAATAGTATGATTCCTGCTGAAAGTGGCGAACTTGCAAGTGGTCTTTCGGGTGAAGGAAGAATGGCAGAACCCGAAAACATTATTGCTTTTATTGAAGCCGATTTGGAAAATAAACTGCCTCTCAAAGGAAAGAAAATATTAGTTACGGCAGGTCCAACTTATGAAGCGATAGATCCGGTACGATTTATCGGGAATCATTCTTCGGGAAAAATGGGATATGATATTGCGCTTTGTGCTGCCAATTTGGGAGCTCAGGTGGTTTTGGTTTCAGGTCCAACGCATTTCAAAATAAATCATTCTAATGTAAAAGTTGTTTCAGTAGTTTCTGCCAAAGAAATGTATGAAGCTTGCCATTCTTATTTTGATGAAATGGATGTGGCGATTGCTGCTGCTGCTGTTGCAGATTACCGTCCTAAGGTAGTGGCAGAACAAAAAATCAAGAAATCAGATACTAATTTTACAATTGAGTTAGAAAAAACTCAGGATATTTTACTTTCGTTAGGTCAAATCAAGAAAAATCAGTTTCTTATTGGTTTTGCTTTGGAAACAGAAAATGAAATTGAAAATGCAAAGCTTAAAGTTCAGAAAAAAAACTTAGATTTGATTGTTTTGAATTCGATGCAGGACAAAGGTGCCGGATTTGGAACTCCAACAAACAAAATCACTTTCATAGATAAGAATTTCAAAATAGAATCTATGGAATTGAAATCTAAAGAATTGGTTGCAACTGATATTTTAAACAAAGTTATAGCACATTATCATGAGTAAAATACTTTCTTTTATTCTGTTTTTATTTTTTGGAATGACGCAAGCACAGGAACTTAATTGTTCTGTGACGGTCAATACCAAAACACTTTCTACCAGTAATCAGGCTATTTTTAAGACTTTGGAACGTTCTATATATGAGTTTGTGAACAAAACAAAATGGGGAAATCTTAATTATAAACCCAAGGAAAAAATAAATTGTTCTATGTTTATTGAAGTGACATCTTATGATTCAGATCAGTTTACAGCAACAATTCAGGTGCAATCTTCCAGACCTGTTTTTAATTCTTCTTATTCAACTCCGATTTTCAACTTTTATGATAAGGAATTCAATTTTCGATATGTAGAATTCGAACCTTTGAATTTTAATCCAAATTCTTATGATTCCAATCTGATTTCGGTTTTGGCATATTATTGCAATATTATGATTGGATTGGATTCAGATACTTTTGCACCGCTTTCGGGTAGTCAGTATTTTGAAGCGGCCAATCAAATTGTAACGGTTGCCCAACAAGGAGGAAGTGCCGGATGGAGCCAGTCTGACGGAAAACAAAATCGTTATCTTTTGGTGAGCGATTTGTTGTCAAATACTTACGTAGGAGTTAGAAATGCTATGTTTGATTATCATTTCAAAGGACTCGATATTATGCATCAGGATTTGAAAGGCGGAAAAGAAAAGGTGCGCGATGCAGTTATTTCTCTCGAAAAAGTACATTCAGTTCGTCCGAATTCTTTTTTAATGAGAGTTTTCTTTGATGCTAAATCAGATGAAATTCAATCGATGTTTTCAGGAGGTCCTTCGGTAGATGTTGCTAAATTGTCTGATGTTCTTAAAAAGGTTTCGCCTCTCAATTTAAGTAAATGGTCTTCTATTAAACCTTAATTTCTTTATTTTATTTTAAACGAAATTTATTAAAATACACAAATGCTTACTTCGCTTTCAATTAAAAATTTCGCATTGATAGAAAAATTATCAATGGATTTTTCTGATGGTTTTTCCATTATTACCGGAGAAACCGGTGCCGGAAAATCAATTCTTTTGGGTGCTCTTGGTTTGGTTTTAGGAAAAAGAGCCGACCTGACTTCTCTTAAAAACAAAGAGGAGAAATGTGTGATAGAAGCCAATTTTAATATTTCAAATTATAATTTGGAAGTTTTTTTCGAATCAAATGATTTGGATTATGATTCCAATACTATTTTGCGTCGTGAAATTTTGCCTTCCGGAAAATCGCGCGCATTTGTAAATGATTGTCCAATAAATCTGCAACAACTTCAGGAACTTGGCGAATATTTGATTGATATTCATTCTCAAAATCAAACACATGAATTGTCTGAAGAAGCTCTTCAGTTCAATATAGTGGATGCGATTGCCGGAAATCAGGCTTTGGTTACAGAATATTCACAATTGCTTAAATTATACAAAAGCGAAAAAAGTAAATTGAATTCTTTGATAACGGCTTTGAAAGAAGCTACAAAAGAGCAGGATTATAATACTTTTTTGCTAGAAGAATTAAATTCAGCCAATCTTCAGCCGGGTCAACAAGAAGAGTTAGAAAGTTTGTATGAGCAGTTGAATAATGTAGAATTTATCAAAATTAATTTGGAGAAATCTTTGGCTTTGTCTGAAGAAGAACAGTTGGGAGTTTTGGTAAATTTGAAGGAAGTAAAATTGTCTTTACAAAAAATTTCAGCTATTTCGCCAGAGTACAATTCATTGTTTGAACGTGTTAACAGTGTGTTGATTGAGTTTGATGATTTGGTTTCCGAAATGCATCAATGCGAAGATAAGTTGATAAATGATCCGGAACAATTGAATCTGATCAATGAAAAATTGCAAACTATTTATGCTTTGCAGAAAAAACATCAGGTGCAAACAGTGGAAGAATTGCTTGAAATTCAATCGGAATTAGAAAATAAAGTAGTTTCTGTTGGTAATTTGGAAACCGATATTCAGAGTTTAGAAATTAAAATTCAGGAATCAGAAAATAAATTAGATGAAAAGGCGAAATTGATTAGAGAAAACAGATTAATTGCTATTCCTGTTTTGTCTGAGAAATTGATTCAAATTTTGGAAATGCTCGGAATGCCAAATGCTCGTTTCAATATCGAACTTACTTCTGTTGAAAATTATTTGAATAACGGAAAAGACCAGATACAATTTTTATTTTCGGCCAATAAAGGAAGTTCTTTCGGATTGTTGAAAAAAGTAGCTTCAGGAGGAGAAATGTCCCGAATTATGTTGGCTACAAAAGCAATTTTGGCAGAATATTCAAAATTGCCAACAATTATATTTGACGAAATAGATACCGGAGTTTCCGGAGAAATTGCTAATAAAATGGCAATTATTATGAAAAATATGAGTCAGAATATGCAGGTTTTTGCAATAACGCATCTTCCTCAAATTGCGGCTAAAGGAATTAAACATTATAAGGTGTTTAAATCTGTTGTTGAAGAGCAAACATTATCGGAATTAAAGTTGTTGACTGAAAACGAAAGAATATACGAAATAGCCGAAATGTTATCGGGAGCCGATATTTCCGATTCGGCCTTAAATCATGCTAAAGCATTGCTTTACTAAAAAAATCTAGTATATTTGCCAATTAATTACGGGCTTTTCACGTATAATTGGCAATCATTTTTATTGATTGTAAATAAATTTCAAGAATAAAATCTATTCAAAGTTATGATTATAGAACCTAGAATGCGAGGATTTATTTGTTTGACTTCACACCCAAAAGGATGCGAGCAAAATGTTATAAATCAAATAGAATATGTAAAATCGAAAGGAAAGATTGACGGTCCAAAAAGGGTTTTGGTAGTTGGAGCTTCAACCGGTTTTGGTTTGGCTTCAAGAATTACAAGTGCTTTTGGTTCGGATGCATCAACTATAGGTGTGTTTTTTGAAAAACCGGCAACGCCAGGAAAACCTGCTTCTCCGGGATGGTATAATTCAGCTGCTTTTGAAAAACTGGCCGGTCAGGCTGGTTTATATGCAAAAAGTATCAATGGAGATGCTTTTTCTGATGAAATCAAAAGACAGACTTTGGATTTGATTAAAAATGATTTAGGTCAAATTGATTTAGTTATTTACAGTTTGGCATCTCCGGTTCGTGTTCATCCTAAAACAGGAGAAATGCACCGTTCGGTTCTAAAACCTATCGGAGCTCCATTTACTAATAAAACTGTCGATTTTCATACAGGTGTTGTTTCTGATTTTTCAATCGAGCCTTGTAGTCCTGAAGATATAGAAAATACTATAGCGGTAATGGGAGGAGAAGATTGGTCTATGTGGATTGATGCTTTGAAAGCCGAGAATTTATTGGCTCCGGGAGCAACTACTGTCGCTTATTCTTATATAGGGCCTGCTGTTACTGAACCGGTTTACAGAAGAGGAACTATTGGTCGTGCTAAGGATCATCTTGAAGCGACTGCTTTTTCAATTACTGAAAGTTTGAAAGATTTGAATGGAAAAGCTTATGTTTCTGTTAATAAAGCTTTGGTAACTCAGGCAAGTTCGGCTATTCCTGTAATTCCGTTGTATATTTCACTTTTGTACAAAGTAATGAAAGAGAAAGGTTTGCATGAAGGATGTATTGAGCAAATTCAACGTTTGTATCAGGAAAGATTGTATACAGGAAATGAGGTTCCTACAGATGAAAAAGGTAGAATTCGTATAGATGATTATGAAATGCGTGATGATATTCAGGAACAAGTTTCTCAATTGTGGGGTCAGGTTTTAACTGATAATGTATCGCAAATTAGTGATTTGGAAGGTTATAGAAGTGATTTTTATAATTTGTTCGGATTCAAATTTGACGGAGTTGATTATGCTGAAGACGTGAATGAATTGGTAGATGTACCAAGTATTGTTTCTGCTACAGTTTAAGACATTCAAAAATAAATCATAAGGTCATAAAGTCTTTCATTTTGAGACTTTATGACTTTTTCTTTTAATAAAAATTTTAAAAATAATATTATGTATAATTTACTGAAAGGAAAGAGAGGAATCATTTTCGGAGCTTTGGATGAAAATTCAATTGCATGGAAAACTGCCGAAAGAGTTCATGAAGAAGGAGGCGTTTTTGTTTTGACTAATGCTCCTGCAGCAATGCGATTAGGAAATATAGATGAATTGGCATTAAAAACCGGATCTCAAATTATTCCTGCAGATGCTACTTCGGTTGAAGATTTGGAAATTTTGGTAGATAAAGCAGTTGAGATTTTAGGAGGGAAAATAGATTTCGTTTTGCATTCTATCGGAATGTCGGTAAATGTGAGAAAAGGAAATCATTATACCGATCAAAATTATGAAATGACTGAAAAAGGTTGGAATGTTTCAGCGGTTTCGTTTCATAAAGTAATGCAGGTTTTGTACAAAAAAGATGCAATGAACGAGTGGGGGAGTATTGTTGCTTTGAGTTATGTGGCTGCTCAGCGCGTTTTTCCTAATTATAATGATATGGCCGATAATAAAGCTTTTCTGGAGTCGGTAGCCAGAAGTTTTGGTTATTTCTTTGGAAGAGATAAAAAAGTGAGAGTGAATACTATATCACAGTC
Source organism: uncultured Flavobacterium sp. (assembly GCA_964631795.1). Classification (GTDB taxonomy): domain Bacteria; phylum Bacteroidota; class Bacteroidia; order Flavobacteriales; family Flavobacteriaceae; genus Flavobacterium. The sequence continues at coordinate 33,442 of CAZWAF010000019.1, read as the reverse complement.
TCCAACATTGACCAGAGCCGGAAATGGTGTTAAAGGATTTGATGGTTTTATAACCTATTCTGAAAAGATGTCTCCATTAGGAAATGCTTCGGCATTAGAATGTGCCAATTATACAATTACTTTGTTTTCTGATTTAACCCGAAAAGTGACTTTGCAAAATTTATATCATGACGGAGGTTTTTCAAATGTGGGAGTAAGTCAGTCGGTTATTGAAATGTTTGAATAATTTTTTATTAAAATGAAATAATTGTAAATGCAGTTGAGATAATTCGATTACTTTACACTAAATTTATACACATTGAAAAATCAAAGAATATGGAAATTGAATATTCAAAGATTTTGTGTTTCATTATTTAAAAATTAGTTAGCTTTAAAATATGAAAAAGATATTTTCTTTAGTAGTGCTTTTTTCATTGTTTGTTTTTTTTGGGTGTACCGGTCCTCCGGGACCTCCGGGTATGCAGGGACCTCCCGGCAGAAATGTGGAAAGTGAGGTTTTTGAACTTAGAAATATAAATTTCGGTTTGAACAACAACAATGAATACACAATATATCAAACATTGAATCCGAATATATATGATTCGGACATTGTTTTGATTTATAGAATGTCGGGAACTGTAGATTCTAATACTCCTATTTGGCAATTGCTTCCGCGAACTTTGTTTCTTGGCCCCGGAGAATTAGATTATGATTTCGATTTTACCAGACAAGATTTTACTATTTATGCCGGAGGAACTTATAATCTGGTTTTAACACCAGAGTATATAACAAATCAAACTTTTAGAATTGTAATTATTCCTGGTTATTTTTCAAATGGAAGGCAAACAGTTGATTTAAATAATTACAACGAAGTTATAAGAGTTTATAATATCGATGATACTCATGTAAAGGTTTTGAATTAACTTTAAATAAGTTTTAATAAAGTAAAAAACATTATTTGTGTCGAAATATTCTTTTGACCCCGTAAAATTTAGGGGTTAAAAAATATGTCGACATATTTTTTTATATATTTGCACTGAATTAATAGGGTGTAAACTTTTTAAAACATATTTTCATGTCAACATTACGATTTCATGCTTTAAAAGAAGCAGCAAGTAGAAAGCCGGTAAAATTTGAAGAAGCAGACAAAAAGTCTAGTATTTACGGAACAAATGTCTTTAATGATAAAGCAATGAAGCAATTTTTGACTTCAGATGCTTATAAGGCTGTAAAAGATGCCATGCAATTTGGTACTAAAATAGACAGAAAACTTGCCGATTATATCGCAATGGGTATGAAAGAGTGGGCTATGTCAAAAGGGGTAACTCATTATACTCACTGGTTTCAACCATTGACAGGTACAACTGCTGAAAAGCATGATGCTTTCTTTGAAATTTCTTACGATGGATTGGAAGTTTTTGAAAAATTCGGAGGTGCACAATTAGTACAACAAGAGCCGGATGCTTCTAGTTTTCCAAACGGAGGAATCAGAAATACATTTGAAGCTCGTGGATATACTGGTTGGGATCCTACTTCTCCTGCTTTTATCTTTGGAACAACTTTGTGTATTCCAACAGTTTTCATCGCTTATACAGGAGAAGCATTAGATTATAAAACTCCGTTATTGCGCGCTTTGCATGCAATTGATGAAGCTGCCACAGATGTTTGTCGTTATTTTGATAAAAATGTTAAAAAAGTTACAGCAACTTTAGGTTGGGAGCAAGAATATTTCTTGGTTGATTCTGCTTTGGCAAATGCAAGACCTGATATTATGATGACAGGTCGTACTTTGATAGGACATACTTCTGCCAAAGGACAACAATTAGACGATCATTATTTTGGTTCAATTCCTTCAAGAGCTTTGAATTATATGCGTGAATTGGAACAAGAATGTATGTATCTTGGAATTCCTGTGAAAACCCGTCATAATGAGGTAGCTCCAAACCAATTTGAGTTGGCTCCAATTTTTGAAGAAACTAATTTAGCTGTAGATCACAACTCTTTGTTGATGGATGTTATGCAAAAAGTAGCAGAACGTCACGATTTCAAAGTATTATTTCACGAAAAACCTTTCAAAGGAGTGAATGGTTCTGGGAAACACAATAACTGGTCTTTGGCAACTGATACAGGAGTGAATTTGTTGAGTCCGAGCAAAACTCCAATGAGTAACCTGCAATTCCTTTCTTTCTTTATTAATACCATTAAAGCGGTTCATGATCATGACGATTTGTTAAGAGCGGCTATTGCATCAGCAAGTAACGATCATCGTTTGGGTGCCAATGAAGCGCCGCCGGCAATTATTTCTGTTTTCATCGGAGAGCAATTGACAAAAGTTTTGGCTGAATTAGAAGGTGTAACTGACGGGAAGTTGTCTCCAGAAGAAAAAACAGATCTTAAGTTGAATGTGGTTGGTAAAATTCCTGATTTGACATTGGATAATACAGACAGAAACAGAACTTCACCGTTTGCTTTTACAGGAAATAAATTTGAGTTCAGAGCTGTTGGATCTACTGCAAACTGCGGAAATTCAATGACTATTTTGAATACAATTGTTGCTAAACAATTGAGAGATTTCAAAAAAGAAGTTGATACTTTGATCGAAACAAAAGACATGAAGAAAGACGATGCAATCTTCAATGTTTTGAGAGAATACATTAAACACTCAAGAAATATTCTTTTTGAAGGAGACGGTTATAGCGAAGCTTGGGAAAAAGAAGCAGAAAAACGCGGATTGAACAATTTCAAAACAACTCCTTTGGCTTTGAAAGCAAAAGTTTCTAAAAAAGCATTGGATTTATTCCAGGAAATGAATGTAATGAACCATGTTGAAACAGAAGCTCGTTACGAAATTGAATTGGAAGAATACACTAAGAAAATTCAAATTGAAGGAAGAGTTTTGGGTGATATGGCAAGAAATCACATTATTCCAACAGGAATTCGTTACCAAAATACTTTGATTGAAAATGTGAAAGGTTTGAAAGAGATTTTTGGTTCTGATTTCAAAGATATTGCAAAAGAACAAATCACTATTATCAAAGAAATTTCTGAGCGTATCGAAGGAATTAATGCCAATGTTGAAAAGATGACTGAAGCAAGAAAAAAAGCAAATGCTTTGACAAACGCTCAGGAAATGGCAGAATCATACTGCAATGAAGTGAAACCTTATTTTGATATCATCAGAAGACATTGTGATAAACTGGAACTTTTGGTAGATAACGAGTGTTGGACATTACCTAAATACAGAGAATTATTGTTTACAAAATAATAAGAATAATTACAGATTTTATAAACCGACTGGTACAAAATGCCAGTCGGTTTTTTTTATGTTAAAATATTTAAGTAAATTTGTTAAAATTATCAAAAACAACCTTCCGGGAATAATTTTTTATTAAATGAAACAGTTTTGTATTTTTCTTTTTGTCTTAGGATTTATTGCAAATATTTCGGCTCAAGAGCAGTTTTCGGTTTATTTCGATAGTAATAAGTATGAGCTAAATAAATCTCAGATTAAAAGACTGAATAACTGGCTTGAGATAAATAAGGATTCAAAAGTTGTGGGAGCTTATGGTTTTTGTGATGAGGACGGAAGTACTCTTTATAATGATACTTTGTCGCAAAGAAGGGTTGATTTTGTTTATAATTTGATTAAGAATAAAATTAAAATCAGAGAAGATTTTAAAAGTATCAGTTTTGGTGAACTGCATTCTCAGTCTAAAGTTAAGGCAGAAAATAGAAAAGTGACATTGTATTATATTTTACCGAAAGATTTTTCGCATGAAGCCGAAATTGTGAAAGTTAAAGAGCCTGTTGCGGAAAATCCGATTGAAACTCCCAAAGTTGAAATTCCTAAAAAAGAAGTGAAATATCCGGAGAAAATGGTTTTTGAAAATCCGGATGGAACTGAAACTACGCTTGTACTCGATACTATTTTTATGAAAAGATTAGCATCGGCTGCAAAAGGGGATAAGTTGAAAGTTAAAAATCTCAATTTTGTGATAAATACTTTTGCTATAGTTGCTGAATCAAGGCCTAAATTGTACGAACTTTTATATGTTTTAAAGAATAATCCGAATTTGAAAATAGAAATTCAAGGTCATTTGTGTTGTAATCCTGTTGATAAAGTAGATTTATCTACTCAGAGAGCAAAAGCAATTTGCAATTTTTTGACTTCGCAGGGAATTGAAAGAAGCCGACTTTCTTATAAAGGATTTGGTAGCACGATGCCCATTTATCCATTACCTGAAAAATCGGAAAAAGAAAGAGCAGAAAATCGTCGTGTCGAAATTTTGATTATTGATAATTAACAAGAAAAAAACAACTAAAAAAGCTTAAATATGCTCTTTAAAAAAATCTTAATCTCAATATTATTTCTTTCGTTTTCGGCTTTTTCTCAGGAAAAAATTGAGGTTTTTTTCGATTTCGATCAATATTCGCTAAATGAAAGTGCGGTTAAAAAACTGAACACTTGGATGTTGAAGAATGATAATGTTGAAGTTTTGAAAATTTATGGTTTTTGTGATTGGAAAGGAAGTAATGCTTATAATGACACACTTTCGATAAAACGAGTTAAGGAGGTTTATAACTTTTTGAAAGAAAACAGAGTTCAGATTCATCCAAATTATCAAGAAAAAGGATTTGGAAAAAAATTTGAACAATCAGCAAATCAGGCAGAAAACAGAAAAGTAATTATTGTTTTCGGGGAATTAAAACAACCTTTAAAGCCAATTGATGACAAATCAAAATCACTTTCAAATCAAATGAGCAATTTGAAACCGGGAGATAAAATTAAGTTGCAAAGTATAAATTTCAGAAATAATTCGGCGGTAATTCTTCCAAAATCACAACCAATTTTATACGATTTGTTATGTTCTATGGAGGAAAATCCAAATTTAAGAATTGAAATTCAAGGGCATATTTGTTGCAGATTGGACGGAGATGTGAATAATATTTCGACAGCCAGAGCCAGAGCAATTTATTCTTTTTTGATTCGAAATAAGATTAACAGAAATAGATTGTCTTACAAAGGCTTTGGAACAAGTTCGCCTATATATCCTATTCCTGAAAAATCAAGTGAAGAAGAAGAAGCCAATAGAAGAGTTGAAATTTTAATTTTAGACAACAAATAATTTTTTGTAAAAAAATAGTTGTTAAATATTTGAAAAATAATTAATGTTTTATTCTATAATAATACCTGTTTATAATCGACCGGAAGAGGTAGATGAATTGTTGGAAAGTTTAAGTCAATCGACCTATGACGGTAAGTTTGAAGTAGTGATTATTGAAGATGGTTCGACTGTTTCTTGTGAAAATGTAATTGAAAAGTACAATCAAAAACTGGATATTTCTTATCATTTCAAAGAAAATTCGGGACCCGGAGATTCAAGAAATTATGGAATGAAAATAGCAAAAGGCGATTATTTCTTGATTTTCGATTCAGATTGTATAATTCCGAAAGAGTATTTGAGTGAAGTAAATAAAGCTTTAGAATTGAGATATGTTGATTGTTTTGGAGGACCGGACAAGGCATTGGACAGTTTTTCGGATATTCAAAAAGCTATAAATTTTGCCATGACTTCTTTTTTGACCACAGGCGGAATTAGAGGTGGTTCTGAAAAAATCGGCAAATTTCAACCTCGTAGTTTTAATATGGGATTGTCTAAAATAGCATTTGAAAAATCGGGTGGTTTTGGGAATATTCATCCGGGAGAAGACCCTGATTTATCCATTCGTCTTTGGAATATGGGTTTTGAAACCGTTTTGATTTCATCGGCCTATGTTTATCATAAAAGAAGAATTGATTGGTCAAAATATTTTAAGCAGGTTAACAAATTTGGAAAAGCGAGACCGATATTAAATAGTTGGTATCCGGAGTATATCAAATTAACATTTTATTTTCCAACGCTGTTTTTAATCGGATTTTTGTTGGCAATTGTCTCTTTTTTGTTAGGAAATTCAATATTGTTGAATTTTTATGAATTCTATTTCATATTGATTTTTGTTGTTTCAACGATTCAAAACAGAAGTTTAAAAATAGGTCTTTGGTCTGTTTTGGCAGTAATGATACAGTTTTATGGTTATGGATTTGGATTTTTGAAATCATTTATTCTGGTTCAATTACTGAAGAAAGATCCTAAAAAAGTATTTCCGGAATTGTTCTTTTAAATTTTAACTATGACTAAAATAATAGGTCTTACCGGTGGAATTGGCAGTGGAAAAACAACTGTTGCAGTTTTTTTTAAAGAGCTGGGAGTTCCTGTTTATATTGCCGATATAGAAGCCAAAAAAATTATGGAATCTGCTGGGGTTGTGAATTCGGTTAAGAATGAATTTGGAGATATAGTTATAGAAAACAATCAGATTAATCGTAAAAAGTTAGCTGAAATTGTTTTTTCAAATTATGAAAAATTACAAAAATTGAACGGAATTGTTCATCCTCTTGTGAAAAGACATTTTGAACAATGGGTCGAAAAACATAGAAATCATCCTTTTGTTATTAAAGAAGCAGCTATATTATTTGAAAGCGGAAGTTTTGTTGATTGTGATAAAATTATAACAGTTGTTGCTCCAATTCAAGAGAGAATTGAAAGAGTTAAAAGTAGAGATCTTATTGGTGTTGAGGGAATTATGGGCAGAATTGATAGCCAATGGACAGATGAAATGCGAATAGGTAAAAGTGATTTTGTTATTGAGAATTCAGATTTATTACAAACAAAAAAACAGGTTAAAACTCTTTTTGATAGATTAAAATATGACGATTAAAAGAATCTATTTGTTAATTAATGGTTAATTTTTCGACTTGCTAAATGTTAAAATGTTAAATTTGTAGGGATGAATAGATTTTTATTTAGGCTTTTGGTAATTCTAATGAGTATTTCTTTGGTGGGAATAATCATAGTTCAATTGTATCTAATAAAAACGTCATTAGAAAATAATGAAGAGCAGTTTAAATATCATGTAAAACAAGTTATTGGTAATGTTGCGGATCATATTAAACAGCGTGAAACATACACTATTCTTGAGCAGTATAACGTGCTGAAAGACAGTATCGGTAGAGATCCGAAGAAAAGCCAGTTACTGGATTTTGTTTTGGTTCAGAAAAACAGAGTTACAAATCAAACAATTGTTTATTCAAATAGTATAATTTCAGAAGATTACGGGTTAAATCTTTCGCTTTTTAATCAGAAAAAGAAAGCATTAAGATTAAATAATTTAATAGCAAGTCGAAAGACAGATATTTATTCAAATAAATCGATTGATGAATCAGGAATTGGACAAGGTATAAAACCGGATGTTACAATTGAAAAATCTGGAAATATTGAATTACTTGATAAGGCGCAATTTGAAATCTTTTTTAAGGATATAGCAGAGTATAAGTCAATTGAACAGCGAATCTCTAAAGAAGATCTTGAGCAGACATTGAGAGATGAGTTAAAACAATATGATGTTGAAACTCCTTTTGAATTTGGAATATATAGTGATGGAGTAGCTACCAGAGTCAAGTCAACGGAGTTTATGTTTGATAAAAACACAGCTTTTTCGACACCGATATTTACAGATAATGAAGGCAAAAGTAAGCACATATTATATGTAACGTTTCCGGAAAAAAAGAAGTTTTTGTTCTCTGATTTAATGGGAATTACAATTTTATCGATTGTTTTTACTCTGATTATAATAATAACATATACGAGTGCTTTGAGTCAATTGATAAAACAACGTCAGATTTCTGAAATCAAAACCGATTTTATAAATAATATGACGCATGAGTTCAAGACTCCAATCGCAACAATAAATTTAGCTTTGGATGCAATAAAAAATCCAAAAATTATTGATGACAAAGAAAAAATTCAGAGATACCTGCAAATGATTAGGGATGAAAATAAACGTATGCATGCCCAGGTAGAAAATGTGTTGAGAATTTCGAGATTAGAAAAAAATGAGTTGAATATTTCGAAAGAAACTACGGATATTCATAAAATAATAGAAGATGCGATCGAACATGTTAACTTGATTATTGAAGACAAAAAAGGAATATTGACAAAACATTTTCAGGCGCAAAGATTTTCGGTTTTGTTGAACGATGTTCATTTTACAAATGTTATTGTAAATATTTTAGATAATGCTATAAAATATTCAACAAACAGTCCGATTATTGATATTTATACCGAAAATGTTAAAGATTTTATTATAATAAAAATTAAAGATCAGGGACAGGGAATTAGTAAAAATGCTTTGAAGAGGATTTTTGAGAAATTTTACAGAGAACATACAGGCAATATACATGATGTGAAGGGACATGGATTGGGACTTGCTTATGTAAAGAGAATCGTGGACGACCACAGCGGTCAGATAACAGTAGAAAGTGAAAAAGATAAAGGCAGCACCTTTATAATAAAATTACCCCTAATAAATTAAATTATGGAAACAGAAAACAAAAAAATTCTTTTAGTAGAAGATGATCCTAACTTTGGTGCAATTTTGAAAGATTATTTAAATTTAAATGATTTTGAGGTCACTTTGGCGAAAAATGGTATGGAAGGCTTTGAAAAATTTAAAAAGGATGTTTTTGATTTATGCATTCTTGATGTGATGATGCCTTACAAAGATGGGTTTACACTGGCAAAAGAAATTAGAGATAAAAACAAAGAAATTCCGATTATTTTCTTAACGGCAAAATCATTGAAAGAAGATGTTTTGAAAGGGTATAAAGTGGGTGCTGATGATTATCTTAACAAGCCTTTTGATTCGGAAGTTCTTTTGATGAAAATCAGAGCTATTATAAACAGAAAAGTTACCGATAACAAAAACGATTCGACTAAATTTGAATTTCAAATTGGCGATTTTCATTTGAATTCAAAGCTTCGTTTTCTAAGCTTTAAGTCAGAAGAACCTATTAAATTATCTCCAAAAGAGAATGAATTATTGAAAATGCTTGCTTTGTATGAAGATGATTTAATGCCTCGTGAATTGGCTTTGACTAAGATTTGGAGAGACGACAACTATTTTACTTCAAGAAGTATGGATGTTTATATCGCTAAATTGAGAAAATATCTTAAACAAGATGAAAATGTTGAGATTTTAAACATTCACGGAGAAGGTTTCAGATTGGTTATTAAGAAATAACATTTGATTGTTATAAAATAGTAATAGAATGATAATTCGAATACAATGTTAATTGTATTTGAATTATCATTTTTTATTACCGCTTAATCGAAATTACTTGTATTTTCGTTTTCAAATATAATTTCAGATTCAAAATGGGTAGAAATAACGAAAAGAATATAAAAAAGCACAATGATAAACTTCACAAAGAACAAGCTAAAGCTAAAAAAGCGATCTTGGAAAGAAAGCAAAAGCTAAAGATGATTGTGTCTAAGTTTAATGAGACGAATGATTCTGAAAATAATTAACAGATTTTGAATGAATACAAATAAATTTGATGTTCTAAAAAGTTGCGTTCAGGAAATTATTGATTTTCTGGCTGTTGGAAAAACTATTGAAGCAATTATAAAAATAAAAATGGCAGAAGAAATTCTTGATGAATTACTTGATTTTGCTACAGAAAAACAGGATTTATTAATAATTCGTCAATATGAATTATTGCTAAAACAACTAAAAGTAAAAGCGAATCAAATTGATGTTCAGAAAAACTGATTTTATTCAATGAAACAGAAAAATTGCTATTGTGGTTCCGAAATATTTTTTGAAAATTGTTGTGAACCTTACATCAAAAACAAGAAAAAATGTACGTCAGCATTGTCTTTGATGCGTTCAAGGTATTCGGCTTACGTAACTTGTGAAATTGATTATCTGGTAGAAACAACAGCTCCATCCGAAAGAAAATATTATTCGAAAAAAGATATGCTCGAGTGGGCTTCTGAAAATAAATGGCAAAAGCTGGAAATTATTGATTTCTCTGAATTCACAGTTGAATTTAAAGCTTATTTTTTGGATAAAAGTTCAAAACTTCAAATCCATCACGAAAAATCAACTTTTGTAAAAGAAAACGATAATTGGTATTATCAGGATGGAATTTTTAACGATGATATAGCTTGATGAAAACTAATTTTTATCCCAAAAAAAATTCTTTCAAACACACCTTTTGCATTTTTCGTGAAGTCGAAATGAATGAAATTGAAGGTTTAAAAGAACAATATACCAGTAAAGCCGGAAGTCGTTATTTTTATTCAGAAAAAGGAATGTATCGCCTTTCAAATCATTGGGGAAGACTTGCCAATAGTAAATGGCGTTTGATTGCCTCGGAAAATACTTCTGCTTCCAAAACGAAGTTAGGTTTTGCAAACTGGGATGATTTTTATCCTGATAACGACACTGATTTACTTTATTTTATAGAAGCCGATTTTACCACAAATATTGCCAACTATCAGCATAAACAACATCCTTCTTATGACGGAAAAGCTATTTTGAGAAACAGTTCGGAAACAGCTAAAGTATTGAAACGGGTGAAAAATATTTTGATATTGACGTCCTGGGCAAAATTTTATGAAGAAGATATTGAGGTTCTTCGGGAAAAAATAGTCAAAGAATTAATTTATACGAATAAACCGTTAGATCAAATTAAGAGAGAGTTATAAATTTTCGTTCGTTTGTTTTTCAATATAATCGATAATTACTTTTCGGTCTGTTAAATAATCAAACCAATGAGTGTTTTCGGTTCTTTTAAACCATGTAAGTTGTCGTTTTGAAAATCTGCGGGTATTTTTTTTGATTTCTTCAACTGCAAAATCCAAAGTAAAATCACCATCAAAATAACTGAAAAGTTCCCTATATCCCACAGTTTGTAACGCATTAAGGTTTTTATTCGGATATAATGATTTGGCTTCTTCAAGCAATCCTTCACTCATCATAATATCAACCCTTTGATTGATTCGGTCGTAAATAATGCTTCTTTCAGCTTCAAGTCCGATGATGATCGGATTGAAATTACGGTTGTTTTTTTTCTGTTTCAGAAAAGAAGAATATGGTTTTCGGCTTCCAATGCAAACTTCTACAAAGCGCATCATTCGCTGTGGATTTAGCAATGTTTGTGGGTTCTCTTTTTCTAAAATTTCAAAATAATTTGGGTCTAAAGATTTTAATTGATTTTGAAGATATTCGATTCCGTTTTTTTCATAATTTGTATTGACTTCATCACGAATGTTTGAATCAATATCCGGAAATTCATCAAAACCTTTTAAAATTGCATCAACATAAAGTCCCGATCCGCCTACAAGAATTGCGTAATCATTGGTTTGAAACAATTCTTCCAATTTTGTTAAGGCTTCTTTTTCAAAATCTCCCACAGTATAATTTTCAAAAATCGATTTATTTTGAATAAAATGATGCGGAGCTCCAGCTAGTTCTTCCACCGAAGGTACAGCTGTCCCGATGGTCATTTCTTTAAAAAACTGACGACTGTCGCAGGAAATGATTTCGCACTGAAAATGATTTGCCAAAGCAATGCTTAGTGAAGTTTTTCCAATGGCAGTCGGACCGATTATGGTAATTAAATGTTTCAAAGGGAAATGTTTCTTGTTTGTAAAATCGGATTTTTAAAGATTTAGAATCTTTAAATGTTTGTTTTTTCTCATATAACTCTGAATAATACTTTTGGTATTTCGATTATTCGGCATAGGAGTGAGTATGTTTTTAAGGATGTCGATATTATTGATCTGATGGTTTAAATCATAAAAAGTATATCCTTTGTAAATGCCTTTTTCAATCAGAATTGCGGCGCGTTCGTTGATTGTTCTGCCTTTGTCGATGAGAATCATACTTTTGTTTTCAAAAATATTTTTTTCAATCAATTCCTGAACTTTTAGATTGTATTCGTATGCCGGAATTTTTCCTATACAAGCACCATCGCAGGTTCCGTCAATATAATGTGAACATTCTTTTCTGCTTTCTGAAAGGCCGGTGAGTTTTGGACACAAATGATATTGCAAAGTTAAATGTGCCAAAGTGTTTTTTCCCTCCATTTCATTTGCAAAAGACAGGATTTCCTTTTTTCGTCCGTCTGTTTTTTGAAGTTTTAATCTCAAATAACCTTCTTTGTCTTTTTCGGAATAAATAGACCAACCCAAAACATTCTTTTTCGGAACACGATTATACACAGGACGGTTTATTTTTATTTCTTCCGATTCTTTTAATATAGCAATAAGTTCGTTTCCGGTTTCTTCAAAAGTGACTGTAAATACTTCCGATTGAATTCGTTTTGATATTTTGTTGATGCCGGTAAAATGTTGATTTACTCTTTTTCGGATGTTTTTATTGTGTCCAACATAAATCAAACTCCCATCTTCTTTGTAAATGTAATAAACCCCTGTTTTTGAAGGTAAACTTTCGATAATGTGATTTAATTTAGGAACAACACCTTTCTCGATTCCCGATTTGACGAGCTCTTTTACGATAACCTTTTCGGAATCTTTTGATAAAAGTAATTTAAACAACTTTAAGGTTGCCATTGCATCTCCGCTGGCTCTGTGTCTATCGGCAATAGGAATTCCTAACGCACGAACAAGTTTTCCCAAGCTATGCGATGGTTGTTCGGGTAATAATTTCTTAGAAAGTTCAACCGTGCAAAGTGTTTTTTGAGTAAAATCATATCCTAAACGGCGAAATTCGGTACGAAGAATTCGGTAATCAAAATCGGCATTATGAGCCACGAGAATGCAATCGTTGGTTATTTCGATAATTCGTTTGGCAACTTCGTAGAATTTAGGAGCCGAACGCAGCATAGCATTGTTAATTCCGGTGAGTTTTACCACAAACGGCTGAATGGGAATTTCAGGATTGACCAAACTGATAAACTGATCTACGATTTCGTGACCGTCAAATTTATAGATGGCGATTTCGGTAATTCCTTCTTCGTTAAATTGACCTCCGGTGGTTTCTATGTCGAGTATTGCGTACAAAATAAGTATTCAGTTTACAGTGTTTAGTTTACAGTTTTTCTGTAAATAATTATCTTCCTCCAAAAATACTGCTGCCAATCCTAACTGTGTCGCTACCGCATTCAATAGCAATTTGATAATCGCCAGACATTCCCATAGAAAGAGTTTGTAGTTCGCAGTTGACGGTTTGTTGAGATTTTAGTTTGTCAAAAACAGTTTTCAAATGAATGAATTCTTTTTTGATTTGGGATTGGTTATCGGTAAAAGTAGCCATTCCCATTAATCCAACTATTCGAATGTTTTTCATCTGACGGAAATTTTCAGAAGATAGTAATTCATCTAATTCTTGTTCATTCAACCCGAATTTAGATTCTTCCTCAGCTATGTAAATTTGTAGTAAACAGTCAATTATCCTGTTGTTTTTTAATGCCTGTTTGTTTATTTCTTCCAATAATTTCAAGCTGTCAACTCCGTGAATTAAACTCACGAACGGCGCCATGAATTTAACTTTATTTGTCTGAACATGACCAATCATGTGCCATTGAATGTCCTTGGGCATTTGTTCCCATTTTTCGGTCATTTCCTGAATTTTGTTTTCACCAAAAATGCGTTGACCTGCGTTATAGGCTTCCATTAAATCGGAAACAGGTTTTGTTTTTGAAACCGCAACCAACGTAACATTTTCGGGCAAAGTTGATTTTATTGTATGGAGGTTTTGAGCTATAGACATTTTGTTCAAATTATATTTTCCGTTGCTTTGAATTCAAAAATAGATTCCTAAAAAGTATTGATTTATCGGATTTTAATTAGGCGCAAAGATAATTGAAGTTTTAGGGAAAGAAAACAATTGGACTCAGTAAGTTTGGATAAAAAAAATCCGGAAATTATATGATTTCCGGATTTATGTGTGCTTTTTTGAATTTTAAATATCGTCGAAACTAATATCTGTGAAATTTTTGTCAGCAGAAATTTTATTTTCTGTTCTGTCAGAGAAATATTCTTTTTTGAAATCTTTTTGGTGTCTTTCAGAAATAACTTCTTCCCCTTTGTTATTTAGTACATAAGAAGTCATTTCTTCCAGAATTTCGGTAAATGCTGCGAAATCTTCTTTGTACAAATAGATTTTATGCTTTTTGAAGTGGAAAGAACCATCTTCTTCTGTAAATTTTTTACTTTCAGTAATTGTTATGTAATAATCATCTGCCTTAGTTGCTCTTACATCAAAGAAGTAAGTTCTTCTTCCTGCTCTTAAAACTTTAGAAAAAATTTCTTCTTTTTCTAACAAATCATTTTCTCTCATAATCCTTCTATCAATAAATGTGTTATTAATTACATTCCAAAAATCAAAAAAAAATAGATATAAAACAACAATTATAGGATTTCTTTTTCAGAAAGTTGTTTTAAGTACAAGGCCGCATAATATCCATTGCTGTTTATCAATTGATTATGAGTTCCTTGTTCTATGATTTTTCCGTGATCGAGTATGATGATTTTATCGGCATTTTTTGCCGATGATACTCTATGACTTACAATAATGGTGGTTTTGTCTTTGCAAAAATCAAGCAAATTATTCAATATTGCTTCTTCTGTTTCGGTATCTACAGCCGAAAGACAATCGTCGAGTAACAATATTTTTGGGTTTTTAATAATAGCCCGGGCAATAGAAACTCTTTGTTTTTGACCTCCCGAAAGTGTAATTCCGCGTTCGCCCAGGATAGTGTCGTATTTTAAATTGAAATCGACAATATTATCGTGAACAACTGCTTTTTTTGCAGCATCTTCTACTTCTTGATCTGTAGCGTCTTCTTTTCCAAATTTAATATTGTTTTTTATACTGTCAGAAAACAAGAAAGAGTCCTGAGGAACTACGCTGATTTGATTTCTGAGATCAAACAAATTGATTTGGTCAATTGTTTTTCCGTCAATTAAAATTTGTCCTTCCTTAATGTTGTACAAACGACTGATTAATGAAATAATAGTAGATTTTCCGGAACCGATTTTTCCTAAAATAGCTAAGGTTTCTCCTTTTTTGATAGTGAAACTTACATCTTGAAGGGCTGTAATATTGGTGTCCTGATAAGTAAAACTTACGTTTTTGAATTCAATTTCTCCTTCGAGTGAAGATGTTTGGGGATTTTTGTTTTTTATTTCCGGTTCAATTTTCAAAAATTCGTTGATGCGTTTTTGAGAAGCTTCGGCTTCCTGAACCATAGACGAAACCCAACCTAAAGAAGCGACAGGCCAGGTAAGCATATTTACATATAATATAAATTCGGCAATAGTACCAATGCTGTGTATAGTTCCGTTGATGTACATCATTCCTCCAAAATAAATCACAATTAAGTTACTGATGCCAATTAAAGCCATCATTAATGGTCCAAAAAGAGATTGAATTTTTGCCAAACTCATGCTTTTTGTTTTGCTCTCCAAAGACAATTCGTTGAAATTGTTTTGTTGCTGATTTTCTAACGAATACGCTTTAATTACTCTGATTCCTGAAAATATTTCCTGTGTAAAGCTCGATATTTTAGAAAGATATTGTTGAAAAATGGTACTTCTTTTATTGATTTCGCTACTGATTTTGAAAATGGTATAAGACAAAATAGGGAGTGGGAGCAGAGTGTACAAAGTAAGTAAAGGAGATACGTTGTACATATATATGATTACAACGGTAAAACGGATGAAAGTATTTATAGAATACATTACCGCAGGGCCAACATACATTCTCACTTTTCCTACATCTTCACTAATTCGGTTCATTAAATCACCGGTTCTGTTTTGTTTGTAAAAATTTTGAGAAAGCACTTCATATTGACGAAAAACTTCATTTTTCAGGTCGAATTCTACATGGCGAGACATTACAATTAAGGTTTGTCTCATTAAAAAAGTTAAAATACCGGCAATTATTGTAGTTCCTACAATAAGAAGTATGTTGTGTAATAATGCTTGTTTTATGACTGAAGAATCTGAATTGCTCTTTGCAAAATTTTCGATTACAGTTATCGACTTGCTAATAAGTTTAGGTGTGAACAACGAAAATATTTGAGCAGCAATTGTTGTTAGAATGCCAAATAAAAAATGGTATTTGTACTTAAAAAAATATTTGTTTAAATATTGTAGTTCTTTCATTTTTTTGATTTAAAAAATACGTATGTAATATTATAAATGTTAATTTATGATAATAATATCTAAAATATGGATTTTGCTATTAGAGGCAAAATGATGAGTTATTATTAAAAAAAACACAAATTTATAGTAAAGTTTTGTTTAAAATGTTAGATTTGCGTTGTCTTTTTAAAAAAGCCATAAATTTTAAAAAATAATATACCTATGATTACAGAAGTTGTTAACGCAAACGAGCTATACAAAGTTGACCCGGTTTTTGGTCAGGTTTCATTTGATAATCACGAGCAAATCGTTTTTTGTAATGACAAAGATACCGGTTTAAAAGCTATTATCGGAATTCATAATACAGTTTTAGGTCCTGCTTTGGGAGGAACCAGAATGTGGAACTACACAAGTGAGTGGGAAGCATTGAACGATGTTTTGAGACTTTCTCGTGGTATGACTTTTAAATCTGCTATTACAGGTTTGGATCTTGGTGGAGGTAAAGCGGTTATTATTGGAGATTCTAAAGTAGATAAAACTCCGGAAATGATCCGTAAGTTTGGAGAATATGTAGGTTCTTTAAGCGGAAAATATATTACAGCTGAAGATGTTGGAACAACTACTCAGGATATGGATATTATCAGAGAAGTTACTACATCTGTAACAGGTGTTTCTGTTGAAAAAGGTGGTTCCGGAAACCCATCTCCTGTGACTGCTTATGGTGTTTACATGGGAATGAAAGCAGCCGCAAAACAACAATTCGGAAGCGATAAATTAGAAGGAAAAAGAATTCTTGTTCAAGGTATTGGTCACGTAGGGGAAACTTTGGTTGACTATTTGACAAAAGAAGGAGCTTTGGTTCAAATCGCAGATATTAGCCAGGCTCGTTTGGAAGAAGTAGGGAGCCGTTATGGTGCAAAAATTTACACTGGTGAAGATTTGTACAGTGCAGATGTTGATATTTATTCTCCATGTGCTTTAGGTGCGACAATCAATGACGAAACTATCAATAAATTGAAAGCTAAAGTTATTGCCGGAGCAGCTAATAACCAATTGGCAAACGATAAAATTCACGGTCAAATCCTGAAAGACAGAGGTATTCTTTATGCTCCTGATTTCTTGATCAACGCTGGTGGAATTATCAATGTTTATGCAGAAATTGCCGGATATGACAGCGCTGAATCTATGAGAAGAACTGAAAATATCTACAACACTACATTAGAAATTTTTAGTTTTGCAATCGAAAAAGGAATTACAACTCAAGAGGCTGCAATGACTATTGCTCAAAACAGAATTGACGCTAGAAAAAAAGAAAACGCATCTAAATAAGAAGCAATTTCAAGATAATTACTATTTTTGCGGAGCGAAAGAAATTCTTTCGCTCCGCTAATTTTATAAAAGTTCTTACCCGTGTTAAACAGAAGACATATACGTGTTAAAGTGATGCAATCAATCTATGCAATGCATCAAAGTTGTTCAGACGATCTCCAAAAAGAAGAGAAATTTCTTCTTCACAGTTTAGACAATGTTCAGGATTTGTACTTAGTTATGATTTCTACTTTTATCGAAATGAAAAAGATGGAAGAAGATTTCTTAGACAAGTCAAGTAAGAAACACCTGGCAACACAGCAAGAACGTAATCCCAATAAAAAATTCATAAACAACAAAGTAATTCAAATGCTTTGCGAGAACAATTCTATTGGAATTGCAATCGAAAACAGAAAGATAAATGATTGGGATCTTCACGATGATTACATCAAAATTCTTTTGAATGAAATCAAACAAAGCGAAATGTATGAGAAATACATGAGCAATGACACTAATGATTTTGAAGAAGACAAACAATTTGTTTTAGATGTTTTTGAAGAAATAATCGTTCCGAACGAGAAAATTTATGAATATCTGGAAGACAACAGATTGACCTGGATTGATGATATTCCGTTGGTGAATACTCAGATTTTGAAACAACTGAAAAAAATTAAAGCAAAAGACGATGTTGATACTTTTAAAGTTGCAAAACTTTATAAAGATACCGAAGACAAAGAATTTGTTTTGAATCTTTTCAGAAAAACGGTTTTGAATGAGAAGGAATTGGCAAAACAATTTGAAGATAAAACTCCAAACTGGGACAGCGAACGTATTGCCGAAATTGATACAATTATCCTGAAAATGGCAATTTGTGAATTCCTGAAATTCCCTTCAATTCCAACAAAAGTGACCATTAATGAGTATTTAGAAATAGCCAAAGAATATTCTACACCAAAAAGCAGTATTTTCATTAACGGAATTTTGGATAATTTGGTTAAAGAATTTGAAACCAATCAAAAATTGAACAAAATAGGTCGCGGTTTAATGTAATTTTTTTAGATAATGAAAAATAGATTAATACTTTTCGTAAGTGTTTTATCGATGATTGTTTTTTCGTGTAAGAAAAATGAAGAAAAAACACGTGAAAAACATGATTTTCCTAGTCGTTCTGAACTGTTCAAGTTTACTCCTTCGGAGTCTGAACCGGTAAAAAGAAAACCAAATCCGGATGGGAAATTCCCTGTGATGGCTTTTTCTAAAACAACACACGATTTTGGGAATATTAAGCAAGGAGATCAGGTAAGTACTGAATTTGAATTTACAAACACAGGAGATTTTGATTTAACCATTTTTGAAGCCAAAGGTTCTTGCGGATGTACAATTCCGGAATATCCTAAAAATCCAATAAAACCGGGAGAAAAAGGTGTAATTAAAGTTCAATTTAATTCAGCCGGAAAAGAAGGAAAACAAGATAAATCGGTGTTTATTGCTGCCAATACAAAATCAGGTAGTGAAACATTGAAGATTACAGCTAATATAAATTTAAAATAAAATAATTATTATGGGACAATTAACGGACTTTCTTCCTTTTGTAGCAATGATTGCGGTGCTTTATTTTTTGATGATAAGACCGCAACAAAAGAAAGCAAAACAAGAAAGAGAATTTGAAAACAGTCTGAAAGTAGGAGACAGAATTATTACAAAAAGTGGAATTCACGGTAAAATCGCTGAATTGGCTCAGACAAGTGTTGTCATTGAAACAATGTCAGGGAAATTAAAAATGGAGCGTTCTGCCATTTCTATGGAACTGAGTTCTAAATTGAATACAGCTTCTCAGAAATAATCTGAATTAGATATAGATTATAAAGCCCCGTTCCGAATCAGTCGGAATCGGGGCTTTTTTTATGAGTTTTGGTAATGTGGTTTTTTAAATATTTTATTTAATTGTATAAAATAATGTATAAGTTATAAAATTGTGTTAAAACTTTATTATATTTATTAACAAATAAAAAATATAAGTATGGAACCAGTTAAAAACGATTTGTCGAATATTAGATTTACAAAGGTTATCGATTTTATTCTTCGTTTAGGAATTCTTTCATTACTCCTGTTATGGTGTGTAGATATGCTAAAACCTTTTTTATTGATTCTTATATGGGCAAGTGTCATTACTATTGCAATTTATCCGTTGCATATAAGTTTAACCAAATTATTCAGAGGTAGAAAAATGATTTCCATTATTTTTTTGACCTCTATTTTGTTAAGTATCATTCTTGTTCCAAGTAGTTTGATAGCCTATTCGCTTTATGACGGAATCAATTATATAAGAGAAATCTATTCTTCCGGACAACCTTTAATTCCGCCTCCGGGAGGAAATACTGCCAGTTGGCCTGTTTTTGCCAAGCCTATTCTTGATTTTTGGCAATTAGCTTCCGACAATTTACAAGGGGTGTTTTTGAAATATTCAAATGAAGTAAAGCAAGTAGGTATTTTTGCCTTGTCCGGGCTTGCAGGAATTGGAAGTGGTGTGGCTCTTTTTAGTATCTCAATTATAACTTCGGCTTTGTTGTTGGCTTACTCCAATTCTTTAATCTCGGTTTCTGGTAAAATATTTACCAAATTAGCCGGAAATAAAGGAGACGAATTTGCAGAAATCACGGTTTTAACTATCCGAAATGTAATAAAAGGAATTTTAGGTGTTGCTGTTATACAAGCGGCGATGGTTGGAATTGGATTCTTTGCGGCAGGAGTTCCATTTGCCGGACTTTGGACAATTTTGTGTCTTATTCTTGCAATAATACAATTAGGAATAGGTCCGGTAGCAATTCCGGTGGTAATTTATATGTTTTCTGTGACCGATGCTACTACTTCCATAATATTGGCGATCTGGATAGGAATAACCTTGGTTATCGATAATATTTTAAAACCAATTTTGTTGGGAAGAAATGCTCCTGCTCCTATGTTAGTAATATTTTTGGGAGCTATCGGAGGTTTTATGCACAATGGTTTTATAGGATTATTTCTCGGAGCGGTTGTTTTGACATTGGCCTATAAACTTTTCCTGATTTGGCTTGATTCCGATAGTAAGAATAAAAAAATCGAAGATCTGTTAGAAGAACAGTTAGAAGATTAATTATAAAACAAAATGACGATTAGAATTTTATTCGTCATTTTTGTTTTATCCCACGATTTGTGTAATTCGTTAACCGGTTTTAGTCGGAATCAGTGGAATTATTTTTCAACACAAAAACCATAAATTCGCGAATTTGTGGCAAATACAAACGAAACTCTTTGTTAAAGCCTCAAACAGAATTTTCTTGAAATTAGTGTAAATCGTGGTAAAAATTATAGTTTAGGTTCTAATGCTGATTTTTATTTCTCTTTATTTACCTTGTTCCAATATTTTTTTCAACCAAATTCCAACGCCCAACGCAACGATTAATAGTCCGGAAAACAAATAGAAAATAGAAATTTCTTTTGTTAAGCCCAATAACATTGGCCCTGCAAATCCGGCTGCCGACCAGGCTGTCAATACATACCCAAATACCTGACCGTAACTTTCAGCTCCGAAGATCGATTTTACAAAAGAAGGCATAGTTGCAAATCCGGCTCCATATCCGGCAATTATAATGTAAGTAAGAAGTTGAAATAAAGTTTGATTGGATGAAAAAGTTGGAATCAATGCAAAACAAATTACGTTGATTGACAGAAAACTCATAAAAGTAGCCCATCCTCCAATTTTATCTGAAATAGCAGACCAGAATAAACGGCCAATTCCGTTGAAAAGTCCAATGATAGCCACAAACATAGTGGTTTGTGCAGGCGACATTCCTGTAACTTCTTTTCCCAAAACAGCCGCTTTTGAGATGATGGCAATTCCTCCGCAAACATTCAGAAACAATAATAACCAGAGTGAAATAAATAGTTTGTCGGTAATTATTTGTCCGGCTGTTAAACTAACAGTGGTGGTTTGTGTTTGGTTTTCTGTTTCCGGATTTGACAGATATAATGAGCTGACAAGCATACAAATTCCGTAACCGATTCCTAAAATTGCAAAAGCACCACCCAATCCCATTCCTGAAATAAGCGGAGTGAACATAAAGGAAGCAAACAAAGAACCAAGTGCAAAAGACATAATGATAATTCCCGAAGCTAGTCCCGGCCTGTCAGGAAACCATTTTACAACGGTATATACGGGAACCACGTAGCCAAAACCCAAACCAATTCCCTGTAAAACTCCGTAAGTAATATAAAACATTACTAATGATTCTGATTGAACAGCATAGGAACTTCCCAAAAGACCGATGAATGTAAAAACAGTAGCGATGAGTCCGGCTTGTGTAGGTCCGATTTTTTGAGCAAATTTTCCCATAAAGGCCGCAGTCAAACCCAAAAAGCAAATGGCCAGACTAAAAGCCATTTTTGTGTCCTTGTCTTCCCAACCCAATTTGTCTTTCAACGGATCAATCCATTTGCTGTAGGCATATATAGAACCTATTGACAACTGCATAATCATACCGGCCAGTACAATCAACCACTTATTTTTTTTCATCTTTTTGGGTTTTATACAATTAAGAAAATATTTATCAAAATTATTTCCTTTTGATGGAATAGAGGGTGATATTAATCACTTTTATTGAAATGGTATTGTACTGAAAATAAGTTTGAATAAAAGTGTAAAGTTGTTTTAAAATAGTTTTCTCTTTGATGATTGAATGTTAAAAAATGAAATAATCAGAATTGATTTTAATCTATGATTACGCAATAGGCCACTGATTTCACGGATTAAATTGATTTTACTTTGGATTTGATAAAGAATTTAATATTTCTCTTATTTAGAATGATTTTAAAAAACATCGATTTTTATTTTGAATTATTCTAAATAGTCTTTTTGTTTGTATTGAAATTTATTTAATCAATAAAAAGTAAATCGATTTAGAAAACAATCAAATAAACTATCAAAACAACAAAAATCATGAAAAACACTTTAAGATTAGCAACATTATTAATGCTTACATTGTTTTTATTTTCTTGTAACAATAAAGAGAATAAAAAAGAAAACCAGCAAGACCAAACTACAGAAAAAAAATAGGATTGCTTCTGGTAAATCACGGTTCGCCTTCAAAAACATGGAGAAATGCGCTGTTGGATTTGGAAAAAACCGTTACACCTGAAATATTGAAAGACAAAAGAATAAGCGGTATTAAAACTGCTTTTATGGAATACAACGAGCCTTCTATTGCAACCCGAATGAAAGAGTTTGATAATGATGGATATACTGATGTTATTATTGTTCCGATTTTTCTTACAGTGAGTCCTCATACTTTTGAAGATATTCCGACAATAATTGGGCAAAAGAACGATAAAAAATCTTTCGAAATGATGAAACTTGAAAACATCGAAAGATATGTTGCCAAGGCCAAAACTCATATCACGCCTCTGCTTGATTTCTCTGATATATTGCAAAAGAATGTTTTGAGAAGAGTTGAATCGCTTTCTAAAAACCCTTCAGAAGAAGGATTGGTTTTAATAGGTTATGGAGATGAAGATTATGATAAAGAATGGACAGAATTATTTAACACAGTAGCTGAAAATGTAAAAAACAAAGTAGGTATCGATGAGCATTCTCACGGTTGGTGTGGTCATATTGCTCGTTATAAGTCGGAAGAAACTACTAAAGCAATAAACAAAGTTTTAGAAAAGAAAAAATATGCTGTAGTGGTACCGGTTTTGGTTGCTCATGATGAAAATTTCCAGATAAGAATTATTGGTGGTGGTGTAAAGGCTGTAAAAAATAACAAAGAAAGAGTATTGTATCGCCCGGATGCAATCCTGCCTGACGATAATATCAAAAATTGGGTTATCTCAATCACTAAAGAATACACACAAAAAGTTGTTAATCAATAAATGAAATCTCCTACTGCAAAAAAAATAAGAAAACTAAATCTCGAGTGGCATCGGGATTTAGGTTATTTCTTTTCGGCCCTGATAATTATTTATTGTATTTCGGGTATTACCCTTAATCATATTAATGACTGGGATCCGGATTTTATCATAGACAAAAAAACGTTTTCAATAAAAGAGAATCTGTCTTTTGAAAAAATCGACAAAAATAAGGTTGAGAGTTTAAGTAAACTCGTTGGCGAAAATACTTATAAACTCTATGATTTTCCGACAAAAGATCAGGTGAAAATATATTATGATAATGCTTCTTTTCATATCAATTTTTCAACTAAAAAAGGAGTATATGAAAGTGTGTACAGAAGACCTTTCTTTTATGAAACTAATGTTATACACAAAAACAGTTTATCAGGCTGGAGATGGTTTTCGGATGTATTTGCTGTTCTGCTAATTATCGTTACCGTTACCGGTATGTTTATAGCCAAAGGAAAATACGGTATAGGAGGGAGAGGTAAATGGTTATTGCTGGCAGGATTCATTCCGCCTGTAGTTGCAATAATTATTCATGCACTGAAATAATGAAGAAAGATTTTTTTTAATCTAAATAATTCCTCGATCCCGAACACTCGGGATGCCTCGGGGTTTCCGCTTCCACCTCTCCTTGGGAGAGGTCGGATTTACGGAGTAAATCCGGGTGAGGCAAAATAAAAGAATTTCGGTTTTTGACCTTCAGGTCAAAATGAAACCGGCGAAATACCCCGATGGCTCTGCCTCGGGGATAGTCGGTTTCAAGAAATTATTTTATTAAAAGAGCGAGAAATTTACCAATAGATTTATTTAAAAATAAAAGGCACAGAAGTTTATCTTTTGTGCCTTTTGTTTTTTAAAATTGAATCATTCCAAATTGCTTATATATCTGGTACGTCTTAAACGAATGATTTATTTTTATTCCGTTCAATGTGACAAAAAATAAAATAGATTATTTCAGACATCTAATTGGTATAAAATAAAATAGTTTATATTCGAAAATTATATTTTTACAAAAAAACAACAACAACATTTATGAGAACAACAATGCTGTTTATGATGACTTCTTTGTCAATAGCTTCATTTGGACAAAATCAAAAACCTATGAAATATCCTGTTACAAAAAAGGGAGAAACTGTTGATACTTATTTCAATCAAAAGGTAAATGACCCTTATCGTTGGCTGGAAGACGACCGATCTAAAGAAACCGAAGCTTGGGTAAAAGCTCAAAATGAGGTTACTTATGATTATTTGTCTAAAATTCCGTACAGAAATGAAATCAAATCCAGAATGGAGAAATTGTGGAATTATGAAAAAATATCGGCTCCAACGACTGAGGGAAATTTTCAATATTTCTATAAAAATGACGGATTGCAAAACCAGTCGGTACTTTACAGAAAAGATGCTGCCGGCAAAGAAGAAGTTTTCTTAAATCCGAATACGTTTTCAAAAGCGGGAACCACATCGCTTGGCGAAGTTGAGTTTTCTAAAGACGCTTCATTGGTTGCCTATTCAATTTCAGAAGGAGGCAGCGACTGGAGAAAAGTAATTGTAATGGATGCATTGAATAAACGAATTCTTGAAGATACTATTGTCGATGTGAAATTCGGTACGTTGGCATGGAAAGGAAATGAAGGATTTTTCTATTCGAGTTATGATAAACCAAAAGGAAGCGAATTGTCGGCCAAGACAGATCAGCACAAATTGTATTTTCATAAATTGGGAACCAAACAAAAAGAGGATAAAGTCATTTTTGGATTGGATAAAAAACGCCGTTACATTAGTGGTTCTGTCACTGAAGATGGGCGTTATTTGATTATTTCTGCTGCCAATTCTACTTCGGGAAATGAGTTGTATGTAAAAGATTTGAGTAGTGATAATAATTCGATTATTACAATTACAGATAATTTTAACAGTACAAGCAGAGTCATTGACAATGAAGGAGAAACATTGTTTATTGTAACCGATTTGAATGCGCCAAACAAGAGAATTGTTTCAGTAAATGTCAACAATCCGCAATCACAAAATTGGAAAGATGTAATTGCCGAAACCTCAAATGTGATGTCTCCGGCTAAAGGTGGCGGGTATTTTTTTATAAATTATCTCAAAGATGCTGTTTCTGTGGTAAAACAGTTTGATTATTCGGGAAAACTGATTCGAGAAATTGAATTGCCGGGCTTGGGAACTGCCGCAGGTTTTTTTGCTAAGAAAAATCAAAAGACGGTATATTATACATTTACCAATTATGTTACACCATCTTCGGTTTTTGCTTTGGATTCTAAAACCGGTAAATCGGAAATTTATGAAAAACCAAAAGTAGATTTCAAAAGTGAAGATTATGTTTCGAAACAAGTGTTTTATACTTCAAAAGACGGAACAAAAGTCCCGATGATTATCACTCACAAAAAAGGTTTAAAACTGGACGGTAAAAATCCGACAATTCTTTATGCTTACGGAGGATTTAACAACAGTCTGACTCCGAGTTTCAGCATTTCTAATGCAGTTTGGATGGAAAATGGTGGTATTTATGCCGTTGCCAATTTACGAGGAGGAGGGGAGTATGGAAAAAAATGGCACGATGCCGGAACCAAAATGAAAAAACAAAACGTATTTGATGATTTCATTGCCGGAGCCGAATATCTGATTGCTCAAAAATATACTTCTTCATCTTATTTGGCGATAAGAGGAGGTTCAAACGGAGGTTTGTTGGTTGGAGCAACCATGACACAAAGACCCGATTTGATGAAAGTGGCATTGCCGGCCGTTGGGGTAATGGATATGTTGAGATACCATAAGTTTACAGCCGGTGCCGGTTGGGCTTATGATTACGGAACTGCCGATGACAACAAAGAAATGTTTGAATATTTGAAAGGATATTCTCCGGTTCATAATATTAAAAAAGGAATCAAATATCCGGCAACATTGGTTACAACCGGAGATCACGATGATAGGGTAGTTCCGGCACATAGTTTTAAATTTGCTGCCGAATTGCAGGAAAAACAAGCAGGAAATAATCCAACATTAATCAGAATTGATGTAAAAGCTGGTCACGGAGCCGGGAAATCGGTTTCGGCAGTAATACAGGAAAATGTAGATGTACAGGCTTTTACTCTTTATAATATGGGAATAAAGGAATTGCCGAAAAAGTAATTTTTAGGGGTTTTAAGGGACGAAGGTTCTGAGGTTCTAAGATTTCTTAGTTCTTCAGAACCTTTGATATTTTTCTACTTCTTCAAAAAAGAGTTCCCTGTATTAATTCCGAATTTGGATTACTATTGAAATCAAAAGAATCGGTCACGAAGAATTGTTTGATGTTTTCGTCAAATTTTCGTAAAACCACATTATCACATAAAAAGCTAATATTTATTTCGGTGAATAAATTTCGGGCTGTTGTAAGTTTTTCAGGATTGAGTTTTCGGGCAATGGACAAATGCGGATCGGTACTTTTTTGCATAGACCGAATGCGAAGTGATTCGTGAAATTTTTTCATCAACGGAATAAGGCTTTTTTTAGAATCCTCATCGGGAGCAATAAAGAAAGCACCATTTGGGTAGGAACCAAATTCGTTCAGACAAACATCAAAGGGAATAATTGGATCACATAATCGGATCAATTGGTTTTTGATAATTTCAATTTCTTTATCGGTAGCCTTAAATTCGCAGATGGTAATATGTCCCACCGAATTTTTACTGTGAAACCAACCAATTTTCTTCGATAAATCTTCTTTCATAGATTTGACCATTGCAATGACAGATTCAGAAGGATATATTGCAAGAGAATAATGTTTTTCCACGTATTTTGATTGGTTTTATACGAAAGTAACTATTTCTATTCTGATTCTATTTTGGTCAAAAAATATAGAGAAAATGCTAGGTAATTGTTTTTAAAATTTCGATTGACAAAGGTTTTTCGATATAATCAATAACAACTGCGTGATTTTTTGCTTTCTCTTTATCGACCTGGTTAACGGAAGAAGAAAGTATGTATATAAGTAGCTGTTCTTTTAAAATGTGATCTAATTTCTCAATTTGTTCTATAAATTCCCAACCCGACATTGTAGGCATATTAATATCCAAAAAAAGAATTGCTTTGTTTTCATTGGGTTTACTAAAATTATTTTTGATATAATCAAGCCCGATTTCTCCTTCGGTAAAAGTAATTACAGCAGCATTTTCAACACTTTTTTGGATGTTTTTCGTACATAATAAGTTATTAATGGGATCATCATCAATAACTATAAAATGTCTATATTTTTCCGTCATCTCTATTGGTTTTTTATTTTATTGTCTTTTTTCGATTTCAAATATAATCTTAAATTCGGTTCCTTCGTTAATTTTACTTTTAATAGAAATTTTACCGCCAAGAGTTTCAACCTGTGTTTTTACCATATACAATCCCATTCCTTTTCCTTCTATCTGTGTATGAAAGCGTTTGTATAATCCAAACACTTGTTCGCCTCTTTTTTCAAGATCTATCCCAAGTCCGTTGTCTTTGAAAAAAAGGATAATTTTATTTTCTGACAATTTACTTCTTATTTCAATTACAGGCGCAATATGGGGTTGTTTGTATTTAATACTATTTGAAATAAGATTGTAAAAAATACTGTGCAGATAACTTTTTATGGTTATCATTTCGTCAATTGCCGAAAAGTCAGTAATGAAAACAACCTGTTCATTATTAATGAGCGTTTCTATGCTTAACTGAACATCGGTGAGTATTTTTGAAAAGTTTATTTTTTCTTTCTTTTCAATAATCTCCCGTTTTGTTTGCAAAATAGTATTTAGGTCATTTATTACTGTGTCTAGTGCACGGACTGATATGCGTAATCCTTCGGTCATTTGATGTTTTTCTTCCGGTTCTATATCTTCCTCTTTCAGGTAATCTGTTATTCCTATGATATTTGCAACCGGAGCTCTTAAATTATGAGAAATAATATAGGCAAATTGTTCTAAGTCTCTGTTTCTCTGAATCAGTTCGTCTATAATTTTTAATCGTTCTGATTCCATTAATTTTCGGAATGTAATATCTCGATAGTTAAGTACGTACGCTTTTACACTATTATTATGAAGCAGATTAGTTATGGTTCCTTCTACCCAAATAAAATTACCTCTTTTATGCAAGAGGCGTAATTGAAAAGGTATTATAGCACCGGGAGCGGCTTTTGTTTTTTCAAAAATTTCAAGACCATCTTTTAAGTCATCAGGATGTATCATATCTAAGACTGTTTTTCCTTTTTGGTCTTTAAGAGTAAAACCGGCTGTACGCACAAAAGACGGACTTTGATAAATGACTTCGAGTTCTTTATTTACTAAAATAATAGTATCGCTTATATTTTCAATCAGGGATTTATGCCGTTCTTCACTCCGTTTCAGATTTTCCTGAGCAAATTTTTGTTCTGTTATGTCTGTGCTAATAACCATGATCTGATTAATCATACCTTCTATAACAATTGGCACAAAACGAGAACGAACCCATCTGTTGTTTCTTAAAGGATTTTCGATTTCCTGATTTTTTCCTGTTTCAAAACATTCCAATAATGTTTCTTTTGCAATAGCCTGAGTTTCTTCGGGCAAAACTTCGATAGAACATTGACCAATCAGCTCTTCTATAGATGGACCGCCCGGACGCCCTCGGTTGATTGATTCAATTGTTAAATTGCGATTAACAATTAAAATAATATCAGGCGAATTTTCAAATTGTGTTTTAAATAATTCGGTTGCTTTCTTTTTGGCAGTTATATCCCGATAGGTAACTACCAATGCTTTTACGTTTTCGTTATGCAATAAGTTAAGAATGGTTGCTTCAATCCATATAATTCGTCCTTCTTTATGATTTAGCCGCAATTGATAACTGGTAGCTACATTTGGTTCGCGCATCGATTTTTGCACCATTTCAATTGCTTTGGCCTGATCTTCTTTATACACAAATTCATAGGTTTGACCTTTGTTGCGGTCTTCAAAAGAATATCCGGTAATGCGTTCTACAGAAGGACTTTGGTAGGTAACCTGGCCATTGGCATCGAGCAGCACAATAGCATCGGTAATGTTTTCGATCAAAGCTCTGTTTTTTTGCTCACTTTGTTCTAATTTGAGTTCTGCATTTTTTCGTTCCGTAATATCCTGAAATGTGCCCAGAATAGCTTTACTACCGGATTGAAGGTTTTTGATAAGAAACCTGATGTTTTTAATTATATAAAATCCCAGCAAAACAAAAAAGGAAAGCGAAATAAAAAGAAAGAGATAGGCATTTCTTTGTGTTTTTTGATAGGTTTCGCCCGACATTCTGATTTGTTCATCAGAGATTTTTACCTGTAATTCTATCAGTTGATTTATTTTAGAAGCAACAGGTTCTACAGTTTGATAAAAATCGGTACCAATAAAATTATCAAGTGCTTTAGAATCATTTGTTTTCAGGATTGTTTTTAGTTTTTCTAAAGTAGGTTTTGCTTTCTGAATCAATACGTTAGATTCCTGGATTAGCAGAGTTTCTGCCGGAGTAAAAGAGGTATTTTGATACGCTTGCCAAATGAGAGTTGACTTTTGTTCAGACTGTGTTAGTTGTTTTTCGGCCTGTTGGTAAGTTAGTTGATGGTTTCGGGCTTTTGATGCTATTGAAAGTAGATTTGATTCGTAGAAAAGATGAACCGAAGACAACTGTTGAATTGGAACCAGGCGGTCAGTATATATTGTTTCCGTGATTTGGTTCAGCGTATTCAGTTTATTAATACCATAAATTCCTGTAATTAGTATTACAACAGACATGATTGCCGGTAAAAAGTACAGTTTTATAGAAGTATTGAGTTTAATTGTCATAGAGACTTTAAATTGTTTTTATGAATGGCTTATAAATTAAAATAATGCTTATTGGTTGTTAAAAAAGAACATTATGTTTATAGAAAGCACGGAGCATAAAATTACATATTAATTTTAGAATAGTCTAATGTTGAAAAATCAGAGATGCTTTTTTGTAACCGTTTTGCACAAAAAAGAAAAATCCGGATAAATAAAATGTGACTTAGAATTGTAATCATTGTTTATTAAGGTTAAAAAACTTTTTTGTTTTACGGATACTAATTATTCTCTTTTTTTTTCAGAATTTCATTGTATTCTTCCAGCAGTTTCAAATATTTGTTTTTCCAGTATTCTGCCTGCGATTCACTTTTTTGATAATCGGCAACAGGTTCGTTTAAAGTATTTTGATAAAGATTGAATTCTTTGATCTCTTCTGTAAAATCATAGTGGATAACTTTTCCTATTTGTAATACGGTATCCAAAGAAACATTACTGTTTTCAAACATTAGATACATCCATCTTCGGCTTTTACCCAATCGTTTTGCCAATTCGGTAATAGGATAACCGCTTTTATAAACCGCTTGTTTTATTATTTCTCCTCTGTGTTGCATAAGCCCAAAGATTTACACTTATATGAGAAATAAATTCTACTAAAAATTTACATAAATGTGTATTTTACAGGTGTTTTTAGTGCCAAATGATTGAATTTCATATTCTTTTGTGTGAATTATGTGAGTAAAACAATTTGTTTTTAAGCTTGAGAGAAGAGAACAGAAAGTCTTTTTGGACAATAAAAAATTAAACCCAAATTATGCGTTAGAGATTTAGTTTTGGTTTTTTGCAGCAGTCAATCTGAGGTTATTTTGTAAGCCAATGAGCAATTTGGGATTAATCTCTGGTACTTATAAAATAATATTGTTGTTCTGACGAAGGAGGAATTACCTTAGGAGTTAATTTTGTGTGTGTTTCCTTCGTCAGTGAATTTGTGAAGCAGTAGAGGTATTCAATCGGGAAATAGTTACTTTCTGATACAAAATATAACTTCAATTGATTATCAATACTTTATGTTTTTAGGGTACAAATAAGGTACATTGCTATACTAAAAAGCCCCTTTCGGGGCAAAATTGCAGTTTTCATTTTGAGTACTTCCCGGACGGGAAATAAGAAACTTTCCGGCTAACATTTCAACTTAACATTGCCCGTTCAATTTCGTGGTATGGTATGCTTTCAGCTTTCTGTATTTGTTCCATTATTCGCAAATACTTTTTGGTTGGTTTACCTGCATACGTTTTTTTGAAATTCTTTTTGTACAGTTCGCTGTATAGGTTATCACTTTTGAAGTAAGCCCCTAATGTTTTATCCAGTTGCCTGTACTTCTTACTTTGGGTTTGTGTTTCGTACATACAACCGTTGAACGCTTCACGGTGAAAAAAGTAACCGCCTATTGAATACAGTTTACGGCAACGCTTCTTTGTTTGTGGGCAAATGAAATACCATATTTCTCCCTTGTTCAGGTTTGAAGGGGTTGAAGTCAAATATACTTTATAGTTTCGGGGTTCGTCCCTGTATTTATAATCAAGTTCAATGTATGGTTGTTCGCTTTTAGTGTTTACCTGTATTGAAATACTGCCTGTGGGGTTTCCGTTTCTGCTCCAGTTAACTGTACCGCTTTTAATTTGTTCCGGGTCAAGGTAGCCCCAACCTTTCAACTTTGAAATATGTATTTGCAATGCTTCATTGTATAGGGTTGGGAATGTATGGGGCTTTGGCATTTGAAATTTATTTTGAAAATGAAACCTAAATAATTAAGGAACTTTGCACTATATCGAACAATAGGGCTTAATCGTGCCAACGCTTTATTTTAAATTCGTCCGGTTCGCCAAAATTGTGTTTTACGCTTTCTGTTTTAGGTAATACATACGGCATAAGTTTACAAAGTATGTTCAGCCGTTGCACGGGGTCAAGTTCTTTGAGTGTTTCAGGTAACTGCTCCAGTTCCTTTTGCATTAAGTCTTTAAGGGTGTCCCGTATGTTCCCGGTTAATGGTTTGTTGTATTCAGGTAGTTTGTTTTTCAACTCATTGTTGTAAGCTGCAATTTGACTTTTCATTAAGTCCTGAATTTCGTTTGAATACCAACCGTCAAACTCTGTACGGTCTAAATATTCAAAAACACCCTCCAGTAAATAAACTTTCTGTTCGGTGGTTAATTCGTTTTTGTCGTACTCTGAAATAATCAATTGCAAACCTTCAAAGGGCTTTTCCCTGTGGCTTTCACTTGCAATATTTATACTCAATTCATACAACTGCATAAGTTTATTAAAGTCGCTGAATAGTTGTTTTTCTAATGCTTTACGAATGGTTTTCAAGGCGTACCCGTTCCAATGTTCGTTTTCTGTTTTAAAGTAGCTTTCAAGTGCCTGTACTTCTTTTGTATTCATATCAATTTGAATTTATGGTTAATACTTGTTTTAATTCCTGTAATCGGTTCAGGTAGGGTAAAAAGGTTCGTTTGCCGTTGTTCGCTTTCACGGTGGCAAAGTGGCTTTCAATGAATAGGGAACAATCCGTTATTGTGCTGCACCCGTTCAGCTTTACGGGTTGGGTTGGTAGTTCAATACTTGCAAAGTAGTTTTCAAGTTCTGCAATATCATTGCTCCAGTTTTGGGGCTTTTCCTTTATAGGGTGTTCAATTCGTTCAGTTTTGAATACCTCAACTTTTGGCAATGGTTCAACGTGTGAAAAAATAATGTTTTGTTGGTGGGTAACTTTAGTAACTTTAGTAACTTTTTCAGGTTCGGGCTGTGGTAGTTGTTCCTGAATGTTCCTTTTCCTGAATAGTCGCCAATCCTTTGTAATTAGAACGTCTGCAATATCTGCCCCTTGCTCTCTCTGGTCGGCTGTGGCGTATCGCTCCAGTAAGCCCGAAAATATAAAACGTGTTCCGGGTAAACGGCTTTCATATTCTTTGGCTTTGGTTTCCCATTCTTTGAAGGTGTTACCGTCTTTTGAAAGGTCGGGGAATACATACACAAAACGCCCTTGCAATACTTTCAGCTTGTCAAATGAAAAACTGCTTTTGTTGTAAACTGCCAACCAAATAAGGCTTTCAGGTGTTTCAGGCAAACCAAAATACAATGTACCGTAAACGGCTGTTTTTGGGGCTTCAACTAATGCAACGGGGTTGCTGTGGTACTTGCTTAAAAGGTGTTCGCCAAATAAACAGGAAATTCGTTTATCCTGCTTCGTGTATGCTTTTAACCATTCAGGCAACGGCTTATTATTTCGGGTGTAATGTTTTTCAATTATTGAATGTAAAAAGTCCGTGCCTGTGGTGTGGTTTTGTTCGTCAAACTGTTTTACCTGAACGGCTCTTACATTCCCATTTATATCAATAAAAGGAAAAGTATTTGCCCCTGCTCTGTAACCATTTGCAACCG
>CAZWAF010000018.1:38204-46871 GCA_964631795.1 uncultured Flavobacterium sp. | reverse complement strand
TGATTATGGTGATTAGTCCAAAGTTGAAATCGGAAGATGAAATCTTAAAATAAAAAAACCGGGCAATAAAATTATTCCGAATTAAAAAGTTTTAGAATTTCTTTTTCTCGAACTCCAGTAATTGATTTAAAATAATCTCTCTAACGTTTTCGGATAGCTGTTGTTTGTTTTCTATTGTCATTCCTTCTGTTTCTACAAAATGATGCACTTTTGCTCTCATTAATCCCGGGCAGCCACTGAAAAAATTATAAGAAAACCTTTTTTTATTGTCCGGAAATGTAATTGGCACAATTGGAATTTGGTGTTCTATCGCTAATTTAAAAGCACCTTCTTTGAATTTATCAAGTACCATACTCATGTCTTCAGGAACACCTCCTTCAGGAAAAATACAAATACTTAAACCCTGATCTATCTTTTTCTGAGCTCTGGCATATACTTTTCTTCGGCTTCTGGAATCGCTTCTGTCAACCATAATACAGGCACGTTTATAGAAAAAACCAAACAGCGGAATTTTTACCAATTCCTTTTTTCCCACAAAAACAAAAGGATTTTTAATTATAGCCAGCATTAGCATAATATCAATCATAGAAGTATGATTGGCAACAAACATATAACTTTTGTGAGGATTCAATTCTTCTTCAAATTCTGTTTTGTAGTAAAATCCACAACCAAAAAGAATGAATTTAGCCCAAATTCTGCTCAAAGAAAAAAAGTACGGATACCATTTTTCTTTTGAGATAAAAATCAACAGAAAAGGAAATAGTATTATTATGGGAACCAGAACTAATACATAGAACCATATTCTCCAAACTATCCGAAAAGCATTTTTTAAAATATCCATATCGCCAAAAGTACAAAATGGTAGATGATATTTGATAAAAGAATTAACTTTGCCTTGCTTGTAAATAATCAACATATTAAAAATCTATAATGTCAAAAATACTAACGGGAGTTCAAAGTACAGGAACTCCACATCTGGGAAATCTTCTGGGAGCCATTATACCGGCAATTGAATTGGCCAACAAACCGGAAAATGAATCTTTTCTTTTTATTGCCGATTTACATTCGGTAACTCAAATAAAAAACGGGGAAACTCTTCGTCAAAACACCTATAGTACTGCGGCGGCCTGGCTGGCTTGCGGACTGGATATTAATAAAATTACTTTTTACAGACAGTCAGACGTTCCTCAAACTGCCGAATTATCCTGGTATTTAAGCTGTTTCTTTCCGTTTCAACGATTGACTTTGGCGCATTCTTTCAAAGATAAATCAGACAGATTGGATGATGTAAACGCCGGATTGTTCTCTTATCCAATGTTGATGGCAGCCGATATTTTATTGTATGATGCCGAGTTTGTCCCGGTGGGAAAAGACCAATTGCAACATATCGAAATCACAAGAGATGTGGCTTCGCGTTTCAATCATCAAATGGGAGAGACGTTTGTTTTGCCGGAATCTTTTATTCAGGAAGAAACAAAATATGTTCCCGGAACCAATGGCGGAAAAATGAGTAAATCGGCTAATAATATCATCAATATTTTTCTTGATGACAAAGCATTGAGAAAGCAGGTAATGTCTATTGAAACCGACAGTACTCCGCTTGAAGAACCAAAAAATACCGAAACCTGTAAGATTTTTGCTATTTATAAATTGTTAGCTACCGAAGATCAATTGGCTGAATTGGCTGAAAAATATAAGAATCCAAACAGAGATTTTGGTTACGGCCACGCCAAGCAAATGCTTTTTGAATTAATTACAGAAAAATTCAAAACAGAAAGAGAAAAATATAATTATTATATGAATAATAAGTCAGAAGTTGATAAAGCTTTAGAATTAGGTGCTCAAAAAGCCCGAAAAGTGGCTGATGCCGTTTTGCAACGAGTGCGACACAAATTAGGGTTTGAATAAAAGTTTAATGAATCCCGCCAATTGATGTTTAACAGAGTCAATTCGCGGGATTTTTTTCATTCTATTTTTTGATAAATTTGAAAACACATAAAATTTAAAGCAAATGGGGAGAATACATTTATTTGAATTCGAAGATTTAAAATGGTTTCCGGTATCTCTAAGAAATTACGGAACCGACTTTTTGCAATTCCTTTCCAACAAAACAGCGATGTACAAAGCTATTGTGCCTTTAATAGAAAAGACATTGGAAAAGAGCAAAACAAGTCAGATAATAGATTTGGCTTCCGGCGGAGGAGGCGGACTTCTTTGGCTCAATAGCGAACTGATTAAAAAAATACCGGAGCTAAAAATTACTTTGACAGATTATTATCCGAATATTCCTGCATTTGAATACACAAAAAAGCAAGCGGATAATTTCGATTTCTGTACAAAATCGGTTGATGCCCGAAATGTTCCCGGAGAACTTCAGGGATTAAGAACACAATTTTTATCTTTTCATCATTTCAGAGAAAATGATGCTAAGCAAATTTTGCAAAATGCGGTCGATTCGGGTAGTTCTATAGCTGTTTTTGAAGCTCAGGAAAGAAGTTTTCAAAGTATTTTGGCAATGTTGCTTTCGCCAATCAGCGTATTATTTACAACACCTTTTATAAGACCCTTTAAATTGGGACGTATTATTTTTACTTATTTAATTCCGATTGTTCCTTTTTTCGTTTTGTGGGATGGTGTGGTTTCTTCGTTGAGAACATATTCGATAGCTGAAATGAATCAACTGGTTTCTGATTTAAACCAATCTGATACTTACGATTGGGAAATTGGTAAAATCAAATCGGGACCGGCAACAATTTTATATTTAATAGGAGTGAAAAAATAACCAATATTGTCAGAAATGATGAATATAAAAGCAAAATCATTTTTCAAAGACGAAAAGGTTGATAAAAACTACTTTGAGAATTGGGTTAATCAACTTAAAACTGAGAACAAAAGGAATTATGAAAGAATTGAAATACAAACTTCTCTTGGTAAGACTCATATTTGGGGTTAAATACCGAAGATGAAAGTTTGGAACCCCGATCGCGAATATGCGCAATCGTCGCGTATATCCGAGCGGTCGGATACACTATTAAGCAAATAGAAGATGCCCTTACAGGAAAAAAAACGAGGAATGATTGGAAAAACAACATTTATAACAAATACAGCAATGCTACAAAAGACAATCTCGATGACTTATTTTATTTTTGGAATTAGCCTCCTCTCCGTTTTAATATCTGCTCAAAGTTGTTCAACGGTTGAGTATCGGGCAGATGCCAAATATGTTTATATTAATGATACCGCTTCTACCATTGAAGTAAAAGGAAGACATTCATTTGTGCTAAATCCGCAGGAAGAATATGCATTTCAGCATGTTGTGGATGGCGCAAAGGAGAATATGACTCCAAATGATTTTATTCCTCCATTTGGAGATTATGCTGTTGTAATTTCTAATAATAAATGCGACACCTTACAGCCGCTTTATCCTTATAAGGGGGTGAAAGAAGGTCTTCTAGGTATTGAAAACTACACCAGTGAAAAATTGGGTCATAATAATTTCAAATTTACTTATCACTTTACCGAGGAAGACTTTGTGGATGCAAAGCCTTGTGAATAAAAACAATAAATACCGTAGTGTAGGTTTGTACTACGGTATTGTTTTATAATAATCATGAAAACACTACCGAAAATCACCTGGATAACGTATTTGATTATTGGAATAATGCTCAATAGTTGCACTGATCAAAAACCTGAAAACGATAAAATTTATTTCTTGTATACGAATAAAACAAATGAAAATGTAGAATTAAAAATGTTTGACAAGAACAATGTCAATTTTAGAAATTTCAAAATTTTTGCAAATTCAACTACTCAAATAGATTTAAAACAAAGTGGAGGAAAAGGTATCGGAATACCTTTTTTATTTAATGATGGAACCTACTGCTGAAAAAGTGGTTGTCAAATTTGAATTTAGCAATAAATGTTTGGAAGATTATTATAGAATTAAGGAAAGTAAATATTATGATAATTATTCTACAACCATGCTTGAAAATTATGGAGCATGTTTAATGTATTATATTGATCAGGAAGAATTGGATAAAACTACAGATTGCCAGTAAATTAAGAAAAAAAGGTTTGTTTACGGCCTAAAGCATCGGGATTTACTACCCAGATGGCTCGGATATATAGTGGTCGGAATTACATTGGAGAAATCATTAAAAAATATCTTGAAAAATAAATTTTAATTCCGTCCTTTCTCGTCAGGATATAATTTTGGTAAAGGATCGCTTTGCCAAAATTCTTTGGTGTCAATATCCATAATTGTTAAAGGTCCGGTAAAAGCGGCTCCGGTATCTACATTCCAAATGGAGCTTAGTTGTACAGGAGTTGTTTTCCCGATGCGGGTTACAGGATTGTGACCTATGTAAATTTCGTTGTAAAGACGTAGTTTTTCAGGATATGCAATATCTGTTGGTTTCAGGTTTTTGTCCAGTTCCAGTGAACTGGTCCAAAGAGTTCTGTCCCAATAATAATTTTTATGATTTTCTTCGTGTTCAACACCTTTTTCGTGGGTAAATCCGGCGTGAACAAAAAGACGATTTTTAGAATCTTTGTGATAATTATTCAGTTTTTCAAGAAAAGAGATGTGTTGTTTTGTTGCTTCGGCAGTGACCGATTTATAGGCGTCAACAGTTGCTTTTCCTCCGTGAACAAACCATAATTTTTCGTCTATGTTTTCATGTCTTCCCACCAGCCAATCCAGAAAAAGCTGATCATGATTTCCACGAATAAAAATGCAATTTTGTTGATTTTCGAGTTCAATCAAAAAGTCTAAAAGTTGAGGCGATTCGCTCCAGCCATCTACATAATCGCCCATGAAAATTAGATTGTCTGAAACAGAAACCTTAGCACGATTCAAAACCTGAATCAGTGCCCGTAAACCTCCGTGTATGTCGCCTATTACAAGTGTTCTCATGCTGAAAATATCAAAAACAGATTAAAAATTATACGTTAGCAGTTTGTTAGAATGCTAAATATAAGAATTTCACGGTAGATTACTAATCCATGTTGTATTTCATTTTGCGTAGAATTCTTACAGCTTCTTTAAAAGACAAATAAACTTTTGGGAAAGGTTTCAATAGAAGTTTGGCATCAATTAGTTTTTGTTTGGCTTCGTGAAATCCGTTTAGATAGCATATCATAAAAGTAGAAGGAAGATTTTCTAATACTTTAAGCTCTTTTCCTTCTAAATAAAGACCTTTTTGTAGTTTTTCAATCAGGAAAATATTAGAATTATAAACATGCTCCAACATTTTTTTATTGAATTCGGGTGGTTGAAAAAGCATTTCATTTTCAATCTTATAATAACCGTTATCGTGAAAGTAAATGGTTTGTTTTTCTAGCGGATAATAACTTGTGGTATCATTCAATCCCAAAGGAACATATTCGGTAATTGTAAAAGTGTGATCATCATAAGTTATGGTTACGGCATCCTGATTAGAATAAAAAAGCTTAATCTGTTCGTTTATCAGCTCAATGTCAACTCTTGATAAAAACACTTCGTTATGTACTTTTTTAGGTATTCCGGCCCAGCAAATCACAAAGGTTTCTTTGAAAACCTTGTATTGCGATGTCATATCTTTATGTTTGTAATTCATAAAATTAATGACACTATCTAAAGTATTTTCTATGCTGTTTCTCGAATTGTTTTCTATATCAGATACAATTGCTGCATTTTGAAAATTCTTCACTAATAATTCAGGAACAGGAACACTATTGCTGCCCATTCTTTTATAAATACTTCCTTGAGAAACCGTGTGAATTCCTTTTTTGAAAGAAGAAATCTTTCGGTTGGGTTTTACGGTTACCAAACCAACGACTTTACCTTTTGGCAAATTGGGAAAAGGAATATTTTCGTACTGGATTTGAGGAGGGTTTTCCAGATAAGCATTTACCAGATTCTGAATGCGGCTGTCATCAAAAAAATCATCACCTACAATTTCGTTGTCATGATCTTCAACTCCCACAACAATATAAGAATTGTTTGTGGGATTTGAATTGGTCAGTGCACAAATGTGTTTCAGGAATTTTGCCTTTCCTTCTCTGGAATATAAGTTCAATTGACGCTTCTTATCATAAAAACTATTCTCATCATTACGAGATAATAGGTTTTTTATCAAAAGTCGCTTGTTTATCATTTTAATTAAATGACTCTGTTCACAATTGTAGCAGAAGCCTGAGCGGTAGGCATTACTACTAAATCGGCAATATTTACATGATAGGGACGTGTTACCACAAAGTGAATAATATCGGCAATATCTTCGGCTAGCAAAGGTTCAAAACCTTTGTAAACATTGGCCGCTCTTTCGGCATCTCCTTTGAATCTCACATTGCTGAATTCAGTATTTACCATTCCCGGATGAATAGCTCCTACCCGAATTCCGTAAGGATTCAGGTCAATTCGCATTCCCTGATTAATAGCGTCAACAGCATGTTTAGTGGCGCAATATACATTTCCGTTCGGATAAACTTCTTTTGCAGCAGTAGAACCAATATTGATAATGTGTCCTTTTCGTCTCTCAATCATTTTCGGAATAATGGCTCTCGAAACATGCAGTAAACCTTTGATGTTAATATCGATCATAGTATCCCAATCATCAATATCGCCATTTTGAATTGGGTCTAAACCATGTGCATTTCCGGCATTATTTATTAATATATCTATATGAGAAAATTCTTCGGGTAAAGATTCAATACTTTTAAAAACCGATTTTTTGTTTCTGATGTCAAATAGTAAAGTATGAACTTCGGTTCTTTGCGAAAGTTCGTCCTGTAATTCAACCAAACGGTCTTCTCTTCGACCGCAAATAATGACTTTAAAATTGTTTTTTGCAAATGCTCTTGCTGTTGCCCTTCCAATTCCGCTGGTTGCACCCGTTATTATTGCCGTTTTTTTCATTTATTTGTGAATGTTTTGTAGAAAACTGTGTTTTTAAAAAAATTAAAGGATAAATATAAAAATCTTTTTGATAAAGTAGGTTAAAAGTTTTAACCATTCATTAACATTTTACTTCTAAAAAAAAATACAATTTGCACATCAAAATTTAAGATACAAATCATTACAACATAAATAAAATATGGAAGAAAACACAGCTACTTTGGACATTAGAGCAATCAATGAAAAGATAGAAAGAGAAAGTGCTTTTATTGATCTTTTGAACATGGAATTGGGCAAAGTGATTGTTGGTCAGAAACACATGGTTGAGCGTTTGTTGATAGGGCTTTTGGGACAGGGTCACATTTTGTTGGAAGGGGTTCCGGGATTAGCAAAAACTTTAGCAATCAACACACTTTCACAAGCAGTTCAGGGTTCTTTCAGTCGTATTCAGTTTACTCCCGATTTATTGCCTGCCGATGTGGTGGGAACGATGATTTACAACATCAAACAAAATGAATTTTCGATAAAAAAAGGTCCCATCTTTGCCAATTTCGTTTTGGCCGATGAGATTAACCGTGCTCCTGCAAAAGTGCAATCTGCTTTGCTTGAGGCGATGCAGGAAAAACAAGTTACTATTGGCGACACTACTTTTAAATTAGACAAACCTTTTTTGGTATTGGCTACTCAAAACCCGATTGAACAGGAAGGTACTTATCCGTTGCCGGAAGCGCAAGTCGATCGTTTTATGTTGAAAACGGTAATTGATTACCCAAAAATGGAAGACGAGCGTTTGGTTATCCGTCAGAATCTGAAAGGTGGTTTCGAAAAAGTAAATGCTGTAATTTCTGTTGAGCAAATTTTAAGAGCTCAGGAAGCAGTTCGCGAAGTTTATATGGACGAGAAAATCGAGAAATATATTCTAGATATTATTTTCGCCACACGTTTCCCGGAACAATACAAATTGGCTGAACTGAAACCATTAATCAGCTTCGGATCGTCTCCTCGTGGAAGTATCAATTTGGCTACTGCAGCTAAATGTTACGCTTTTATCAAACGTCGAGGTTACGTGATTCCGGAAGACGTTCGTGCCGTGGTTCACGATGTTCTGAGACACAGAATTGGTATTACATACGAAGCCGAAGCCGAAAACATTACCTCTGTTGACATCATCAACAAAATTGTGAACGAAGTAGAAGTACCTTAATTTAAGTGATTAGTAATTAGTGATTAGCCATTAGCGAATGTGCTAATCACTAATTACTAGTTACTAATCACTAAAAACATGGATACCAAGGAAATTCTCAAAAAGGTTCGTAAGATTGAAATTAAAACCCGAAGACTGAGCGATCATATCTTTTCGGGCGAATATCATACGTCGTTCAAAGGGCGAGGGATGACTTTTAGTGAGGTGCGTCAGTATCAGTTTGGAGACGATATTCGTGCCATTGACTGGAATGTTACGGCTCGTTACAACGAACCTTATGTAAAAGTTTTTGAGGAAGAACGCGAGCTTACCATGATGCTGATGGTTGACATCAGCGGATCGGAAAGTTTTGGTTCTAAAAACCAGTTCAAAGAAGAAATAGTTACCGAAATAGCTGCAACTATGGCGTTTTCGGCTACTCAAAACAACGATAAAATTGGACTGATTTTGTTCTCAGACCAGATTGAGTTGTACATTCCGCCTAAAAAAGGAAAATCTCACGTGTTGCGAATCATTCGTGAATTGATTGAATTCAAACCCAAAAGCAGAAAAACTGATATTGCCCAAGCTTTGAAATTCCTTTCCG
>CAZWAF010000018.1:0-38194 GCA_964631795.1 uncultured Flavobacterium sp. | reverse complement strand
TCAAAAGAAGAAAGCAATCGTTTTTCTGATTTCTGATTTTATGAGTAGCGATTATGAGCATACTTTGAAAATTGCTTCCAAAAAACACGATATTACCGGAATCAGGGTTCATGACATTCGCGAAGAGAAATTACCAAATCTGGGAATGGTTTATATGAAAGATGCCGAAACCGGAGTTTCTCAATTGGTAAACACGGGTTCAAAGTCGGTGAGAATGGAATATGAGAAATATTACCGGGAGAATGTAAAATATTTTTCGGAAACTTTCAGCAAGTGCGGTTCGGGCGTTGTAAGCACCAGAGTTGATGAAAGTTATGTAACTAAATTATTGGGATATTTTAAATCAAGATAATAAAATCTCTTTTCCATTTAACCCTTTCAGGGTTTCAAACCCTGAAAGGGTTGAAAGAGGAAGGATTAATCGAATAAAAAAGATGAAAATCAAATTGTATATATTTTTACTATTCCTTTCTGTTTCTGTTTTTGCTCAGCAAAAGCAGGTACAAACCAGTATTGATACTACCAGAAATAAAATAGGGGCACAATTTAATCTGACCATTAAAACTGAGGTCGATACTTCGGCAACTGTGGTTTTTCCAAGGGGAAATTATTTTGGAGGAATGGAAGTTATCCGTTCTTATGTTGTTGATACCGTAAAAAAAGACGGCCGTTATGAGTTGATCAAAAAATACGGACTGACTCAATTTGATTCCGGAAAATATGGGATTCCTCCATTGAAAGTACTTATCAATAAAAAAGAATATCTGACTGATCCTATTTTAGTTGAGGTTTCAAATGTTGTTGTTGATACTCTGAAACAAAAAATGTACGACATCAAACCTATAGCAGAAGCC
This sequence comes from uncultured Flavobacterium sp., assembly GCA_964631795.1. GTDB lineage: Bacteria > Bacteroidota > Bacteroidia > Flavobacteriales > Flavobacteriaceae > Flavobacterium. The sequence goes on along the minus strand of CAZWAF010000018.1, from coordinate 37,340 downwards.
GAATCTGATAATAGTTGGATTTGGAAATTGATTTTAGCTTTGTTGCTTTTGGGTGGAATTGGCGCATTTGCTTACTGGTGGTTCAAAATCAGAAAAACAGAAGAAAAAGAAGAGGAAATTGTTTTTAAATCTCCAATCGAGAAAGCGACTATTTTGCTGAATTCATTGGAAAACAAACAACTTTGGCAAAGAGGAGAAATCAAATCATATTACAGTGAGTTGACCGATATTGCCAGAAATTATATTGAAGAAGCAATCGAAATTCCGGCTATGGAAAGCACAAGTACGGAGTTAATCCAAGGGTTGAGAATTGCTTCTATGAAAAAGAAAATGACACTTTCGCAGGAAACCATTGAAAATCTGGAAAGAGTTTTACAAACAGCCGATTTGGTAAAATTTGCCAAATCAAAACCATTGGATTTTGAAATTACCGAAGACCGCAAAAAAATAGAAAAAGCAATCATTACTTTAGACAAAGCCATTCCTGTGGTTGTAGAAGAAGAAATTGATGAATTATTGCTTAACGAAATGCAACGTCAGGAGCAATTAAGAATTCAGCAGAAAAAACAAAGAAACAAGCAAATTACGATTGGAGTTGCTTCTGTTTTAGGAATTATTACTCTTGTTACCTCCGTTTTTATATATGCCAAAGGTCTTGATTTTGTTATTGATACCGTTTTCGGAAATGATTCTAAAGAATTATTGGAAGGAGAATGGATTAAAAGCGAATACGGAAATCCACCGGTAATTATAGAAACGCCACAAGTATTGGAAAGGATGGATCCCGAAAAAGTGCTTCCTAAAAACACAATGGCACTTATTAAAGAAATGCAATTATTTGCCTACGGAAGTTTTACAGACAATTTCTACGTTTTTGTTTCTACGAGCAAGTTCAAAAATGACACAGAAATTGATTTGTCTAAAGCATTGGAAGGATTTGTGAAAGTGATGGAAATGCAAGGCGGAATGAATATTATTGTAAAAGAAGAAAGTTTTAAATCGCCTGATGGCATTGAAGGAATTAAAGGTTACGGAACCATGTCAATATTAGATTCTAATAAAAAGGAAAGTCACAGGGTTTATTATGAAACAGCATTTTTTAAACACGAAGGCGGTTTGCAGCAAATTATGATTTTGCACAAAGAATCCGACGGATATGCCGAACAGATAACAGATCGTATTTTGAAATCGGTTGAATTTAAAAAAGAAATTACAAATGAATAAATACATCTTTTTAAATCCCGAATTTTTCTGGTTATTTACGTTGATTCCTGTTCTAATTGGTTGGCAAATCTGGAACAGAAAACTGCAATCGGCTACTCTGAAAGTAAGTTCATTAGAAGGTTTCAAGAATTCAAAATCTATTTTGGTTACTTTAAAACCGATGTTGTTTGTACTTAGATTATCGGCTTTGAGTTTGATAATTATCGCTTTGGCACGGCCAAGAACGGTTGATGTAAGCAGTAAAACCAAGACTACAAAAGGAATTGACATTGTAATGGCTATTGACGTTTCGGGAAGTATGTTGGCCAAAGATTTAAAACCCAACAGAATGGAAGCTTTGAAAAAAGTGGCTCATAATTTTGCCGAAGCTCGTTTTAATGACCGAATCGGAATTGTAGTTTATGCTTCCGAGGCTTATACAAAAACGCCTGTTACAAGTGATAAAGCCGTTGTTTTTGACGCTTTGAAAAGTATTAAATATGACAACGTTTTGCAGGACGGAACAGGAATAGGAATGGGGCTTACAACTGCTATTAATCGATTGAAAGACAGTAAAGCAAAGAGCAAAGTAATTATTTTGATGACAGACGGTGTAAACAATTCCGGATTTATTGAGCCTGAAACGGCTTCGGATATTGCCAAAGAATATGGAATAAAAGTGTACACAATTGGAATTGGAACCAATAGAATGGCCGAATTTCCTTATGCCATTGCTCCAAACGGAGATTTTCTTTTCAAAATGATGCAGGTAGAAATTGATGAACAATTGATGAGAGGTATTGCCCATAAAACGGGAGGAAAATACTTTAGAGCTACCAGCAACAGCCGTTTGGAATCTATTTACAAAGAGATCAATAAAATGGAAACAACTGAAATAGAGGAATTGAAATTCTATGATTTCGATGAAAAATTCAGGCCATTTGCACTTGTTGCCGGATTACTTTTATTGCTTGAATTTGGTTTAAGAAATACAATTTACAGAGGATTTATATAAAGGATTTATGAATGAAGATTAACGATTTGTGATTTATCGACATCTGCAATCGAAAATCACTAATCAAAAAATATTTATGGAATTAGACGAAAAAAAATATTTATATCTGTTACTGATATTGCCGGTTTTGGTACTCATTTTTCTTTTCAATATGTATTGGAAAAGAAAAAAACAAAGAGAATTTGGCGACTTGTTTTTGGTAAATAAATTAAGTCCGAAGAAGTCAGTATTCAAACCGGTATTGAAACTTTCTGTTTTGATTTTGGCTTTGGGAGCATTGATTTTGGCTTTGGTCAATCCTAAAATTGGAACTAAAACAGAAACCGTAAAAAGAGAAGGAATCGACATTATTTTTGCTGTCGATGTATCTAAAAGTATGTTGGCCGAAGACATTGCTCCAAGTCGGTTAGAAAAAAGCAAGCGTTTGGTTTCTCAAATTATCAGTCAGCTGAGAACTGACCGAATTGGAATTATAGCTTATGCCGGAAGTGCTTTTCCGGTTTTGCCTATTACAACCGATTATGGTGTTGCCAAAATGTTTTTGCAAAGTATGAATCCGGATATGGTTTCTTCACAGGGGACATCACTTGAGGGAGCTATAAAACTTTCGGCAGATTATTTTGATAAAGATGACAAAACCCGAAAACTGATGATTATGATTTCGGATGGTGAAGATCATTCGGAAGGTGCCGCTGCTATGGCCGAAGAAGCCAACGAAATGGGATTGAAAATCATAACTATTGGTGTCGGAACCGAAAAAGGAGGCCCAATTCCGTTGAAAGAAAACGGCATTGTAAAGAGTTTTAAACGAGATCGTGACGGTCAGGTGGTGGTTACAAAACTGAATCCAGAGAGTTTGAAAGAAATTGCAAAGGCTACCAACGGCGGTTATATAAACGGAAACGATACCAGAGCGGTTATTGAATATATTAATAACGCATTGGAAAATATTGAGAAAACAGAATTCGAATCAGAGCAGTTTACCGATTTTAATTCTCAATTTCAGTGGTTTCTCGGTCTTGGTTTTTTCTTGCTTATTGTTGATGTTTTTCTTTTGGAAATCAAGACAAATTGGGTTCGAAAAATGAATTTATTTAATGAAAAAGAGTAATGAGAAAATTATTTATATATCACTTTTTAATTCTTTCGGCAGTTATTTTTGCCCAGGAAAAAGACCGTAATTTGCCTAAAGGAAATGATGCTTTTTCTGAAAAAAAATACTCCGAAGCCGAAGCAAATTATCGTATTTCGGAATCTAAAAACCCTAAAAAAGCAATTGCTTCTTATAATTTGGGTAATACTATTTATCATTTCAATCAACCTTCCGAAGCCAAATTTGCTTATGGAAGAGCTATTGAAAATGCCAAAGACCGAAAAGAAAAGCATGAGATTTTGCACAATTTGGGCAATGTCTTTATGAAAGAGAAAGATTATACCAAGGCAGTTCAGGCATATAAAGATGCTTTGAGAAATAACCCTTCAGATGAAGAAACCCGTTACAATTATGCTTTGGCCAAAAAAATGCTGAAAGAAAATCCGCCTAAGGCAGAAGATAAAAAGGACAAAAAGAAAGACAAAAAGGAGGATAAAGACAAAAAAGATCAGGAAGACAATAAGGATAAAAAAGATAAAGGTCAGGATAAAGAGAAAGAAAATAAAGAGGGAGACGGAAAAGACAAAGCACAACAAGGAAATAAACCTGAAAATCAGAATCAGAAACCACAAAGCGGAAGCGGGATTTCTAAAGATAGATTAGAAAAATTGCTAGAAGCGGTAGATAATGAAGAAAAGAAAGTTCAGGACAAAGTAAATAAACAAAAAGCAAAAGCCAAACCGGTGCAAACCGAAAAAGACTGGTAGGACAAAAGTCTAAAAGATGAATTTCCAACGTTTTAGACTTAATAAAAATGTTGAAACAAAAAATGAAGAAATATCTATTACTATTATTAATAAGTTTTCAGGGACTTTTGGCTCAGGTACAGTTTGAGGCTAAAGTCAGTAAAAGCACTTTAGGACTTAACGAAAGGTTGCGTATCGATTTTACTATGAACGCTGATGGTGATGATTTTTCGCCTCCGTCGTTTGAAGGATTCCGGATTGTGGGCGGACCTTTCCAGCAAATGAGTCAACAGTGGATAAACGGGAAAGGCTCTTTCAGCAAAACGTATTCTTATATTTTAATGCCGGTTCAAAAAGGAGCTTTGACTATTCGTCAGGCTTCTATTGAAATTGATGGACATATTTACAAAACGTCTCCTCTTAAAATTACAGTTACAAATGCAGTAGAGTTGCCAAAAGATCCAAATGACACTTCGGTTTCGGCTGCTGATGCCATTCATTTGATTGCCGAAATTTCGAAAACCAATCCGTATATAAATGAACCAATTACGGTAGTCTATAAATTGTATTTCAGCGAACAAATTGGAATTACGAACTGGAAAGAACTCGATAAACCCAAATTTGTTGATTTTTGGAGCCAAAATATCGATATAAAACAATTGGTTGCTGAAGAAGCTGTATTCAAAGGAGAAAGAGTACGTTCGGTGGTTTTGAGAAAAACCGTTTTGTATCCTCAAAAATCAGGTAAGTTGGTTATTGAACCATTGACTTTAGATATTGATTTGCAATTACCAACCAACAGAAGAAATTTCTTTGGGCAAGTAATACTTACCGAAGGTCATAAAACAGTTTCGGCCGGAGCCACGACAATTCATGTGAAACCTTTGCCGTTGAAAGGAAAACCTGAGAATTTTACCGGTGCTGTTGGTAAATTTGACTTTAAAGTAATTCCGTCTAAGACGACTTTGCAAAACGGAGAAAGTCTCGACCTGATTGTAAAATTAACCGGAAAAGGGAATCTGAAATTATTTGATTTGCCAAAACCGGTTGTGCCTACAGCACTCGAAATGTATGATCCTGTTCACAGTGAGCAGGTAAATACGCCTTTGGCAGGTATGACAGGAAGTATTTCAGATAAATATGCGATTATTCCGCAATTCAAAGGAGATTATGTGATTAAACCTATTCGTTTTTCGTATTTCGATTTAGGAACCGGAACCTATAGAACAATTACTTCTGATGAAATTACTATTAAAGTACTCGAAAGCGTAAATGCAGATGAAGTTCCTTCATTACCGGAGATTAATAAGAAAGAAATTGTGAGTAATGATCACTTTCAATATATAAAACTTTCAACCGATTTGAAGAATATAGACGAGAAAGATTTTCTTGGTTCAACATTGTTTTATGCACTTCTTTCGTTGCCATTTTTATGTATTCCGTTTGTTGTTTTATTCAAAAAGAAAAAAGAGGCGATTGATAGAGATATGGCAGGAAACAAAATAAAACTTTCCAATAAATTGGCTAAGAAATATTTATCGGATGCCAAAAAACAAATCGAAAATAAAGAATCGTTTTATGTTGCTCTTGAAAAGGCTTTGCATAATTTCCTGAAAGCAAAATTGAAAATTGAAACTTCGGAGATGAGCAAGGAAAAAATTAATGAGAATTTGTTGTCAAGGAAAGCAACTCCCGAAACTATTCAGTCGTTCTTGCTATTGATAGAAAATTGTGAGTTGGCTCGATATGCCCCGTCTTTGAGCGGAAATACTCAAACTGATTTTGATAAAGCAGTTACTTTAATTTCAGAATTAGAAAAACAATTGGTTTAATAAAATGTAAAACCCGGTTTAAGTTTTTGCTTAAACCGGGTTTTTAGATTTAAAATAACTATCTCAATATTAAATAATCATCAACTTCATTGTAAGGAATTAATAGTTCTTTTGGACCATTTGTATAAGCATCGATTTCATAAGTGTTATAGTACAAAAGAAGTCCTTTTTCAGTAAAAAAGATATTTTGCGGAAGTTCAAAAATATCATCATCAAAAAGAAAACCGGTTGAATTGATATTGCTGTTTTCAGGGATTTCAAATTGCTGTTTGAATTTTTTTTCTGCAAAATTCTTAAAGACTTTATAATCTATAAATAATTCGTTGTTTTGAATCGATTTTCCGGTAGCAGGATCAAAAAGCAAGGAACGAAAACCCCGAAATCCATGTGCACCGCCGGTATAAGTGTAGTATTTGAGTTTAATATTCAGAAGCTCGTCCGACTGATGAATGACACTTCCTTCAATTTCGCTTTCCCAGCCAAAAGTATCTTTTGGGTATTTTTTCTGTATTTTTTCATACGACTCGATAAATTCGGTTAAAAGCTGATTGTAATCGGTTGAAGCGGATGAATTATTTTTAAATGAAATAATTTTTTTGAGTTCGAGATAAACTTTTTTGTTGATGCTGTCGGCAACCTTTGGAGCATTGGTCGCAACAGGAATTTTTATTGTAATATAAGGGCAATTATCTGTACACGGCAAAGAGGTTTTCTTTTTGTATGATTTGTACTCAAAAGCGAGTTTGTTGCTGCCACAGCCAATTGATAAAAGGCAGAGCATACAAAAAATAATAATAGGGTTTCTTAAAATTCCGGAAAAATTTAAAAGGCTTTTCATAGTAACTTGTTTAAGAAAATTAAACAGTAAATTTGTTAAGAACAAGAAATTTAAACATTAAAGATATGAAATTTAATACCAAAACCATTCACGGAGGTCAGCATCATGATCCAAGTACCGGAGCGGTAATGCCACCGGTTTATCAGACTTCTACTTTTGTGCAAACCAGTCCGGGACAACCGGTAAATCCGGATTATGAATACAGCCGTGCGGCAAATCCTACCAGAACAGCTTTAGAGAATGCTTTGGCAAGTTTAGAAAACGGGACTCGTGCTTTGGCTTTTTCTTCCGGACTGGCGGCTACTGATTGTGTTCTGCGTTCTTTTAAAAACGGAGACGAAATTATTGCGATGGATGATTTATACGGCGGAACTTACAGAATGTTTACCCGAATTTATAAGGATTCGGGAATAAAATTTCATTTTGTAGATATGAATAATCTGGATAATTTGAAATCATTGATTAATAAAAACACTAAAATGGTTTGGGTTGAAACTCCAACCAACCCGTTGATGAAATTGGCTGACATTGCAGAGATTGCCAAGATTACCAAACAACACAATATTCTTTTTGCGGTTGATAATACTTTTGCAACTCCTTATTTGCAAAAACCATTGGATTTGGGTGCCGATATTGTGATGCATTCTGCTACGAAATATTTGGGTGGACATTCGGATGTTATTGCCGGGGCTTTGATAGTAAAAGACGAAGAATTGGGCAAACAATTGCATTTTCAGCAATTTGCCACCGGAGCAACTTTGGGTCCAATGGATAGTTTTTTAGTTCTGAGAGGAATTAAAACATTGCATTTACGTGTGCAAAGACATTGTGAAAACGGTGAAAAAGTAGTTGAATTTCTGAATAATCATCCGAAAATTAAAACGGTGTATTATCCGGGATTAACAACTCATCCTTTTCATGAAATTGCCAAAAAGCAGATGAGTGGTTTTGGAGGAATGGTGTCTTTTACATTTGCTTCAGGGAAAAAAGAAGACGCAATTAAATTCTTAGAAAATCTTAAAGTATTCACTTTGGCAGAATCACTTGGAGGAGTTGAATCATTGGCAAATCATCCGGCCTTAATGACACACGCTTCTATTCCGGAGGACAAGAGAAAAGAAGTAGGAATTACAGACGATTTGGTTCGGTTAAGTGTAGGAATTGAAGATGTAGAAGATTTAATTGAAGATTTGAAACAAGCATTAAATTAATGCTTTAAGAAACTTGCCAAAAACAAAAAGCAATTTCGGATAGTTCTGAAATTGCTTTTTTTATTTAGAATTCGAAATAACGTATATATCCGAAACTTAACCACATTAAACCATCGTTTGCTTTGTTTTCTTTGAAACGAGCCGGATCCGGATTTACTCCTTCAATCCAATCGGAAAAGTAATGCTGGTATTTTAGATCCAGAATGAAATCAGATAAAACATCTATTTTGTAGCGACAGCCAATACCTCCTATTACAGAACCGGCAAATCCGGAACTGTTGTCGATGCTTTTTAAGTATTTTGGAAATACTACATCCGGATTGTCAATCAAACCCAATAAGGTATAATTATGAGGATCGTAATATGATATTTGTGCTCCAAAACTGATATGAGGTGAAAGACTATGATTGGTCATCTCGAAATTATGGATGCTTCTGATACTAAATTCTCCACCAATTCCAAGACTTATTATTTGCGTTTCGTTCCTCATTTGGCTTAATAAAAAAGCAGGTTTTGAGGTAGCAGCATTCTCAACATATTTACCGTAATGTCTTAGATCGGATTTACTGTAAGACAGTTCCGATTTTAGTTTTATGTGTTCTCTAAGAAAAGTAACAATAGAATTATCTCTATAGTCAATGTAAGCAAAATTGACATAATGTGAAATCCCGATTCCAAATCCGTTATTATTGGAATCATTTTGAAAATTTCCTCTTTCTCCATAATCAGAAAAAAACAATAAAGGTCCGGTAAAGACACCAAATTCCTGATAATATCTCATTTGAGATGATGCTTTTTGAAAAAACAAAAGAAATGAAAGAAATGCAATTATGGAATATCGGGAAATTTGCATTTAGAGGCTATATTCGGTTGATAAATGTGATTTTAACAGATATGGTAAAAGTATAAAATTTACATCACTATAAAATAATTTGATTTAATATTTTGGAGTAAATAATTAAAAATGGTTTTAGCCGATAAAACAGAATCATTAATCGGTAGTGGTTAAAAATCATTCTTGTTTTTAGAATGAGATATGTTTTTTATTTTTTAACATTTTGCTTTGCAAAAGTTTTTGAACAGATAGTTCTTAATCATAAGTATTTCAAAGGATTATGTTTATTAAAGATGTTTTTATCGTTTTGAAAAAAAATGGTATAGATATTTTATAAAATGTATATTTGTCCCATCAAACTAAAATGCTTTTTTGAAGCGTTATTAATCTTAAAATCATGTCAGAAGCTATTAATTCTTTTGTTGCTGCAGTAGCAAAAAAAAATCAAAATGAGCCTGAGTTTTTACAGGCAGTACACGAAGTTGCTGAAACAGTAATTCCGTTTATCGAGCAAAATAAAAAATACCAAAACAAAATGCTTTTGGAAAGAATGGTAGAGGCTGAGCGCGTTATCATGTTCAGAGTTGTTTGGGTTGACGACGCAGGAAACACTCACGTGAACAGAGGATACCGTATTCAGATGAACTCTGCTATCGGACCATACAAAGGAGGAATTCGTTTCCATCCTTCTGTAAACCTGAGCATTTTGAAATTCTTGGCTTTCGAGCAAACTTTCAAAAACAGTTTAACTACATTGCCAATGGGTGGTGGAAAAGGAGGAGCTGATTTTGATCCTAAAGGAAAATCAGACAATGAAATTATGCGTTTTTGTCAGGCTTTCATGACAGAATTAGCTAAACATATTGGTGGAGATACAGACGTACCTGCCGGAGATATCGGAGTTGGAGGAAGAGAAGTAGGTTATATGTTTGGTCAATACAAAAGATTGAGAAACGAATTTACAGGAGTTTTGACCGGAAAAGGAATTTCTTTCGGAGGTTCATTAATCCGTCCTGAAGCTACCGGATACGGAGATGTTTACTTTGCTCAATCTATGTTGGGAACTAAAGGAGATAGCTTTACAGGAAAAACTGTAGTAATTTCCGGTTCAGGAAACGTGGCTCAATATGCTTGTGAAAAAGCAACTCAATTGGGAGGTAAAGTTGTTACTCTTTCTGATTCATCAGGATATATCTATGATGCAGACGGAATTGATGCTGAGAGATTGGCTCACGTTATGTATATCAAAAACGAGTTGAGAGGAAGAATTGGTGAGTATGTTGCCAAATATCCAAACGCTAAATTCGTAGCCGGAAAACGTCCTTGGGAAGTTAAATGTGATGTTGCTCTTCCATGTGCTACTCAAAACGAATTGAACGAAGAAGAAGCAAAAATGTTGGTAGCAAACGGATGTATCTGTGTATCTGAAGGAGCTAATATGCCTTCTACTCCAGAAGCAGTTCTTGTTTTCCAAAATGCAAAAATCCTTTTTGCTCCGGGTAAAGCATCTAATGCAGGAGGTGTTGCTACTTCAGGTCTTGAAATGTCTCAAAACTCTTTGAGATTAAGCTGGACTTCTGAAGAAGTTGACGAAAGATTGAAAAGAATTATGTTAGACATCCACGCTTCATGTGTGAAATATGGTTCAGACGGAAATGGTTATGTTGACTACGTAAAAGGAGCAAACATCGCCGGATTCGTAAAAGTAGCTGACGCTATGTTGGCTCAAGGGGTAGTATAATCCTTAGAATCATTTATAATATTGAATGCCTCCTGATTTCGGGAGGCATTTTTTTTGGTTTTATCTTATATTTGTGATTCTATAATCAACAAATGATGAGATACATTTTTCTGCTTTTTCTCTTTTCTCTTTCAAATACGTTTTGTTTTTCTCAAAACAAAGAACTTTGGACGGGATATTTTTCATACAATGAAATAAAAGACATCAGTCAGTCGGCCAATAAAATTTATGCCGCTTCAGAAAATGCCGTTTTTTCAAAAAATATTTCTACCAACGAAATAAAAACCATTAACACTATTGACGGACTTTCGAGTCAGGTTATTTCTGCCATTTATCACAGTGCTAAGTTCAATAAAACTCTTGTTGGTTATCAAAACGGACTGATTAATATAGTGAACGAAACCGACGGAAAAGTTCTTAATGTGGTGGATATTGTCAATAAACAATTGCCGCCAACAATCAAGAAAATCAACCATTTTATGGAATATGGAGATCTAATCTATATTTCGACTGATTTTGGAATTGTACAATTCAATCTGAAAACTTCTCAGTTTGGAGATACTTTTTTTATAGGAAATACCAAATCAGAAATTGCGGTTTCTCAAACTACCATTTTCAAGGATCATATTTATGCTGCTACATTTGACGAAGGTTTGAAAAGAGCATTAATTTCAAATCCAAATCTTATAGATGCTAGTGTGTGGGATAAAGTAAAAGATGGTAGTTTTTCTGGTGTTACTACTATTGGTGTTAATCTTTGTGTGGTTTCAAGCAGCGGCGATGTATTTAAGTCGGTTGACGGACTTACATTTTCAACATTTGGCCCTCATTTCAATCCAGCTCCTATTGATTTAAGGTCAAATGGAACTCATCTTAGTATAACTTCGACTACTTGGGTTTTTGTTTTTGATGTCCAACTAAATGAAGTTGTTCAGTTAAGTCAATCTCAGGTTTCAAATCCAAGCCCCACTTTTAGTTGTGCCACGTTAATTGACACAACTCTTTATATTGGAACTACCGAAGCGGGAATTGTCACAACTCCAATTGGGAATTCTACTGATTTGGGAGGAATTATGCCAAGTGGACCTTCAAAAAACAATATTTTTTCTATCACCGTTTCAAATGATAATTTGTGGGCTACTTATGGAGATTATGATCAATATTACAATCCGCATCCGCTTAATTATTACGGAATAAGTAAATTCAATACCGATGAAGGTTGGCTGAATATTCCTTTTTCTGAAATGGATGGAGCAAGTGATTTGGTTCGATTGACGGTAAATCCTAAAAAAGAAAATCAGATTTTTGTCAGTTCTTATCACAACGGATTACTGAAATTTGAAAATGAAAAATTGACAACACATTACGATCATACCAATAGCGAACTTGAATCGGTTGTACTTCAGTCTGATTTGAATTACAAAAGTGTTCGAATAGAACAAACGGCTTTTGATAAATCAGGAAATCTATGGGTTTCTAATGGATTGGTCAAAAACGGATTGAAAGTTTTAAAGCCAGACGGTCAGTGGATTTCATACAATATGGAAACTATATTAGACGATTATAATAGAAGCAGGATTGGGCGAATGGTAATTGATAAAAACGGAACCAAATGGCTTTCTACCGTTTCGGATGGATTAATTGCTTTTAATGAAACTAAAGGAAATATCTTTAAAAAAATTACCGAAGGTTCCGATAAAGGAAATCTTCCTTCAGCCTCTGTTCAGGTGGCAGCAATCGACAATCGTAATCAGGTTTGGATAGGAACCCGAAAAGGATTAAGGGTTTTATCAAGCGTTGATCGTTTTCTTTCCAATGAGCCTATGAGAGCCAATTCTATCATTATTATGGATGACGGAATTGCCCAGGAATTGATGTATCAGCAGTTTATTACCGATATAGTTGTTGACGGTGCCAATAATAAATGGGTTGGAACTTCTGATGCCGGAGTTTTTCTGTTTTCGCCAAGTGGTCAGCAAACCATTTATCATTTTACAACTGCCAATTCTCCGCTGCCTAGTGATAATATAAATGATATTGATATTAATCCTGTAACAGGCGAAGTGTTTTTTGCCACCATAAACGGAATGGTTTCTTTCAAAGGTTCTGCAACCAAAGCAAATACCAATCTTGACAATGTTGTGGTTTATCCAAATCCTGTCCGGCCGGAATTTGAAGGAAACGTAAAGATAACAGGCCTTTTAGATAAAGCCAATGTAAAGATTACCGACATAGAAGGAAATCTGGTTCATGAAGCAGTTTCCGAAGGAGGTTCTGTAGAATGGAACACCACCGCTTTTGGGAAATACAGAGTAAAAACAGGAGTTTATATGATTTTTATTGCCGGTCAGGACGGAACTGAAACTCAAGTTAGAAAAGTGATGATTATCCGTTAAACTGTTTGTTGTTTGGAGTTTATGGTTTCCTTACGATCCAAAACAACAAACCATAAACAACAAACCAAAAAACATGCACGTTAAAACCAAAGCAATTGTAATTTCGGCTTTGAAATTTCAGGAAAAAAGTCTCATCGTGAAATGTTTTACATTTTCAGACGGACTTAAATCTTATTTTGTCAGAGATGCTTTTTCGTCCAGAAGAAACAATCAGAAAATAGCCTATTTTCAGCCTTTAACTATTTTAGAAATTACTTCCGATCACAGAAATAAAGGAACTTTGGAACATTTCAAAGAAGTAAAAGTGGCAACTCCTTTTCAAACTATTCATACCGATATTGTAAAGAGTACTATTTTAATGTTTGTTTCCGAGATATTGCACAATTCAATCAAAGAAGAAGAAAAGAATGAAGCATTGTTTGTCTATTTGGAAACAGCTCTGCAATGGCTCGATACTCACGATGAGGTTTATAATTTTCATTTAATTCTGATGTTGGAAATGACCAAATTTTTTGGTTTTTATCCGGATATTTCGCAAATAGATTTGCCTTTTTTTGAAACCAATTCGGGAGTTTTTACACTTTTTCAGTCTATGGAAACCTTGTCTCAGCATGAAACCGATTTGTTTAAAAAACTGATGAGTTTGAAGCTCGATAATACAGAGAAAATATTTCATGTGATTGAAAGGCAAATTCTATTAAAAATTCTGATTAATTATTATTCTCACCATTTAGACGGATTCAGAAAACCAAAGTCTTTAGACGTTTTAAAAGAGGTTTTTTCTTAAGAATAGTCGAATATAAATAGTTGAAATAGTTGAAAGTTCTTCGTTGTTTCTTTTTTTCAATTTCTAACTTCCAGTCTCTTTTTAGAATTTCAGATCAAGAGGTTTAAATAAAATTTGTGAATTCGTGGCAAAAAAAATAAAATTCCTTACTTTCGCCAACGATTAAAGAAATTGACCAAATGAGTACAAAATTCACTGAATACAAAGGACTTGACTTGCCTACTGTGGCATCGGAAGTTCTTGATTTTTGGAAAAAAGAAAATATATTCGAAAAAAGTGTTACCACACGCGAAGGAATGCAACCTTATGTGTTTTTTGAAGGACCGCCTTCGGCTAACGGATTGCCGGGAATTCACCACGTAATGGCTCGTGCTATCAAGGATATTTTTTGCAGATACAAAACCCAAAAGGGATTTCAGGTAAAACGCAAAGCGGGTTGGGATACTCACGGTTTGCCTGTAGAATTGGGAACCGAAAAAGAATTGGGAATTACCAAAGAAGATATCGGAAAAACCATTTCGGTAGAAGAATACAACGAAGCTTGTAAGAAAACTGTAATGCGTTATACCGATGTTTGGAACGATCTTACCGAAAAAATGGGGTATTGGGTCGATATGAAAGACCCGTATGTGACCTATAAACCAAAATATATGGAGTCTGTTTGGTGGCTTTTGAAACAAATCTATAACAAAGATTTAATGTATAAAGGTTATACCATTCAGCCCTATTCTCCAAAAGCCGGAACAGGTTTGTCTTCGCACGAAGTAAATCAGCCGGGAAGTTACAGAGATGTTACCGATACAACTATTGTTGCTCAGTTCAAGGTGGTTGAACAGCACAAAACCATTGTATTTTCCAGATTTTATGATTATATCACTTCTAAGCATTTGCATCAGTATAAATTAGAAGCTTTAGATCTTGATGAAATTTTCTTTTTGGCTTGGACAACAACGCCTTGGACCTTGCCATCTAATACGGCTTTGACTGTTGGTCCCAAAATTCATTATGTATTGGTGAAAACTTTCAATCAATATACTTTCAAACCAATGACTGTGATTTTGGCTAAAAATTTAGTAGGAAAACAGTTTGGGAAAAATTATTTCGAAAGTACTGATTCTTCTGATTTTGAAAATTTCAAAGAAGGAGACAAGAAAATTCCTTATCAAATTTTAGCTGAATGCAAAGGAGCTGATTTGGTAGGTATTCGTTACGAACAATTATTGCCTTGGGCATTGCCATATCAAAATCCTGAAAACGCTTTCAGAGTAATTTCGGGAGATTTCGTAACTACAGAAGACGGAACCGGAATTGTGCATACAGCTCCGACATTTGGTGCTGATGATGCCAAAGTTGCCAAAGAAGCAAGTCCGGAAGTTCCGCCAATGTTGGTTTTAGACGAAAATGGTGTAGCGGTTCCGTTAGTTGATTTACAAGGAAAATTCACATCTCATACCGGAGAATTTGCCGGAAAATATGTGAAAAATGAATATTACAACGACGGTGAAGCACCGGAGCGTTCGGTAGATGTGGAAATTGCTATTTTGTTGAAAGAACAAAACAAAGCTTTCAAAGTAGAGAAATACGTTCACAGTTATCCTCATTGTTGGAGAACAGACAAGCCTATTTTGTACTATCCGTTGGATTCTTGGTTCATCAAAGTTACCGACGTTAAAGAACGTATGTTCGATTTGAATGAAACAATTAACTGGAAACCAAAAGCAACCGGAGAAGGTCGTTTTGGAAATTGGTTGAAAAACGCCAACGATTGGAATTTATCCCGTTCAAGATATTGGGGAATTCCGTTGCCAATTTGGAGAAGCGAAGACAAAACAGAAGAAATTATTATCGGTTCTGTTGAAGAATTGTATAATGAAATCGAAAAATCAATCGCTGCCGGAGTTCAAAAAGAAAATCCTTTCAAAGGTTTCCAGATAGGAAATATGAGCGAGGAAAATTATAATCTGATTGATCTGCATAAAAATGTAGTTGATACTATTATTTTGGTTTCTGCCTCAGGAAAACCAATGAAACGTGAATCTGATTTGATTGATGTTTGGTTTGATTCGGGTGCTATGCCTTATGCACAATGGCATTATCCATTTGAAAATAAAGAAATAATTGACGGGAACAGTTCGTTTCCTGCCGATTTTATAGCCGAAGGAGTAGATCAGACCCGTGGTTGGTTCTATACTTTGCATGCTATTTCTACTTTGGTTTTTGATAAAATAGCTTACAAAAATGTAGTTTCAAACGGATTGGTATTAGACAAAAACGGACAAAAAATGTCGAAACGTTTGGGTAATGCTATAGAACCTTTTGAAAATTTATCGGCATTTGGGGCAGATGCTACCCGCTGGTACATGATTTCGAATGCAAATCCTTGGGATAATTTGAAATTTGACGAAGAAGGTATAGCCGAAGTTCGCAGAAAATTCTTCGGAACACTTTATAATACGTATTCATTCTTTGCTTTGTATGCCAATATCGATGGTTTCAAATATGCAGAAGCCGAAGTTCCATTGGAAGAAAGACCGGAAATTGACCGTTGGATTTTATCAGAATTACATACATTAATTAAATATGTTGATGAATGTTATGCCGATTATGAGCCAACAAAAGCAACAAGAGCTATTTCAGATTTTGTTCAGGAAAACCTGAGTAACTGGTATGTTCGTTTGTGTCGCCGTCGTTTCTGGAAAGGAGAATATGCTCAGGATAAAATTGCTGCTTACCAAACGCTTTATACTTGTTTGTTGACTGTGAGCAAGCTTGCTTCTCCGGTGGCTCCATTCTATATGGACAGACTTTACAGAGATTTAACACAGGCAACACAATCAGAAAATTTTGAGTCTGTACATTTGGCAAAATTCCCGGTTTCGGTTGAAAACTTTGTTGATAAATCGCTTGAAAGCAAAATGCAGAAAGCACAAACCATTTCGTCATTGGTTTTATCACTTAGAAAGAAGACTATGATAAAAGTGCGTCAACCATTGCAAAAGGTAATGATTCCGGTACTTGACGAGGTTTACAGAGCCGAAATTGAGGCGGTTTCCGACCTTATAATGGCTGAGGTAAACGTGAAAGAAATTGAACTTCTTGACGATGCTTCGGGTATTTTGGTAAAACAAATTAAGCCAAATTTCAAGACTTTAGGACCGCGCTTTGGTAAAGAAATTGGTCTGATTTCTAAACAGATACAAGGTTTTGAACAAACGCAAATCAGTCAATTGGAGCGTGAAGGAAGCCTTAATTTTGAAGTTAATGGGAAAAGTGTAAATTTAACTTTGGAAGATGTGGAAATTTCTTCTCAGGATATTGAAGGTTGGCAGGTTGCAAATTCCGGAAATATCACAGTTGCTTTGGATGTTACAATTACCGAAGTACTTAGAAAAGAAGGGATTGCGAGAGAATTGGTGAATCGAATTCAGAATATCAGAAAAGATTCAGGTTTTGAAGTAACCGATAAGATTAAAGTTTTTGTTCAGCGGGATGCGGTTGTTGAAGACGCAATAAAGAGCAACGAACAATATATAAAAGAAGAAACTTTAACAGAAGAATTAGTAATTCAGGATAAAATTGAAAACGGAATAGAAGTTGTTTTCGATGAAATAAAAACAATGTTGTTAATTTCAAAATAGAAATTATGGTAGATGAACAAGTAAAATACTCAGATGCTGATTTGGCAGAGTTCAAGGAAATTATTTTAAGGAAAATTGAAAAGGCAAAAGCAGATTTAGAGCTTTTGAAAAGTGCCTATATGAACGATTTGAATAACGGAACAGAAGATACTTCTCCTACATTCAAGGCTTTTGAAGAAGGAAGTGAAACTATTTCTAAAGAAGCAAATTCGCAATTGGCAACTCGTCAGGAAAAATTTATCCGCGATTTAAAAAATGCGCTTTTCCGCGTAGAAAACAAAACATACGGTGTTTGCAAAGTTACCGGAAAATTAATCTCAAAAGAGAGATTGAAATTGGTTCCTCATGCAACTATGAGTATAGAAGCCAAAAATTTACAACGATAAAAAGTAAATTGTTAATTCAATAAAAACGCTCCTTTGGGGGCGTTTTTTATGTTTGAATACTTATTTTTGTCCACTAAAAAATTAAAGATGACACTTAAAAAAGCATATTTGCTAATATTCATAGTTTTGGTTATTGACCAAATCTCAAAAATTTATATCAAAACCCATTTTGTTTTAAGAGAAGAAGTTGAAGTATTTTCTTGGTTCAAAATTCTTTTCATTGAAAACGAAGGAATGGCTTGGGGAACAGTGATTCCGGGGGCTTACGGAAAATTGATTCTTACTGTATTCAGGCTCTTTGCTGTAACCGGAATTGGTTATTGGCTTTGGGATTGCGTAAAGAAAAAGTACTCTGATTATCTTATTGTAGCCGTAGCTTTGATATTGGCAGGGGCTTTTGGAAATATAATCGATTCGGTTTTTTACGGGGTGATTTTTAACGATAGTCATGGTGAAGTTGCTAATTTGTTTTCTGCAAATCCTTACGGCACCTTGTTTCACGGGAAAGTAGTCGATATGTTTTATTTTCCGATTATAAAAGATTATCCAGTTCCTATGTGGGTTCCTTTTATGGGAGGTCAGGAGTTTACTTTCTTTAATGCAATCTTCAATGTGGCCGATGCAGCCATTTCAATAGGAGTTGGTATCCTGATTCTTTTCAACAAAAAAGCGTTTCATCACCACGAGTAATTCAACTCAGGATATAAAATAAAAAAGACCTATTTCAATTTCGGAATAGGTCTTTTGTTGTTTAGGACTGTTTTTTATTGTGTCCCGGAGCATGATTTTTGGCGCTTTTGTCTCCGTATATTTTTTTTGCGTGTCCCGGCGGAATACGTTTACTAGTTTTGAATGCAGCTTTATTATGTTTTGTTTGTACTCTAACAGAGCAATTTGATAACGAAATAGTGAAGATTGCAATTAAAACAATTGTAGCAAATCTTGAATTAGGGAACTTTATCATAATTTATTATAGTAGTTTAGTTGCCGCTAAAATACAAATCCGAAATTAATTTTTGTATAATCAGTGGTTTTTAACATTTAAAACAAAATTAGTTTATAAGAACCAATCTAAAAAGAATAAACCTTTGATGGCGTTACACAATAATTCAGACGAATATCGTTTTCAGAAATGTCTTCAATTTCTTCCTCCACTTCAAAAAATGAAAGACCTATTTTGATGGTTTCCGGTTTGCATTCGGCCAGGAAATTGTCATAAAAGCCTTTGCCATAACCAACACGATTTCCTTTTTTGTCAAAAGCCAAAAGAGGAATAAAAACAATATCTATTTTATGGGAAGGAACTTCAATTCCGTCAACAGGTTCAGGAATATTATAGCTATTTTTCTTGATTTTGGTGTTTTCGGTCAAAAGAAAATGAATCATTCTTTGCGGATTCATTGCGGTTCTCGAAACAATAATTTCCTTGTCTTTGCCCGATAAAATATGAAGAATATATTCGGTATTGATTTCTCTCAATTCTGTTATAGAAAGAAAGGTATGATAATATATTTTGTCCCAAATATTGAGAGACAAAAGCCTGTTGGCAATTGCCAGGCTTTTGTCTTCTATATCATTTTCGGTTAGTTCTTTTCTTAGATTTTTATATTTAATTCGAATTTCTTTTTTCAGCATCGATAGCAATTTTTAAATCATTGATAAAAATAGTCAATTGATCTATTTCTACGTGATCCATGAGTACAATTTTGTACCAATCGTTGTTTTCGTCATGCTTTTGAGGAACCAAATCATATTTTTCTTCAAATTCTTTAGGAATATAAGTACTCTTGATAGTAACAATATTCATGAAAGGCTCACGGAAATATTTTACGTTGAGTAAGTCTAATTGTTTGCAAAGCCAATTGGTTCTCATTTGCAGGACATTTACTTTTTCAAACCAGCCATAAGCGCCATAAGAAAACAATATCATCCAAACGGCTATTGCATTTGCACCCGAACGGCTACCGCAAAGCGTTAAATCCATTCCTTCCACATATTCGGCTTCTTTGGTTAATACATTTTCTATAAGGCCTTTTCGGCAAATAAAAATTCCGGTTCCGTAAGGAGCCTGCAACATTTTATGGGCATCGATTGTGATGGAACTGATTTTAGGATTGCTGAAATTGATTTCTGATTTTTCATTACTAAACGGATATACAAAACCTCCGTAAGCAGCATCTATATGAAGTTTGTAGTCGAGATTGTATTTTTCAAGAATAGAAGTATAATCATCAGGATTGTCAACCGCACCAAACATTGTGGTTCCCATATTGGCAACGGCAATGAAATATTTTTTGCCCGAATCTTTTGCATCAGAAATGATTTTATCCAATTCTGAAATCTGAATAGTTCTGGTATTGAAATCCAAAGGTGTTTTCAACCAATCTAACAGCAGTAAATTACTTCCTTTTGCGATAGAATAATGAGTGTCTTCAGAAGCTAAAATCGCAATTTCATTAGGTTTAGCACCATAATGATTCATAAAATGATTGCGGTACATCCAAATAGCCTGAATGTTGGCTTCGGTTCCGCCCGGAGCAATATAACCGTCAAAAGAATCGGGTTCGGCCTTAAAAATATCAACAGCAATCACGCTAAGTACTTCGCGTTCTATTTTCTGAGTTCCGCTAAAAGCTTTTTCAGAAGTGCCAAAAGTGTGGCAACCTATATGATTAGGATTAGCGACATAGGTTTGCAAAATGGGAGCATCTTTCAAAAACGGTGCGTCATTATTGAATACTTTTCCGTCTAATTTTGAAGCGGGATAGCCAAAAGAAGTGTCTTTGTCGAAATTTACATTTTCATTTAAAGCGGTTTCTATGCGTTCCTGTTTTTCCTTTTGAGATAATTTTTTCCAATACAACATACGTTTCCAAATTTAGTTAAGACAAAAATATCCGTTTTAATAATCCCGAAAAATGATAAATGTTAGGTTTTGAATTTGTTATGTTAAAGTGTTTGAAATATGATAAATAGCATCGCCCTGATAGACAATTGGGGCTTCGTTCACGTTTATCAGATACCCCGAATTGGGAGCTTTTACTTCGTTTTCTTTCTTTCCGTAAGGATCAGAAACGATTGCCAAAAGTTCTCCTTTTTTTACATAAGTTCCTATAGAAACGAGTCCCTGAAACAAACCCGATGAATTGGCTCTTATCCAGCTCGATTTCTCAATCAGAATGCTTTTCTTTTGAGGAATTTCTACGGGTAAATTTTCGTTTAGCATATCAAGATGTTTCAGAATGCGTTTGGTTCCTTCTACTCCGTGTTTAGTGATTTCCGGATTCAGGTCAATCGATTTTCCGCCTTCAAAAAGAAGCATTTTTACACCCAGTTTGTCGCAGGAATTCCTGAAAGAACCCGAAATATGTTTTGAATTCAAAGTAAACGGAGCCTGAAATACATTGGCCAGTATTTTTAAATCGTCATTGTTTGGAGCAATCCGAATTTGAGGTGCATTGAAACGGCTGGCACCTCCGGCATGAAAATCAATGGCATAATCAACCTGAGGAATAATTTCGTTGAGCAAAAAATGAGCAAACCTGCTGGCAAGCGAACCGTTTTTGGTTCCGGGAAACACCCTGTTCAGGTCACGACCATCTGGGAATTCTCGGGTTTGATTCATAAAACCAAAAATATTTACAACCGGAATACAAATAAGAGTGCCCGTTTTGGGTTTGTTTATATTTTTCGAAATAAGCTGCCTTACTATTTCAACTCCATTTATCTCGTCTCCGTGCAATCCTGCGGTGAGCAACACCGTTGGTCCTTCTGTTTTAGATCGTTCCACAATTATCGGAATTTTCAGCTTGGTCATAGTATGAAGTTTGGCAACTTCCATATTGATAGTCTTGCTTTCGCCCGGCAAAATGGTTTCCTCAAGAATCTTTATCTTTTTAATCTTGCTCATATCTTGTCTTAAAAACATAAATGTAAAATAAATCCCCAAACTTTTAGGTTTGAGGATTCTAAAATCTAAGTTTATTTCAATTTTTGTTAAATGATCTAATTCATCTTCCGTTGGCTGAAATCAACGGAAATTGAGGGTTTGTTGTGAATTTACTATGCGGGCACAGAATACAATTCTGCGCTATCGTAGCGCTTACATATCCGGCATATCGGGTTCTAAAATCTAAGTTTATTTCATCGTTTAGCTTTATCGATTTTGTTTACGGGCACGGAAAAAATTTCCGAGCTATCGAACCGCTGGCATATCAATGCGATCCGAGTTTATTCGTAAATATACTGAACTGTGTAGGAATCTTTTTGTGTTTGATCTTTTGCGGTATAGCTCTTTTTTGCTTCAGTAGGGTATCCTTTATCGTTGTATTTATATGAATAATTCTCTAAAAAAGTTTGACCTGATGTGTGACTTGAATTAATTGTCAGTATATTGTTTTGACAATTATCATTTTTAAAAATTAATTTATCGTAACCTAAAACATTATCTAAAGGATTTTTTTTATCATCATAAGTGAAAATTTGTGAAGCCTCCACCTCTTCGTTAGAACCAACAATATTGTTTCTCTTAATAAAATTATCATTTATATAGGTAAGTTTATCATAAAACCCTGAATCCAATTTTTCTGCTTTTGTAGATTTATCAATATCAGAGTAATGAACTAAAATAATACCGTCAGTGCCATAAGTATAAGTACTTTTTCTTAAAGTTGGTGAAGAAAAATCCGAATTATGAATTTCTTGAGTCAGTTTATTACCTTCATAAATGTAGTCCCATTCTCCTTTCAAGACTCCATTCTCATAAAATTTAGTACCAGTTATCAAATCTCCAGTATAGAGATATTCTTCAATCATACCAGAACCATAATCCTTTTGCTTCAATTTATTTCCCTCATAACTATAGGTTATTGTACTTTTCTTTTCATCAGGATAAGTAAAGATTGATTTTTTCAACATCACTGTTGTCTGAGGTGTCTCAATCTTATTTTCTTCTGAACAAGAACTAAATACCAACAGGACGGTACTTAGTAGGTAAAATATTTTTCTCATTTTCTTAATTTTTTAGTTAAAATTCAAACAAAGAAAGCCAAAAAAAGGAAAACGACAAATTTAAAAACGAAAATACTTTTATAAAAGTAAATGTTTTGAGGATTTGTATTGAAAATAATTATATTGGTCGATATTATCTATTACTATGATTATCCGACTGGCTTGGATATTCACAAGGATTCCCGACCGCTCGGATATGCTTAACGATTGCGCGGAAATTTTTTCCGTGCCCACAAAGATTGGCAAATTGTCAGAATAAATCTAATACTATTACCTCTAAATCATTGTCTAAACTAGCGTAATTTCTTGCCGAACTAAAACAATAATCTTCCGGCAAAGAAACTATCTTGTCTTTTACGGGATTGTTGTGGATATAGTCGACTTTCTGTTTTATAAACCAGTTGGTTTCTACAATTTCGGCATGATAGCCATCCTGCCAAACCTTGTATTGCTGTTCTCTTTTTAAATGTTCGCATGCTTTCTGAAAATAATCCAGTAACCATTCTCTTCTGCTTTCAGGCTCGTCAATAATGGTTTGAATTATTTTTTTCGAAGTAAACTTTTTAAAATCCCGCATTACGTCAGACAAGATAAAGCCACCAGTAGCTTTACAAAGCAAATGAATATGACTGCTCATGATACAATAAGCATAAATTTCCAATCCTTTGTTTTCTTGGCAATATTGAAGTGCATTGATGATTACATATTTCTGATTAAGTCGTGTAAACACATCTACCCAGCCAACGGTGGTAATGGTGATAAAATAAGCTTGGTCTGTTGTTGTGGCTTTGTACTTTGTCGACATCTTTTTTATTTCTAAAAATATAAAACTGCAACCATACAGTTGCAGCTTTTTGTCACTTTCTTCGCTTTGTCGATTTTGTTTACGGGCACGGAAAAAATTTCCGCGCTATCGAACCGCTGATATATCCGGCACATCGGGAACACCCTGTTTAAATCACGACCATCGGGAAACTCTCGGGTTTGATTCATAAATCCGAAGATATTCACAACCGGAATGCAGATAAGAGTGCCTGTTTTGGGTTTGTTGATATTCTTTGAAATAAGTTGACGTACTATTTCCACTCCGTTTATCTCATCTCCATGTAATCCAGCAGTAAGCAAAACCGTTGGTCCTTCTGTTTTAGAACGTTCTACAATTATCGGAATTTTCAGCTTGGTCATAGTATGGAGTTTGGCAACTTCCATATTAATGGTCTTGCTTTCTCCGGGCAAAATGGTTTCGTCAAGAATCTTGATCTTTTTAATTTGGGTCATGTCTTTTCTTAAAAACATAAATATAAAATAAATCCCCAAACTTTTGGGTTTGAGGATTTGAATTTTAAGGTTTCTATTTTAAAACTATTTGATTGTCTATATAATATTGATTAACGTAGATGTCTTGTGGACATAAATAATTACAGGATTAAATTTGAACACTAATTTCCACACACGAGCGAAGCGAACTGACGAAGTAAATCTAAGAGGTAAATTGTGGTTTATGTAATTGATTTCATAAATTAAATCGTGTTAATTTATAAAGTTAGTGGTTGATTTTAAATTGTGTCCACATGATTAGGATTAGTCAGGGGAATAATAAAACACAAAAAAAGCCGTCACATTCAGGACGGCTTTTGAACACAAAATCAATTTGTAATATTTTTATATTTAAACAAAAAGAGCTTTCAGTTCGGTAGCATCTTCTGCTTTCATTTTTCCGGCAAGTACCAGACTTAATTGTTTTCTTCTTAAGGCTGCATCATAGCGGGATTTTTCCAAATCAGTTTCGGGAATAATAGCCGGAACTTCTACCGGATGACCCATATCGTCAACAGCGACAAAAGTATAGATGGCTTCGTTGGCTTTGGTTTTGTTTCCTGTTTCACGATCTTCAATCCAAACATCAATAAAGATTTCCATAGAACTTTTAAAGCTTCTCGAAACCTTAGCTTCAATAGTCACTACACTTCCCAAAGGAACCGAGCGGTTGAAAGCAACGTGGTTGACAGAAGCAGTTACCGCAATTCTTCTTGAATGACGACGGGCAGCAATACTTGCAGCGCGATCCATTCGGGCGAGTAATTCTCCTCCAAAGAGGTTGTTCAAAGGATTGGTTTCACTTGGAAGAACCAAGTCGGTCAAAATAGTAAGTGATTCTGAAGGATATTTAGGAGACATTGTTTTTTTTGGCAAAGATAATAGGTTTAAGGTATAAAAAAAATCCCGATTTTCGGGATTTTAATTTATAGCTCTTTAATCATTAGCCAGGCTTCAGGATTTTCATTTTCCTTGATTTTCTTTAACTGCTTCTCTGCTTCAGAATAATCAGAATAACTTCCGTAAAGTACCGGATATAAGTTATGAGTTGTTTTTTCTAGCATTTTAGCTTCGTATCCCAATTTGGTCAATTGATTAAAAATTTTTTTAGCATTGCTTTCTTCTCTAAAAGATCCTGCCACAATATGATAAGGAATTTTAGTTTCATCGGCTTTCATTACTTCTACAGCTGCTTTTGGCAACGGATTGCTGATTACAAAAGTCGCTTCCTGAATCTTGTTTTGCACTTCTTTTTGCACCTCAAGTTGTACCAATCGGGTATCTTCGGCTATTTTGTTCTGATAAATATTGTTGCCTACAAATCCTAAAGTTCCTAAACCGATTGCAATAGCAGCGGCATATTTCATGAATTGGAAAACAGGATTTTTTTCGGATTGAATATCAATAACCGGAATTTCCTGTTCTGTAGCTTTGG
The DNA here is from genome assembly GCA_964631795.1 of uncultured Flavobacterium sp. GTDB lineage: Bacteria > Bacteroidota > Bacteroidia > Flavobacteriales > Flavobacteriaceae > Flavobacterium. Next base: position 11,857 of record CAZWAF010000018.1, on the reverse strand, counting down.
TTTCTATAAGAATTTCTCGTTTGATAACAGGAGAAACATAACTGCTTAAACCAAAAGATTCTGTCAGGAAATTTATATAATTATAGCTTTCAAAGAACAAATTTCCTTCTGAATTCAAACGAATCACACCTACATCGTTTATCAAAACAGGTTCGAATTGTTTCAATTTATTTTTGAAAGTTTCAACCTCTGTTTGAATCAATTCTACAGCAGATTCATAATCTATTTTCTCATTCTGAGAAATATGATGAGCCAAAAGTCCGTCATTGTGTTTCAAATGAGGATTGAAAGAAATTATTTTCGTAGGAGGATAAAAAGTATTTGTAAGTTCATTAAGTTGAGACGATTGAATTTCGCTCAAAAAAGCACCAAAACCAGGTAGTATTACGCATTGGTGTCTGTATAAAAGTTGTGCTATGTAACGATCTGTTTTCATAGTAACAAATTTAAATATTTCAAGTAATGATTATAATGTTATCAACAAATTTTATTAACAAATTTCAAAATAATTTCCATAACTTGAAGTTCAAATAGTTACCATGAACGAACAAGAATTATTTTATTTTTTGTCTTTGCAGAAAGTGGAAGGAGTGGGAGATATTACTGCCAAAAAACTCATTGCTCACTGTGGAAGTCCCAAATTGGTTTTTCAGGCAAAAACACAGCAACTCGCTTCAATAGAAGGTGTTGGTAGTGTTTTGTTGAAAAAAATCAAAGATAAAACCATTTTTGAAATAGCCGAAAGAGAATTGAGGTTTATTTCTGAAAATAAAATTTCGGCAGTTTCTTTTTTGGATGCTAATTATCCCGATAAACTGAAACATTGTATCGATTCTCCTTTGGTTTTGTTTTCTTCGGGGAATATTGATTTGAAGAATCGGAAAATAATAAGCATTGTGGGAACCCGCCAAATTACGTCTTACGGAACTGCTTTTTGCGAAAAACTTATTTCCGATTTGGCTCCGCTCAATCCGATTATTGTCAGTGGATTTGCTTATGGAGTAGATATAGTGGCGCATCAAGCTGCAATGGAAAATAATCTTCAAACTATTGGTGTTTTGGCTCACGGACTCAATCAGATTTACCCGAAATCACATGCTAAATATGTTGCTAAAATGGAACAAAACGGAGGTTTTATGACTGAATTTTGGAGTATTTCAAATCCTGATAAAGAGAATTTTGTGAAACGCAACCGTATTGTTGCCGGAATGGCTGAAGCGACAATCGTAATTGAATCGGCCGAAAAAGGAGGTTCGTTAATTACAGCCAATCTAGCCAATGATTACAATCGGGATGTTTTTGCTGTTCCCGGAAGAGTTTCCGATAAATATAGTCAAGGTTGTAATAATCTGATAAAAACCCAAAAGGCAAATTTACTCAGCAGTGCTGCCGATTTGATTTATATTCTGAATTGGGATCTTGAAAAAGAAACTCCTCCTATACAAAAGCAACTTTTTGTTACACTCGATAAAGATGAGCAAAAAGTATATGATTATCTTCAACAAAACGGAAAGCAATTATTAGACACAATTGCACTGGATTGCGGTTTTCCTATTTTCAGAATTTCGGGTATTTTATTAAATATGGAACTCAAAGGTGTAATTCGTCCGTTGCCGGGAAAATTGTTTGAGGCAATTTGACAGAATAAAAAAACAGTAGTAAACAATTTGCTTACTACTGTTTTTAAAACAAGATTTTATCTTCTTTAAGATTCTGTTTCGCTCAATGAATCCCAACCTCTTGCTCTCAAAGGAATTTTAGTATTGGCTCTGGTTACAAGATGAATTCCTTCACTTTCTTGTGTCATGTGTCCGATTATCGTGAAATTAGGGTTTCCTTTTATTTTATCAAAATCTTCCATACTTATGGTGAAAAGCAATTCGTAGTCTTCTCCTCCGTTAATTACAACTGTAGTACTGTCGATATTGAATTCTTCACAAGTATTTATTAATTGAGGATCGATAGGTAATTTTTCTTCATATAAATTACAACCTACACCAGATTGTTTGCATAAATGAATAATTTCTGACGATAAACCGTCTGAAATATCAATCATAGAAGTTGGTCTTATTTCCAATGCATGCAATAATGTGCGAACATCTGTTCTGGCTTCCGGTTTCAACTGACGTTCTATTAAATAAGTATAATTATCTAAATCGGGCTGATTGTTTGGATTTACCTGAAAAACTTGTTTTTCTCTTTCCAAAACCTGTAAGCCCATATAGGCTGCACCCAAATCGCCTGTTACAACTAATAAATCGTTGCCTTTTGCACCATTTCTGTACGCAATTTCTTCTGAATCTGCTTCTCCAATAGCGGTAATGCTTATAATCAAACCTTTTTGCGAAGAAGTAGTGTCTCCTCCTATAACATCAATCTTGTATTGCTGAGCTGCAAGAGCAATTCCGGCATATAATTCTTCAAGAGCTTCCAACGGAAAACGATTGGAAACAGCAATAGAAACGGTAATTTGTGTTGGCTTGGCGTTCATCGCACAAATGTCAGACAAGTTGACAATAACGGCTTTATATCCTAAGTGTTTCAACGGAACATAAGCCAAATCAAAATGTACTCCTTCAATTAATAAATCGGTTGAAACCACGGCTTTCTTGTCTTTGAAATCCAAAATAGCTGCGTCATCACCAATTCCTTTCAAAGTGGAAGGTTGGTTGATTTCTAAATTTTGAGTCAAATGTTCTATTAATTTAAATTCTCCCAATTGAGAAAGACTGGTTCTTTGTGGATTTTTATCTTCTATCATTTTTTATCGTAGTTTTTCGAAGGTGCTAATGTACAAAGTTTTTGAGCTTGCACGGTTAACTATCCTGTTTTACAAACCTGAAAGATTATTTAAAGTTTTGATCAATTTGGGATTCGATGGTCGTGGTGCATCAATGTTGATTAAAATTCCATTCGGATCAATTAATACAAATTTTGGGATAGCAATTGCTGAATATTCGGATATAATTTTAGTTTTAAAAGTATCTCCTGCAAATAATTGTATTCCGGTCATTTTCTTTTTATAGAGCATTTTTTTCCATTTTTCAAATTCAGAAGAATTGTCTGTAGATATGCTTACAAAGGAGATATTTCTGTTTCTGAATTTTTCTTCTATTTTTTTCAGATGAGGAATTTCAGCCAGACAAGGGCCGCACCATGTTGCCCAAATGTCGAGATAGATATATTTTCCTTTTAAACTTTCAAGAGAAACTTTCTCGCCAAATTGATCTTCGAGTTCAAAATCAGGAGCCGGACTTCCCACATTAAAATTATTCAGGTTCTCAATTCTTTCAAAAACTTCTTTCTTGAATTTCTCATCAGAACTAAGTGACAGAATCGAATTATACAAAAGCAATGTGCTTTTCTTATCGGGCTCTATTCTTCTGAACAGATTATTTAAAATATAATTTTTTATTTCCGGACTGTTTATTTTAGAAAACTCCGATTCAAGAAATTGAATGCCGTTTGTTGTTCCTTTTTCGAAAGGGACATTGAATTTATGAGGTAATAAATTTCTGTAATTAGAACTGTGAATAAAATCATCTGTGTTATAATTGAGATTTTTTACAATTCTTGAATCAACCAACTTTGCTTTCGGAGGTTTATTTTCGGTATAATAAAAATAATTATTCTCATAGTTTGTTAAAAGATATTGTTCGCCATAGAAAATGTCGTTTTTTTCCAATTTTACAAAAAGCGGACTCAGGTTTTTTGTGTTTTCCAAAAGCTTTGTGTTTTTGGCTGTGAGAGTATCAACCGCTTTCAGAAAATCTTTTTCATTTTTCGAATAAATATCTTCAGGATATTTTCTCAGAGTAAAATAAAGATTTGATTTTTCAATATAATATCGGTTTACATCGCTGCCGTTTCCTTCAATTTTCAAGGCTTCATCAAAATTTTTGTAATCGGTTTCTATTTTTAGATCCGAATTTTCTTCTAAAAATATAAGTAAAGAATTCTCTCCTATGCTGAAAACATAGATTCCCGGACGCTCAATTCCGAATTCTTTTTTAAAAACACCATCATTGTTTACCGGAATTTCGGTTTTAAAATTGTAACCGCTTATGATAATTTGGGTGTTTTTTATATTTGTTATTTTTCCGGAAATTTTCACGTTTATCATCGAAAAACAAAACGAAAACACAAATAAAAAGAATGTAGTAGCTATTTTTCTCATAATTCGATTGGATTTAACAAAACAAAGAAACGAAAACAATTAAAATTTAGTACTCTTTTACGAAAAAACCCGACAACTTTCGTCATCGGGTTTGTTTATTATCTATGGTCTATTCTCTATATTCTAAGAGATTAATCATTCAATTTCAATACCGCCATAAACGCCTCTTGCGGAATTTCTACGTTTCCTACCTGACGCATACGTTTTTTACCTTTTTTCTGTTTTTCGAGTAATTTACGCTTACGCGAAATATCACCTCCGTAACATTTGGCAGTAACGTCTTTACGCAATGCTTTGATAGTTTCACGCGCGATGATTTTGGCACCAATTGCCGCCTGAATCGGAATGTCAAATTGTTGTCTTGGGATTAATTCACGCAATTTTTCACACATTTTTTTACCAATATTGTAGGCATTGTCTTCGTGAATCAAAGCCGAAAGTGCATCTACCGATTGCGCATTCAAAAGCACATCCAGTTTCACCAATTTAGAGGCTCGCATTCCTATTGGAGAATAATCGAAAGAAGCATACCCTTTTGAAACTGTTTTCAAACGGTCGTAGAAATCAAATACGATTTCAGCCAATGGCATATCAAAATTCAATTCAACTCTTTCAGTAGTCAAATAAGTCTGATTAGTAATAACACCACGTTTTTCAATACACAAACTCATTACGTTCCCAACAAAATCGGCTTTGGTAATGATTGTTGCTTTGATGAAAGGCTCTTCAACTCTATCCAGTTTTGAAGGTTCCGGCAAATCTGATGGATTATTTACCACAATAGCTGTTTCCGGATCTTTTTTGGTGTAAGCCAAATATGAAACGTTGGGAACCGTTGTGATTACAGTCATGTCGAATTCACGTTCCAGACGTTCCTGGATAATTTCCATGTGCAACATTCCTAAGAATCCGCAACGGAAACCAAATCCTAAGGCTGCCGAACTTTCTGCGGTGAATACTAACGAAGCATCATTCAATTGCAATTTTTCCATAGATGCACGCAAATCTTCGTAATCTTCGGTATCTACAGGGTAAATTCCGGCAAATACCATTGGTTTTACGTCTTCAAAACCGTGAATCATATTAGTAGTTGGTGTTTTGGCATCGGTAATAGTGTCTCCTACTTTTACCTCTTTTGCTTCCTTAATTCCGGAAATCAAATAACCAACATCACCTGTTGATACCACATTTTTAGGAACCTGATTTAATTTAAGAGTTCCAATTTCGTCGGCAAAATATTCATTGCCTGTGGCCATGAATTTAATTTTTTGTCCTTTTTTGATCTCTCCGTTTTTAACACGGAAGATTACTTCAATTCCGCGGAAAGGATTGTAAACCGAGTCAAAAATCAAAGCTTGTAAAGGTTCTTCCGGATTTCCTTTGGGAGCGGGTATTTTTTCAATAATAGCTGCCAGGATATTTTCTACACCAAAACCGGTTTTACCCGAAGCGTGAATAATGTCTTCCAGTTTGCATCCTAACAAATCAATGATATCATCACTCACTTCTTCCGGATTGGCACTTGGTAAATCCACTTTGTTCAAGACCGGAATAATTTCCAGATCATTTTCCAAAGCAAGGTAAAGGTTCGAAATTGTTTGTGCCTGAATACTTTGTGCAGCATCCACGATCAAAAGTGCTCCTTCGCAGGCTGCAATTGAACGCGAAACTTCGTAAGAAAAATCTACGTGTCCCGGAGTATCAATAAGGTTCAAGATATATTGTTCGCCTTTATAAGTATATTCCATTTGGATTGCGTGACTCTTAATGGTAATTCCACGCTCTCGTTCCAAATCCATATTATCAAGCAATTGGGCTTTCTCTTCACGTGCTGTAACGGTCTGAGTTGCACCAAGCAATCGGTCGGCAAGAGTACTTTTTCCGTGGTCAATATGTGCAATAATGCAAAAATTTCTAATATGTTTCATGTATAGTTCGTTCTTTGTCAGTTAATTTGGTGTGACTCACCTCCGTTCTTCTTCACCCCATCTACCTTAAAGGTAGTGTATCAATCGGCAAATATAGTTAAAGTTTTGTTTGAAAAATAACAGAATAACCTAGTGAAAAGTTAAAGACAAAATCCAAATAGATAAAAAATTGTAATTTCGCGACAAATTCAAAAAATATGGTCAAAATAGGCAACATAGAATTACCTGATTTCCCTTTGCTTTTAGCTCCAATGGAAGATGTAAGCGATCCTCCATTCCGTAGATTGTGTAAAACTCACGGAGCTGATATGATGTATAGCGAATTTATTTCTTCGGAAGGATTAATTCGTGATGCGATTAAAAGCAGACAAAAATTGGATATATTTGACTATGAAAGACCTGTGGGAATCCAGATTTTTGGAGGGGATGAAGAAGCGATGGCTTTATCTTCAAAAATCGTTTCTACGGTAAACCCTGATTTAATTGATATTAATTTTGGATGTCCGGTAAAAAAGGTGGTTTGCAAAGGAGCCGGAGCCGGAGTTTTGAAAGATGTCGATTTGATGGTTCGCCTTACCAAAGCAGTTATCGACAGTACTGATTTGCCTGTAACGGTAAAAACCCGTTTGGGTTGGGATGATGATTCTATCAATATTGACGAAGTTGCCGAAAGACTACAGGATATAGGTGTTCAGGCTTTGACTATCCATGCCAGAACCCGTGCCCAAATGTACAAAGGTCATTCCGATTGGTCTCATATTGCTCGTGTAAAAAATAATCCAAGAATTACGATGCCGATTTTTGGAAACGGAGACATCGATTCTCCCGAAAAAGCATTAGAATATAAAAACAAATACGGATTGGACGGAATGATGATTGGCCGTGCTGCCATTGGTTATCCTTGGATTTTCAACGAAATCAAACATTACTTTAAAACGGGAGAACTTCTTCCAAAACCAACTCTTGCTGACAGGGTTGAAGCCGCAAGAAACCACTTGACATGGGCAATGGAATGGAAAGGTGATAAATTAGGGATTCTTGAAACAAGAAGACATTATACAAATTATTTTAAAGGGATTCCAAATTTTAAAGAACATAGAATGAAATTAGTATCAAGTGAAGATCCTGAATATTTGTCTCAGGTTTTTGATGATGTTTTGAGAATATACGAAGGAATAGAGATTTTTTAAATAGATTCATTACATAAAGAAGCCCGGAAACTACATATTTAGTTTCCGGGCTTTTTGTTTATGCAATTTCCAAAGGATATAAAATAAAAAAGGTAGAACCGAAGTTCTACCTTTTTTGCCCCAAATCTACTATAAATTTAACCTACTGTCTTTATAGTTCTGCTAAAATAGAAGTTGTAGGATTAAACCGCAACAATAAATCGATAAAAAACTATAAAAATCGACAAATAACAAATACATCTTTGATTAATAAGCTCTTGCGTCTTTTCCTTCATAGAAATTCATAAAGGCTCTGTTTACAACTCGGTTTCCTCCCGGAGTTGGATAATCACCTGTAAAATACCAGTCTCCTAAGTTCTTAGGACAAGCAATGTGTAAGTTTTCTACTGTTTGAAATATAATTTTAACTTCTGCTTTGATGTCGGAAGAAGTTAACATTTCAGCAATCTTATCTGATATTTCCTGATCCGTAAAAGGCGCATAGATCTCAGTTACATAATTCACTACTTCGCTGTCAGCCATATTTTCCTGAGCTTTACATTTTTTATAAACTTCATCAACAATCGAATACATGTTTCTTTCTTTCAGAAGTTCCAATGTTGCTGTGAAAGCTGCTAAAGTTTCCAGTTTTGCCATGTCAATTCCGTAACAATCAGGGTAACGAATTTGCGGAGCCGAAGAAACAATCACTATGCGTTTTGGATTTAAACGATCCATCATTCGGATGATACTTTGTTTTAATGTGGTACCACGAACAATACTGTCGTCAATAATAACCAGATTGTCTGTTGGTTTAATTACTCCGTAAGTCACATCATAAACGTGAGCCACCAAGTCGTCACGGCTGCTGTCTTCGGTAATGAAAGTACGTAGTTTAGCATCTTTTATAGCCACTTTTTCTGTTCTGATTTTTACAGAAAGTAATTCCTGTAACTTTTCAGTTGTTAAAGTGTCTTTGTGTTTTAAAATATAATCGTTTTTTCTCTGGTTCAGGAAATCCTGCGATGCTTCGACTAAACCGTAAAATGAAGTTTCGGCAGTATTCGGAATGTATGAAAAAACAGTATTGTCGGTATCTGAATCAATAGCGTCCAAAACCGCAGGTAAAATCAATTTACCCAAATCTTTTCTTTCCTGATAGATTTCGGCATCGCTACCTCTTGAGAAGTAAATTCGTTCAAAAGAACAAGCTTTCAAAGGCAAAGCTTCGCGAATTTGTTCGTCAAGAACAGTTCCGTCTTTTTTAACAATTATAGCGTGACCGGGAGTAATCTCCTTAATTTTATTGTAATCAACGTTGAAAACAGTCTGGATTACCGGACGTTCTGAAGCTACCACAACGATTTCATCGTCTTGATAGTAGAATGCCGGACGAATTCCCGCAGGATCACGTGTAACAAAGGCATCTCCATGACCAATCATTCCGGCCATTGCGTAACCACCATCCCAGTTTTTTGAGGCACGACGCAAAATTCTTGCTACATCCAGACGCTCACCGATAACCGGAGAAGCTTCTTGTTTTGACAAGCCTTCCTTTTTACAATCATGATATAGCTCAGTAACTTCGTCATCAAGAAAATGTCCGATTTTTTCCATAACGGTAACTGTATCAGCCATTTCTTTTGGATGTTGCCCTAAGCGAACTAAATCGGCAAACAATTCTTTAACATTGGTCATATTAAAGTTTCCGGCAACGATTAAGTTACGGTGCATCCAGTTGTTTTGACGCAAGAATGGGTGAACGCTTTCAATGCTGTTTTTTCCGAAAGTTCCGTAACGAACGTGTCCTAAGTAAACTTCTCCCACATAAGGGATATTTTTCTTTTGAAGACCAACATTGTCGGCATATTCCGGATTGTCTATCAACTCTTGGCTTACTCTTTTGTTGATCTGTGCAAATACATCTTGTATTGGCTGTGCTGCATTAGAACGAACGCGGCTGATATATCTTTCTCCCGGTTCCATGTCTAATTTTATATTTGCAAGACCGGCTCCGTCCTGACCACGATTGTGTTGCTTTTCCATTAAAAGATACATTTTCTGTATTCCGTAGAAAGCCGTACCGTATTTTTCTTTATAAAATTCAAGCGGTTTTTTCAGCCTTAAAAAAGCAATTCCACATTCATGTTTAATAGCGTCGCTCATTGTATTGTTGTTTGTAATTGTTATTTTTCCGTAGTTCAATTCTTGTTCCAAAACAAAAAAAGCCCCGTTTCCGAGGCATTATAATGTTGTTATAAAGGCATTTCATATTGAGTCAAAGTCTTGAATTGCTTTAATCTCTCTGTAGCTTCTTCTTTTTGGAGTTCAACCATTCTCTCGGTTCCAAATTTTTCTACGCAGAATGAAGCTAAATTAGCTCCGTAAATGATAGAATTTTTTAGGTTTTCGAAAGAAATATCTTCACTTTGAGTGATATATCCTGCAAAACCTCCGGCAAAAGTATCTCCTGCTCCTGTTGGATCAAAGACTTCTTCCAGTGGCAAAGCCGGAGCAAAGAAAATTTCTTTTTGTTCAAATAGTAAAGCACCGTGCTCTCCTTTTTTAATCACTATATATTTAGGTCCCATTTCGTGAATTTTGGCAGCAGCTTTCTTTAAAGAATATTCTCCCGAAAGTTGTCTTGCTTCTTCGTCATTGATAGTAATCACGTCAACACGTTTCATCACATCAAGTAATTCAGGTAGAGCACAATCCATCCAGAAATTCATAGTGTCCAGAACAACCAATTTTGGTTTGGTTTCCATTTGATCTAAAACACTGCTTTGTATCAATGGATGCAGGTTTCCAAGCATTACCACTTCGGCATTTTTGAAATCCTGAGGGACTTTTGGCTGAAAATCGGCTAAAACATTTAATTGTGTTTCAAGTGTGTCTCTTGAATTCAAATCGTTATGATAACGACCTCTCCAAAAGAAAGTTTTTCCACCTTCTACTTTTTCGATTCCCGAAATATCGATATTTCTATCGGTCAATAAATTCAAATATTCTTGAGGAAAATCGTCTCCAACTACCGAAACTATGGCAGATTTCAGATTGAAATGAGAAGCCGAAAGACCAATGTAGGTTGCTGCCCCTCCTAAAATTTTATCTGTTTTTCCAAAAGGCGTTTCAATAGCGTCAAAAGCAACTGTTCCAACAATTAATAGTTTATTCATTGTATTTGAATTTCAAAATTAAGTGGCAAAGATAGTTCAAAGGTTTTAGAGTTACAAAAGTTACAAGTCTCAAAGTTTTGCTAAAAAAATGATTGAAGTTTTAATGCATCAGAGAATTTTTTGATCTTCATTTTCATAAAAAGCATCAATAGAAAGTTGTGATTGAGAAGAAGCCATTACGGCCAATTGATCGCAACGTTCGTTTTGCGGATGGTTATTATGTCCTTTAATCCACTTGAAATTCACTTGATGTTTCCTGTAGATTTTCAGGAACCGTTTCCATAAATCGGCATTTTTTCTGTCAACAAATCCTTTTTTCTCCCAACCCAAAACCCAGTTTTTTGTAACCGAATCAACTACATATTTAGAATCCGAGATTACAAGTACTTTGGTATTTGGTAGTTTTAGTTTTTCTAAACCTACAATTACAGCCAATAATTCCATCCTGTTATTGGTTGTATGTCGAAAACCTTCATAAAATTCTTTTTTATAAGGTTTGCCTACCCATTCCATCACCACGCCATAGCCACCCGGCCCGGGATTTCCTTTGGCAGCGCCATCAGTATATATATGTACGTCGTATTCCAAGTTTTGATTTAGGATTTTTGAGTTGAAGAATTCAACAGTTTATCTATTACTTGCGGAAAATTCTCCATTTCTAATGTGTTGATTTTTTCGGCGATTTCATCTGCTGTTTGACAATTTTCGATATTTACCGATTTCTGGAAGATGAATTCTCCTTCATCATAATTCTCATTTACATAATGAATAGTGATTCCGGTTTCTTTTTCCTTATTTTCAAGAACCGCCTGATGTACGTTCATTCCGTACATTCCTTTTCCACCGTAATTTGGTAACAATGCCGGATGAATATTTATGATTTTGTTTGGATAAATTTCGATAATATTCTCTGGAAATTTCAGTAGAAAACCTGCCAGGACGATTAAATCGGGTTGGTAAGAATTGATTTTTTGAAGAAAATCAGCCGAAGAAAGTTCGGTTTTGGAGAAAACTACGGCAGGAACATTTAATTTTTGAGCTCTGTCGATAACTTTGGCGGCAGAATTGTTTGTAAATACTGCCTGAACGTTTGCAGCATCGTTTTTTTGGAAATATTGAATGATATTTTCAGCATTTGAGCCTGAACCCGAGGCAAATATTAGAATGTTTTTCATTTGTAAACTCTTTTATTTAGGTGCAAAAAACGGAATAATAAATCATAATTAATAGTACTAATGGTGATTATTAAAATAATTTATATATTCGCACCCACAAAATTATTAACTAATTAATGGAATTAAAATAAAGTTTTTTATTTTTGCCAATCAATTAAAATTTTAAAATTAGAAATTATGTCAGACATTGCATCAAGAGTAAAAGCGATTATCGTAGACAAATTAGGTG
>CAZWAF010000017.1:37620-48518 GCA_964631795.1 uncultured Flavobacterium sp. | reverse complement strand
TGGAGTGGGTTTTAAATCCTCCGAAAAATTGAATAAAATGACATGACTTCCTTTGAATGGATTGTATGATGGTTCGTAATTGATGTAACCCAAACTATGCAAGTTCTTCAGACATTTATGATAGGTTGCTTTGGAACTGATTTTGCTTATTCGCATTACCTCATCGCGATTGATACTTATTGGATTTTTGAAGCGGTTGCAGTTCCAAAATTGGAATAAGGCAATGTATAAGCTAACATGTGTTGGATTTAATGTTTTATCAATGGCTACTTTTTCGAAGAAACCTGTTAGATGTTTGATATAATTCATAATTGCTAAAATTATTTGAACAGAGTAGGCAAAGCATTTACCTTATTTCCATTTAGTAACTTATCGATGTCTGAATTGTCATAATACATAATGCCACCAACTTTGGTATAGGTCAGTGTTCCGTTGATGCGGAGATTTTGTAAAGTACCGGGAGAAATGTTTAACAGTTTGCGGACTTCATTGGATTTGAGCCACTGTTTTGTTTGTTGCGGTTTGGATTGAATGATTTCTTTTAAATCGTTCAAAAGAAGACTTCTGAATTCGTTTAAGTCCTCGCGTGTGATAACTTCGATTGCCATAACGTATGTTTTAGATTGTTATGGTACAAAATTGTAGTATTTGAATAGTTTTAAATCACAAGTCAATCACAAGTTGTGATTGATTTTTATACAAAGTGTTGTATTTATTGGTCTTAAAGTAAGTCGTCTGTGTTTTCCATCCGTTTTACTAATTTTTCTTTTAATGCGTTTAGGAATTTGGTTTGGTCTGATTTTCGCATTCTAATTTCAAGGAAAGCCCTGTGATACTGACCTAAATCGATGTTAAACACGTTTTCAAAATACTCTGCAATATCTTTCAAATCTGATGCTCCATTATTGAACACACCTTCGGTATGCAAAGCATATAAAAGCTCTATTAATGCGACTTTAGAACCTGTCCAAGTTTGCTTCACCTTGGGATTGACTTGTGATTTTTCTTTTGGTTCTCTATTTTCCATCATTAGCAGTTTATCTTCCAAATAAACTTGGATTAAATCATGTGCCATAATCTTTGCTACCTTGAAATCATGTGAGGTTGAGAAAGTATGGTCAACTTCAAAATAGAAACTATCTAGAGCTAATTTAACATCAAATTTTCCTCGTAAAAAATATTTGTGATCTAAATAGCTGCTTCCTGTTCTGTAATATCTGTAGAAGTCTAAGTTACCATCAAAATATCTTTTAAGTTTATCTAATTCGTTATTAAGGTATTTTTTGATAATTCTTTCACCACCATGCGGTTTCTTCGTTTCAATTTTGAATATAACGTTATAATAAATTAGTTTTGACGTAAATTTGGGCTTTACATTTTTAAAGAACTCTATTTCTTGTTGACTTGATTTATTTTTCTCTTTTTCAAATAATACTTTTAATTTTTGGAGTGATTTCAAAATAATATCTATAGCACTTTCACAACGCTTTATTGGGTCGTCTATTTCTAAATCAGTAAAATTTAACTGTTCGTTTAAATCTGTTAATAATTGGTTGATTTTTGGGCTCAATTTCTTTGGTATTAATTTTTGATTGAAACTTTTTTAATAATTTAAACTAATACCTAACCCAAATCCCATATCACTATCGTAATGTGTTCTTAAACTTATATTTCTTTTTAAAATGTAACGTGCATCTAGCATAAATTCTGTATCGGTGTTTACCATAAACCCCATTCTTAAGCGTTTTGAAATTGGAATATCCTCTCTCATTAACTGTAATCTTATGTTTCCATCCTGAAATACTTCTGCTTGAGCAATTACTAACATTGGTAATGTGTAATTAACCCCGGCACTTAGAACGGCTCTTTTATCTTTGGTATTTTCTTGTCCAAAAATGTTTTTTTCTATCATTCCATCCATATTCCTGTAACGCCAATCGAAACCAATAAAAGGCATCAACCACTGCATTTTTCCTATGTATCTGCCTAAATGAAATTCGGCTTCATAACCATGCATATCATTGTATCCTAGTCGCCATTCTGCACCTAAACTCCAACGTGTATTTTGGATCATTGCCATACCATCATTTCCATTAGTAGCAAAATCATTTTCTGCCATGAAATGAAAAGCTCTATCATCGGCAAATAATTTTCTTTGTGCTACTTTTGGATTTGGAATTAGCGGATTTGGCGTTTGGTTTTCATAGGTGAATACTCTTCCCATTCCTGCCATCATGTGATACAAAATATGACAATGAAAAAACCAATCTCCTTCAACATTGGCATTGAATTCAATTATGTTGGTTTCCATAGGCATTAAGTCCATTACATTTTTTAATGGTGCATATTCCTCTTGACCATTTAATATTCTGAAATCATGTCCATGTAAGTGCATTGGATGACGCATCATGGAACCATTGTAAAGTGTAATTCTAATGTTTTCTCCTTTTTTTATTAGGATTTTATCTGTTTCAGAAACTACTTTATTGTCTAAACTCCAAACATATCGGTTCATGTTACCTGTTAGTTCAAAACGAAGTTCTTTTACTGGGGCATCTTTGGGTAAAGTTGTTTTATCGGTCGCTTTCAACATGGCATAATTGAGTGTTGTAATTGTAGATAACGCATTGGCATTGTACTGATTTTGATTGTGATTGGAATGATCGGTACTCGTTTCCATATCGCTCATAGTACCCTTATGTTTTGCGCTTACTGCACCAGTTATTTCTGGGTACATTACTACATTCATATCCATTTGATTTAAGGACATACTCATTCCCATATCATCTAAATCCCCATTCATTTTCATCATTCCGTTCATCATTTTCATTCCCTCAAAATATTTTAATTTTGGCAACGGAGCAATCAATTGTTTGATGCCATTTCCAATGTATAATGAAGTAGATTTTGTGCGGTCTTCTGGAGTTGCTAAAAATTCATAAGAAGTATTACTTGCAGGAATTGTAACTATAATGTCATAAGTCTCGGATACTGCTATCAATAATCTATCTACTTCAACAGGTTCTACATCGTTACCATCACTAGCTACAACTGTTATTTTTCCTCCAGCATAAGTTAACCAAAAGTATGATGAAGCTCCACCATTTGCCACACGCAAACGAACTTTATCTCCACTTTTAAACTGTGATAACTGACTTTCATTTTTACCATTAATCAGAAACTTATCATAATATACATCGCTCACATCCATAGCATTCATTCGTTTCCATTCATTGGCTATTTTTGTTTTGAAATGACCTTGTTTTATGGCTTCAGCATAACTTTGTGTTGTTCCTTTTTTAATTGCAAACCAATCGGTTGCATTGTGTAACATTCTGTGAACGTTCTCGGGTTTTAAATCGGTCCATTCACTTAAAATAATAGGCACAGTTGGTAAATCATCTATACCTTTTCGGAATGTTTTGTCATTTTGTTTTTTGTTCATAATGAACATACCATACATACCAATTTGTTCCTGTAATCCTGAATGACTGTGGTACCAATGAGTTCCGCTTTGAATTATTGGAAACGAATATTTGTGAGTAGTTCCCGGTTCTATTGGCATTTGTGTAAGGTTTGGGACACCATCTTCTTTATTAGGTAAAAATAGTCCGTGCCAATGCAATGAAGTGCTTTCTTTTAATTCGTTATGTACATAAATTTCAGCAATATCACCTTCTGTAAATGTTAATGTTGGCATAGGAATTTGACCATTTACTGCAATTGCTCTTTTTTCTTTTCCAGAATAGTTTACGATGGTATCACGAACATATAAATCGTAACGAACTATGTTTTGCGAAAACAGCGTTTGTGTTGCCAAAACGAAGATTACGATTGGTAACAGTTTTTTTGAAAGAATGTTTTGTATATCCATTATAGTAATTGTATTATTTTAATTTTACACTATTATTTTTTTAACAAGATTTCCCAATCTGAAATTTTATTGTTCAAACTATCAATAGTTTTTTTCATTTTCTCCTTATCAGCAATTGAAATGGCTCGCTTTGCAGCTTCAATTGCAATAGTGTAATCTTTGTTTTCAGAAGCTAATTTTTGTCTTAGATTAGGATAATAGAAATTTTGAGGATTTATTTTTTCTGCTTCCAAAAGCCATATAATTGCTTGTTTATAATCTCTATTAGTACTGTAATAATAATTAGCTGCCTGAAATAATAAATTGGCATCCTGAGTTTTACCCTTAATTATATGTTGATCTATCAATGCCACTATTGTATCGTCCTCCTTGCTCTTTACCGGTATTTTAACCAAAGTATTTTCCCAAAGTATTTTTAGGAATGCTTCGCCTTTGCTATTGATATCATTTAATTCAATAGTAAAAGTTTCATAAAAATTGGGGCTTTTTTCTAAAGGGACTTTGAAACGCATTATATCTTTTTTTTCATCATAGCCCGTTTCTCCATGCAAGGTAGTATCTGAGTTAACAATTATAGTCCACTCATTTATTGAAGGAATTGAGAATATTGAATAGCTTCCTGCTTTTAATACATTGTTACCAAAAGAAATATCTTCGGAAGTGGTTATGACGGTACAATCACTTGCGCCAGTTCGCCAAAGCTTATCAAAAGGTACTAACTCCCCAAATATTTTACGACCTCTTACTAATGGTCTGCTGTATGTTATTTTTATTTTTCCGCTGCCGACTTCTTGCTCAAAAGATGCCGCAGGACTGGCTGAAGTAACTCTTATCTGGACTTTGTCTTGGGCAGATAATAATAAGGATTGCAAAATAATTAAGCCTGTTAAGATTGTTTTTTTCATTTTATAATTTTAAAGTTTTAATGTGCGTAATCGTAACGCATTTACAATTACTGATACAGAACTAAATGACATGGCTAAAGCCGCAATCATTGGGGATAATAATATACCGAAAAATGGATATAGAACACCAGCTGCGATTGGAACACCCAATACGTTATAGAAAAAGGCAAAAAATAAATTTTGCTTGATGTTTTTCATAACAGCATGGCTTAAGTTCTTGGCTTTTACAATGCCTTGTAAATCGCCTTTGACTAAAGTTATTTTGGCACTTTCAATGGCGACATCTGTTCCTGTTCCCATAGCTATTCCGATATTGGCTTGTGCTAATGCCGGTGCATCGTTGATACCATCGCCAGCCATGGCCACAATTTTGCCTTCTGCTTGTAATTTTTTGATTTCGTTTAATTTGTCTTCGGGTAAACATCCTGCTTTATATGCCGCTAACCCCAATTCATCTGCAACTGCTTTGGCTGTGTTTTCGTTATCTCCTGTGAGCATAATTACTTCTACACCTTGACGTATTAACTCTTTAATGGCTGCTGAACTTGATTCTTTAATAGCATCGAAGATTGATACAAAACCAATTGCAACGCCATCTACAGCAATATATGAAACAGTTTTTCCCAATTTTTGTTCGGCAATAATCTTGTTTTCCAAATCTTCTGATATAGTTGCTTTTACTTGTTCCATTAGTTTTTTATTACCTAATGCTACTTTTTTATTGGTTACTGTTCCTGTAACTCCTTTTCCGGCAATGGCTTCAAAATCTTTTACTTCGATTAATGAAATGGATTTTGTTTTGCCATAATTGACTACGGCTTGTGCTAATGGATGCTCACTATATTGGTTTAATGAAGCTATGCTTTGCAATAAATCGTTATCATTGTTATTGGTCGCATAAATTTTTTCGACCGATGGTTTTCCTTCGGTTATTGTTCCTGTTTTATCTGTAATTAAAACATTAACCTTATTCATGTTTTCTAAAGCTTCTGCATTTTTTATCAAAACCCCTGATTGTGCGCCTTTACCAACACCTACCATTACTGACATAGGCGTTGCCAATCCTAATGCACAAGGACACGCGATGATTAATACTGCGATGGCATTTATAAAACCATATACTAATGCCGGTTCGGGACCAAATTTTGCCCAAATGAAAAAGGTTATAACAGAAATGATGACTACAATGGGCACGAAGTATTTGGAAATACTGTCTGCTAATTTCTGAATTGGCGCTCTCGAACGAGAAGCGTCATTAACCATTTGCACGATTTGTGAAAGCAAAGTTTCTGAACCCACTTTTTCTGCAACCATAATAAAAGATTTATTACCATTGATTGTTCCTGCAATTACATTATCGTCTTTCTTTTTATCAACGGGTATTGGTTCTCCTGTAATCATTGCTTCATCAATACTACTTTCTCCATCGGTTATTTTTCCGTCAACTGGAATTTTGTCACCAGGCTTAACCCGAAGTAAATCACCTTTTTTAATATCGTGGATTGAAATTACTTTATCGCTACCATCAATAACCAAAGTGGCTTCGGTTGGTGCGAGTTTTAATAATTCTTTGATAGCTCCACTAGTCTGACTGTGTGCTCTTGCTTCAAGTAATTGTCCTAATAATACAAGAGTTAGAATAACGGTTGTGGCTTCGAAGTATAATAGAACTGTTCCGTGTTCTGTTTTAAATTCGCTCGGAAAAATATCTGGAAAAAACATTCCGACCAAACTGAAAAGAAAAGCTACTCCTGTACCAATTCCGATTAGGGTAAACATGTTTAAGTTCCATGTGATAATTGATTTCCAAGCACGGACAAAGAATATCCAACAAGCATAAAACACTACAGGAAGTGATAATATCAATTGTACCCAATTCCATTTTGAGGCTTCCATTATTTGTAGTAAAGGATTGTTGTGTGCCATTTCTATCATTGCGATAGCGAAAATGGGAACCGTAAAAACAACGGCTATTTTCATTTTCTTAACTAAATCCTCATAGGTTTTTTGGTCTTCGGAATCAGTAGGATTCATGGGCACTAAATCCATTCCGCAAATAGGACATGAACCCGGAGTTTCTTGAATAACTTCGGGGTGCATTGGACACGTATATAACGTTTTAATTACCGTTAAATCTGGTGCCTTGACTAAATCCATTCCACACACAGGACAGTCGCCTGCCTTGTTGTACACTTTTTCGCCTTCGCAATGCATAGGGCAATAATACTTTCCTCGTGCATTGGTTGGGACAACAGTTTCTTTTTTATGATCGGTGGAATGCATTGAGCAACATGATTTTCCCGAAGCTTCATTTGTTGTACTATGCTCCTTGGTTTTACCGTTGCTAATTTCTATGGTGTATTTTCCAACGGCTGTCAATGCTACCTGTAGTTTTTCTGTTGGAATGTGCTTTTCCATAGTTATTGTTGCTATTGGTGGATTTAATGAAACTTTTGCTTCAATACCCTCAATAGTATTCAACGTTTTTTCGACTTTAGCGCGACAACCATCGCAAGTCATTCCGGTAATGTTGTAAGTATGTATCATCTTTTATAATTTTAATACAAATTTCCTTCTTAACTGTTTTTTAGAGTTGCATAATTTTGGGTTTGATTTGCAAGATTTATAAATCTTCTATTTGCTTTCTTTTGATGGTTTTTATGTTCTTGAAGTAGGTTGGCGAAAAGCCAGTTACTTTTTTGAATTGATTGCTCAAATGTGAAACCGTACTGTAATTTAAAGAATACGCAATTTCACTTAATGAGAGTTCATCATACATAATTAACTCTTTTACTTTTTCAATTTTCTGATTGATGAAATACTTCTCAATAGTAGTGTTTTCAACTTCTGAAAAGAGATTACTCAAGGTATTATAGTCTTGATGCAGTTCTTGTGAAAGGTAGTTGGATAAATTAATTTTCAAATCATTGTTCTTGTTTTGAACCAAATCAATGATTACTGTTTTAATCTTATCAATCGTTTTACTTTTCTTATCATCAATCAGTTCAAAGCCAATGATTCTAAGGTTTTTTAATAATTCGTTTTTTTGATTTTGGGGAATATCATTTTTTAGTTCAACTACTCCCAACTCAACTGAGACAGGATTAATTCCGCTATTTTCAAATACCAATTTTACGGCCATTTTACATCGGCTGCATACCATATTCTTTATATAGATTTTCACATGTTTACTCATCTATTCGTTTAATTTTTCTTTCTTTTCCTAGAAATTTTATACCATGATATCCTAAAATTGTGGCTTCACTCTTGCTATTCATTTTAATTTCACAATCGACACTATGCTTCATATCGGGCAACTGTAATTTTCCATTTTCCCATATTTTTTTGTCAGGATTAAACTTTAAATCCCAAATATTATTTTTTTTCTTTTCTACTATTTTACTATTAATAGAATATATAGTAGCATGATATTGATTATTTTCTTTAAAAATTTTGATTAGATAAATTTTATCATTTGTTTGCCAATTTCCAATCAAATCATTCCCCTCGTTTTGTGCAAATCCAAAAAGATTAGTTAGAAGAAACACTATTAATATTATTCTCTTTTTCATTTTGCTATTTAATTATTGGTTTTTATTAAACTGATTTTGAGATTTTATCCATTATAGAATGGTTTGTACCAAATTTGCAAATAGCATCACAATTGGCTCTTAACTCTGAAAACAATATGTATTTGATACATATTCTTGAATTTTTTATGACAGGTCTGTTGAGTTGCTGAATAACATCCTTTTCGCGACTGTCGGGGATTATAATATAAAATACCTCGTCTCCATCAGAAATGCTAAAATGTAGGTCTGAAAGGCGCAAAATGCCAGAATAAATACTGGTGCTTTTTTCTACTTCAAATGCTCCAATAATATTATTTGTTCCTTTTTCGAACCAAAGTACATCGATAAGCTTGATAGTGTTTTGTGTGTCTTTATCGCAAGGCAATTCAGGAAATCTATTCATTGCTATAAATGAAAAATTTAGGCCATTAAAAGATTTGCTTTTATCATTGCTTGCCGGTGTAACATCGAAACCAAGTGAGGCACCAATTTTTAATAAATGGTATTGCATTTCACTATGTAAATTTTCTTCCTGTTTTTCTTCAATAATTTCCAATTGACGTCTTACAATACTTTTTTCAAATTTACATCGTTCTTCTTCACTCAAATAATCATCATTTCCTATGAGCATTTTTTGAGTCCCAATTTCAAAACACAATCCTGCAATTGCACCTAAGTCATTAGACAGTTCTGATTTGAATTTGTTATTGGTCTCCATAAGTGTCTCTCTAATTTTTAAGTATTCACTCCAGCTTCCCAGTTTCTTTTTATCCTTGAACAAAAAATTAAAACCGTTTACAATTGCTGTGTTGAAAGGAGGAAACCATGTTGGATGTAAGAAATACAAAATACTGGCAACGGCCGGACCTAATCCTTTAATACGTAATTCATCAAGTTTAACAATTTCTTTGAGTACTTGTTCTTCGTTTTTTGCATTAATACAATTTTCTAAGAATTGGCCAAAAGCAATCTTATTGATTTGGTTTTCATAGATGTCAGGAATTCGGAGTTTGGGTTTCCAATAAAAAGGATGTGAAATCCCAACAAATATCTGTTTTTGCTCGGCAATGCAATTAAGTACAAATTCTAAGCTGCTATTTTTAAAATCATTTGGAAATGATTTATTTTTTATATCTTCAACAACCTGAATAATTCCGCGTCGGATAGTCCTGAATGCCTTTAAACGTTGATTATTGTCAACAAACCAAGTATTATAAACACTCTCGTTATCGTTTTTATATTGTTGAATTATTTGATTAAAATTGTTCATACTTACTGTTTTAATTACATTTTCATTCCTTCCATTGGATCACTTCCTTTACGGAATTTATATTCGCTGTTTATGGCATAAGCACCTGTAATTACCACTTTTTTTGTACTGTCTATTTCAGATTTGATTTCTATCATTCCATTGGTTTCTATTCCAGTTTCGACCATTACGTTTTCAAATACTCCCGGTCTTTTTTCAACCCAAACATAGGAAGCGTTTTCCTCCCTGATAACTGCATCAACAGGAATATACAATCCTTTTAAATTGGATTGTGTTAATTTTGCCATAGCCTGCATCCCGGGTTTTAGTTGCAAATTTGGATTTGATATTTCCAATCGAATTAAAAGCAGACGAGTATCGGGATTTATTTCAGGATTGATAAAAGAAACTTGCGCATTTATGGTTTTATCAGGAAAATCGGTAAATGTAATTTGGGCTTTTTGTCCTATTTTTAGATTCTTGGCATAGTTTACGTTAACCTGTGTTTCTAACCAAAGACTGTTTAAATCCGCCAATTTAATGATGCTAGAACCTTCCATTGTATAACTGCCTTCTGTGGTACTTATTTCTGATATTGTTCCACTGGCAGTGCTATAAAAAATGGTATAAGGAGAAACTTCCTTACTGGTTTTTAGGCTTTCAATTTGGGTATTGGTTAGACCAAAGAACAACAATTTTTGTTTTGCTGCATTGAGCATATTTCGGGCATTCTTTCCAAAATCGCCCGGCATTGCCAATTGTTTGTAGGCCGTGAAATAATCCTGTTTGGCAATGGCAATATCTTCGCTATACAATTGATATACGGCTTGGTTTTTAGCCACATAATCACCAACGGTCTTGAAATACAACTTTTCAATTCTTCCCATTGCTCTTGCAGAAATGGTTTTGATTTTTTCTTGATTAATTGTCAGGACTCCCGTATAATTTTGCTCTAAACTGCTTTGGGTTTCTGAAATAGTTTGGGTAGTGATATTTCCCAGCTGTATTTGCTGTTTACTCAAACTTATTTCACTAGCCTCTGTGTCATCTTGTTTTATTGGGGTTAATTCCATATGGCAAATGGGACATTTTCCGGGTTTGTCCTCCTTGACTTGTGGATCCATAGAACAAGTGTAAAATGTTGTTGCTGCACTCTTATTGTGTTTGCTATGGTCTTCTTTGTCTTTAGTATTACAAGCCACCATTACCATAAGTAGTATTGATAGTAAACTTAATTTTTTTATTGTTTTCATCATTATTCGGTTTTAATAAAGCTTTCGCTGTCAATTAAATATTGT
>CAZWAF010000017.1:19966-37610 GCA_964631795.1 uncultured Flavobacterium sp. | reverse complement strand
TTGACTGTTTTTGTATCCAAATACCTTTTATTGCATTTGTTTTAACAACACCTTGCAATCGCAAACCAACTGGTAATTTCAATTTATTGTTATTTAAATAAACTCGAATTCTGTTGGTTTTATCAGCTGCATTTAATTGTGTTTCAACAAAATTTATTTTTGCATCCATAAATTCATCTTTGTCAAGTTCGGAAGTAATTCTGATGGATTGATTGGCTTTGATTAGACTATTGTATCCTTGGATAACATTGAATATTCCCCATACTTTATCTGTATTTAATAGTTTAAAAATGACTTCTCCCTTTTTTATATAACTCCCTTCTTTAACATCCAATGTTGCAGTGTTGTTACTCGCACTTTGCATCACAGGATTAGTTGTATTAACCATCGTTCCTGTTCCATCAATAATACCAGAATCAGGACTATAAATTGTTATTTGCGGGTTTACTTTTTTGGAATTAGACAGCGCATTTATTTGATTTTGGGTCATTCCATAAAGCAACAATTTTTGTCTGGATGCATCAATAATCGAAGGATTTTCAACATCATTAGAGACCATATAAATGAAGTTTTGTTGCTCCGTCAGTAATTCTGGGCTGTACAAATCAAACAGTTTTTGTCCTTTATTTACTTTTTGATATTTATAATTGACATACATTCGTTCTATTCTTCCGTTCATTCGAGCTGCAATATTTACCGATGAATTAGGGTCGTATGCCACAATGCCTGGTAAATTTATTTCACTGCTTATGGTGGTGTCTATTGCCGTTGTCGTTTGATATTTACCTACTATAAAATTGTCGGTAGGTTTTATAAGATTGTCAATTGAACTGTCGTCAATGGAATTATTATCTGTTACTTTTTTTACCAAAGTCATTCCGCAAATGGGACAATTACCAGGTTCATCTCTAATAATTTCTGGGTGCATCGAGCAAGTGTAAACCTCGTTTTGATGCTCCATTTCCGAATGACTACCTGATTTTACGGCAAAGAAATAAATTGCAATCCCAATAAAAACAACTGTCAAAAATAGTATTGCAAATTTTAAATATCGGTTCATAATTATTTGGTTTCAAGTTGTTTTTCGATTTCTACTTGTGTTGTTAGAATCGATTTTAATTTATCCAAAGCATCGATTTGGGTCATATTCATTGCTTCCCATGCATCTAAAGCCACGAACAATTCTCCGGTGTTGTTTTGCCAAGCCAGAATTGCAGTAT
Organism: uncultured Flavobacterium sp.; assembly: GCA_964631795.1. Classification (GTDB taxonomy): domain Bacteria; phylum Bacteroidota; class Bacteroidia; order Flavobacteriales; family Flavobacteriaceae; genus Flavobacterium. The sequence goes on along the minus strand of CAZWAF010000017.1, from coordinate 36,390 downwards.
CATAGTTTCGTTTCAAAGCCGGAATAATGTTGTCTTGATTGATTTGATATTGTTTTTTTAAATTCAAGAACTCAGCATTCATCCCCTTTATCATTCCGCTTGCTTCATTGGCAATCATTTGCTTTTGCCAATCCAAACTTTCGTTTTTAATACGATAGCTTTCCATATTGGCTTTATTCATTTTGGTTGACCAGGGCATCGGAATTGTTACCATACCCATCAATGAGAATTGCTGAGGCTGATTTCCAAAAGCAAACATATGGTCGTATTTTACACCAAATTCAGGTCTGGTTGCCACTTTTTCTACTTCAATTTTAAGATTGTTGATTTCCTTAGTTTTATCTATGGCCTTAATGTCGCTACGGTTGGTGATATAGGAAGATAAATCGGTTTCAAAAAGATTGAAATCCTTAATTTCATAATTGGAATCAATTTCCAAATCCTCGTTTTTATCACGAGCCATTAGTGTATTGAGCATGTATTTTCGCTGTGATACATCATTTTCCAACATTACAATCATACTTTGCAAAGAGGAATATTGAGACTTGGCTTTGTAATAGGATGGTAATTTATCCATATTGTATTGATAGCGTATTTCCATACTCTTAATCATATAATCAAGAAGCAAAAGATTGTCTTGGGCAATTTTTATCTTTTTCTTGCTGATAATCCATTGGTAATAATTGGTTTTGGCCAATGCATTTAGTTGGTTCAGGGTGAAATTTTTATTTTCACTTTCAACAGAAGACATCGCTTTCATCAAATTTTCATTGGCATTTTGCTTGGAAGCATTAGGAATCATTTGGGTTACTCCCAACATATAACTTCCCATTCCTGGCCCCATTTCATCGGCTTTCCACAAATTGGAATTGTATGGTGTCATAAAGAAACCCGTTTCAACTTGTGGAGGCATCCAGCTTCTGGCGCCTTGAGCTGAAGCATCCATACTTTGAATATCGGCATCGTACATTTTCAATTGTGGATTGTTTGTTTTGATTGTACTCAAGACATTATCCAATGTAAGTGTTTGCGCATTACTATTTGCAACGCTTAAAATCAAACAACTTAAAACGAAATAAAGTTTAATGTTTTGCATCTATAAGAGTTATTTTTCCTTTTGTTCTTAATTCGTGAAGTTTTACCATCTCAAAAACAACAGGGGTTACCAATAATACATAAATCGTTGAGGTGATTGTTCCCCCGATTAGCGGAACAGTGATTGGGAGCATCACATCGGCTCCTGTTCCCGTTGCCCAAAGAATGGGAATCAATCCAAATAAGGAAACCGAAACCGTCATCAGTTTGGGACGTAATCTCTTGGCTGAACCTTCAATAATATATTCTCTAATTATTTCTTCTGTCAATGTTTCCTTGCTGTTTCCATATTTTTCTACCATTTTGTTCATGGCTTCGTTCAAATAAATGGTTATCAGCATCGCCGTTTCGACAGCCAAACCAAACAAAGCAATAAAACCGACAGCTACAGCAACAGATAAATTAATTCCATAAAAATAGACCATAAAAACACCGCCGATTAGTGCAAACGGAACCGTTATCATCGTAATCAAGGCTTCTTTCATTGAATGATAAGTGAAATATAAAATCAGGAAAATAATCACAACAACAATTGGCAGAATTAAGCTCAACGTTTTGTTTGCCCTAATTTGGTTTTCCCATTGACCGCTCCATTCCACATAATATCCTTTTGGCATTTTGGTCATCATTGAATTGAGTTTCTTCTGCGCTTCTTTGACAGTGCTCCCCAAATCGCGGTCACGGACATTGAACAAAACACTGCCTCGGAGCATTGCATTTTCGCTGTTTATCATTGGCGGGCCATCACTGATTTTTACATCAGCAACGGTTTCCAACGGAATTGGGCCAAAATCCATCGTTTGCACCTGTAGCTTTTTCAAGGCATCAATACTATTCCTGTATTCTTGCGCATATCTTGCATTTACCGAAAAACGTTGTCTTCCCTCAATGGTTGTGGTGAGTTTCATTCCACCGATAGAAGCTTCAACCACATTATTTATGTCATCGATGCTTAGTCCATATCGACCAATTACATCACGTTTTGCTTCAATATCGATGTATTTCCCTCCGGTAATAGGTTCGGCGTACAAATCTTTTACCCCCGAAGTTCCATCCAATGCCATTTTTATTTTTTGGGCTAAAGCATTAATGGTGTCCAAACTTTCGCCATATATTTTTATTCCCACATCGGTTCTGATTCCAGTGGAGAGCATATTGATACGGTTGATAATAGGTTGCGTAAAACCGTTGGTCACTCCCGGAATCTGCAGTTTATTATTGATTTCATTGACAATATCTTCTTTCTTCTTGCCTTCTCTCCATTCATTGCGCGGTTTTAGCAAAATAATTGTTTCGATCATACTGATTGGACTATTATCGGTTGCAGTGTTGGCTCTTCCCGCTTTTCCCAAAACGTGGGCAACTTCGGGAATTGATTTTATCAACTTGTCCTGAACCTGCAAAATCCGTTTTACCTCAGAATTGGAAACATCGGGCAAGGTTACCGGCATAAATAAAACAGAGCCTTCATCTAAGGGAGGCATAAATTCCGAACCCAAACGGGTAAACATCAATACACCTACTAGTAATGCCACAATATTAATAGCCAAGACAGTTTTTCTCCATCTTAAACAAAACTCCAAAATTGGTGTGTAAATACTCTCTAATTTTCTGTTTATTGGATTTTTGTTTTCTGTGCGAAGTTTGCCTTTGAGTAAAAAGCTAATCAGTACAGGAGTCAGTGTAATAGCAAAAAACGCATCCACAATTAGGATAAACGATTTAGTCCAAGCTAATGGACTAAACAATTTACCTTCCATTCCGGTAAGTAGAAATACAGGCAAAAATGACGCTATTACGATTATTGTTGAATAAAACACACCCGGACCTACCAACTTGGAAGAGGCTTCAATTAGTTTTAGTTTCTCATCAGAAGATAATGGGTCGGTTTCTTTTTTGAATATTTTTTTCAGTTTATCTTTCATTTTAAATAGGGTGTTGGTTATTATCCATTTCTTCCTGTTTTTCCGAAATTGTCCTATAAGCGTTTTCCACCATCACAATTCCGTCATCAACCAAAACTCCGATTGCCAAAGCTATTCCCGTAAGTGACATTATATTGGAAGATATCCCAAAAGCCTGCAGGAAGATAAAGGCAACAGCCACCGAAATTGGTATTTGTATCAGGATAATCACAGCGCTTCTCCAATGGAAAAGAAAAAGTAATACGACTATCGAAACAGCGATCATTTCTTCGAACAGGGTTCCTTTGACTGATTCGATTGCTTTTTCAATCAAATCGCTTCGGTCATAAGAGGTTTTAAAAGTTACTCCTTCTGGCAATCCTTTCTCAACTTCTTTCATTTTGGCTTTAACGGCTTTTATGACATTATCGGCATTTTCACCGTATCGCATCACCACAATACCACCAACTACTTCTCCTGTTCCGTTTTCATCAAAAATACCCAAACGCAAATCACCTCCCATTTGAATGGATCCAATATCTTTAACCCGTACCGGAATAGAATTGTAATTTTTGATGGCAATCTCCTCAACATCTTTAATGTTCTTGATATATCCCAAACCCCTAACGATGTATGACATATCACTCATTTCGAATTTACGCCCTCCAACATCATTATTATTGGCCTTGACAGCGTTCATTACTTCCATCATACTGACTTTGTAATATTGCATTTTCAAAGGGTCTAAAACCAATTGGTATTGCTTTTCAAAACCTCCAAATGAGGCTACTTCTGCAACCCCCGGGACAGTTTGCAAGGCAAACTTCACATACCAATCCTGCAAAGCTCGTTGTTCGCCTAAATCCATTCCTTTGGCATCTAGGTGGTACCAAAAAATATGTCCAACACCTGTTCCGTCAGGCCCTAACGTTGGAACGACATTTTGAGGCAATAATCGTTGGGCATAATTAAGTCGTTCCAACACACGAGTTCTTGCCCAATAGGCATCGACGTTATCTTCAAAAATGATGTACACGAAGCTCATCCCAAACATCGAAGCACCCCGAATATTTTTAACTTTTGGAATGCCTTGCAAATTGGAAACCAAAGGATAGGTTACTTGTGCTTCGATAACCTGCGGGCTTCTTCCCATCCACTCCGTAAAAACAATCACTTGATTTTCGGATAAATCAGGAATGGCGTCAATGGGGTTTTGTTGAACGCTGTAAACACCCCAAGCAAATAAGCAAGCTGAAACCAGCAAGACAAGAGATCTATTTTTTAATGAAAATGATATTAATTTTTCTACCATAATATTTTAATGTTTTGATGAAATACTATCACTAATCTTCTCAATCCAAGTTATGACTTCCTTTTTTTGATTATTGGAAAGTATTGCGTTTTTATGAATCAAAGTATAAGAAGTCAATGGCATATCATCTCCCTTGATTTCTTTACTAATAGCTTTCAATTTGCTATTCTGTCTTCGTTTTGAATAATTACCATATTCATTAAAGTTCAATTCTTCTTTGCCTTCATTTATGTGGCTTTCCATAAAAAAACGAATGGGCTGAATGTTTGAATACCAAGGATATTGTGTGTTATTACTGTGACAGTCATAACAAGAAGTTCGTAATATTGATTCTACATTTTTAGGAACCGGATATATTTTTGAAAAATCAGCAGTATAATCCTGCTCTAACATAATGTTTTGAGCAGGTCGATAGAATTGCATCAGCAAAAAAATAATTAACCCGATAAAAAATATTTTTTTTAAGATTATTTTCATCTTAGAACTCATTTCTCACAGAACCGCAGGTAAGCATTTCTGAACCAAAATAGGGGTTTTTGATTTCTTTCACTTCGCTTAACCAAATAGCACCTTTTCCTTCATCAGCCATTGGACAAAAATCCTGATACAGTTTTTGTTCTGTTCCAAAAGTTTTTATCAAATCATTGATGTCTTTGCTCATTAAAACAAAATGCTCTCTTTGGTGTACTATGTTCCCCGCATTTTTTCCAATATGTTCAGCGTGTTCTTTAAGATCATCGGCAACATCCATATAGGTTTTCATCTGATCGCCTGACAATTTTTTCATATCAATTTTTCCCAAAGTCTCGACCATTGCTTTTCCTGCATCGGCAGTAGCGTTCGAATCATCTTTGGTCAATGCATTTTTCAAAGACAAATAATCTGTTACAATATCTTTAATGGAAAAAGAATTAGGATTGGCTTTTGCAGTTGCAGTTGCAGTTTCAGGTTTACTTGTTTCTGAATTAACTGTTTCTTCTTGTTTATTTTTTTGATTACAAGAAATCAATAGGAATGCCATTACTATGGCTGAAAAGATTATTTTTTTCATTTTTATTAGATTTTAATTTACAGATTATTTTCTGCTATATAATTATACAATTCTTTATCATAGAATTAGTTATATCATTATTTCTATGATTTGTATTATTCATACAAAATTATTTTATGGTTTCTATTGTTTTACCACAAGTCAACATTTGAGAGCCGTAGTAAGGATTTTTGATTGCATTTTCTTTACTTAACCAATCAGCTCCTTTTCCATCATTTGCCATTGGGCAATGTTGGTAATAGGTTGGTGTTTCTTGTTTTGAAACTTTGGTTAGGTCATACATTTTTTTTGATAAATCCATGAAATGGTCACGTTGATGTTTGATGTCTTTTGTATCAGCTATATGTTCCGAATGCTCTTTTAGGTCATTCAAGACTTTCATCCATACCATGTGAACCTCCATGTCTAATTTATCCATTTTCACGTTATTTATAGCTGTTAATAGTGTTTTAGCTTTTACAGAAGCACTATTTCCATCAGTCTTTACTAAAGCATCTTTTAGTTCAAAATAACTATCAAATACTGGTTGCAGTTGGTTTGTATTTTGCGTTTCTGTTACAGTTACGGTGTTTGACATTTCCATTGTAGGTTCTTCGCTTTTAACTGCCGTTTTTGCTTCACGCTCATACTGACAACAGCCGGGAAGATTTGAATAGGCTTTATCAGGTGCAAGGAACTTTTCGCTGTCATAACCTGCTAATGCAATACGTTTTAATATTTCATCTTGATTGGTTTGTTTTGCATCATAAGTGAGTGTAGCCATGTTGGTGTCTTTATTCCAATCTACTTTAGCCACTTTATTGATAGTACCTGCCTTTTCTATAGCTGTTTCACACATACCACAATTCCCGAATATTTTTACTGTTTGCTTCGCCAGTTCGCTGCCGCTCGGGTCAGTTGTTGCATTTTTAATTTGGGCATTTGATACTGCGCCTGATAGCAACACGATTAGTGCCATCATTGTTTTTTTTAATGAGTTCATTATATGTAATTTTTAAAGTTAAAGTTATTAATCTATTACAAATGATAGCATTGAAAAGCTACTTTTCTGGAATTAAGATTAATCTAAAATGAGGGATTTAATAAGCAGTTTTGCTTATAGATTTGACGCAATTATGGCTGTCAAAATGGGGATTTAGCTTATTTTTGGGATTAACCAAAGGGAATGGAAACCAGAAGAAATGAACGTTTCTGTATTAGAAAATTTTTGTTTTTCAGTAGAAAAATCAAAGATATTATTCTTGAAATTTAATTCAATAGTTGCTGTAAAACCATTTGTTACTATTGTACAACCGCATTTTGCATGACCGCACTTTCCACCGCAACCGTTATGATTTTTACTATTGGAATTGTTGTCGTTACTACAACAACTGTCTTTGTCTTGTTTTGATGAAGTTTCTTTTTTACAAGAATGCTTTTCGGTCTTTTTTCCACATGAATTTCCACAGGCAAAAGTATTACTTGGCATCATTAAGAGACCAAATAACACAATTACTAAAATGTGAAATTTATTCATTCTTGTATCAATTTACACCAAAAGTAATTAAATTACATTTATTTTATACTAATCAATTGTTAAAATGTAGATTTATATTATTTAAAAAGGTATTTGAAATTGTATAACAAACACCTTTAATTTGAATAATAATTATCTTTAAAACTTCATTTTTTGAATTCTCACTGCGTTTAAAATTGCTAATAACGCCACACCAACATCGGCAAAAACGGCTTCCCACATAGTAGCTAAACCACCTGCACCAAGTACTAAAACTATTGCTTTTACTGTAAATGCTAAAGTGATATTTTGCCAAACAATTTTTTTGGTTTGCTTACCTATGTTTATTGCCATTGGAATTTTTGAAGGCATATCGTCTTGAATAACTACATCGGCAGTTTCGATGGTGGCATCGCTTCCTAAACCGCCCATTGCAATCCCTACGTTACTTAATGCTACTACTGGTGCATCGTTTACGCCATCGCCTACAAAACAAACGGTTTCATTTTTGGCGATAATTTCTTTGACTTTGTTTACTTTGTCTTCGGGCAATAAATCGCCATAGGCATTTGTAATTCCGAGTTTTTGAGCTACAAATTGTACTACTGTATCTTTGTCGCCACTTAACATTGTGGTTTTTATTCCTAATGTTTTTAGTTTGTCGATGGTAATTTGTGCATCTTCTTTTATACTGTCTGCAATGGTCAAATAACCAACGAATTTTTTATCATAAGTTACTGCAATTAATGTGTAAACGATTGTTGTTGGATCAATATCATAAGTGATAGAAAATTTATTCATTAGTTTGAAATTACCAACTAATAATTCTTTTCCTTTAACGTCTGCTTTTAATCCGTGGCCTGAAATTTCTTCTACATTTTTAAGTTCAATTGTACTGTCAATTTTTCCAACATATTGATGAATGGCTGTTGCAACTGGATGTGTACTTTGACTTTCTAAAGCATTAACCATTTGCAGGATTTCGTCTTTGTTGAAATTGGCATTAAAAACAACTTCTTGCACTTTAAAAACGCCTTCGGTCATCGTGCCTGTTTTGTCCATAACTACGTTTTGAATGGTCGCCATAACATCGAGAAAATTACTGCCCTTGAAAAGAATTCCGTTTTTTGAAGCTGCTCCAATTCCTCCAAAATAACCTAACGGAATACTTATTACTAACGCACAAGGACACGAAATAACCAAGAAAACTAACGCTCTGTATAACCATTCTCTAAATATATAATCATCTACAAAAAGCATTGGAACAACACAAATTACAATGGCTAATAATACAACTATTGGCGTATAAATCTTGGCAAACTTTCTGATAAACAATTCGGTTGGTGCTTTTTTGGCGGTAGCATCTTGCACCATTTCGAGAATTTTGGATAGTTTACTATCGGTGTAAGCAACAGTTACTTTTACTTGACAAACAGAATTTAAATTTATCATTCCTGCTAAAACAGTTTCTCCTTTTGCTTTGGTGTCGGGTTTGCTTTCGCCTGTGAGTGCTGAAGTGTTGAACGAAGCAGTATCTGAAAGCAATTCGCCATCTAACCCCAGTTTTTCTCCTGCTTTGAGTTGGATAATATCGCCAATTGTAGCCGTTGAAGCTTTGATTGTTTTGGCAACATTATTTTCGAGAATAGTTACTTCGTCTGGTCTTTGGTCGAGTAATGATTTTATGTTGGCTTTTGCTCTTGTAACGGCTAATGTTTGGAATATTTCGCCAATGGCATAAAATAGCATTACTGCAACACCTTCTGGAAACTCGCCAATGGCAAATGCTCCAATTGTTGCAATACTCATTAACAGGAATTCTGAAAATATTTCGCCTTTGCGGATGCTTTCAAAGGCCTCTTTAACCACAGGAAAACCTACAGGAATATATGCTATAATATACCAAGCAATTCTTATGTAACCTGTGAACCAATTTTGTGTAAAATAATTATCGAAACCAATTGCGACAAGTAATAGTGTAAAACTTATAATTGCTGGCAGGAACATTTGAAACGTAGATTTTTCTGCGTTGGAATGATCGTGGTCGTGTCCGTCATCATCTGAATGATGTTCGCTTCTTTTATTTATTTTTTCTTCAAGATTGCAACAGATTTGTTTTCCGTTGGCATCGTACTGATGTTGGTGTTTCATCCTATTAAATTTTACAGCATCCGTCTAAAGAAGCAATTCCTTCGGCAGTAGCCTTTACTTCGTCAGCATCATAACCCAACTTGGCTATGTCTTCCTTAATAGCTTGCAGTGTAGTTTTCTTTGGGTTGTAATAAATTGTAAAAGTCATTGCCTTATCGTCAAGCTCATACATTTTTACCCCTGTGATTTTAAGCATTTCGGTTTTGAATTTCAAGCCACAAGTTTCACATTCTTTGCAATGGTCGCAATTTAAAGTTGTTTTTATAACTGCTTTTTGATTGGATTTTTGAGCTGAAACTGTATTGGATATTAGAAGTACAAATACAGCTAGTAAAATTGATTTTAAGATTGAATTTTTCATGTTATTACTTTTTTGATTAATTAATGTTCGTGTTCTCCGCCACCTTTTGAAGTTGCTAGTAAGTAAAAAGCACCTTTTATAACAATTTTCGCATCGACAGGAATTTCTTCGACTAATTTTATTTCGGTGTAACCTAAATCAGTAGTTCCAGGAACCACTTCGATTGCTTTGAAGTGCACTTCATTGTGTCCTTCTTCTTCACCTTCAGCGTGTTCTGAATGTTCTTCTCCTTCTTTATGTTGATGCTCTTCTTCTTTTACTTTTGGAGCTTGTTCTTGGTGTTCTTCTTGAATGTAAATGTAATATTTATCGCCATTTCTAACAATTGCATCTTTTGGAAGTGCCTGAACTGTTTGATTGGTGATATTGATATTGGCAGCTACATACATTCCGGAAATTAAATCTTTGGCATCGCTTGGATTGATTTTGGCATGAACCGCAACTGTTTTGCTTTCGTTGGAAAATGATTTATTGATACCAAATATTTTCCCTCGTATTGATTTGTTGGACTGATTGGTTAATACAAAGTCAACTTCTTGACCTACTGAAATTTTACCTAAATCTTTTTCAAAAACATTTAAATCTAAGTGCATTTGGCTATTATCTACCACTTCAAAAAGTGTTACTCCTGTTTCTGCAAATACTCCTTTGGTTATGCTGATTTTACCAACATAGCCACTTATTGGCGAAACAATAGGAATTAAAGAAGTGTTTCCACTTAAACTTACATTTAACGCTTGTAGTTTGTTTTTTGCAGCTTGTGCTTTGGCTCTTTCAACTGCTAATTTTGATTTTACTTCTTGAAATGTTTTGCGAGGATTTACGTTTTCATCACTTAATGTTTTTTGACGATTGTATTCTAATTGCAGGTATTCTATGTTTGCAATTGCGGAATTGTAATCTTCCTGCATTTCTGTAACTTCAAGATTTTGAATAGTTGCCAAAGTTTTACCTTTTGAAACAAATGTCCCTTCTAACACATAAATATCTTTTACCACACCACCAATTAAGGTTGATATATTCGCCATATTTTGTGGTGGAACTGCTGTATAACCATTGGCTTTGATTACCGTATTAAGGTTTTTCATTTCAATACTACCTGTTTCGATGCCAATAGTTTTGAATTGTGCTTCGGTTAAGGCTAGTTCATTTTCTGATTTTTCTTCTTCGTGAGTTTCTTCGGTTTTCTTTTCGCCACAAGAATTTAGAATAAAGAGAATAGAAAATAGAATAAAGAGGTTAAAGAATGAACTTCGATTATAGTTTGATTTTAAAAATATATTTTTCATATCGTTGAATATTAATTGTTGTTGAATGATGGGAATTGCAATTGAATAGCACTTTGATTGTACGTATTAACGGCTTCTGCATTTTGCTTTTTAATGTCAATTGCTTGGTTTAAAAAACTAATGTATGACCAGTAACTCATATCGCCATTTGCATAACTTTTTTGAGCCGTTGTAATAATTTGTTCAGCATATTGTAAGCCTTCGATTTTGTAATATACAAGTGCTTTTTTCTGTTTTTCAAACTCATTTTGTAATTCCTCTTTCTGTAATTTTAATGTCAGTTTACTTTTATCTAATTCTAATTGCGATTGCGAAATACTGATTTCTGATGATTTGGCTTTCGCCGTGTTTGCACCACCAAATAATGGAATTTGTAAACCTGCTGTAAAACCTTGAAAATAGGATTTGGTATCGATAGTTTGACCGAAATAACCTAAACCTAGTTTTGGTGTTCGCATTGCTTTAAATGTATTGGCTTCCTTTTGATATACTGAAATTTGCTGTGTGTAATAATCGTTTACTAATCCTTCTACTTTAGTATTATTTAAATCTGTTGGATTGGTATATTGCATAGGTGTATTGATATCAGGCACTATATTTTCATCTGTTTGAACAAAGTATTGTAATTGCTTTTGATATATCACTAAATCATATTCTAGCTGTGCTTTTTGGGTTTCGATTTCTTTTGACTTGGCTTTGGCACTTATTACTTCGATGTTGCCACTTTCTCCAGTTTGAAAACGAAGCTCTGCATTTTTTAAAAATTTAGAATAAATCTCAAATAGTTCGTTGTTTAGCTTTTGAATAGAAACACCGTATAAATATTGATAGTATGCTAATGATACTGCTTTTTCAATTTCATATTCTGTTAATGCTTTTCGTTTTTCAGCCAATTTCGCCAGTTCTTCTTGTAGTTGTCTATTGGCTTTTGTGATTTTACCAATAGGAAAGTATTGTTGAATAGAAACGTTGTGATCATAATCAACACTATTGAATTGTCCACCTTGGTATTGCACTTGTAAAGGATCTACTTGAAATGCTGTTTTCTTGAGAACGGTTTGTTTTTCAATTTCTTTATCTGCAATTTTTAAATCGATGTTATTTGCCTTTGCTTTTTCAATGGCTTTTTCTAAAGTAATTGTTTGACTGTTTTGAGCAAATGAAAACGAGCTAATCAATAAAACGAGTATTGTAACAATTGGATTTGACATTTTTTTTCTTCTTTTAATTCCTTTTTCAAAAAGTAAATACAAAATTGGTAAAACGATTAAGGTTAGTAATGTTGCCGAAAATAATCCGCCAATAACTACCGTTGATAATGGTTTTTGTACTTCGGCACCGCCACTTGTGGATAATGCCATTGGCAAAAATCCTAATGAAGCTACCGCAGCAGTCATTAATACTGGTCTAAGTCTGGTTTTTGTACCTATTAAAACGCGTTGTAATGGGTCGGTTATTCCTTCGGATTTGAGTTGGTTGAAATAGGATATTAATACAATTCCGTTTAATACAGCTATTCCAAACAAAGCAATAAATCCAATTCCTGCAGAAATACTAAATGGCATTCCTCGTACCCAAAGCGCAAAAACACCACCGATTGCCGATAATGGAATGGCTGTAAAAATTAACGCCGCTTGTTTCATACTATTGAAAGTAAAAAACAACAACACCATAATTAATCCTAAAGCGATTGGTAATGCTACAGAGAGGCGTTTGTTGGCTTCAACCAAATTTTCAAACTGACCACCATACGTAACATAATACCCCGCTGGAAGTTTAAAGCTTGTTTCTAATTTTTGTTGAATTTCTTCTACCACACTTTTTACATCACGACCACGTACATTTAACCCTATTGTAATTCTACGTTTTCCATTTTCACGAGAAACTTGTACCGGACCTTGCTCGTAAGCAATTGATGCTACTTGCGAAAGAGGTACTTGTTGCCCATTTGGTAATGGAATAAACAGATTACTAACATCTGTAATGTCGCTACGATTATCTTTGTTTAAACGTACAACTACATCAAAACGCTTGCTTTCTTCGTAAATTTTACCTGCGCTTTCGCCTGCAAAAGAAGAACGTATGATTTGATTGATGTCGGCAATATTTAAACCATACAAAGCAATTTTATTATAATCGTATTTGACTGTGATTTGAGGAAGTCCTGTTACTTTATCGGCTTTTAAATCACCAATACCTTCAATAGTATTTACTTTAGAAATTAATTCTTTGGCTTTTGTATCTAAAACTTCTAAATCATCGCCAAAAATTTTAATGGCAATATCGCTTCGGCTTCCTGTCATTAATTCGTTGAAACGCATTTGAATGGGTTGCGAAATTTCGATGTTTGCACCAGGAATGGCTTCCATTTCTTCTTTCATTAAATTGGCTAAATCTTCCCAATTGTCAGCAGATGTCCATTCGTCTTTATCTTTTAAAACAATAATCAAATCGCCACTTTCTATTGGCATTGGGTCGGTTGGGATTTCTCCACTTCCAATTTTTGTAACAATAGTTTTGATTTCAGGGAATTTTGCTTTTAAGATTTTTTCGTATTTGGTTGTAGTTTCTACCATTTGGGAAAGAGAACTTCCAGTCATAATAGTAGCATTAATGGCTAAATCTCCTTCTTCGATAGTTGGAATAAATTCGCCACCCATATTCTGAAAAACAACAATGGCAAAGACAAACATTGCTAACGAAATACCTAAAACGGCTTTTTTAAATCGTAATGCTCGGTCTAAAAATGGTGTGTAGATTTTTTCAAACCACGCCATCATTTTATCACTAAAATTAGTTTTGTGTTCGGTGTTTTTTGATAAGAACATCGCACTCATCATTGGTACATAAGTCAAAGAAAGTATAAACGCTCCAATAACCGCAAAACCTACGGTCATTGCCATTGGTTTGAACATTTTACCTTCTGTTCCTACTAATGCAAGGATTGGCAAGTAAACGATTAAGATTATGATTTCTCCGAATGCAGCACTATTACGAATTTTTGAAGCCGATTTATACACTTCACTATCCATTTCGGATTGAGTTAAGTTCTTTTGCCTTTTGAGTTTTTGTAAATGGTGCATCGTGGCTTCAACAATAATTACTGCCCCATCGACAATAATTCCAAAGTCGATCGCTCCTAAACTCATTAGGTTTCCGCTTACTCCAAAATGGTTCATTAAGATTACTGCAAAAAGCATTGATAATGGAATTACCGATGCTACAATTAATCCGGCACGAAGATTTCCTAAAAATAAAATCAGTACAAATATTACTATTAATGCACCTTCCAAAAGGTTTTTAGTAACCGTTCCTATCGCGTTATCTACAAGTTTACCTCTGTCAATGAATGCTTCTGCAACCACTCCTTCGGGTAAGGTTTTATTGATTTGTGCCATTTTTTCTTTCACTCTTTCCACCACAGCACTAGAATTTTCGCCTTTTAACATTAGTGCTAAACCGCAAACAATCTCGCCTTTACCGTCTTTTGTAGAAGCACCGTATCGTAATGCTATACCTTCTTGGACTGTTGCAACATCACGAACTAAAACCGGCGCACCATTTCTGTTTTTGACCACTACATTTTCTAAATCCTTTATGCCTGTTGCCATACCCACACCGCGAATAAAGTAAGCGTATTGGTCTTTTTCGATGTATGCACCACCTGTATTTTGATTGTTTTTCTCTAAAGCATCAAAGATTTCTGTAATGGTTACGCCCAAACTGTTTAATGTGTTTGGAGTGACTGCGATTTCATATTGTTTTAGCTTTCCTCCCCAAGTGCTGACTTCGGCAACGCCTTCGATACCTTGCAATTGCGGAATAATAATCCAATCTTGAATGGTTCTTAATTTGATTGCATCGTATTTGTCTTCATATCCTTTTTTGGCATAGACATCATACTGATAAATCTCGCCTAATCCTGTTGATATTGGTGCTAAACCTGGGGTTCCAGCATAGGCAGGGATATTTTCTTTTGCTTCTTGAAGCCGTTGGAATATTTGTTCTCTTGCCCAAAAAATATCAACATCGTCTTTGAAAACAACGGTTACTACTGAAAGTCCGAAACGAGAAATACTTCGTAACTCGATTACTTTTGGAATGGTTTTTACCGATTGCTCTAACGGATAAGTAATTAACTGCTCGACTTCTTGACTGGCTAGAGTTGGAGCAGTAGTAATTATTTGTACTTGATTATTGGTTACATCGGGTAACGCATCGAGAGGTAACTGTTTGATAGAATAGCTTCCCCAAGCTACTAGAACTAAAGTAAATAATAGTATTATAAACTTGTTCTTGATACTGAACTGTATGATTTTGTCTAACATTGAAAATAGTATAATGAATTAGAAGATTAGCAAAATTACTTTTGCTATTATTTGTGAAAAGGTCACAACTTTCTAACCCGAAATTACTCGGGTATCATTATGCTATTTGAGGTGGTTGCCAAATACTTCCGTAGAAATTGGAAGCAAATTTAGAGGTGTAAGACGGTAATTGGGTTTTAATACTTTTTGAAATTATGGGAAAATTAATTGTTGCCGCTTTAAAATAGGTCACTATTTGCGAACCACAACAATTACAACTGCAAAAAGGTGAACATAAATCATTTTCTTTATCATGGTTGTGTGATTTTTCATCGTGATTAGATGAAATTTCAACGGCTTTATGTGCTGCGCTACTTACTTCCATATCTGCACAAGGCAAGCATGATAGTGCCACTAGATAGATTGATAATATGTAGTTTAAGAGTTTCACGAATACAAAGATAAAAATAGTTTTAAAACAAATCCTTATATTACATTTTTTTTAGGTGCCTTTATATTTCCCACAAATTTATTTTTTAATATTTTCATATCTTCACTCACTTTTCTGTCCAGCACTTTAGCATAATGTTGAGTAGTTCTCAAGTTTTTATGACCTAACATTTTACTTACGCTTTCGATAGGAACTCCATTAGTAAGTGTTACAGTTGTTGCAAAAGTATGTCTAGCAATGTGAAATGTAAGTTCTTTTTCAATTTCACAAACTCCAGCTATTTCTTTTAAATAAGCGTTCATTTTTTGGTTTGATAGAATAGGTAGTAGTTTATCCTCGTTGTTACATTGTGGATGATTTTCATATTTATCGATTATCATTTGTGTAACTGGAAGGATTGGGATTTTGGAAGCACTTTCTGTTTTTTGTCTGTGAGTGAATATCCATTTCTCGCCATCAATACCGAAGCTTATATGTGATTTTGTTAGGTTTTTGACATCAATGTATGCCAAACCAGTAAAGCAACTGAAAAGGAAGATATCGCGAACCAGAGATAGTCTTTCTGTTTTGAAATCTTTTTCAATTATGCTTTGAATTTCAGCTTCGGTCAAATAAACTCTTTCCACCTCTTTAACTTTTGATTTATAGTTTGCAAATGGGTTTTTATCAAGCCAATCATTGGCCAAACATAACTTGATAATTTTATTGAAGTTTTTTAGGTATTTAACAGCTGTGTTATTGGCACAATTTCTAACGCTTCTTAACCAAAACTCGTAATCGGTTATGAAAGCATGATCAATCTTTGTAATATCAATATCGGAAAAATTATATTTCCATTGCATGAATTCAATAGTATGCTTGAGTGAAGTAGTGTAGCGTTCTAATGTTCCTGGAGCGTATTCTTTTCCAACGAGTTCTTTTATTTTTGCCCTTATCTGATGTTGCGGGTTAGCAAAACTGTTGGTCTCTAACATGTATCCCTCCTGCAACATCCAGCCGCCGAGTCCC
>CAZWAF010000017.1:0-19956 GCA_964631795.1 uncultured Flavobacterium sp. | reverse complement strand
AGGTACGAGCATGCGCTTGGTTTCTGATAAACCAAATAGTTCATTCTTTAGATTTTCTGAAGATATACTAATGTCTTTTTTGAAAAGTTTCTTCTCAGCTTCTAAAACTTGATTTTTCAAATAATCAAGATGACTATTGATTGTTCTAGCTTCTTCGGTAGTGCCTTTGACTTTGCTGCCTTCTGAGGACCATTTATCAGGATTGATATATTTGTTGGTGCTAAACTCAAAACGTTTAGCATTGACTGTAACTCTAGTGTAGATTGGACAAACTCCTAAATTGTTGGCTTTTGCTCTCTTGATGTAGAAGAGAATTGATACTGATGTGTTCATTATTGGTGACCTTAAAGTTAGTATTAAATTTATTCGATTTAATAACTACACACAAGATGTACATTTTTTGAATATGTTGTTGAACACCTTGTCGTAGCGGTGTTTTCCATTGCGAGGTGTCACTTAAAATTTAATTTTTTAGTGACACCTCGAAAGACACCTAAACTTTGAGATTTAATGAATAATTTGATATAGTTCTAAAAGTAAAAACCCACTAAATTGTTGAATTTAGTGGGTTTTAGTACCATTTGTATTTCTACTGGCGGAGAAATAGGAACTAGCACCCCCTTTTTCGCTCTTTACTCCTCTTTACTAAAACACACCTTACGCCCTATAAAACAAGGAATTGACATTGTTTTGTCGTTAAGTTAAAACAAGCCAATTATCTATAAAAATAGTTAATGTGGGGATTATGTGGGGATACTTTTAGTACCTTTAAAGTATTGAAAAACCTCATTTTTTTATCCAAATGGCAACTATAAACTATCTCATTAAGGGCGAAAAAAACACAACAAACATACTTTTGCGTTTCAAAAACGGCAGGAAATTCGACATAACAGCCACAACCGATTTAAAGGTTGAGCCTAAACGATGGAGTGCTGCTAAACAAAAAGTCAAACTTACTGCTGATGACGCCACAAAAGACGATGTCAACAATAAACTTGCCGAGCTTGAAAAATTCATTTTCGACGAATTCAATTCCGATAATAGCAAAGGTGAATTTATAGACAAACATTGGCTCAGAAAGAAAATAGCAAACTTTTTCAACAGGCCAATTGACGAAACGGCCATTGATCAGGTATTCTTTGTTCCATTCATTGAAACCTTCATCAAAAATGCTCCTACAAGAATAATCAAAGGCAAAAACAAACCGATTTCCAAAGGGACAATCACAAAATACACAACCACACAACATAAACTGGAAGAATACGAAAATCGATTTAAAACCAAGTTGAAATTTACCGATTTGGATTTAACATTCTATGACCGCTTTGTAAACTTCCTGTCCCAGGAGCAAAACATAAATTTAGGAACCGTTGGTAATTATATAGGTACCCTAAAGACCATTGCCAGAGATGCTAAACTAAAAGGGCTTCCGGTGCATTCACATATTGAACACCCTAACTTTTTTGTACCTAAAGTGACTGCCGACAGCATTTATCTGAAAGATGAAGAAATCAACAAAATATTTAAACATGATTTCAAAGGGGTTGAACGCTTAGAAAACACGAGAGATTTATTCATTATCGGTTTACGCACAGGACTAAGAATTTCGGACTTTTTAAGATTGAAAGATGCCAATATCAAGAACGGCTACATAGAAATTGAAACTCAAAAAACCGGACAGACAGTAACAATTCCGCTTCACCATCAGGTAAAGGAAATATTAGAAAAAAGAGGCGGTTTCCCGAGAAGTATTTCAGATCAAAAATTCAACGAACATGTTAAGGAATTATGCAGGGTAGCAAAATTCACAGAGAAAGTGCAGGGTTCTAAAATCAACAAAGAAACTAAACGGAAAGAGCAAGGTGTTTTTCCTAAATGGGAATTAGTTACCTCTCATATTTGCCGTCGTTCATTTGCCACAAATCTTTATGGCAAATTAGACAATCTCACCATTATGGGAATCACCGGACACCAAACAGAAACGCAATTTTTGAAATACATCAAAATTACCAACACTGAAAAAGCCGAAAAACTCAAAGCTTACTGGAACAAACAGAACGAGGAGCAGAATATCGAGGAAAAGAAAATGACAGTGGTTAAGTAAGATAAAGTTTATATATTTAGCCACCTCAATCTTTTCTATGCAAAATATAAATACCTTTATTAACCTATTGGGGCAAAACCATTATTTAGATTTTTTGGTTACTCCCTATTCTGAAGACATAAATTATGACGATTGTTACTTGCTTGTTAAATATGGTAATCGAAATTATTACGAATTAAACCTCAACCTGATAAAGGAAAAAGAATCGGAAATTATTGCCCGGTTAAAATCACTTTATTCAAATGCCGTTTCTGATATTCTGATTGAAACAGCTTCAAAAAAGAAAAAAGACATTAAAACTTTTATCGATTTATACATTGATGCTATTAAGGTCAAACTTAATATTATTGCCAATGATTGCTATGTTGACGATAAAAAATCAAGGTATCATTCCCTTTTAATAGATAATTTTGAAACGCTCCAGATTGAAAACCCAAGAAACAACAGTTATTAT
The DNA here is from genome assembly GCA_964631795.1 of uncultured Flavobacterium sp. Lineage (GTDB taxonomy): Bacteria > Bacteroidota > Bacteroidia > Flavobacteriales > Flavobacteriaceae > Flavobacterium. The sequence goes on along the minus strand of CAZWAF010000017.1, from coordinate 17,398 downwards.
GCTGATTTAAGAAAATACGATGACATGGTTGTTGATTATTTGCGCAGGATTGAATCTAATACAGTAACATCAATTGGCTCCAAAAAGCAAAGCTTATATGATATAAAAGCGCACTGTGACAGACTTACGGTTTTAAGCTTCTTGCCCTTTAAATTACTTTTGATTGGCAACAATTTATTATTAGACCTAAATAAAATTCAGGCCAAATATACTGCAACTGACAACCATAACAACAAACCTCCTTTGCCTGATTTAAACATTTACAGAGAGACACATTTCGAAGAGTTCTGCGGACTTATCGATGACATTAATATGCTCGGAAAATATAGTGCGTATGATATTTTTATCACTCTCAAAGAGAGTGTCAAAGAAATAAAATCAGAAACATTACTGGAACTGCAGGATAATGAATTCAACAGAAATGATTATTTGGAATTTAAAATCAATGAAGTTGAGAAAAGGAGTTACTCTAAAGAGGCCGATGTAAAATATATCCAAAAATGGCTTGATGAATATAAATTGAACGCTTCATGTATATTAAATGATGATTTTCAGGAGAATTCTATAATGTTATTACTGGGTGATGACTACAAAAGCACTGACAAATCTTCCGAAGATCAAGACAAAGCTTTCAGTCTTCAGGCAGATTTTTACTTTTTTTTCTCTAAATATTATGCCGATGAATTAATAACTTTCTTTAAATCAAAAATGACAATCACCGACAATCCGATTATCGAGACCGACAATGAAAATCAACTCACGGTCAATCAATCCATTATTCTTTTAGATAAATTGGGCGTGTTTACAGATAGTATTTTTGAGAGCGTTCCCAACACCAAAAAAGCCAAACTCATAAGCTTATTATTAGGTAAAAACGAGAAGAACGTAAAGACTGCAATTGAAAAACTCGAATTAAAACCAAAAGATATAACCACAGGCTACCAAAGGGATTTAGACAAAATTCAGCAGCTTTTAGATAAGTTGGAGTAACCTCTGGAGTACCCTTTGGAGTTACTCCAAGAATAAGAAATGAGAAACCTCTCAATAGCTTTGATTCATCACTAACGATAAAATTTATATCACGATGGATCAAAGTAAAATTACTCAGGTATTCGGAGTTACTCCCGAAGAATTTAAAGAAAGCATCCTGACAGATGTCAGAGCCGAGATCAAATTATTGGCTCAAAACTTCCAACCCATAGCACCGCCAGAGTACCTCACTCGACAAGAAACTGCCGAGATACTGAAAGTCTCTTTGGTAACACTTTCCGACTGGAATAAAAAGAGAATCCTCAATCCTTACCGACTTGGAAACCTCATCAGATACAAGCGTTCTGAAATTGAACAAGCTTTAATCAGTATCAATGCTAAAAAATTATAGCTATGAGCCATCCATTTCAAGAAAGCCTAAGGAATATCGAAAAGCGTTTGGAAGAACTTACACGCTTGATAACCAAAAGGCAACAGAACTATTTCGACAAAGTATTCATTGACAATGACGAATTCCAACGCCTGTTCAAAATTAGTCCCGGAACTGCCGCCAACTGGAGAGAACAAGGTTTGATCTCCTACAGCCAGATAAACAACAAGATTGTCTATAGGATTAAAGACATCAACAAAATGCTCGATGTCAATTACAGATCTGCCCGAAAAGGATAATACCAAAGGTTTTTTACGCTAAGAGTTCTGTTTATGAACAGCGGAAACTTTTAGTGAATTTCTGTTCTTCCCAATCCTAATGAAATGAATCAAAACTATTGCCTTGTGGCTATTTGGCTATTGCCTTTAATCTAAATTCCAAATGAACATCACCAAAGAAAGCATCTTGGCTAAGGTAAATTCGTATGAAATTCTGAATTATTATCTGAGACCATTTCACAACTACGACAGATTACTGGCTGCTAAAAATATTAGCAATCCATTTCAAGCTGAAAAGCAGGAAACCCCGTCTTTTAACATTTTCCCCTCTATGGGTTCTAACGAATGGAGATACAAAGATTTTGCAACGGGTGACGATGGCAGTTGTTTCGATCTGGTCATGAAACTGCAAAACAAATCATTTCTTGAAGCATTGGAGACAATCAACAATGACATGAACTTATTTCTCGAAATCAATCATTCTAAGGAGAGCATTCGTAAAAATATAGTCGAAGTAAACAAATCATTTTCAATAGAAAAAAGACTCTTTAACCAAAAGGAATTGGATTTTTGGGCTAAATTCAAAATTGATTTTGATACTTTGACCAAGTACAATGTTTCATCTTTGGCAAAATTTAATACTGTCAGTAAATCCGGCAATCCCTACGAAGTGGTAAGCAGCGAAACCAAATTTATTTTTGCTTATGTAAATGACAATTGGACTAAATTATACAAGCCTTTAGATGAGAAAAAATACAAATTCCAATACTTAGGAGAAAAAGAACCCGGCTTTATGTTCGGTTGGAAACAACTCCCGGAAAAGGGTAAAATTGTTTTTATTACAGGAGGCGAAAAAGATGTAATGTGTCTGTCCGCACAAGGCTATAATGCTTTTACTCTGAATAGTGAAACGGCTACACTTAATAAAGAAATTGCGACTGAATTAAAGCAGAGATTCATAAAGGTTATTGTCTTGTATGATAATGATGAAACTGGCTTAAAACAATCACAAATCCTTTCCGTTACACACGGATTTTATCGTCTAGTCCTGCCGGAAATAGCAAACAATGGTAAAGATATTTCCGATTATTTCAGTAATGGTAATTCTAAAGATGAATTTAAAACATTTATAAATTCATCTTTAGTTACCTCAACACCGGAACCATTAAATACTGAAAAGACAATCTTCAATGCGGTCGAATTAATGGCAATGGGAAATATTGAACCACAATACCTGATGGAGCCAATTTTTCCTCAAAAAGGTTCTGCAGTATTGGCAGGAAAACCCGACACAGGTAAAAGCCAATTTGCTCGCCAACTTTGTATTCAGATTGCGTTGGGATTGAATGAGTTCTTGGATTTCAAAATCAATCCTGTTCACAATAAGTCAATTTATGTGGCAACCGAAGACAACTTGGAAGCAACAAGGTATTTGTTAAACAAGCAAATAACCGGACTTGGAGAACAAGCCAAAGAAAACCTTCGTTTTATGTTTGCAGACACTATGGAGCAGGAAGAAATATTAAAAGAATTGGACAAAGCTCTAACCGAAGAACCTGCCGATTTAGTTGTAGTAGACAGTTTTGGTGATATCTTCAAAGGTGGTGACAGTAATAACAATATAGCAATGCGTAACACGGTTAAAACCTTTGATAAAATAGCCAAAAACCACAATTGCCTGATATTGTTTGTACATCACATCAATAAAGGCGCTTACCGAGTGGCACCGGGACAAGAACATATCCAGGGAGGCGCTGGCTTAGTTCAAAAAGTACGTTTAGCGATTCAGCTTTCTGAAGGAGAAGGAAACACAAGATATTTTACGGTTGTAAAAGGGAATTATTGCCCTAAAGAATACAAACAGAATTCTTTAGAACTCAATTTTTCAGAAGAGACTTTTTTGTTTACCAATACAGGCAGAATGATACCTACAGATGAATTGGGAACACAACCGAATATTGGAAATAAGGAAGAAAAGTACAATGAATTAGAAGAAATCGCAGAAGCTATATTCGGTGACAATCTGGTTTCCTATGGCAATTTCATCAAGCAATTTTGTGAAATCACCGCCAAAAGCGTAACCACAGCAAAACGTGCTCACATCAACCTTTTAAAATTCGGTGTCATCGAAAAATGCAACGGTGTCTACCGACTTTCAAAAACCACAAACAATATAACAATCAACATTGATGGTCTTGAACTTACTGATGAGGTACTGTTTTAGGTCCATAGGTTCATGGGTTCAAACCCCTATACATTTTGGCCCTATGAACCTATGACCCTATGATACTTTCGGGCTAAAACTATTGCCTTTTGGCCAGTGGCTATTGACTAAAATATTGGAATAATCACTTTTAGTATCATGGTATCATTGGCATCAAACCCCTATACATTTTGATACCGTGATACCATGATACCACGCAACATTTTCTAATCTTTAAATTCTCAAATCATCATATTGATACATTTTCAAATTGGCTCATTGACACATTATTCAATCAACCGAACAACGTAGTTAAAATGAATACAAAAAAACTTTACATTTTAAAAAATAATTTTACATTTGCACCAACAGTACCCGTTCTGCATACCGTAAGATCTGCAAGCGGGTCATTCTTTTTTTTATAGCTATGGCAAATAAACCAGCACACACCATAGCAGAGCAAATCGCTTTACTCAAACAGCGAGGAATGCACTTCCGTGATGAAGTTTCTGCTACTCATTTTCTCAAAAACATTAGTTATTATCGTCTCAAAGGCTACTGGTGGGATATGCAGGAAGATTTTACCGCGCACACCCTAAAACCTGACACCTACTTCGAGGATATTATTAATCGGTATAATTTCGACCGTCATTTACGGCTTATATTGTTCGATGCCATTGAGCGTATAGAAATTGCTTTACGGACCAAAATGATTTACCACTTATCTGTCTCTTATGGGAGTCTTTGGTATTTAGACACTACATTGTTCGAGAATAAAACTATTCAACTATATGATGGTACTGTAAAAACAATCCATCAGAATACCATTGATGAACTGCAAAAAGAATTCAAAAGAAGTCAGGAAATTTTCATTAAAGACCAGCGCAATCGCTATCCCGATGGGGATGCAGATGCTTGGAAGATTTTAGAAGTAGCATCGATGGGTACCTTATCTAAGCTGTACAAAAGTTTAAAACATCAATTGCCCGAAAAAGCAACTATTGCAAAAGAGATGGGGCTAAATCTACATAGTGAATTATCCAGTTGGTTAGAAGCGATAACCTATGTCCGAAATATTATTGCCCACCATTCAAGGCTATGGAGCAGAAATATGGTTAAAAAGCCTACTGAGAATCTGAACAATCCTTTGGGTGTCTGGTTTCAGGATCAGTTATTACCTGTACAAACAAAAAAACCGTTTCTCATTATTTCAAGTATGATTTATTTATGCAATCAGGTAACTCCAAATCACAATATAAAATCAAAGATAATCGACCTTATTGATGCTAATCCGACTATTCCTGCATATAAATTAGGCTTTCAGAACAATTGGAAAAACCAACCAATTTGGAAATAATAAGGACGAAAAACACAATATATCTCAGGGTAGAAGCTACATTCGGCGACAACTTGGTTTCCTACGGCAATTTCATCTTATGGAACTTCAAAAACAGCATCTCGATTTCTAAAGAGGATACTTAAAACCGTATTTTCTAATTTTTTATATCTAGAAAAACTGATTACTTTACTTACGTCATAAATTATCTTTCAGAACAATTGCAACCTGAATACGGTAGCGGTTTTTCTATTCTTCAATTAAATTGGTATCGTCAGTTTTACCGAACCTTCCCAATTATGTCTACACTGTGGACACAATTGAGTGGAGCCAGTACAAATTACTTTTAAGTATTGAAGACGAAGACAAAAAAACGTTTTACATAGAAGAGTGTAAGAGAAACAATTGGACAGTAAGACAGTTGGAACGCCAAATAAACAGCAGTTTATACGAACGTTTACTGATGAGTAATGACAAATAAAGTGTACTTGCTGTTGCCAAAAATGAGAAACCGCCTTCACATGCCAGGGAAATCATAAAAGACCCAATGTGTTTAGAATTCCTGGGGACTAGAGCGGGAAACTGCTTAATTATGAGAAAGATCTCGAACAAGCGATTATTACATACCTTCAAGACTTTTTATTGGAAATTGGAAACGGTTTCACTTTTGTTGTCCGACAAAAGCGCATACATATTGACGGAGACGAATTCTTTGTGGATTTGTTTTTTTACAACCGATTATTGCAATGCTCGGTCAGCTACAAATGTATGTGAACTATTATGACCGAATGGAGAAAAATGACAACGAGAATCCTACCATAGGTATTCTGCTTTGTGCCGACAAAAACGATAAAGTGGTCAAATTCACCCTACCTGAAAACAACAAAACAATCATTGCAAGCCAATATCAATTGTACTTACCTACTGAAAAACAATTATTGGAAGAGGTGGAAAAGGAGTTGGAAAATTTTGAATCGGAGAAATAATCTTCAGGAAATTCAAGAAAAAAAAACCCCAATAAAGCAAATCAAAAAAGTCGATGTTTTGTTTTTTCGGTTAAAGAACATATTTACGACACCGTAGAATCGTATGTTATTATATTAATCATAAACTTTACACTGTTGTTTAAAACCGTCTTTAGAATTGGGATTAATAAAAAATCAATTGCAAAATTTGTCGGTAAGAAAGAACAGATTGATGGTTGATAGGTACTGGTTTGTTTCTTTTCGTTACAGGGTTCTGAAAGTGGCTATGGACGAAGAGATACCAAATACCTTATTAAAATGGTTTTTTAATAAAATTTTATACTTTTGTTAAAACATACGTTTTATCGATTTTTTGTATTTCATATATTAAATCGATACTGATTAACATTTCCCTTATTGTACTTCCAATCGGAAAATGATAGAGTAACGTTCTATTTAAGTTCAACTAAAATAAGAATACCAAAATACTAAAAAGAAAACTAAGGCAAATTGTTATTGCGAATACTGTGGCACGAAGGACACAAGCATCATGGGTTTAACCTCTAATTCCAATCAACATCATTCGCTTTGTTCGACAAAAGGAAAACATGAGGCGGTATTCCAGTCTGATTTGATTTAAAAATTAAAATATTATGTGCTTTATAAATAAAGAAATTAAAAACGTAGCTGATTTTATCTCAAAAATAAATGACCTATATGGTAATCATTTTCAATCGAAAAAACATCTTTTCTTCAGAGGGCATTCCGATATAGACTATAAATTACTGCCAGGAGTTTTAAGGGGAGGTTATAATGAAAAAGAAATACTGCTTGATTTTAAACAATATGCTCCCTTTCATAAAATTGATTATGACTTTATCAATGAGCGAGAAAGAATCTTGGTAGATATGCAGCACAATGAAATTCCTACTCGATTACTTGATTGGACGGTTGCTCCGTTGAATGCGTTATTTTTTTGTTGCTCGGAAAAAAATGAAGACGATAATTCAGGAACAGACGGCCAAATATTCATGTTTGATCCTTGGGAGTATAATAAGCGATTAATAAATGATTATGGTAAGCATAAAGAAATACATCAAATTCATATTACGGCAAGAGCATTGCTTTCAGGGGGATGGAAGTTTGATGAAATCAATGAATATGTGAATAAAAGATTTTCTTATCAAGGGTTATTTCCTGAAGACATAAAGCATCCTTTTGCTTTTGTTGCAAATTTCACTAATGACAGAATATTACTTCAAAGAGGTGTTTTCACGATACATGGAGAGTCTAATGATGAGTTTCGCCCAGATTTATTTATGAAGAGGATTATCATTAAAAAGGAATTTAAAAGAAAGATTTTAGATGAACTTAATAAACTTTATGTGAATGATTACTCCATCTATCCAGACTTCGCAGGTATGAAAAATTTAATTATCAACAGGAAAGGTTTATTCAATTTATAGAAATAATTTCTCACTTACAGGCTCATTGAGACACTACTTAAAACAAATACTACTTATGAAGAAAACAATACTACAATTTGCTTTTGTATTTCTCTTACAGGCAAGCCTTTTTGCTCAAGCACCAAACATTACTTACGTAGCTCCTCAAACTTATGAAGTTGGTACAGCTATAAGCCCACTAAAGCCTACCAATACAGGAGGCTTAATTACTTATGGCAAAACGTCTACTTTTGCAGGTGATGGATCTGTTGGTTCAGTAGATGGAATAGGTATAGCAGCAAAATTTAGCGCTCCATATGGAGTTGCAGTAGATGCTTCGGGAAATATTTATGTAGCAGACACTCGTAACCGAAAAATTAGAAAAATAACTCCAGCTGGAGTAGTAACCACTTTTGCGGGTAGTGGTTCACAAGGCTCAACTGACGGCATTGGCACGGCAGCAAGTTTTTATTCCCCATGTGGCATAGCAGTAGATGCTTCGGGTAATGTTTATGTAGCAGATAATGTCGGCAATAAAATAAGAAAAATAACACCTGCAGGGGTAGTAAGTAACTTTGGGAACACTGACGTCGTAGAAAGCTTTTATCACCCTTTTGCAGTAGCAGTAGATGCTTCAGGATATGTCTATGTAGCAGATACAGGTAATAATAAAATAAGAAAGATAACCCCAACAGGGGGAGTAACTATATTTGCTGGTAGTGGATCAAAAGGCTCTATTGACGGCATTGGCAAAGTGGCAAGTTTTAACAATCCTACGGGTTTAACATTAGATGCTTGGGGTAATGTCTATGTAGCAGATTCAGGCAACAATAAAATAAGAAAAATAACACCCGCAGGAGTGGTCAGTACTTTTGCTGGTGGAGATGATATAAATTATGGATGTAGCGACGGCACTGGTACAGCGGCAAGTTTTTATGCCCCTTGTGGCTTAGCAGTTGATGCCTCAGGATATGTTTATGTAGCAGATGGACCTAACAATAATATAAGAAAGATAACGCCGACAGGAGACGTAAGCACCTTAGCCGGACAAGGGTACTGGTCTTACGGCTCTGCAGATGGCATAGGTAAAGAAGCAATTTTTACTTTTCCGAAAGCTGTAGCTGTAGATTTTTTAGGTAATGTTTATGTGGCAGATACTGAAGGCAATAAAATAAGAAAAATAAATGTGATAGGAGGATATACAATATCCCCAGCACTGCCCACTGGGTTATACATCGATAGTTCTACGGGAACCATCAGTGGAATACCAACGGCTGTTTCTGAACTAACCACATATACAATAACGGCAACAAATGCCGATGGTAGCAGTAGTTTCAAAATTTCAATTGGCATAAAAGAAGCAACTAAACCATCTATAACCTACAATACACCACAAACATATACCTTAGGACAAACAATTACTCCGTTAACACCTAAAAACATAGGTGGTTCGATAACTTATGGACAAACAACAACATTTGCAGGTGATTATTATCAAAGAGAAATTGATGGAATAGGAACAAAGGCGAGTTTATCAGTACCCCAAGGAGTAGGAGTTGATGTTTTAGGTAATGTTTATGTGGGGGATGCTTTTAATAACACAAATAAAATAAAAAAGATAACGCCGGCAGGAGTAGTAACCAGTTTTGCAACTGGTTTTGATACAGTGACAGGAGTAGTCGTAGATGTTTCAGGATATGTTTATGTAGCAGATAAAGTTAATAACTTAATAAAAAAGATAACTCCTACAGGAGAGGTAAGCACTTTAGCAGGTAGTGGAAATACGGGCTCGACTGACGGCATAGGTACAGTCGCAAGTTTTAATGAACCTTCTGGAGTAGCACTAGATGCTTCGGGTAATGTTTATGTCGCAGATGCATCTAATCGTAAAATAAGAAAAATAACCCCTGCAGGAGCAGTGACAACTTTTGCAGGAAGTGGAACACCAGGCTCTACTGATGGATCAGGCACAGCAGCGAGTTTTGGTTACCCAAGCGGCATAACAGTAGATACTTCGGGTAATTTTTACGTAGCAGATAGCAATAAAATAAGAAAGATAACCCCTGCAGGAGTGGTGACCACTTTGGCGGGTAGCGGTTCACAAGGTTCAACTGACGGCATTGGTACAGCTGCTAGTTTTAAACAATTAAATGGATTAGCAGTAGATACTTCAGGAAATGTCTATGTTGCAGATACCGGGAACAATAAAATAAGAAAAATAACGCCGACAGGAGTTGTAAGCACATTAGCAGGTAGTGGAAATTCTGGCAAGAATGATGGTATAGGTACATCCGCAAGTTTTAATATGCCTCTTGGAAACGTAGCAGTGGATGCTTTCGGCAATGTTTATGTTGCAGATTCAAATAATCATGTAATGAGAAAAATAGATTCCAGAGGTTATACTATTTCACCACAATTACCCGCAGGATTAAATATTGATATGTATACAGGAGTTATAAGTGGTAAGACTACTGTTCAAACTAATGAAACGACATATACCATTACAGCAGCAAATACAAGTGGTAGTAACAGTTTTAATATTGTAATCAGTACAGGTTATTTTAAACCAACAATAAGTTATACTACTCCGCAAACATATATTGTTGGAAGTGATATATCTCCACTACAACCAACCAATACAGGCTCTCCTGTAACTAGTTATTATATTACTCCGAGTTTGCCAAGTGGTTTAAATTTTAATACTTCAACGGGAATTATTAGCGGTAAACCTAATATTATAAGTCCTGTAACTATCTATACAATAACAGGAACTAACTCGTATGGTAGTGGCAGTTATAATGTTTCAATTAGTACAACAGCTACAAAGCCATCTATCAGTTATGCAACTCCACAAACATATACAGTAGGTAATGCTATAGATCCATTATCACCGATTAATACTGGAACTACTGCCACATATAGTATCTCTCCAAGTTTACCAACAGGACTAAGTATAAACTCTTCTACTGGGGTTATTACTGGTACACCTACAACCGTTACCCAGCTAACGGCTTATACTGTAACTGCTAATAATGTTGCAGGTAGTGCCAATTTTAATGTTGTAATTAATACAGTAGGCTTGAAACCAATCATAAGCTATACAGCACCCCAACCATATATTGTCAATACGGCAATAACTCCGTTATTACCTACAAATATGGGCTCTCCAGCAACAGGCTATTCCATTTCACCAAGTCTATCAACTGGGTTTACTTTTAATTCTTCTACAGGAGCTATAAGTGGTATACCTACAGTTGCCGTCGGGGAGAAGACATATACTATAACCGCAACCAATAGTTATGGAACAAACAGTTGTACCGTTGTAATCAGTACACTGACACAGAAGCCTGCCATTGGTTACACAACCCCGAACATTTATACTTTGGGAACTAATATTACTCCTTTGGTTCCAACTACTAATACAGGTTTACCAGCTACTAGCTATACCATTTCACCACAACTAAATAATGGGTTAAATTTTAATACATCTACGGGGGTTATAAGCGGCATTCCTTCAATTATTACATCTGCTACGGGTTACACTATAACTGCCACTAATAATTATGGGAGTACCACTTATAATATTGTAATCAGTATAGTAGGACAGAAACCAATAATAAGTTATACTACTCCACAGAATTATACAGTGGGAACTACAATAACACCTTTGCAACCAAACAATACGGGTTCACCAGTTGATAGTTACGCTATAACTCCAAATTTACCAGCAGGTTTAAGTTTCAATTCTGCAACAGGAATTATTAGCGGTACACCTACAGTTGTTTCTTCACAAACGACATATACTGTAACGGCAACAAACAGCTATGGTACAGGTACAACTACAGTGGTTGTAACAACAGTGGGAGCAAAACCAATTATAAACTACACAACCCCGCAAACCTATACAGTGGGAACCGCTATAATACCTTTGCAACCAACAAATACAGGTTCTCCGGTTGATAGTTATACTATAACTCCAAATTTACCAGCGGGTTTAAGTTTCAATACAACAACAGGAATTATTAGCGGGACGTCTACAGTTGCTTCTTCACAAACCACATATACCGTAGCTGCTACGAACGGCTACGGCACAGGCACAACTACCGTGGTTATAACCGTTAATTCAAGCCTTGGTATTGAGGACATGGCTTTTAAAAACATGATACTATATCCTAATCCTGCCAAAGAAGAAGTAAATATCACTAATGTTTTGGTAGGAAAAGTAAAGATTTATAACAATAGTGGACAATTGGTAAAAACCATCACCAATCCCCAAACTTCAAACTCTACTACTGTTCAATTAAACAATTTTCCAACAGGAATCTATTATTTCTACATAGAAGCAGAAAATTCTCATGTGGTAAAACAAATAATTAGACAATAAGCTTTAAATTGTTACCCAAATAAAAACCTCTTTGTCAAAATTTAGATTGACAAAGAGGTTTGTTTTTAATTTGCTTATTAAATCAAAATTATTCTTTTGACCGTTTCAACAAATACGTCGTCATCCCTTTTGCAAAATATTCCACCAGCAAATCATCCTTTTATTTTGCTCACATTAAATTATACTGTTCAAGTGTATTGGATAGTATTTCAAACAATACCTCTCTAAGCTTATATTTTTAGAATTTTAGGCAAATTAACATGAAAAAACTCTACTTGTTTTTAATCTGCTTATTTTTGCAAGTAAACCTTTATTCTCAATCTTGTTATATTTGCTATCCATCCAATACATATAATCTTTAAACCAAAATACTATTTTTTATACTAACTATAACTATCGATGTTGTGTTAGATAATTTAATCCGCTACTATTTATGAAGAAAATAATACTACAATTTGCTTTTGCATTTCTATTACAGGCACCTCTTTTGGCACAAGCTCCAAAAATTAGTTATACTACGCCACAAAAATATGCGGTTGGGACAGACATAACCCCACTAATCCCTACCAATACAGGCGGAGGGGTAACTTATGGATTAGTCTCAACTTTTGCAGGAAGCGGGGAGATTGGTTCTGCCGATGGCAGCAGTAGTTCAGCAAGTTTTAGCAAGCCATTTGGTATAGCCATTAATGCTTCGGGCAATGTTTACGTTGCTGATTATTGGGGCAATAAAATTAGAAAAATCTCCGCGATAGGCTCGGTAAGCACATTAGCGGGTAGTGATATGCCTGGTTCTGTTGACGGAAATGGAAGCTCTGCCAGTTTTAATGCGCCAAAAGGGATAGCTTTGGACGCTGCAGGCAATGTTTACGTGGCTGATACATATAATAATAAAATACGGAAGATATCCCCAGCGGGTTCGGTAAGCACATTTGCCGGAAGCGGGGTACAAGGATCTGCTGACGGCAGTGGCAGTTCCGCTAGTTTTGATCGCCCAAGTGGTGTAGCCGTTGATGCTTCGGGCAATGTTTACGTTGCTGATCCATATAATAATAAAATAAGGAAAATATCCCCAGCGGGTTTGGTAAGCACATTCGCTGGAAGCGGGGTGAAAGGCTCTGCTGACGGGAGTTACAGTTCTGCCTGTTTTAATTATCCAAATGGTATAGCCATTGACGCCTCGGGTAACGTTTATGTGGCTGACTCAGGTAATAATAAAATAAGAAAAATTACATCTACTGGTGTAGTAAGTACATTTGCTGGAAGTGGGCTACAAGGATCTGCTGACGGCAGTGGCAGCTCTGCTAATTTTAATGCACCGCTTGCTGTGTCTGTCGATAATTCAGGTAATGTTTATGTAGCTGCCAATCACTCAATACGAAAAATCTCCCCTTCGGGTATCGTAAGTACATTAGCCGGAAATGGGATGTCTGGTTCTGCTGATGGCAGTGGTAGCTCCGCCAGCTTTGCTTTACCAAGTGGCGTAGTGGTGGATGCTTCTAGAAATATTTATGTGTCTGATTCTAATAATGATAAAGTAAGAAAGATTGTTGCTTTAGGAGAAGGATATACTATTTCCCCACAATTGCCCCTAGGTTTGTCAATTGATCACTCCACGGGAATTATCAGTGGCATACCTACTGCTGTTACTGCGCAAACTTCTTATACAATTACTACCAGTAATAGTTCTGGAACAGCTTCAGCTATGGTTGCAATTGAGGTAGGATTAAAACCTGCAATTAGTTATAATACACCTCAGATTTATATATTAGGTACGGCAATAACACCTGTTCAGCCTACAAACACCGGAGGTATCGTAATGAGTTATTCAATTAGTCCAAATTTACCAATAGGTCTAAATTTTAATACTTCAACAGGTGCTATAAGTGGGACTCCTACCGCCGCTAGTCAAACTGCTTATACAGTTACAGCAAGTAATACTTATGGTGTAGATTTAACTACGATTGTCATTAAGGTTGGATCAAAACCTTCTATTAGTTACGATACGCCTCAAATCTATGCCGTAGGTGTAGCAATATCACCTATTCAACCTACAAATACAGGTAGTGTAGCAATGATTTATTCAATTAGTCCAAATTTACCAACAGGTCTAAATTTTAATACTTCAACCGGTATTATAAGTGGTACACCCACTGCCGTTACTGCACAGAATTCTTATACAGTTACAGCAAGTAATGATTTCGGAGCATCTTCAACTGTAGTTGTGATTGAGGTAGGATTGAAACCTGCTATAAGTTATAATACCCCTCAAATATATACTTTAGGTGTGGCAATAACACCTATTCAACCAACAAATACCGGAGGTATTGCAATGAGTTATTCAATTAGTTCAAATTTACCGACAGGCCTAAATTTTAATGCATTGACCGGTATTATAAGTGGAACACCTACTTCAGTTACCACAACTTCTTGTACAGTTACAGCAAGCAATAATTTCGGATCATCGTCAACAGACATTTTTATAACTGTTAATCCGCCAGCACCTAATATCAGTTACACTACGCCACAGAATTATTCGGTGGGGACGGTTATAAGCTCACTAACGCCCATCAATACAGGGGGCGCAATTACTTATGGTTTAGTCTCAACTTTTGCAGGAAGAACGACACCAGGCTCTGCTGACGGCAATGGCAGCTCAGCTAGTTTTAATTTGCCAAATGCTGTGTCCGTGGATGCTTCAGGCAATGTTTATGTGGCTGATAAAAACAATAATAAAATAAGAAAAATATCCCCGACAGGTGAGGTAACCACACTAGCAGGAAGCGGGGTGGCAGGCTCAGCTGACGGCATTGGCAGTTCTGCTAGTTTTTATAATCCAAATGGTGTAGCCGTGGATGCTTCAGGCAATGTTTATGTGGCTGATAAAAACAATCATAAAATAAGAAAAATATCCCCTATGGGTATGGTAAGCACATTGGCAGGAAGCGGGGAATACGGATCTACTGACGGTAGTGGCAGTTCTGCTAGTTTTTCTTTTCCAGATGATGTAGCTGTTGATACTTCAGGGAATGTTTATGTGGTTGATATGAATAATAAAATAAGAAAAATATCTCCTATAGGTACGGTAAGCACATTAGCAGGAAGTGGGAAACAAGGATCTGCTGACGGCATTGGCAGTTCTGCCACTTTTAATTTTCCAGAAGGTGTGGCTGTTGATGCTTCTGGGAACGTTTATGTGGCTGATAAAAACAATCATAAAATAAGAAAAATATCCCCTACGGGTATGGTAAGCACATTAGCAGGAAGCGGGGCACAAGGATCTGCTGACGGCAGTGGCAGTTCCGCTAGTTTTAATAAGCCAAATGGTGTAGCTGTGGATACTTCAGGCAATGTTTATGTGGCTGACACCGATAATAATAAAATAAGGAAAATCTCCCCGTCTGGCATGGTCAGTACATTAGCAGGAAGTGGAAAGACAGGTTCTGTTGATGGCAGCGGCAGTTCTGCCAGTTTTAGTATGCCATCTGGTGTAGAGGTAGATGCTTCGGGTAATGTTTATGTAGCTGATACTTATAGTAATAAAATAAGAAAGATTAACGGAGGGTATTTCGTTTCACAAAAATTGCCTCAAGGTTTGTCAATCGATCCTGCTACTGGAGTAGTAAGTGGTACACCTATGGTTGCTTCGCCACAAACAACTTATACAATTACCGCTACCAACAGCTATGGCACAGGTACAACTACTGTGGTTTTAACAATAGTAGGTGTAAAACCTGCAATAAGTTACACAACCCTACAAGCCTATACAGTAGGAACTGCTGTAATGCCTTTGCAACCAACAAATACAGGTTCACCGGTTGATAGTTATTCAATATCTCCAAGCCTGCCAACAGGTTTAAGTTTCGATACAACAACAGGAATTATTAGCGGTACGCCCACAGTTGCTTCTTCGCAAGCCATATATACTGTTACAGCTACAAACAGCTACGGCACAGGCACAACTACTGTGATTATTACCGTTAATTCAAACCTTGGTATTGAGGACATCGCTTTTAAAAATATGATACTATATCCTAATCCTGCCAAAGAAGAAGTAAATATCACTAATGTTTTGGTAGAAAAAGTAAAGGTGTATGACAACAGTGGGAAATTAGTTAAAACCATCAATAATCCCCAAACTTCAAACTCTACCACTGTTCAACTAAACAATTTACCAACAGGAATCTATTATTTTTACATAGAAACGGAAAATGCTTATATAGTAAAACAAATAATTAAGCAATAAGTATTAAACTGTAAGTCAAATAAAAACCTCTTTGTCAAAATTAAAAAAGGCAAAGAGGTTTTTTAATAGAATTAAATTGTTTGAAACTAGGAGTAAAAGGAAAAAGTTTCATTTCCAAAAGAAGTTCTCAATAAAGAGGGAGGCAATCTATAGGTCTCTCTCCGGTCGTTCGCTTTGTTCCGCTCGGCTGCTCCAGTCGGTCGTCGGCAGAAAAAGCCTCCTTCCTCCGTTCCGCAGTTCGGTCGTCAGCCAAAAAGCTGCCAGCCCCGAAAAGGGCAGGCAGCTTTTTCGCTTCCTCCCCCTCGTCTTCACACGCTCTCTTCCTGCGTTCGGCGGGGCTACTGCATCCGCATACCGCCTCATTCATTTCGCTTCACTCCACGTGCCTGTTCCGCTCCGCTACACAGTCACACTCCGTTCCGCTCCATTCATTCCGGCAGTATTTGCGTCTGCCGCCCCTTAGTGTTTCGGCGGTTGCTCGGTAGCCAGCCGGTGCGCGTGGCTCCGCTGTCGCTTTGCCCTTGGATAAGGAACACTCCGGCGGAACAGAAGCTTTTAGGCAACCTGACAGTTTAGTTTCCATAAGAAAGTTGATTTGGAATTATGTCCGCCTCCGTTGACTTTTTAGTACGCTTCCGTCAAACGCACACAGTCCCTTCTCTCCACTTCGCCACAGAAAGAATAGGTTGAAATTCAAGTTTGATTCTGTGGCTCCGCTTCGTTCCCGGTCCTGTGGCGGCTGGCTACGGCCGCAACACCGCCACTGCGCTCCTCGGAAAAAATAAAAACTCCGCTAAAGCTCCGTTTTTATTTTTCCTGCGGTGCTTGGGGGTGTTTGACACGAGTGATGTCAAAGTAATCAAGAAAGACCGTGGAATAAGGTCGTAAAAGAAAAGGTAAACAAGAAAGTCCCATTTCCAAAAGAAGACCAGGGTAGCGACCACGAATAAGACGTTGACGAGAAAGTCCCGACTCCAAAAAAAATAAAAAAAAGACAGCAAAGTTAAGCGGAAGGATTTCAAAAAAGCCAGTTCAAGCCCTCCGGGTTTTTGAAAAAATCTCCACCCTTACATTTCCAATTCAAGTTTTGACTTCACTATGAAATTCCGTTTCCAGAACAAGCGTAAGGGTAGTATTTTTTCAAAAAAACTGCTTTTTTGAAACCTTCCACTTGAAGAGAT